>NZ_SAYU02000054.1 GCF_004025965.2 Phycicoccus flavus | reverse complement strand
CGTGCGTGTGGATTAGGTAAGGCAACCCTTGGTATGGTGAGGGTTACCTGACCTCGCGGACCGGCCGCGGGCGCGACGCGGACGGAGGTGCGCGGTGATCATCTGCCACTGCAACGTCGTCGGCGACTCCGCCATCACGGCCGCGGTCGACGCGGGCGCCACCTCGCTGGCCGAGGTCTGCCGCGCCACGGGGGCGGGCACCGACTGCGGCGGGTGCGTGTTCTCGGTCAAGGCGATCGTCGTCGCGCACGACGTCACCCGGGCTGCGACGATGGAGGACCTGCGGGCGCTCGAGCCCCAGGCCACCCCGGACGAGGAGCCCATCCGTGCAGCCAGTTGACCGCCGTGTCGTCGACCTCTTCAACGAGGCGCTCACCTTCGAGCTCACCGTGACGAACACGTACTTCCTGCACGCGCGGATGCTCGACAACTGGGGCTTCACCCGGCTCGGCAAGGTCTTCTACGACCTGTCCATCGACGAGATGAAGGACGCCGACGCCCTCATCAACCGCATCCTCTTCTTCGAGGGCCACCCCAACGTCCAGAAGCTCGGGGCCATCACCATCGGCGAGACCGCCGAGGAGATGTTGCGGCTCGCCCACGCCAGCGAGCTCGCCGCCGTCGCGCAGTTCAACGCCGCGGCCCGCGAGTGCCGCGAGCTCGGCGACCACGGCTCGGCCGCCGTCTTCGAGGAGATGGTCCGCGACGAGGAGCGGCACGCCGACTTCTTCGAGTCCCAGCTCGAGGCCATCGAGCGGATCAGTGTCCAGCAGTACCTGGCGACGCAGCTCGAGCCGGGCACCGGCCCCTCGCCGTCCTGATCCTCGGCGCCGCCGCGCGCCCCGTCCCGCCGCCGCTGGCGCCACCGGCACCGCCGGTCCGCCGCGCCGGCTGACGACGGCGCCCGCCGACCCGACGCCCCGGTCCGGTGCCGGCCGGCCCGTCAGGCGGCCGGCCGGTCGAGACGTTCGGGGTCGGCGAGCAGGTCGGTGACGACGCGCTGCAGCCGTCCGGCGTGGGCGCCGTCGAGGATGCGGTGGTCGGCGGTGGCGACGAGGACGCTGACCGGGCGGACCACGACCTGCCCGTCGACGACGACCGGCCGGTCGGCCACGGCCCCGACCGCGAGGTAGACCGCCGTCCGGGCGAAGGGCACCGGGGCGAGGTAGGCCTCGTCGAGCCCGAGCGTGCCGACGTTGGAGACGAAGGCCGTCCCGAACGGCCGCCCGGGCTGGCCGAAGGCCGGGACGCCGAGCCCGCCGACGAGGACCGAGGCCGCCGAGAGGATGGGCCGCATCGTGGCCCGGGGAGCGATGCGGACCAGGGCGCTGGAGCTGCGGTGGTGACGGTCGCGGCCCCCGCGCAGGGCGTCGACCGCCGACTGCAGGCGGCGGGCGATCTCGACCGTGCTCAGCCGGTCGGCGTCGGGCACCCGGACCGGACCGAGGTCCACGCCGTCCTCGATGTCGACCGCGAACGAGACCGTGCAGTCCTCGAGCGGCCGGATGCGGCCGAGGACCACGCGGGCGCGGGCCTCCGGCACCGCACGCAGGGCCCGGCCCAGGGCGGCCCCGACGAGGTGGGTGAGGGTCACCCGGACCCCGGTGTCCTCGCGCAGCCGCGCGACGTGGGCCAGGGCGGCGGAGACGTCGACCTCGCTGCGCGCGTGGATGCGCCCCTCGGTCGGGCCCTCCACGTCGCCACCGCGACCTTGCGGCGGACCGAGCGCCTCGTCATCCCTCGATCCCCACGAGCGCGGTCCGCACGACAGCCCGGGGCAGGCCCGCGGTCGCGGCCAGCACGGCCGCCCGCCGGGGCAGCCGGACGTGACGGCGGTTCGCCTCGACGGCTGCGACGACGGCGCCCGCGACCTCGTCCGGGTCGAGGTCGCGCAGCACGCGGAGCCGGGCCGCCCGGGTGAAGGCCGCCGCCGTCGGCGGATGGTCCCGGACCCGGCTCATCATCGTCGAGGAGACCGGGCCGATCTCCACCAGCGTGGTCCCGACCCCCGAGCCGCGCAGGTCCAGCGAGAGCCCGGCGGCGGCCTGGGTCAGGGCGGCCTTGGTCGCGCCGTAGAGGGTGAGGCCCGGGAAGGTGGCGACCCCGGCGAGGGAGGAGACGAGCACGAGGTGACCACGCCGGCGCTCCCGCATGCCGGGCAGGGCGAGGCGGGTCAGCTCCAGGGGTGCCCGGACGTTGAGGGCGACGGCGGCGGCGAGCCCGTCCGCGTCGAGCTCCTCCAGCCGGCCGGCCACCTCGACCGCGGCGTTGTGGACGAGGACGTCGACCGGACCGTGCCGGTCCTGCGCCGAGGTCAGCAACGAGGCCGGGCCGCCTTCGTCGGCGAGGTCGGCCGGGACGGCGAGCGCGCCGGTGCGGGCCGCGAGCTCGTCGAGGGCCTCGGCGGAGCGGGCGGTGACGGTGAGCCGGGCACCGCGTCCGGCCAGCCGCTCGGCGAGGCGCGAGCCGATGCTGCCGGTCGCACCGGTGAGGACGACGTGGGCACCGGCGAGTCTCATGACCCCACTCTGGGTGACGGCCGCGGCATCCCGCGCCTGCCACCCCGAGTGACCCGGCACCGGTCGAAGCCGATCGGGCGCCCGGGGTCACGGGACAGCGGTCGAGCACCCCGGCGCGACGTGCGTGTGGCGCGCGGGGCGCTACGCCGTCAGTCCCGGCGGGCCAGGGTGAGGGCGAAGTCGCCGGCGGCGTCGGTCCAGGTGTCGGTGACGGTGAAGCCGGCGTCGGCGAGCTCGGCGCGGATGCCCTCGCGCCGGAACTTCGTCGAGATCTCCAGCCGGATCTCCTCGCCCGTCGCGAGCTCGACGACGAGGTCGGCGCCCGGGACGGTGACGACCTGCGGCTCCTCCGCCCGCAGCCGCATGTCGATCCGCTCCATCCGCGGGTCCCAGAACGGGACGTAGCTGAAGGCCCCGGGGTCGAAGTCGGCCCCGAGCTCGCGGTTGACGACGACGAGGGCGTTGCGGATGAACCGCTCGGTGACGCCGGCCGCGTCGTCGTAGGCCGCGACGAGGCGGCCGACGTCCTTGACGAGGTCGGTGCCGAGCAGCAGCCACTCGCCGGGGTCGAGCGAGTCGGCCAGGGCGCCGAGGAACGCCCGGCGCTCCTCGACGTAGAAGTTGCCGATCGTGCTGCCGAGGAAGGCGACCATCCGGGTGTCGCCCCTGGGCAGGTCGCCGAGGTGCAGCGTGAAGTCGCCGACGACGGCCTCGACCGCGAGCCCCGGGTAGCGCGTGCTGAGCATCGCCGCGGCCTCGCGCAGGGTGCCGTCGGAGACGTCGACCGGCACGAAGCGCCGCAGCGGACCGCCCGGCCGGGACGGCGAGCGGAAGGCGTCGAGCAGGGTGCGGGTCTTGTCGCTCGTGCCGCTGCCGAGCTCGACGACGGTGCTGGCGTCACAGGCGGCGGCGATGTCCTCGGCGTGCTCGGCGAGGATCGAGCGCTCGGCCTCGGTCGGGTAGTACTCCGGCAGGCGGGTGATCTCGTCGAACAGCCGCGAGCCCTCGTCGTCGTAGAGCCACTTCGGCGGCAGCTGCCGGGGGGCCGAGCCGAAGCCGCGCCGGACGTCCTCGACGAGCGAGCCGCCGGCGTGGCCGGGGTCGAGCAGCACCTCGACGCGCGGCTCGACGACGTCGGACGGGCCGCTGCTCCCGGTGCCCCGGCCGCCGCCGGTCCCGGCGCTCACGCCGCCACCCGTGGCGCGCCGCCGTCGGCGAGCCGGACCCCGGAGAGGGCCCAGCGGGCGCCGTGGGGGAAGAAGTTGCGGTAGGTGGCGCGGGCGTGCCCCGGCGGGGTGAGGGCGCAGCCGCCGCGCAGCACCATCTGCCCCGACATGAACTTGCCGTTGTACTCGCCGATCGCGCCCTCGGGCGGGTGGAAGCCCGGGTAGGCGTGGTAGGCCGAGGAGGTCCACTCCCAGCAGTCGCCGTACACCTGGCGCAGCCGGTGCTCGCCGCCCGCCGGGGCGGCCGGGGCGGGGTGGAAGTGCTCGAGGTCGGCGAGGTTGCCGCCGGAGTGCGCGGCGTCCGCCTGCCCGTCGGCGACGACGGCGTGCTCCCACTCGCCCTCGGTCGGCAGCCGCTTGCCGGCCCACGTCGCGTAGGCCTCGGCCTCGTAGAAGCTCACGTGCGCGACGGGCAGGCCGGGGTTGACCGGCCACGTGCCGTGCAGGGTGTGCTCGAGCCACACGCCGTCGTGCTGGGTCCAGTAGAACGGGGCCCGCCAGCCGTCGGCCTTGACCCGGCCCCAGCCGTCGGACAGCCAGAACTCGGGGCGCTCGTAGCCGCCGTCGGCCATGAACTCCAGCCACTCGCCGTTCGTGACGAGACGGTCGGCGATCCGGTAGGGCTCCAGCCACTGCCGGTGCCGCGGCAGCTCGTTGTCGAAGGAGAAGCCGTCGCCCTCGTGGCCGACCTCGACGAGGCCGCCCTCGACGTCGACGAACGTCATGGCGTCCGGGGCGCAGGTCTGGGGGCGGGTGCCGCCGTAGACGGGCTCGAGCGGGTTGCGCGACAGCACGTGCTTGATGTCCATGAGGAGCAGCTCCTGGTGCTGCTGCTCGTGGTGGAACCCGAGCTCGATCGTGGCGGCGAGCTTGTGCAGCGTGCCGTCGTCGAGGCCCGCGACGAGGTCGAGCATGCGGGCGTCGACGTTGCCGCGGTACTCGCCGACGTCGTGCGCGCCGGGCCGGGTGACGAGCCCGCGGTCGGGCCGGGCGTACCGGGGGCCGAGGCTCTCGTAGTAGCTGTTGAAGAGGAACCAGTACTTCTCCTGGAACGGGCTGAAGTTCTGCTCGTGCTCGGAGAGGACGAAGGTCTCGAAGAACCAGGTGACGTGCGCCCGGTGCCACTTCGTCGGACTGACGTCCGGCATGGACTGGACCGTCTGGTCCTCGGGGGAGAGCGGGGAGGCGAGGCGCTCGGTGTGCGCCCGGACCTCCTGGAAGCGGGTGGTGAGGCTCGTGGCGTCCCACTGCGTCGTGGTCATGGCCGGGGTCCTTCCATCAGGTAGCCGGTCAGTCCGACCATCCTTACCCAGACCACCGACAGCCACACCTCGAGGCTCCGAGACGTCACCTCCCCGTCACACCCCCGCCACCCCCACCCCTGACCTGCCGGCCCCCCGACCCGGAAGGCTCTGCTCGCGGGTGTGGGTCAAGGACCGTCGGGATGGCGGAGGTTCTCACCCCCGTTCGCGGTGGGTGCCCCTGGTCGACGAGCGTGGACCCGGGGTCCGGGCGTCGGCGGGGGAGGGGAGTCAGGCGGTGGCGGGGGCGAAGGAGAGGACCGTGAGCGCGGGCTCGCCGGCCTCGTCGGTGGCGTCGAGGTCGAGCTCGGCGACGATGCGCCAGTCGTGGTCGCCCTCGGGGTCGTCGAGGATCTGGGTCACGACCCACGTCCGCCCGCCGTCGTCGGCGTCCGCGTCCTCGTCCGGTCCGGCCCCGCCACCGCCGGTGTCGCCCGACTCGTCGACGGAGAACAGGGCCGGGCCCCGCGCCGCCGGACCGGTGCCGATGGCGTCGTACTCGGTGCGGTACTCGGCGGCCGCGTCCTGCCAGGCCTCGAGGGTGAGCCCACCGTCCAGCGCGGCCAGCGCCTCGTAGCGCCCCAGCGCCAGCAGCTCGACCCGGCGGAACATCAGCTGCCGCACCATGACCCGCAGCGCCCGCGGGTTGGTCGACAGCGCCCGCCCCTCGGTCGCCGGCCTCACCTCGGGCCCTCCCGCCGCGGCGTCGGGGTGGGTCAGCGACTCCCACTCGTCGAGGAGGCTGGAGTCGGTGTGCCGGACGACCTCGCCCAGCCACTCGACGAGGTCGTCGAGCTCCTCGGTGCGCGCGGACATCGGCACCGTCGAGCGCAGCGCCCGGTAGGCGTCGGTGAGGTAGCGCAGGACGACGCCCTCGGCGCGGGCCAGCTTGTGGTGGGCGACGAACTCCCCGAAGGACATCGCCCGCTCGAACAGCTCGCGGACGACGGCCTTGGGCGACAGGTCGCGCGGGTCCACCCACGGGTGGCTCTGCCGGTAGGTGCGCAGCGCGAGCTCCAGCTGCTCGGCCAGGGGCTTGGGCCAGGTCACGTCCTCGAGGGCGTCCATCCGCTCCTCGTACTCCAGCCCGTCGGCCTTCATCGCCGCGACGGCCTCGCCGCGCGCCTCGAACTGCTGGGCCATGAGCACCGGGCGCGGGTCGTCCAGGGTGGCCTCGATGACGCTGACGACGTCGAGCGCGTAGTCCGGCGAGTCGGTGTCCAGCAGCTCCAGCGCGGCCAGCGCGAACGCCGACAGCGCCTGGTTGAGGGCGAAGCCGTCGTGCAGGTCGAGGGCGACCTGGAACGGTCCCTCGTCGTAGCGGTCCTCGCGGCGCAGGAACCGCTCGACGGGCTCCGGCCCACCACCCTCTGCGGGCAGGGCCTCGGAGGATCCGCGCACCCCGGACGCTGCGGAGATCCCGCTGCCCTCCGCCGGCAGGGGTTCGTCGGGGGTGGCGGGGGCGAGGCCGGCGGCGGCCAGGGCCTCGCCGAGCGCCCCGAGACCCTCGCCCGGCGGCAGCAGCGACCTCGCCTCGTCGTCGACACCGTCCGGCGACGGTCCTCCACCGGACGGCGAGGCGCCGGACCCGGCGGGCCCGCCGGGCTCGTCCGATTCCTCGTCCGGCGGCTCGGCCGGCTCGGGCGCGGCCGGCAGCCAGTCCTCGACGGACGACCCGTCGTCCGGCTCGACGACGCCGGCCCGCACGAGCGACCCGAGCACCTGCACCGCCCGCTCGACGAGCCGCTCCTGGCGCTCCTCCGGCTCGTGGTTGTCCAGCAGCAGCGTCCACAGCGCGTCCTGCTGGCCCTCCCACTGGTCCAGGACGTTGAGCACCATCGCGTGGGTGACGCGCATCTTCGACTGCAGCGGCTCGGGGTCGGCGGTGACGAGCCGGTCGTAGGCGGCCTCGTTGTACGTGAGCACGCCCTCGGGCGGCTTCTTGCGGACGATCCGCCGCTCCTTCTTCGGGTCGCCCCCGGCCTTGGCCAGCGCCTTGCTGTTCTCGATGACGTGCTCGGGCGCCTCGACGACGACGTACCCGACGGTGTCGAAGCCCGCCCGGCCGGCGCGTCCGGCGATCTGGTGGAACTCGCGCGCCCGCAGCAGCCGCTGCTTGCGGCCGTCGTACTTCGTGAGCGAGGTGAGCAGCACGGTCCGGATGGGGACGTTGATGCCGACGCCGAGGGTGTCGGTCCCGCAGATGACGGCGAGCAGCCCGGCCTGGGCCAGGGTCTCGACGAGGCGCCGGTACTTCGGCAGCATCCCGGCGTGGTGCACCCCGATGCCGTGCAGCACGAGCCGGCGCAGGGTGTGCCCGAAGCCCTTCCCGAACCGGAAGCCGCCGACGGCGTCCTTGATGGCGGCCTTGCGCTCCTGGGAGACGATGTCGACCGAGGAGAGGGCCTGCGCCTGCTCGACCGCGCCCGACTGGGTGAAGGACACGACGTACACCGGCGCGCGGTCGTGGCGCAGCAGCAGCTCGAGGGTCTCGTGCACGGGGGTGAGGACCCACTCGAACTCCAGCGGGACCGGTCGTTCGGCCCCGGTGACGGCGACGACGTCGCGGCCGGTGCGCCGGTGCAGGTCCCGCTCGAGGTCGCGGGTGTCCCCGAGGGTCGCCGACATGAGGAGCATCTGGGTGTCCGGGAGCAGCAGCAGCGGCACCTGCCAGGCCCAGCCGCGGTCCGGCTCGCCGTAGAAGTGGAACTCGTCCATGACGACGAGGCCCACGTCGGACGCGTCGCGCTCGCGGAGGGCGTGGTTGGCGAGGACCTCCGCCGTGGCGCAGATGATCGGGGCGCCGGGGTTGACGGTTGCGTCGCCGGTGAGCATCCCGACGTTCGCGGCGCCGAAGGTCTCGACGAGGGCGAAGAACTTCTCGCTGACCAGGGCCTTGATGGGCGCGGTGTACCAGGACCGTCGGCCGGTCGCCAGCGCCTGGGCGTGCGCGGCGACGGCCACGAGGGACTTGCCGGACCCCGTGGGCGTCGCGAGGACGACGTGGCTGGCGTCGGCGAGGGCGAGGACGGCCTCCTCCTGCGCCGGGTAGAGGGCGAACCCGCGCTCGCCCGCCCACTCGACGAAGACGTCGAGCGCGGCGTCCGACCCGATCCCGCGGGGTCCGTCGCCGGTCAGCCGGTCGGTGAGCGTCACCGGGCCGATCCTTCCACGTCGGCGCGGCCCGGCCGCCGCGCGCGGGTCCGGTCGCCCGGCCGGCGCCGCGGACTGCGGGCCGGGGTGCTGGGTAGCCTGCCGCGCATGGACCTCGACGCCACCACCCTGCTCGGCAGCGAGTGGGTCGTGGCGACGGCGATCCTCGTGCTCAGCGTCGTCGCGGCGCTCGCGGTCCGGGTCGGGCTGCCCCGGGCCCTCGACCACGGCGAGCCCGGACGCGTCCTCGGCCGCCAGCTCGGCCGGATCCTCTCCGTCGTCGTGGTCGTCGTCGGGCTGGTCTGGGCCCTCGGCGAGGTCGGCGTCGCCGTCGCCCCGGCCCTCGGCGCGCTCGGGCTGACGGGCGTCGCCGTGGCCTTCGCGGCGCAGGACATCCTCCAGAACTTCATCGCCGGGATCATCATCCAGATCCGGCGGCCGTTCCGGGTCGGCGACCAGGTGACGCTCATGGAGTACGACGGGACGGTCCGCGACGTCGACATGCGGGCCGTGCGGCTGCACACGTTCGACGGGCTGGACGTCGTCCTGCCCGCCCGCGAGGTGCTGGCCACCGCCATCGTCAACCACACCCGGACCCCGACCCGCCGCACGACGCTCGAGATCGGCGTCCGCTACGACACCGACCTCGAGCACGCCCGCGCCGTCGTCCTGCGCGCCGCGACCGCCGTCGACGGTGTCCTGGCCGAGCCGGCGACCGCCGTGTGGGTCCGCGAGTTCGCCGACAGCGCCATCGTCCTGGAGCTCATGTACTGGCACGCCTCGGACATCGCGACGCTGCGCCGGGTCCGCAGCGACGTCGCCGTCGCCGTCAAGCGCGCCCTCGACGCCGCCGACGTGGAGATCCCCTTCCCGCAGCGCGTCCTGCACTGGGGGGACGGCAGCGCGCCCGGTCCGCGGCCCTGACGTCGGCCGCGGACCGGACGTGCCGGCTCACCCCGTGAAGGCGTTGAGCGAGGCGAGGTAGCCGTACCGCTGCCCCCGGGCGTTCGGGTGGTAGCTCGTCGTCACGGCGTCGGACAGGCTGCCCTGGAACGGGAGCAGCCACTCGTCCGGCGCGCACAGGCCGTGCGGTGCGAACCGCTGCCGGACGTCGACGAAGACGAAGCGCTCGGGGTGCCGCGCGTTCGCCGACTCGGTGGCCTGGCGGATCTGGTTGTCGAGGTAGTTGGCGGTGAGGTTGAGGTCGTGCCGCACGTCACCCGGCATCCCGAAGAACCCGCAGTAGTCGGTCTCGAAGAACAGCCGCGGGTAGCCGAGCACGTAGATCCTCGTCGGCGACGCGGTGCGGGCCGCGATGCCGTCAAACATCGCGCGCAGGTTGCCGGGCAGCCGGTGGTCGATGCGGTACCGGGCGTCGCGGATCGCGGCGTAGCACTGGGCCCGGATGGTCGTCGGGTCCCCGACGAAGTTGCGGCAGGCCTGCATGACGGTGCCGAACCCGACGTCGTTGCCGCCGGCGGTGACGGTGACCATGTCCGTGCCCACGGACAGGGCCGACAGCTGGCGGTCGCGGACGGACCGCGTCGTCGCGCCCTTGCACGTGACGTTGCGGAACGAGGAGGTCGGGTGCGTCTCGGCCCACAGCCGGCCGTAGGCGTTGGCGCTGCGTCCGCAGTCGCCTCCGGACGGGATGCCACGGCCGGCGCCCCAGCCCGAGGCGTACGAGTCCCCGAGCGCGACGTAGTCCACCGGCGGTCGGGTGGCCGCCGTGGCGCTCGGCCCGACCGCCGCGGTCATCGACCCGCCGAGGACCAGCGCCCCGACGACGGTCAGCCGCGCGAGCAGGCCGGGTCGTAGGGCTCCGACCGCCGGCAGACGCCGGGGTCGTCGCCGGGCGGCGCGTGGCGGTGGTGCGTCCGGCCCCGACGCCCGGCCCGGCCGCGTCCGCACGGCCGGCGCCGTCCCCCCTGGCCCCTGGTGGCCCTCCCCGCGGCGCCCCGCAGGACCCCGCGCGGAGGTGTCCCCTCGCTCGCCCCCCGGCCGTCCGGTGGTGGTGTTCTCGGTCATCGTCCTCCCCTTTCCTCGCGACGCCGGCGGCGTCGATGCGCGCACCGTATGTCCAGGTCAGGGCCGTGCGGGACGGCCCAGGAGCCCAGCCCCGGACCCCGGCTGCCCGCCGGTGACGGGGGTCGACGGACCCCCCACCCCCACGGGCCCCGCAGGTCCGCACCCCCGTTCGGGCCCAGGCGGGAGACGTGACCACCGGGGGTGGTTCCCGCTCATCAACGGTGGTCGTGCCGGCGCAGTGGCTCGAGGACGGGGCCGAGGGCCTCGACCGTGGTACTTTCCGAGGAAAGCATGTTGACGCGATTCGGGAGGAGCGCCGATGACGGTGACGGGGACGGCGTCGACCGGCGCACCGGCACGCCCCGACGGCGCCGACCCCGTCGACGCGATCGTCGGGACGTGGGGCCGGGAACGACCGGACCTCGACGCGACGCCCATGCTCGTGGTCGGCCGGCTGGCCCGCGCCGAGGCCGCCGTCGACGCCGCCCTCCGTCCGCCGTTCGCGGCGGCCGGCCTCGCCTCCGGCGACTTCGACGTCCTCGCCGCGCTGCGCCGGCAGGGCGAGCCGTACGCCGCGAGCCCCTCCGCCCTCGCGGCCGCGACGCTGGTCACCCAGGGCGCGACGACCAAGCGGGTCGACCGGCTCGCCCGTCAGGGGCTCGTCACCCGGACCCGGGTCACCCGCGACGGCCGGTCCCGGGAGGTCCGGCTGACCGCGCGCGGCGTGGCCCTCGTCGACCGGCTCATCGGCGAGCACCTCGCCCGCGAGGCACGGCTGCTCGCCGGCCTGACCGGCGTCGAGCGCGACACCCTGGCCCGGCTGCTGCTCCGGCTCACCGACGCCGCCGACGCGATGCGCACCACCGACCCCGACGAGAGGACACCGGCATGACCGACGACAGCAGCAGCGCGCCCGAGGACTTCGCGACCTACCTGGAGCGCCGCTGGCGGGCCTCGGACGCCTTCGTCGCGGGCGACCCGGAGCCGCTCCTCGCGGTGTCAACGACGAGGGCCCCGGCGTCGATCTTCGGCCCGCCCGGCACCGTGGTCACCGGCCCCGACGCCGTCAACGACGGCAACGCCGCCGGCGCGGCGCGCTTCACCGGCGCCGACCGCAACGACGTCGAGGCGGTCCACTCCGGGTCCGACGGCGACCTCGGGTGGTGGACCGGGATCCAGCGCTCCGTCGTGCGGTTCGCCGGGCAGGACGACCCGGTCCCGATGGACCTGCGCGTCACCGAGCTCTACCGCCGCGAGGACGGCCGGTGGGCACTGTTCCACCGGCACGCCGACCTGCTGAAGGAGTGACCGGCCCCGGCCCGGCCGGGCCGTCGGTCCGCCTCCCGCCCCGGGCTGTCATGCTGGGGTGAACACGCGCATGGTCACGCACAGGGAGGTGCTCGATGCCGGACGCCGTCATCGTCGCGACTGCTCGGTCCCCCATCGGACGCGCCCGCAAGGGCTCGCTGGTCACGGCTCGCCCGGACGACCTGTGCGTGCAGATGCTCGAGGCCGCCCTGGACAAGGTCCCGCAGCTGGACCGGTCCGAGATCGAGGACCTCATGCTCGGTGTCGGTCAGCCGGCCGGCGAGGCGGGGCACAACCTCGCGCGCATCGTCGCCGTGCTCGCCGGGATGGACCACCTGCCCGGGACGACGGTCAACCGCTACTGCTCCTCCTCGCTGCAGACCACCCGGATGGCGGCCCACGCCATCCGCGCCGGTGAGGGCGAGGTCTTCGTCTCGATGGGCGTCGAGACCGTGAGCCGCTACGAGAACGGCCGCGCCGACGGCCTGCCCGGCACCCTCAACCCCGCCTTCGACGGCGCCCGCGCCCGCACCGAGGAGCGCAGCCAGGGCGGGGCGCCCACCTGGGTCGACCCCCGCGAGGGCGGCGAGCTGCCGGACGCGTACATCGCAATGGGCCAGACCGCCGAGAACGTCGCCCAGCTCAAGAACGTGAGCCGCGAGGACCAGGACCGCTGGGGCGTGCGCAGCCAGAACCGCGCCGAGCAGGCCATCGCCGACGGCTTCTGGGCCCGCGACATCACCCCGGTCACCCTCGCCGACGGCACGGTCGTCGACACCGACGACGGCCCCCGCGCCGGCGTCACCTACGAGGCCGTGAGCCAGCTGCAGCCGGTCTTCCGCCCCGACGGCACCGTGACCGCCGGCAACTGCTGCCCGCTCAACGACGGCGCCGCGGCCGTCGTCGTCATGTCCGACACCCGCTCCCGCGACCTCGGCATCACGCCCCTGGCCCGGATCGTCAGCACCGCGGTGTCCGGTCTCAGCCCCGAGATCATGGGCCTCGGCCCGGTCGACGCCAGCCGCCGGGCCCTGGAGCGCGCCGGCATGACCATCGACGACGTCGACCTCGTCGAGCTCAACGAGGCCTTCGCCGCCCAGGTCCTCGCCTCGGCCCGCGACCTCGGCATCGACGAGGACCGGCTCAACGTCAGCGGCGGCGCCATCGCCGTCGGGCACCCGTTCGGGATGACCGGGGCGCGGATCACCTCGACCCTGCTGAACAACCTCGCCTGGCACGACAAGCAGATCGGCCTCGAGACGATGTGCGTCGGCGGGGGGCAGGGCATGGCGATGGTGCTGGAGCGGCTGGCGTGAGCGGGACCGACCCCCGCCCCCAGCAGCGACTGGCGGGCAAGGTCGCCCTCGTCACCGGCGCCAGCCGCGGCATCGGGCTCGGCATCGCCGAGCGGATCGTCGCCGAGGGCGGCCGGGTCGTGCTCACCGCCCGCACCGGGGAGGCGCTGGACGAGGCCGTCGCCGGGCTCGGCGGCCCCGGGCACGCGGTCGCCGTCGCAGGCCGGGCCGACGACGGGGACCACCGCGCCGCCGCCGTCGCCGCGGCCGTCGACACCTTCGGCAGCCTCGACCTCCTCGTCAACAACGCCGGCATCAACCCCGCCTACGGCCCCCTCATGGACCTCGGCCTCGACGCCGCCCGCAAGATCCTCGAGGTCAACGTCACCGCGACCCTCGGGTGGACCCAGGCCGCGCACGCCGCCTGGCTGGGCGAGCACGGCGGCGCCGTCGTCAACGTCGCCTCGGTCGCCGGCGTCAAGCCCGCGCCCGGCATTGCGATGTACGGCGCGAGCAAGGCCGCGCTCGTCCACCTCACCGAGGAGCTCGCCGTCGAGCTCGGGCCGCACGTGCGGGTCAACGCCGTCGCCCCGGCCGTCGTCAAGACCCAGTTCGCCCGCGCGCTCTACGAGGGCCGCGAGGAGCAGGTGTCGGCGCAGTACCCGCTGAAGCGGCTCGGGGTGCCGGAGGACATCGGCAGCGTCGTCGCCTTCCTCCTCTCCGACGATGCGGGCTGGCTCACCGGGCAGACGCTCGTCGTCGACGGCGGGGTCACGCTCACCGGCGGCGTCTGATGCCGGTGGCCGCCTCGGGCGCCACGGCCGCCGGACCGGACCGGGACGCCGTGTCCCCCGCGACCGCGGTCGTCACCGGCGCCGCCCACGGCATCGGCCGGGCGCTGGTCCGGCGGCTGGCCGCCGACGGCGTCCGCGTCGTCGCCGCCGACGTCGACGTGGACGCGCTCGCCGACCTCGCGCAGGAGACCGGCGCCCACCCGGTCACCGCCGACCTCGCCACCGAGGACGGCGTCCGCCGGCTCGTCGACGCCGCCCACGACCACCTCGGCGACGTCGACGTGTGGTTCGGCAACGCCGGCATCGACGCCGGTCATGGGCTGGAGGCGAGCGAGGAGGACTGGCGGCGCACCCACGACGTCAACGTCATGGCCCACGTCCGGGCCGCCCGGCTGCTCGTCCCGCGCTGGCTGGAGCGGGGCTCCGGGCGGTACGTCGTCACCGCCTCGGCCGCCGGGCTGCTGACGATGCTCGGCAGCCCCGTCTACTCGGTGACCAAGCACGGCGCCGTCGCCTTCGCCGAGTGGCTGAGCGCCACCTACCGGCACCGCGGCGTCGTCGTCCAGGCGATCTGCCCGCAGGGGGTCCGCACCCGGATGCTCGAGGACGCCGGCGGTCTCGCCGACCTGCTGGGCCGCGACGACGTCCGCACCCCGGAGGAGGTCGCCGACCTCGCCGTCGACGCCCTGGCCACCGACCGCTTCCTCGTCCTGCCCCACCCCGAGGTCGCCGGCTACTACGGCGGCCGCGCCGCCGACCCCGACCGCTGGCTCGCCGGGATGAACCGGCTGCAGGGCAGGCTCGAGGCGGCCGGCGCCCTCCCCGGCCCGGGCAGCTGACCGATGCCCGAGGGACACACGATCCACGCGCTCGCCGACCGGCTCGACGCGGCCTTCCGCGGCACCCCGGTCGCCTTCTCCTCGCCGCAGGGCCGGTTCGCCGCGTCGGCCGCGCTGATCGACGGCCGGCCGGCCGGGGTGCCGAGGCGCACGGCAAGCACTTGGCCATCCACGTCGCCGGGGACCGGGTCGTGCATGTGCACCTCGGCCTCTTCGGGCGCTTCTCGGTGCGCCGTCACCGTCGGGCGGACCGGGGCGTCCCGCCGGAGGACCTGCCCGTGGCCGGTCAGGTCCGGCTGCGGATGGTGAGCCGCACGCACGTCGGCGACCTCCGCGGCCCCATCGTCTGCGAGCTCGTGAGCCCGCAGGAGTGGTCCGAGGTCCGGGCGGGGCTCGGCGCCGACCCCCTGCGCGGGCAGGTGCTGCCGGAGGAGGTGCTGGACCGCCTGCACCGGACCCGCCGGGCCATCGGGGCCGTGCTCCTAGACCAGACCGTCGTGGCCGGCGTCGGCAACGTCTACCGCGCCGAGCTGCTGCACCGGCACGCCGTCGACCCGCACACCCCGGCCCGCCGGGTCCCGGACGAGGTCGTGCGCCTGCTGTGGGACGACCTCGTGCGGCTCATGCCGCTCGGGGTCCGCACCGGCCGGATCATCGTCGCCGACGAGGACGTCGAGCGCGCACAGGCCCTGCTCGACGCCGGGCGCACCGGCCGGATCCGTCCCGCGTACGCGGTGTACCGGCGCCACGGCCGGCCCTGCCCACGGTGCGCGACCACCGTCGTCAAGGAGACGATGGCCGGGCGCAACCTCTTCTGGTGCCCGGGCTGCCAGGACGCGGACGACCGGGCGCACCCGCGGCCGTGGCAGGCTGCCGCATCCCCCTGACCGCCGCACGACCGGCACCCCGACCACCGGGCCCGACCCCCAGACCCCCGAGGAGACACCCCGCATGAGCACCACCCGCACCGCCGTCGTCACCGGAGCCGCCCGCGGCATCGGCGCCGAGGTCGCCCGCCGCCTCGCCGCCGACGGCCTCGCCGTCGCCGTCGTCGACCTCGACGAGTCCGCGTGCCAGAGCACGGTCGACGACATCACCCACGCCGGCGGCACCGCGCTCGCCGTCGGCTGCGACGTCTCCGACGAGTCCGCCGTCGCCCGGGCCGTCGACCGGATCGCCGCCGAGCTCGGCGCGCCGACCGTGCTCGTCAACAACGCCGGGATCATCCGCGACAACCTCCTCTTCAAGATGACGACCGAGGACTGGGACGCGGTGATGAACGTCCACCTGCGCGGCGCGTTCCTCATGACCAAGGCCTGCCAGGCGCACATGGTCGAGGCCAAGTTCGGGCGGGTCGTCAACCTCTCCAGCACCTCGGCCCTCGGCAACCGCGGCCAGGCCAACTACTCCGCGGCCAAGGCCGGCATGCAGGGCTTCACCAAGACCCTCGCCATCGAGCTCGGCAAGTACGGCGTCACCGCCAACGCCATCGCCCCGGGGTTCATCGAGACCGACATGACGGCGGCGACCGCCGCCCGGGTCGGCGTCGACTTCGAGGCCTTCAAGGAGCACGCGGCGAAGGAGATCCCCGTCGCCCGGGTCGGGGCGCCGGCCGACATCGCGCACGCGGCGTCCTTCTTCTGCAGCGAGGGCGCGGGCTTCGTCTCCGGGCAGGTGCTCTACGTCGCCGGAGGCCCCCGTGACTGACCCGGTCCCTGTCGCGAACGTGTGTGGACACGCCGGGAATCTCCGGCGAGTTCACACACGTTCGGGGGGAGGCGCGGGGAGATGAGCGCGACCGAGGGCGTGCGGGTCTTCCACGGCGTCGACGAGCTGCGCGAGGCGGCGGGGACCCACCTCGGCTACTCGCCGTGGCACATGGTGACCCAGGAGCAGGTCGACCTCTTCGCCGAGGCCACCGGCGACCACCAGTGGATCCACGTCGACCCCGAGCGCGCGAAGGACGGGCCGTTCGGCGGCACCATCGCCCACGGCTACCTCACCCTGTCGATCGTGCCGATGCTCGTCTGGCAGGTCTACGCCGTCGAGGGGATCCGGATGGGCGTCAACTACGGCTCGGACAAGGTGCGCTACCCGGCACCGGTGCCGGTCGGGTCACGGGTGCGCGCGGGCGTCGAGCTGCGCTCGGTCGAGCCCGGCAGCGGCGGCTACCAGGTCCGCAGCACCGTCACCGTCGAGATCGAGGGCTCGCCGAAGCCGGGCTGCGTCGCCGAGGTCGTCAGCGTGGTCGTGCCGTGACGGAGCCCTCCGACGGGGCCGCGGACGGCTCGGCCGACGGGTCGGCCGCGACGCCGGGCGTCGACCCGACCGCCCTCACGGCGTGGTGGCGCGCCACCCTCGACGACGACGACGCGACGGCCCTCGCCGCGGGCACCGGCGACCTCGCCGTCCGGCACATCGCCGGCGGCAAGTCCAACCTCACCTACCGGGTCGGCGACGGCGCGCGGACCTGGATAGTCCGGCGGCCGCCGCTCGGGCACGTGCTGGCCACGGCGCACGACATGGCCCGCGAGCACCGCGTCATCACCGCCCTCGGGCCCACCGACGTGCCGGTGCCCGCCACCCACGCGTTCTGCGACGACGAGAGCGTCCTCGGGGCGCCGTTCTACGTGATGTCCGACGTCGCCGGCGTGCCCTACCGGTCGGCGCGGCAGCTCGCGCCGCTCGGGCCGGAGCGCACCCGGACCATCAGCGAGCGGATGGTCGACACCCTCGCGGCGCTGCACGCCGTCGACCCGGCATCGGTCGGGCTGGGCGACTTCGGCCGCCCGGACGGCTTCCTCACCCGGCAGGTCCGGCGCTGGCACGGCCAGATGGAGAAGTCGCTGACCACCGAGCGCCCGCTGGAGGCCCGGCTGGCCGCAGCGCTCGCCGACGGGGTCGAGGGTGCCGAGGCCGACGCGCGCCCCGGCATCGTGCACGGCGACTACCGCTTGGACAACTGCCTCACCGACGACCAGGACCGGATCGCCGCCGTCGTCGACTGGGAGATGGCCACCCTCGGCGACACCCGCACCGACCTCGCACTGCTCGTCCTCTACGGCCGGCTGGCCGACGTCGCGCCCGGGGCGGTCGCCGACGCCGTCCGCGCACCGGGGCACCTCACCGAGGACGGGATGCTCGAGCGGTACGCCGCCGCGCGCGGACTCGGTCCCGTGCCGCTGGACTTCCACGTGGCGCTCGCGGCGTACAAGCTCGCCGCCATCCTCGAGGGCATCCACCACCGCTACCTCGCCGGGCAGACCGTCGGCGAGGGCTTCGAGGGCGTCGGGTCGGTCGTCGACCCGCTGCTCGCCACCGGTCTCGACGCCGTCGCCGGGCACCGCTGACACCGCGCTCGCCGCACCCCTCCACCGCCACCGTCCCCGACGTCAGGAGCACCGATGGACTTCGCACTCGACGCCCGCACCGAGGAGCTGCGCACCGAGCTGCTCGACTTCGTGGGCACCCGGATCGCTCCCGCGGCGCCCGTGTTCGACGAGCAGCTGGCCGGGCTCGAGGACCCGTGGGCCTGGTCGACCGTCCCGGTGCTCGACGAGCTGCGCGCCGAGGCCCGCGAGCGGGGCCTGTGGAACCTCTTCCTGCCCGGAGAGACCGGCGGCGAGCAGTACGGCGCGGGCCTGACCAACCTCCAGTACGCGCCGCTGGCCGAGGTGACCGGCCGGCTCGGGCGGCTCGCCCCGGCGGCGCTCAACTGCTCGGCCCCGGACACCGGCAACATGGAGGTGTTCGCGATGTTCGGCTCGCCCGAGCAGAAGGAGCGCTGGCTGCGGCCGCTGCTCGACGGGCGGATCCGCTCGGCGTTCGCGATGACCGAGCCGGACGTCGCGTCCTCCGACGCGACGAACATCTCGACCTCGATCCGCCGGGACGGGGACGGCTACGTCGTGTCGGGCCGCAAGTGGTGGATCACCGGCGCGATGAACCCGCAGTGCGAGGTGTTCGTCGTCATGGGCAAGACCGACCCGGAGGCCGACCGGCACCGGCAGCAGTCGATGGTCGCCGTCCCGCGCGACGCCGAGGGCGTCGAGGTCGTCCGGCCCATGGAGGTCTTCGGCTACGACGACCGCGACCACGGCGGCCACGCCGAGCTGGCGTTCCACGACGTGCGGGTTCCGGCCTCCGCGCTGATCGGGGAGGAGGGGGCCGGGTTCGCCATCGCGCAGGCGCGGCTCGGGCCGGGGCGCATCCACCACTGCATGCGCGCCATCGGCGTCGCCGAGGCGGCGCTCGAGGCCATGTGCGCGCGGGCCTCGGAACGGGTCGCGTTCGGGCGGTCGCTGGCGGAGCAGGGGGTGGTCCGGGACTGGATCGCCGAGTCGCGGGTGCGCATCGAGCAGCTGCGCCTGCTCGTGCTCAAGGCCGCCTGGCTCATGGACACGGTCGGCAACAAGGGCGCGCACACCGAGATCCAGGCCATCAAGATCGCGACGCCGGCGACGGTGGAGTGGATCCTCGACAAGGCCATCCAGGTGCACGGCGCCGCCGGTATCTCGCAGGACTTCGACCTCGCCGCCGCCTGGGCCGGCAACCGCACCCTGCGCTTCGCCGACGGCCCCGACGAGGTGCACAAGAACGCCCTCGCCAAGGCCGAGCTGAAGCGCCAGACTCACTGAGCCGCCGCACTCCGTGGCCCCGTCCGAGGGGTCGTCCTTCGCGGTGGTGAGCCGCCACGGTCCGTGTTGCTAGCATTGCTGTCAGGAGGTCCATCATGGGAACGTTGACGATCCGGCAGTTGGACGAGCGGACGCACGCACGACTGCGGAGCCGGGCCGCCGAGCACGGGCGGTCCGTGGAGGCCGAGGTGCGCGCGATCCTCGATGCCACGGTGGACGTGCCCGACCGGAACATGCTGCTGGCCCTGCACGATGCGGCGACCGAGGTGGGCGGGGTGGAGCTCGATCTGCCGGACCGCACCGATCCTCCGAGGGCGGCGGACCTCGCGTGATCGTCGCCGACACCAATGTCGTGTCGGAGTTCATGCGGGACGCTCCCCTGCCCACGGTCCTCGCGTGGGCGGAAACGGTGCCGGCCGACGACCTGGGCATGTGCGTGGTCACTGTCGAGGAGATCGAGCGTGGGCTCGGGCGGCTGCCACAGGGCCGTCGACGCCGGGACCTCGAGCGGCGGTGGTTCCGACTCGTCGACCGGTACGCCGAGAACGTGGCGCTGTACGACGTCGAGGCGGCGCGCCGGGCGGCTGCGGTCCTCGTGGCCGCCGAGGCGTCCGGTCGCCCGATGTCCCTCGCGGACGCGCAGATCGCCGGGATCTGCCTCGCGGGCGGGCATCGGCTCGCCACCCGGAACACCCGGGACTTCTCGGCGGTCGAGGGACTGGCGCTCCTCGACCCGTTCGGCCACTGACGGCGACGCGTCCACGAGTCACGGTCGGTGTAGTGCAGTTGCCCCGTGGACCTGTGGGAGAAGGACTACCGGCCCGAGCTCACTGCCGTTCTCAAGGAGCTGCGGGCCGCGCTGCGTGCCGAGGGATTCCGGACGCGGGGGCGTGAGCTGCACCGCGAGCACCCCGAACTGACCTGGATCGTCAAGCCCGAGCGGCTCTTCGGCGGCTCCAAGGTCGCCATCAGGTTCGGCGTCTTCCTGCCGGACCTCCAGGCCGGTCCGGTCACACTCCTCCACTGCGGCCTGGGCGGCGACTACAACCATCTCGGCAACGGGACGCCGCCGTCGCCGCCGTCCATCCGGTTCGAGGACCGGGCTGGGATCCTCGGTGCCGCCCTGGACTTTCGCTCCCCGTGTTCGGTGCAGGAGCGGATCGCCGTGATGCGCGTCGTCGCGTCCGACCTGGGTCTGACGGCCAGTCGGGTCAGCACCCGGGCCGACGTCCGCGACCTCCTCGAGGCGCCCGGTGCACGCCTGTGGTTCGTCTCGCTGCGTTTCCGTGAGCTGCTGCGCCACCCTGAGCCGCCGCCGAACGCCGACTGATTCGGGAGCGGTCTCGCTCAGGTCCGGGCGGCCCAGGGGTCGAGGTGGGGGACGCCGAGGGGCGCGAAGTGCCTGGTGTTGCGGGTCGCCACGGTCAGGCCGGCGGCCTGCGCGGTCGCCGCGATGAGGGCGTCGTCGACGGGAGCGGCCTCCGGTACCGGATAGCCGGCCAGGATGCGCGCGGCCGCGAGGTCGAAGGGCAGGACCCGGTCGGCGAACGCCCGCAGCACGCGGTCCTCGAGCCACCGACGCAGGACGGCGCCCTGGTCGGGATCGACGCGCTCCTTCACGACGACCCCACGCTCGATCTCCGCGACGGTCAGCGCGGAGACGAACAGGTCGGCCACGGGAACGGACGCCGCCCAGGCCTCGACCCGAGGATGCCGTCCGGGGACACGCAGCGCCGACACGACGTTCGTGTCGAGGACGAACCTCACAGCTCGGCGGGACGACCGCCCACTCCCAGACGACCGGGCTCGAACTCGATCTCGACGCCGTCCGGAGCGCGCACCAGGTCGACGATGGTCGGCGGGTCCCGGCGCACGGCCTCGGACAGGATCGCCCGCGCCTCGGCCTCCACCGACCGGTGGTTCTGGTCGGCGCGAGCCCGCAGTGCGGCCTTGGTCCCCGACGGCAGGTTCCTGACGAGGATCTGTTCGGCCATGGCTCCTCCTCCGCTATCGCCTCGACGATATCACCGGCGACGGCCGACGGGCCGTCGGTCAGTCCGGGTTGCGGTGGACGATCGAGGCGTTGAGCGCGGTCGCGTAGCCGCACCAGGCGAGGTACGGCGCGAGCAGGGCGGCGGCGGTCTCGTCCTCGCGGGCCAGGACGACCATCTCGGCGACGATGGCGGCGTCGAGGGCGAGGACGACACCGAGGGCGGCGCGGCGGCGCTCGGCGGCGAAGAAGAGCGGCGTCCAGGCGGCGTTGAGCGCGAGCTGACCGAGGTGCAGGGTGAGGGCCGTGCGGTCCTCGCGGCCGGCCGTCCGCCAGCCCACGACGCCGTTGAGGGCGTACAGCACCGTCCAGGCCGGACCGAAGGCGGAGGCCGGGGGAGACCAGGGCGGGGTGTCGAGCCGGCCGTAGGACTCGGGGGCGTCCCGTGCGGACAGGCCCCCGATCGCCGCGGCGGCGACGGGCGGGGCGATCGCCAGGACGGCGCGCAGAGCTCGGTTCACCTCTCGAACGTACTCCCGGTGCGCAGGCGCCGCGGCGCAAGTGGGCGCCGCGTCGTAGGGCGGCGGGCGACCCCGCGCCCGGTCGGTCAGTCCCGGCTGTCGCCGGTGACCTGCTCCATCGCCTCCTGGGCCTCGCCGACGATGGCGCGCATGACCCGCTCGGCCTCGGCGGCGTCCCCGAGCGCGATGGCCTCGGCGACCGCGAAGTGCCAGCGGATGGCCTGCGGCTCGGGCACCGGCGGCATGAGGTCGTGGTGCGTCCGGCCGGACAGCGCCTCGGCCACCAGTGGCGCGAAGGACGCGAGCCCGGCGTTGCCCGACGCCTCGAGCACGGTGCGGTGGAAGGCGATGTCGTGCTGCAGGTAGGTCTCGAGGTCGCCCCGCGGCCCGGTGCGCGACATCCCCATGACGGCCGCACTGATGGCCGAGCGCTGGTCGTCGGTCGCCCGCGTCGCCGCCAGCCCGGCCGCCACCGGCTCGACCCCACCGCGCAGCTCCGACAGCTCGCGCAGCTGGCGGGGCCGTTGCGGGCTCTCCAGCCACCAGCGGACGACGAGCGGGCTGAGCGCCGCCCACTCCGACTCCGGCATCACCGTGACCCCGACGCGGCGCCGCGAGGTGACGACGCCGTTCTGCTCGAGCACCTTGAGGGCCTCGCGGGCGATGGTGCGCGAGACGCCGTAGCGCTCCATGAGCGACTCGGTCGAGAAGGTGGAACCGGCGGGGACCGCGCCGCCGGTGAGCTCGGCGCCGAGCCGGTCGAGCACGCGGTGGTGCAGGGAGGACGTCACCGCGCCATCGTCCCATTGATGACCGCATCGCGGCCGGAACCACCCGACGGGACGGATCTTTGGCGGCGCCTCGCACCAAAGAGACGCCGATAAGTCCACCGGTCTTGCCAAAAGTCGTACGTATACGTCACCATGGGCGGCACCACTTCAACGACGAAGGAGTCCGACGTGCCCGACGTGCCCGACCCCGTGCTCGGCACCGTGCCGCTGCTGCTCATCGCCGCTGCCGCGGTGGGAGTGCTGCTGTTCCTCATCATCAGGCTGAAGGTGCACGCGTTCCTCGCGCTCGTGCTCGTCAGCCTCCTCACCGCCCTGGCCACCCGGATCCCCCTCGGGGACGTCGTGAGCACGATGCTCGACGGCTTCGGCTCGACGCTCGCCAGCGTCGCCCTGCTCGTCGGGATCGGCGCGATGATCGGCCGGCTGCTCGAGGTCACCGGCGGCGCCCAGGTCCTCGCCGACACCCTCATCGGACGCTTCGGCGAGCAACGGGCCCCGTTGGCGCTCGGCGTCGCCTCGTTGCTCTTCGGCTTCCCGATCTTCTTCGACGCCGGGCTCATCGTCATGCTGCCGATCATCTTCTCCGTGGCCCGGCGCCTCGGCGGCTCCGTCCTCCTCTACGCCCTCCCGGCCGCCGGTGCCTTCGCCGTCATGCACGCCTTCGTCCCGCCGCACCCGGGTCCGGTCGCCGCGGGGCAGCTGCTCGGCGCCGACCTCGGGCTCGTGCTCGTCGTCGGGCTCGTGCTCGCCATCCCCACGTGGTTCCTCGGCTCGTACCTGTTCTCGCGCTGGGCCGGTCGCCGCTTCGACCTGCCCGTGCCGGAGCTGCTCGGCACCGACGAGAGCGCCCCGGAGGACCGGCCGGGCTTCGGCACCGTCATCGGCATCCTCCTGCTGCCCCTCGTGCTCATCTTCCTCAACACCGGCCTCACGACCCTGACCAAGAACGGCACGATCGGCGAGGACAACGTGCTCGCCCAGGCCCTCGTCCTCGTCGGGCAGACCCCCGTGGCGCTGCTCATCACCGTCTTCGTCGCGATGCTCGTCCTCACCCGCAAGCGCAAGACGCCGGCGGAGACCGAGAGCCTCGTGAACGGCGCCATCGGCCCGGTCGCGGCGATCATCCTCATCACCGGCGCGGGCGGCATGTTCGGCGGGGTGCTGCGCGCCTCGGGCATCGGCCAGGCGCTGTCGGACTCGCTGGCGTCCACCGGCCTGCCGGTCATCGTCGCCGCCTTCGTCATCGCGACGATCATCCGCGTCGCCCAGGGCTCGGCCACCGTGGCCCTGACGACGACGGCCGGCCTCATGGCGCCGACCGTCCAGGCCACCTCCGGCCTGTCGCAGATCGACCTCGCGCTCATCGTCGTCGCCATCGCCTGTGGCGCCACGGTCCTCTCGCACGTCAACGACTCCGGCTTCTGGCTGGTCGGCCGGTTCCTCGGCATGGACGAGAAGACCACGCTGAAGACGTGGACGGTCATGGAGACGCTGCTCGGCGGCATCGGGTTCGTGTTCGCGTTCGTCCTGAGCCTGGTCCTGTGAGCGGCGACGGACCGGCCCCGGCCGGCGACCCCGCCGACGCCGCGGCCCCCCGCCCGACGACGCACGTGGTCGTCATGGGGGTGTCCGGCAGCGGCAAGACCGTGCTCGCCTCGCTCGTCGCCGGCAAGCTCGGCTGGCGGTTCTGCGAGGCCGACGAGGTCCACCCGGCCGCGAACGTCGAGAAGATGTCGCGCGGCGTTCCCCTCACCGACGAGGACCGCCTGCCGTGGCTCGAGACCCTCGCGGCCTGGATCCGCGAGCAGGCGGCGACGGGGCACGACACCGTGACGGCGTGCTCGGCCCTCAAGCGCAGCTACCGCGACGTGCTGCGCCGTGGCGCGCCGGACCTGCTCTTCGTGCACGTCGACGGGGACCCGGACCTCATCATCCGTCGGATGAACGCCCGCGAGCACTTCATGCCCGGGTCGCTGCTGCGCTCCCAGCTCGACACCCTCGAGCCGTTGCAGGACGACGAGGTCGGGGTGGTCATCGACCTCGACCAGTCGGTCGAGGAGGAGCTGGCCGAGGCCCTGGCCTGGCTGCGGCCCCGGACCGCCTGAGCGCCGGCGCCCACCGGCGCGGCCGACGTCAGGGGGGTGACGTCAGGTGGTGACGCGGGGGCCCGGGGTGCCGCCGGAGGTCGTCCGCACCACCTGGAGCAGCGTCGCGGCCAGGTGGTGCAGGTGCCGGACGGCCGGGTCCTCGTCCGAGGCCGCGGGGTCGCGGAACAGCAGGTGGTCGGCGTCGGCGAGCGGCTCGTCGGCGTCCGGGACGACCGACCCGGGCGGCAGCTCCGCGATGGCCCGCAGCGCCCGGACGATCGAGCGCGCGGCGGCCGCGACGGCGTCCGGCGCCACGGCCGGCCGGCGTTGCAGGGCGACGACCAGCGCCCGGCACTGCGACACCGAGGCGATGTAGAGGCGCAGCCGCCGGGCGGTGCGCGGCCCGGCGCCGCCCCAGCCGACCTGCCGGGTCAGCGGGCGGGCGACGAGCGCGAGCCGGCGCGCGTCGTCGTCGAGCCGGCGCACCCGGGCGTCGAGGTCCGGCACCGGCCCGCCCTCGGCCCGGGTGGCGACGCCCTCGAGCAGCGCGACCATCGAGGACAGCATCGCGTCGCGGGCGCTGCGGACCGTCGCCCGGGTCGAGAGGGGGGCGAAGAGCAGGGCGACGACGATCCCGGCCGCGGCGCCGATGGCGGTCTCGCCGAGCCGGAGCTCGAGCAGCCCGACGCTGTAGGTGCCGATGAGGGTGTACAGCTCGCCGAGCAGGACGGTGATGCAGAACGTCATCGCCGCCTGCGAGACCTTCGCGACGTAGAACGCGCCGAAGAGCGCGAGGAGGATGATCGCGAGGACGAGCAGGTCGTGCCCGGCGGTCAGCCGGGCCAGGACGACCGCCCCGACGAGCCCGGCCACCGTCCCGGCGATCCGGGCGACGCCCTTGTCGACCGTCTCGAACCGCGTGCTCGTCCCGGTGAACATCACGAAGGCGGTGATGACCGCCCAGTAGAACCGGGTCGGCGACAGGAGCGTGCCCAGCCCGATCGCGACGACCCCCGCGACGGCCACCTGCACGGCCTGCCGCGTCGTCATCGTCAGGCGGGTCATCGGGTTCCACGACGCGCCCGAGGCCGCCACGTCCCGCGCCACGGCCGGGGAGCCGGGGAGCCCGCCGAAGGCCAGGTCGGACGCCGCCTCGAAGGCCTCCTCGCCGGGGTCGACCTCGGGTGGCTCGGTGGCGGCGGCGTCGAAGCGCAGGAACTCCTCGATGCCGTAGGCGAGGCTCCGCGCCGACCACCAGCCCTCGCCGCCGGCGCGCTCGACCTCGTCGGCGTGCCGTCGCAGCACCCCGCAGTCGACGAGCGCGGCGACGTCCCGGCGTCCGGCGAGGTGGACCGCGGCGGAGCGGGCGACCTCGCGCAGCACCGGCTCCGACTCCTGCTGCAGACGGGTGGCCGCGGCCGCCACCCGCTCGATGGCCGCCTGCGCCTCGATCAGCCGGCGCCGCAGTGCCGACGGCGACCATCCCTCGGGGACCGCCGACCGGTCGGCCGACCAGGCGTCGGCGAGGAGCGCGGCCTCGCCGAGCCCGGCCCGGCGGGCGTCGAGCGCGCGCAGGGCCCGCGCCCGGCCGCGGACGTTGCCGGGGGCGACGGCGAGCAGGTCGCCCGCCTCCCGGGCCACCGACCGGCCACGGGAGAAGAACGCGCGCAGGGTGGAGTGCAGGATGCGGCGCGGGTTGGTGTGCAGGACGGTGACCCCGAGCAGGAGGACCCACCCGGAGGCGACCACGGCGGCGAGGAGGAGCTCGGGGACGAGCGACCACTGCGCGCGGAGGAACGTCGCGAAGAAGAACCCCATCCAGGCCATGAACCCGTAGAAGAACCAGGCGCCGCCGAACCGGCGGACGTACACGGCGGCGAAGAGGACGACGGCGAAGGCGAGGACCTGGAGCAGCCGGTGGGTGTCGGTGAGGACGGCGAGGACCAGCCCGACGGCGACGGCCACCGGGAAGCCGGCGGCCGCGGGCAGCTTCTCGCGGCGGAGCATCCCGGACAGCGCGTTGGACGCGAGCATGGCGACGACCGCGCCGAACAGGGTCATCGCGAAGGCGGCCTGGCCCGTGACGCCGACCAGCCGCGCCACGAGCTGCAGCACCGCGACGGTCGATCCCACACCGACGAGCACCGAGACCCCGGTGCGCAGCCGGCCGAACCCGGGGTCGGAGGCGGCCAGCCGGTCGCGCAGCGCCAGCAGCCCGCGGTGCATGCCTCGAACCTACCGCCGGGGTGTCGACCCGACGTGGGTGACGCCGACCCGTCCGCCTTCGACGTGCCAGCGCTGGTCGAGCCGCACCGACTCCAGCAGCCGGCGGTCGTGGGTGACGAGCAGCAGCGACCCGTCGTAGGAGTCCAGGGCGGACTCCAGCTGCTCGATGGCCGGGAGGTCGAGGTGGTTCGTCGGCTCGTCGAGCACGAGGACGTTGACCCCGCGCGCCTGGAGCAGCGCCATCGCCGCGCGGGTCCGCTCGCCCGGGGAGAGCCGCCCGACGAGGCTGCGCACCTGGTCCGAGCGCAGGCCGAACTTCGCGAGCAGGGTGCGCACGTCGGCCGGCGCGAGGTCCGGCAGGGCGGCCTCGACGGCGGCGCCGAGCGGCAGGTCCTCCGCCAGCCCGGTGCGCGCCTGGTCGATCTCGCCGACGGCGACGGACGCGCCGAGCGTCGCCCGCCCGTCCGACGGGGCCAGCCGCCCGGTGAGCAGGCGCAGCAGGGTGGTCTTCCCGGCCCCGTTCGGCCCGGTGACCCCGATCCGATCGCCGGCGCTCACCTGGAGGGACACCGGTCCGAGGACGAAGTCGCCGACCCGCGCCGTCGCGGCGTCGAGGGTGGCCACGACGGCGCTCGAACGCGGCGCGGCGCCGATGGAGAACCGCAGCTGCCACTCCTTGCGGGGCTCCTCGACCTCCTCGAGCCGGGCGATCCGGGACTCCATCTGGCGCACCTTGCGCGCCTGCTTCTCGGCCGAGTCGACCTGGGCCCGGCGGCGGATCTTGTCGTTGTCGGGGGACTTGCGCATCGCGTTGCGCACGCCCTGGCTGCTCCACTCGCGCTGCGTGCGGGCGCGGGCGACGAGGTCGGCCCGCGTGT
The DNA here is from genome assembly GCF_004025965.2 of Phycicoccus flavus. GTDB lineage: Bacteria > Actinomycetota > Actinomycetes > Actinomycetales > Dermatophilaceae > Phycicoccus > Phycicoccus flavus. Next base: position 946 of record NZ_SAYU02000054.1, on the reverse strand, counting down.
CGGCGAACTCCTCGTAGGCATCCCGAGCGTGCCGCCGGGCCACGGCACGCTCCTCGAGGAACGCGTCGTAGCCGCCGTCGTAGACCGCGACGGCGTGCTGGGCGAGGTCGAGCTCGACGACGGTCGTCACGACCCGGGAGAGGAACTCGCGGTCGTGCGAGACGAGGACGACCCCCGCGCGCAGCCCACCGACGAAGTCCTCCAGCCGACGCAGCCCGGCGAGGTCGAGGTCGTTGGTCGGCTCGTCGAGCAGGACGACGTCGAACCGGCTGAGCAGCAGCGCCGCCAGGGCCGCGCGCGCCGCCTGACCGCCGGACAGCGCCGTCATCGGGGTGTCGACCCCCACGTCCAGCCCGAGGTCGGCGAGCACCGGCGGCAGCCGCTCGTCCAGGTCGGGGGCGCCGCTGGCCTGCCAGTGGTCCAGGGCCCGGGCGTACTCGTCGCCCGCGCTCGCGGCCGCGTCGTCGGCCCCGAGCGCGACGGCCGCGGCCTCCATCGCCTCGGTGGCGGCGGCGACGCCGGTGCGGCGGGCGACGTACTGCTCGACGGTCTCACCCGGCCGGCGCTCGTGCTCCTGCGGCAGCCAGCCGACGAAGGCGTCGCCGGGCGCGGTGGTCACCGACCCCTGGAGCGGCTCGAGGTCACCGGCGAGGATGCGCAGCAGCGTGCTCTTGCCGGCGCCGTTGGCCCCCACCACGCCGACGACGTCACCCGGAGCGACGCTGACGTCGAGGCCCTCGAACAGGGTGCGGTGCGCGTACCCACCGGCCAGGTCCTTCCCCACGAGGTCCGCGCTCATGCGCCCGATCGTAGGTGCCCCCGGGCGGGTCGCCGACGGGCGTCCCGGGCCCCGAAGCCCGTTGCCACCGCGTCCGGGCGGCCCTAGCGTGACGAGGCGGACGTGGCCGCGGCGCCACGAGTGAGGAGGAGCGATGACCGACGATGC
>NZ_SAYU02000053.1 GCF_004025965.2 Phycicoccus flavus | reverse complement strand
CGCCGTCGCCGGCGGTCGACCTCGCGGCGGGCGTCGCGGCGGTGCGCCCGGGTGCCGGCCGCCGGGTCCGGACCGGGGCGCGCGGGCGCCGGCGCGCCCGCGCCGCGGTGGGTCCGGCGTCCTCGCGGGGTCTCGGTGGCGGCCCGGCGCTCGGCGCGGGTCGGGGGGCGCTCCTGGGTCTCCTGCATGCGTCGATTTTTCCGGGGTGCGGAATGTCCCCGCGGGTGGTCGCCTCTCGGTTCGTCCGTTCGGCGGAGCACGACCGGACGGCCGGCCATGACGAGGGCGGTCCGCCGGCCAGACACCGCGCGCCCCCGCCGGAGGTCACGGACGCGGCCGCCCGGGGCGGGCCCGGACCCGGACGTGACGAGTTCCTTGCCCCCGCGTCGCCCGGCGCGCGGAACGGCCCGGGGGCCGGGCAGGATGGCGGTATGGACCGACGCGACGAGTACCCGCTCGTGCCGGGCAAGACCTTCCTCAACCACGGCTCGTTCGGCGCCACGCCCCTCCCCGTGCTGCGGGCGGCCCGTGCCCTGCGGGTCGAGGCCGAGTCGGACTACCCGGCCTTCTACCACGAGCGGGTCTTCCCGACGCTGGAGTCCTCGCGCCGGGCCGTGTGCGCCCACCTCGGCATCCCCGAGGGCCGCGGGGTCTACGTCCGCAACGCGACGACGGCGATGCAGACCGTCGTCGACCACCTGGCGCTGCGGCCCGGCGACCGGGTCGTGACGACGACCCGCGAGTACGAGGCCACCGTCGTGCTCATGGGTGTCCTCGCCGAGCGAGGGGTGGAGGTCGAGGTCGTCGACGGCCGCCCGGCCGGCCTCGTCGCGCGGCTGGTCGACGCGTGCGACGCCCGCACCCGGGCCGTCGTCGTCAGCCACGTCACCTCGCCCTGGTCGTCGGTCAACGACGTCGACGCGCTGTCGCAGGCCCTGGCCGACCGGGACGTCGCCGTCGTCGTCGACGGCGCGCACACGGCCGGCCAGGTGCCGCTGCCGGCGCTGCGCCCCGGTGTCTTCGTCTGCCTCACCCTGCACAAGTGGCTGCACCTGCCCAAGGGCACCGGTTTCCTCGTCGTGCCGCCGGACCACGTCGAGCACGTGCGGCCGGTCGTCACCAGCTGGTACTCCCGCGGCGGGGACCTGCCGCGCCGCTTCTCGTGGGCCGGCACCGACGACGTCGTCGGGCACCTCGTCGGGGCGGAGGCGGTCGCCTACCAGCGCGGGCTGCTGGCCGACGGGCTGCGGGAGCACTGGCGCACCGTCGGGGGCCTCGCCGAGGACCTGCTCCTCGCGGTGCCCGGCGTGCAGCCCCTCGCGACCGGACCGCGCTCCCCGGCGATGGTGGCCGTCGCGCTGCCGGACGTCGACCCCGACCCGCTGCTGCGCGCGCTGCACGAGCACGGCGTCGACCTGTGGTGCGGCGAGACCGACGAGGGTCCGGTGCTGCGGCTATCGGTCGCGCCCTACGTCACCGCCGACGACGTCGAGCGCGGCGTCGGGGTGCTGCGCACCGTGCTGCGGCGGGCCGTCGCCGCCTGAGGCGCCCGCGCCCCGGACGGGAGGTTCCGGGCGGCCGGTCAGCCGACCCGCTGGACGACCTGGATCGGGTGGCCCTCCGGGTCGCGCGACCAGGCGATCCGCAGCGTGTCCAGGAACGGGTGCGGCTCGGCGAGCTCGACGGCGCCGGCCTCCAGCAGGCGGGAGTGCCCCGCCTCGACGTCGTCGCACCACAGGACCACCGCGGCCCGGTCGGGCTCGCGGTTGGTGGGGAAGCCGTGGTCCTCGCTGCTCGCGTCGTGGCCGGCCAGCCCGATCCGGGCTCCGTCCAGGACCAGGTCGACGTGCCGGGCCGGGCCCTCGGCCGGGGAGCGGAACGCCTCCTCGAAGCCGACCCGCCGGTAGAAGTCGGCGGTGCGGTCGACGTCGTCGCAGAACAGCACGACCTGGGGGTTGGAGAACATCAGGGACCTCCGGGGTCTTCGTCGGGGCGGGGTTCGGGGGTGGCCAGGCCGTCCAACAGGCGCGAGGGCCCGAGCACGTCGGCGCCGGCGGCCCGGGCGCGGGCGGCGAGCCCGCGGTCGGCGGTGACAACACGGGTGCGGCGGCCGCGCCGGGCGGCGCTCGCGGCCTCACTGCGGATCGCGTCGTCCCCCGCGGCGGGCGCGTGGACGGTCCGGACGCGGCCCACGGTGCCCTCGGGCACCCCGTCGCGGGAGCGCCCCTCGAGGACGAGGACGACGTCGGCGCCGAGGTCGGTCGCCACGAGCCGCTCGTGCAGGCGGGCCGCGGCTCCGGCCCGGTCGCGCCACCACCCGTCGGGCCGTGAGCCGACGACGTTCGCCGCGTCGACGACGAGCACGTCGGCGTCGTCGCGGCGCACCGGACCGGCGCCACGGGCGTCGGCGGGCTCGCTGGTCATGCCCCCCATCCGACCACGAAGTCGGCGCGTAGCACGACCTGGCGCGGGCCGGACCCGCCCGGCAGGATGGGCCGGGTGGACCGGACGACGCTCTCCCTCGCGACGTTCAACCTGCTGAACCTCAACCTCCCCGGTCTGCCGATCTACTCCGACACCGACGGGTGGACGCAGGAGCAGTACGACGCCAAGGTCCGCTGGACCGCAGCCGTCCTGGCCCGGCTGGACGCCGACGTCGTGGGCCTCGAGGAGCTGTGGCACGCCGACGCCCTCCACGCCGTGCTCGGCGCCGCCGGGCTCACCGACACCTACGACGTCCTCGCCACCCCGGCCGACGGGACGCGCATCGTGTGCGCGGCCCTCGTGCGACGCGGGCTGCTCGTGGACGGCAGCGCCGAGTGGGTGCAGCACTTCCCCCCGGAGCTCGTCCTGCGCTCCAGCGGGGAGGACCGGCAGACGCCGGAGATCGACGTGCGCATCGACGGCTTCTCGCGGCCGGTGCTGCGCTTCGAGATCGCCCCGCGCGACGACGGGCCCGCCGTCCTCGTCCACGTCTGCCACCTGAAGTCCAAGGCGCCCGCCCCGGTCTACCGCGAGGACTGGTACCGCGCCGACCCCGACACGTACTCGCGGCACCGGACCGCGCTGGGGTCGGCGGTCTCGACCGTGCGGCGCACCGCCGAGGCCACGGCGCTGCGGATGATGCTCACCGACGTCATGAAGGGCACCCGGACCCCGGTCGTCGTCCTCGGCGACCTCAACGACGGCCAGCACTCCAACACCCTGAACATCGTCACCGAGCAGCCGCGCTACCTCGTCGGCATCTCGACCGGCGGGTCCGACGTCGCCCTCTACACCGCGCAGACGCTGCAGGAGTACCGGGACACCCGCGACGTCTACTACACCCACGTTCACGAGGACCTGCGCGAGTCACTGGACCACGTGCTCGTCTCCGAGGAGTTCTACGACCACGGCCGGCGGCGGGTGTGGCTCTTCGACGGGCTCGCCATCGTCAACGACCACCTCGACGACGCCGACCACAAGGCCACCGGGACCAGCGACCACGGCGTCGTCGTCGTCCGCTTCCGCTACCGCCCCGCCTGAGCACCGTCGCCCGGCGCACGCCGCGCCGGGCCCTCAGAGCTCTTCGAAGGCGAGGTCGACGAGGACCTCGTCGGCGATCTCCTCCAGGGCGGCGCGCAGGTCGGCGGTGTCGGCGCCGGCCGGGACGGTGACGACGGCGCGCGCCTCGAACAGCCGGCCGCCGGCCATCGGGGCCTCACGGGTGTCGGTCTCGAGCTCGGCGACGCCGAGGCCGTGCGCCGCGAGCACCCCGGAGACCGCCTGGACGATCCCGGGCCGGTCGTTGCCGACGATCTCGACGACGACCGCGCGGGTGTCGGCCGCGGGCGGCTCGTCGGCGGCGACCTCGCCGCGCACCTCCACCTCGAGCATCCCGCGCAGCGGCGTCAGGGCGTCCTGCAGCGCCGAGGCCCGGTCCGGTGGGACGGCGACGACGACGATGCCGGCGAACTTGCCGGCCACCTCGGCCAGCTGGCTGGTCTCCCAGTTGCCGTCGTGCTCGGCGACGACGTCTGCGAGGGCCTTGACCAGGCCGCTGCGGTCGTCGCCGATGACGGTGAGCACGAGGCGGATCACGGGCCGATGGTACCGACGCCCGTCCCGTCCGTCTCCCCCCGGCCGGGCGGGCTCCGGGCCGGGGCGGTGGGGCGTCAGCGGGCCGCGAGCGCGGAGTCCTCGAAGCGGGCCAGCAGGTCGGCGGGGTCGGCGTACGTCGCGACGCAGCCGGCCTCGGTCAGCTCGGCGGCGCTCGTGCCCCCGCACTCGACGCCCAGGCAGGGCATGCCCGCCGAGACCGCGGCCCGGGCGTCCCACACGGCGTCGCCGACGAAGACCGCGTCCTCGGCGCGCACCCCGATCCGGTCCAGCGCGACGTCGAGGATGTCGGTGTCCGGCTTGCTGTGCTCGGCGTCGTCGTTCGTCGTCGCCTCGTCCACCCAGTCGTCGGCGTCCAGCGCCCGGCGCAGGGCGGCCAGGTCGCGGGTGCCGGCCGAGGTCGACAGGACGACGACGAGCCCGGCGTCGTGGCAGCGACGCACGAGGTCCCGGGCGCCCGGCAGCGGCACGAACCGCTCGTGCCAGGCCGCGACCAGGGCCGCGTGGGAGGCGACGACGGCGTCGTCGATGCTCTCGTCGTGCTCGCCGAGCAGGTGCCCGACCATCCGGTCCGCTCCCAGGCCGATGGCGCGGTGGATGCGGGCCATCGGCACCCGGTGGCCGTGCTCGCGCAGCGCCTGCCACCAGCAGGTCGTGTGCGCGAAGGCGGTGTCGACGAGGGTGCCGTCGACGTCGAGCAGGACGGCGCGGGGCCGGCGGCCGCCGGACGGGGACGGGGCGTCCGAGGACGAGGGTGGCGAAGACATGGTCCTCCTGGGTCGGGGGGCGTCTGCGGCCTCTACCCCGCCGGCGCCCCTCCTACCCCTGCCCACTCCTCCGGGCCGCGCACGTGGGTGACGATGTCCGCCCGGGCGACGGTGTCCACCCACGTCCGCGCGATCGGGCGGTGGGGCGGGGGCGCGGGGGTGCGGCGCGGGTCAGGACCCGGTGGGTCGGCGCCACACGGACACGTGGGCCTCGCTGTCGGCGGTGAAGGGGGCGCCGTGCCAGTCGGCGGTGCGGCGCTCGAGGTCGAGACCGGCGAGCCGGGCCATGAGGTCGAGCTCGGAGGGCCAGACGTAGCGGAAATGGTGGCGCCCGTAGCGGAACGACCCGTCGGGCCGGCGGGTGTAGTGGTGCGAGACGGCGTCCTGGGTGACGACGTCGTAGGTGTCGAAGCCCAGGTGCGCCTCGCCCACGTCGAACGGGACGGCGGCCTGGCCGGGCGGCAGCCGCCGCAGGGCCGGCACGCCGACCTCGACGACGAAGCGGCCACCGGGGGCCAGGTGCCGGGCGGCGTTGGCGAAGCACGCGACCTGCTCGTCCTGGGTGCGCAGGTTCCCGATCGTGTTGTAGACGAGGTAGACCAGAGCGAACTCGCCCGGGACCACCGTGCTCGCCATGTCGCCCACGACCACCGGCAGGTCGGGCGCCTTCTCGTGCAGGCGGTCGGTCATGGGCTGCGAGAGCTCGATGCCGTGCACCTCGACGCCGCGGGCGGAGAGGGGGATCGCGACCCGGCCGGTCCCGACGGCGAGCTCGAGCGCCCGGCCGTCGCCGGCGAGGTCGGCCAGCACGTCGAGCACCGGGTCCAGGGCCTCGGGGGTCGCGAGGTCGGCGGTCGCGTCGTCGTAGCGGGCCGCGGCGTCGGCGTCCCACAGGTCGCTGCTCGTCATGCCGTCCACCCTGACCCGGGGGGCCGCCCCGGGTCCTGCGCGCCCCTCCCCCGAACGTGTGTGAACACGCCGGATTCTCCCGGCGTGTTCACACACGTTCGGGGGAGGTCGAGGGGGAGCGCAGGTGACGGCGCATCAGCGTCGTCGAGACGAGGACGACGACGAGGACGACGGCGGCGAAGGCGACGAGGACGTCGGGGGCGGGGAACCAGGTGAGGGCGACCCCGGTGGCGATGACCGGCACGGTGATGCCGGCGTACGCGGCGAGGAACATCCCCGCCAGCGTCTCGCCGCGACGACCCTCCGACGCCACCGCGCCCGCCGTCGCCAGGCCGACGGTGAAGAGCAGCCCCAGCCCGGCGCCGCAGGCTAGGCCGGCGACGACGAAGACCGGCAGGCTCGTGAGCAGCGCCGCCGCGGCGACGAGCAGCAGCCCGGCGGTCATGAGCACCGTGCCCATCCGCAGCCGGGCGGCCGGGCTGCGCCGGCCGAGCAGGGCCTGGACCAGCGCCGACGCGCCGATGACGCCGAAGACCACCGCGCCGGTGACGAGCCGCGAGCGCACCCCGAGCGTGCCGCCGACGAAGCTCGCGGTGAGCGAGGTGAACAGCCCGAGGACGCAGAACGCGGCAGCGGCGGCGACGGCCGCGGCGGCGAAGCGCGGCCGGGCGGCGGGCTCGACGGCGACCTTCTGCGGCCGGTAGCGCGGGCGCGGACCGTCGTGGTGCACCGTCTCGGGCACCGTGAGCAGCCCGAGGAACGCGGCGACGAGCACGACCACCCACACGGCGTAGGGCACCTCCAGCGGGTGCGGGAGCCACTCGGTGAGCAGCCCGGCGGCGAGCGAGCCCAGCGCGAGTCCCCCGGTGTTCACCGACCCGGCGACGACGGGGGCGACGCCCGGGTCGGCGTCGGGGCGACCCACGGCGTGCAGCTCGGCGAGGTGGGCGGTGGCCGTCGCTGTCACGGCCCCGATCCCCACGCCGCAGACGAACCGCGCGACCAGGAGGCTCGCGGTGTCGTGGAGGGCGAGGAACATCACCGCGCTCACGAGCTCGACGGCCGTCGCGGCGAGCAGCACCGGGCGCCGTCCGAGGACGTCGCTGACGTGCCCGACGAGGTACAGCCCGGCCATGACCCCGAACCCGTAGGCCGCGAAGATCACCGTGATGACGACGGTGGGGAACCCGTCGAGGCGCTGGTAGGCCGGGTAGAGCGGGGTCGGCAGGGTCGCGAAGGCCATGAGGACGAGGAAGGCGGCGGCGACCACCCCGAACCCCCGACGATGGGCCCGGGCGGTGCCCTCCTCGCTCGCGTCGCCGGCGGGGACCGTGGGCGTGGTGGCCGGTCGGCCGGCGGAGGACGTCATCCCCCCACTCTGCGCCTCCGCCCGCCGGCGAGGGCCTGTCCGGTGCGGCCGGTCCACCCGCCGGACCGGAGGGCCGGCCGGGTTGGTCGGGCCGGGCTCAGGTCCCCGGTCGCAGCCCGCCGTCGTCGCCGGGCGCGAGCCGGGACTCCAGACCGGCGAGCGCGGCCTCGAGGGTGTCGGCGACGACGAGGTCGTCGAGCGTCGCGCGGGTGAGGAAGCCGGCCGCGACGAGTCCGTCCATCGCGTCCAGCAGGGGCGTCCAGAAGCCGCCGGCGTCGAGGAAGCCGACGGGCTTGTCGTGGAAGCCGATGGCGCGCCAGGTCCAGACCTCGAAGACCTCCTCGAGCGTGCCGAGGCCGCCGGGCAGGGCGAGGAAGGCGTCGGCGCGCTGCGCCATGAGGGCCTTGCGCTCGTGCATGGAGTCGACGACGTGCACCTCGGTGAGGTCGTCGCGGCCCCACTCGCGGGTGACCATCTCGCGCGGGATGACCCCGACGACCTCGCCGCCGGCCGCGAGGGCACCGCCCGCGACGTCGTCCATGAGCCCGCGCCCGCCGCCGCCGTAGACGAGGCGGATACCGCGCCGGGCCAGCCCGTCGCCGACCTCGCGGGCCAGCCGGCGCAGCGCCGGGTCGGTCCCCGGGCTGGAGCCGAGGAAGACGGCGAGGCTGGTCAGCGGCACTGGGCCAGGATGCCAGCCGGGACCGGTCACCGGGTCGCCTGGCAGACTCGACGGAGTGACCCTCCCCCGCCCATCGCGTCCCGGCCGTCGTGCCGCGGTCGCCGGGGCCCTGGCCGGGCTCGGGCTCGCCGCCTGCTCCGGTGGTGGACCGGGGGGCTCCGGGGCGTCGTCCGCCCCGCCGGAGCGCACCGGCGCCGAGCCGGCCGACGCCCCGACGCCGTCCGTCGAGCCCGCGGGCCGGGTGGCCGACGTCGGGTACGCCCCCGAGGGGCTGGTCCGCGACCCCGCCACCGGTCTGCTCGCGCTCGGGGTGCGGCGCCCGGACCGGCTGCTCGTGCTCGACCCGCGCACGCTGGCGGTCCGCCGCAGCGTGCCCGTCCCCGGCTCGGTGCGCCACCTGGGCCTGGCCACCGGCGGCGGCACGGTGCTCGTCCCCAACGAGGGCGACGACACGCTGCTCGAGGTCGACGTGCGCACGGGCGCCACCCGCTCGACGGCGGTCGGGCACGTGCCGCACGACGCCGCGGGCGCGGCGGACGGCGACCTGCTCGTCGCGGACGAGTTCAGCGGGTCGCTGAGCGTCGTGCGCGAGGGCCGGGTCGTGCACACCTTCGACGACCTCGCCCAGCCCGGCGGCGTCGTCGCGGTCGGCCGGTTCGCCGTCGTCGTCGACGTGCGCGACTGGACCCTCACGAGCTACGACCTCGACACGCTGCGGCGGGTGGCGCGGGTGCCGGCCGGGGACGGGCCGACGCACGCCGTGCTCGCCGCGCCCGGACGGGTGGCCGTCGCCGACACCCGGGGCGGGCGCCTCCTCGTCTTCGACGTCGACCCGCTGCGGCAGGTGGCCGCGCTCGACCTCGGGGACAGCCCCTACGGCCTGGCGGCCGACCCGGACGCGGCGACGGTGTGGGTGACCCGGACGGCGGCGAACGAGGTCGTCGGGGTCGACGTCGGCGGCGACACCCCGCGGGTCCTCGACCGGTACCCGACGGTGCGCCAGCCGAACACCGTCGCGGTGGCGCCGGGGTCGCGGGTGCTGTGGGTGGCGAGCCGCACCGACGGCGTGCTGCAGCGGATCGCCCGCTGACGGCCGCGCGCCGACGCGGTGTCGGCGCGCCGGTGGGAGTGCCCGCACGGCGGTCCGGAGACCCGGCGGAGCCACGGCGACGTGGCATCCTCGGGCGCATGCCCGATGCGAGCGGTCCCGGCGGCGACGCCCCCCGTGTCCACCTCGTCGGAGCCGTGGCCCACGACCGCGTCGCGGGCCGCAGTGGCGACGGGATGCCGTGGCGCGCGCCGGAGGACCTGCGCCGATTCCGCCGGCTCACCGACGGCCACACCGTCGTCATGGGGTCCGCGACGTGGGCCACCCTCGGCCGGCCGCTGCCGCGCCGCCGCAACGTCGTCCTGTCCCGGCACCCGGGTGAGGACGCGCCGCCGGACGAGGCGGGCACCGGCCTGCGCTGGGCGACCTCGCTGGAAGACGCCCTGGCCGACGAGGACGGCGAGGTCTTCGTCATCGGCGGTGCCCGGCCGTGGGCGTCCGCCCTGGACCGGGCGAGCCTGGTGCACCTCACCGAGCTCGACCTCGAGATCGACGGCGACGTGCTCTTCCCCGTGCTCGACCCCGCCGACTGGGTCGAGCACGAGGTGGAGGAGACGACGATCGAGGTCGACGGCGCCCCGACCGGCTGCCGCTTCGTCACCTACGCCCGCCGCGGGGGCCGCCCGGCGGAGTGAGCCGGGTCAGCCGTCGCCGCGCAGGTGGCCGGTGACGAGCGTGGCGTCGAGGGCCAGGGTCAGCAGGCCGTCGTCGTCGGCGAGCGGCTCGAGCACGGCCAGGACGGCGGCGTCGAACGCGGCGTTCTCGGTAGCGTCCATGAGCCCGCGGGCCAGGCTGGACGTCGAGCGCAGCGCCTCCAGGTGGGCGGCCGGCGACTGGCGGAAGGGCACCGGGTCGGTGGTGTGCCGCCCGGCCTCGGTCCAGTGGCCGGCCGCGGTGAGGGCTCGTCCGGCGTCGTAGGTCGGGTCGTGGTCGACCGAGCGCGAGTGCCGCGCGATGACCGGGCGCAGCGCGTCGAGGCCGGGGTGCCGCGCGGTGCGGGTGACCAGCACGAGCGGCGCGCCGGGCGTGAGCACCCGGGCCAGCCGGGGCACCAGGACGGCGTGGTCGAACCAGTGCATCGCGTCGCCCGCGACGGCGAGACCGAACGGCCCCCGGGCGGAGAGCTCCTCGACCGGCTCGGTGTGCCAGCGCAGCCGGGGGTGGTCCCCGCCGGGCGCCGTCCTTCCGGCCTCGACCATCACCGCGGCCCGCTCGACGGCGTCGACCTCGAGCCCGGCGACGGCCAGCGGCCGGGCCAGTGAGCCCTCCCCGGCCCCGAGGTCGAGCACCCGCCCACCGCCGGCCACCTCGACCAGCCGGGTGACCACCGCGTCCGGGTAGGGCGGCCGCGCGGCGTAGGCGGCGGCGACGTCACCCAGGAGGAAGGTGTCCGCCAGCAGGCGGTCGGGCGCGGGCATCGGACCCTCCGTCCTGACCGTCGCTACCGGTCGTCGCTCAGAAGCCGCTCTCGCGGGCCATGTTGTTGAAGCGGGAGTAGTGGCCCTGGAAGGCGAGGACGATGTCCTTGGTCGGGCCGTTGCGGTGCTTGGCGACGATGACGTCGGCCTCGCCCTCGCGCTCGACGTCGCCGCGGTCGCGGTGCAGCAGGATGACGACGTCGGCGTCCTGCTCGATCGAGCCCGACTCGCGCAGGTCGGACATCTGCGGCCGCTTGTCGGTGCGCTGCTCGGGGCCACGGTTCAGCTGGCTGATGGCGATGACCGGGACCTCGATCTCCTTCGCCAGCAGCTTCAGGGCCCGGGAGAACTCCGCGACCTCCTGCTGCCGCGACTCGACCTTCTTGCCGGACGTCATGAGCTGCAGGTAGTCGATGACGACGAGCTTGAGGTCGTGCTGCTGCTTGAGGCGCCGGCACTTCGCCCGGATCTCCATGAGCGACATGTTCGGGCTGTCGTCGATGAACAGCGGCGCGTCCGAGATCTTGCCCATGATCCGGGCGAGCTTCGTCCACTGGTCCTGGCTCTTCAGGCCGCGGCGCAGGTCCTGGAGCTGGATGGTCGCCTCGGCGGACAGGATGCGCATCGTGATCTCGGTGCGGCTCATCTCGAGGGAGAACACCGCCGCCGCCAGGTTGTGCTTGATCGCGGCCGCCCGGACGATGTCGATCCCCAGCGTGGACTTGCCCACGGCCGGTCTCGCCGCGACGACGATCATCTGGCCCGGGTGCAGGCCGTGGGTGAGCTCGTCGAGCTCGATGAAGCCGGTGGGGACGCCGATGAGGTCGTCGGTGCGCCCGGACGCGGCCTCGATCTCCTCCATCGTCTCGTTGAGGAGCTCGCCGAGGACGTGGTAATCCTCGCCGCCGCGCTGCTCGGCCACGCCGTAAACCTCGGCCTGGGCCCGGTTGACGATGTCGGCGATGTCGCCCTCGCCCTGGGCGTACCCCATCTGGACGATCCGGGTGCCCGCCTCGACGAGCCGCCGGAGCACCGCCCGCTCGTGGACGATCTCGGCGTAGTAGCCGGCGTTCGCCGCGGTGGGGACCGACTGGATCAGCTGGTGCAGGTACGCCTGGCCGCCGACCCGGGCCAGGTCGCCGCGCTTGGAGAGCTCGTCGGCGACGGTGATGGCGTCGGCGGGCTCGCCGCGCCCGAAGAGGTCGAGGACGGCGTCGAAGATGGCCTCGTGCGCCGGCCGGTAGAAGTCGTGGGCCTTGCACTCCTCGAGGCAGTCGGCGATGGCGTCCTTGTCCAGGAGCATCGAGCCGAGCACCGACTGCTCCGCGTGCAGGTCCTGCGGGGGGACGCGCTCGTCGCTCGGCCGGTCCGAGGACCCCTGGAACGACGGGCTCAGCTCCGCGATCGACACTGCGACGTCCTCCCTCCCGGCCGCGAGGCCTCCGGTGTGCGCGGACCCGCCCGGGCCGACGGGGTCAGCCAACCACCCGATACCGACACCCGGTCGATGGTGCGGCGCCCGGGACCGGGTCCGCCGAGTCACCGTAGGTCCGGGCCACCGGCCGCTCCAAGCCCGGACCCGGGCCATCGTCGGACCAGGTGTGGACAGGGTGTGGACAACCTGGGGAAAACGCCCGGTGACGTTGTGCACCGTCGGTGGGTAACCCTGTGGACATCGGTGTGACCCACGCCATGACGGGCCGCTGACCTGCGACGACGCCGTCCACGCCATGTGCATGCGAGAAAGTTTCGGGCGTGTCGGTGTCCACAGGGCGGCGCGGCGGCGTGTCGGCCGAACGGCGGGAGGCCGGGGCGCCCGACGTCCGGTGGGCACCCGGCCGACACGTCCTCGACACCTGCGACGCGGACGTCACGCCGATCACCTGCGACGATGCCCGGGAGGCGGCGACCCCGACCGGTCGGACAGGTGGTCGGAGCACCCCCGCGCCCCCAGGGCCGGCGCGCCTCGTCGTCCGGTGCCACCGCCTCCGGACCGGCGTGCGGGACGGGTCAGCCGGCGCGGCCGTAGCGCTCGGCGGCGCGGGCCTTCGCCTTGGCCGCCTCGACCTCGCGGTCCTTCGGCGGCGCCGCCGTGACGAGCGAGTCCAGCAGCCGCTGCGTCGCCTGCGCGACCTCCTCGACGGCCTGCGCGAACGACTCCTCGTTGGCCTGCGACGGACGGGTGGACCCGCTGACCTTGCGGACGTACTGCAGCGCGGCGGCGCGCACCTCGTCGCTCGTCGCGGGCGGCTCGAAGTTGTGGAGCTGGCGGATGTTGCGGCACATGCGCTCCACGGTAGGACCGTCCGCGGCCCGTGGCACCCGGTCGCGCCGCACCGCGGACCCGCCACCGGGACCACCGCCTCGCGCGGCGGGGTGTCCGACGCCGCCGTCCCCGCCCGGGTGCGAGAGTGTCGCCCGTGACGGAGCAGGCGAGGACCGGGCAGCACCGCGAGGTCCTGCGCCTGGCCTGGCCCGCCTTCCTCGCCCTCGTCGCCGAGCCGCTCTTCCTCCTCGTCGACTCCGCCATCGTCGGCCGGCTCGGCGTCCAGCCGCTCGCCGGGCTCGGCGTCGCGAGCGCCGTCCTGCTCACCGCGGCCAACGTCTTCGTCTTCCTCGCCTACGGCACGACGAGCGTCGTCGCCCGCCAGCTCGGCGCGGGCTCGCGCTCGGGCGCCATCGCCGCGGGCATCGACGGCGCCTGGCTCGCGGTGGCACTCGGCCTCGTGACCACGGCCGTCGTCGCCGTCTTCGCCCGCGACCTCGCCGGGCTCTTCGGCGCCTCCGCGGCGGCGCTCGAGCAGGCCACCGTCTACCTGCGGGTCTCCGCCTTCGGCCTGCCCGGGATGCTCGTCGTCCTGGCCACCACCGGCGTCCTGCGCGGCCTGCAGGACACCCGCACCCCGCTCGTCGCCGCCGTCGTCGGGTTCTCGGCCAACGCGGGCCTCAGCCTGTGGTTCGTCCACGGCCTCGGCTGGGGCATCGCCGGGTCCGCCTGGGGCACGGTCATCGCCCAGACCGGAATGGCCCTCGGGCTCGGCGCCGTCCTCGTCCGCGCGGCCACCCGGTCGCAGGTGACCCTGCGCGCGCACCCCGGCCGGGTGCTCGCCGCCGCCCGGGGCGGGGTGCCGCTGCTCGTGCGCACCCTCGCGCTGCGCGCCGTCCTCGTCCTCACGACGTGGGTGGCGGCCGGCCTCGGCGACGTCCCGCTCGCCGCTTACCAGGTGACGGCGACGATCTGGTCCTTCCTCACCTTCGCCCTCGACGCCGTGGCGATCGCCGCGCAGGCCATCACCGGTCGCGCGCTCGGCGCCGGCGACCTCGCGACGACGCGGGCCGCCACCCGGCTCATGCTGCGCTGGGGCGTGCTCGCCGGCATCGTGCTCGGCCTCGTCGTCCTCGCCGTCCGCCCCTTCGTCGGGGCCCTCTTCACCACCGACGCCCGCGTCGCCACCGCCATCGCCGCGGCCCTCGTCGTCGTCGCCCTGTCCCAGCCGCTCTCGGGGTTCGTCTTCGTCGTCGACGGCGTGCTCATCGGCGCCGGCGACGGCCCGTGGCTCGCCCGGGCGATGGTCGCGACGCTGCTCGCCTACCTGCCCGTCGTGCTCGGGGTGCACCTGCTCGGGGACTGGCTGCTGCAGGGCGGGACCCAGAAGGGGGTCAACGACGCGGTCATCTGGCTCTGGCTCGCGTTCACCGTCTTCATGGGCGTGCGCGGGACGCTCATGCTGCTGCGGGTGCGCACCGAGCGCTGGATGGTCACCGGCGCCACCCGCTGACCGCAGGGGAGGACCGGGGCCGCTCAGGGGACGACGTCGACCGCGGCCTCGCGCCGGGGGTCGCCCGCCGCGACGAGCCGGCCGTCCTCGCGCCGGTAGGCGGCCCCGACGCCGCCGAAGTACATCGACAGCTCGCCGTGGTCGTGGTGGTCGAGCCCGGACCGCGCCACCGCCGCGGCGATCGCCTCGTCGGACTCGTGCTCGACGACCGGGACGAACCCGCCGGCCGACCCCGCGAAGCGGACGTGCAGCCGGGGCGCTTCGATCGCGGCCCGCAGCTCGGCGCCCTGGAGGCAACCCTGACCGAGTACCTGCATGAGCGCGGTCGTGATCCGGTCCGCCCCGGGCGACCCGACGGCCAGCGCCCGCCCGTCGGCCGTCCGCCCCGTCGTCGGCGCCATGTTCGAGGCCAGCCGCGTCCCCGGCGCGAGCGCGTGCAGCCCGAGCCGGTTGAGCTCGGGCTCCCCGAGACCGTTGTTCAGCAGCATCCCCGTCCCCGGCACCGTCACCCCCGCCCCGTAGCCCGCGGACATCGTGATCGCACAGGCCGTCCCGGAGGAGTCGACCGCGGACACGTTCGCCGTCGAGGACGACGAGGGCAGCCCCGCCAGGCCGTGCCGGTCGACCCCCGCGAGCAGGGCGTGCCCGGCGGCGTCGAGGTCGCGGGCGGTGTCGTGCACCTCCACCCGGTAGCGCAGGACGGCCTCCTGGACGCGGACGACGTCGGCCCAGGACCAGCGCCCGACCCGCGCCAGCTCCCCGAGCATCACCGCGAGCATCGGCCCGCCCACCGACGGCGGCGGGTTGATGGCGAGGTCCCAGTCCCCGGCGGTGCGACGCAGCGGCGTGCGCCGCACCGGCGCGTACGCCTCGAGGTCGGCCGCCGTCACGAGCCCGTCCCGGGCCGCCATGTCGGCGACCATGGCCCGGCCGACCTCGCCGGTCGTGAGCAGCGCGGGCCCCTCGCGGCCCAGCTGGTCCAGGACGTCGGCCAGCGCGCCGTTGGTCACGATCTCCCCGACGGCCGGCGCCGACCCGTCCGGCCGGGTGACCAGGGCGTACGCCTCGGGGTCGGCGCCGAACAGCGGGTCGGCGACGAAGCCGAGGTAGCGCGCCGCCGCCCCGTTCACCGGGTAGCCCTCGCGGCAGGCCGCCGCCGCCGGGGCGCACACGTCCGCCCACGACGCCGTGCCGAAGCCCGCGACCGCCTCCGCGCAGGCCGGCGCGGCCCCCGGGGTCGCCACGGACCCGTGCCCGGCGAACATCGTCACGCCGCCGCCGTAGTCGGTGTGGACCTCGCGCACCCCGCGCCCGAAGGCCTCGCGCGGCAGCCCCCGCCCCGGCATCTCGACGTTGCCGTCGAGCACCACCGGCTCGCCGTCCGCCGGCCACACCGAGACGTAGGCACCGCCGCCGAGCGAGACGATGCCGGGCTCGGTGGCCATCGCGGCCAGCGCCGCGGCGACGGCGACGTCGACCGCGGTGCCGCCCGCGCGCGCCACGGTCCGGCCGGCCGCCAGGGACACCGTCCCGGTCGCCGCGAGCGCCACCTGCGTCATGACGCGAATCCTGCCAGCGGGTGGGGCGGTCCGCGTCGCCGCGCCCCGTGACGGCCGGTAGCGTGGCCGCTCATGACCCGTCCGCCGCTCGCCGTCGTCGCCGGCACCGGGTTCTACGACCTCGAGGCGCTGGCGGACCCGGTCGAGCAGACCCTGGACACGGCGTGGGGGCAGGCCCGGGTCGTCCGCGGCACCTGGCACGGGCTGCCCGTCGCCTTCCTCACCCGCCACGGCGCCGGCCACTCGGTGCCGCCGCACCGCGTCGGCTACCGGGCGAACATCCGCGCCCTCGCCGACCTCGGCTGCCGCGACGTCCTCGCCGTCAACGTCACGGGGTCGATCGACGAGGCCCTCTCCCCCGGCGACCTCGTCTGCGTCGACGACTTCCTCGACCTCACCCGGCAGCGCCCGCTGACCTTCTTCGACGGCTCGGGGCCCGAGGGCGTCGTGCACACCGACGTCTCCGACCCCTACGACCCCGCGCTGCGCGCCGAGATCCTGGCCGCCGCGGCGGCCGCCGGGCACCCGATGGTCGACGGCGGCGTCTACGCCTGCTTCGAGGGGCCCCGCTTCGAGACCGCCGCCGAGATCCGCCTGGCCCGCCTCGCCGGCGGCACGGTGGCGGGCATGACCGGCGTCCCCGAGGTGACCCTGGCCCGGGAGGCCGGGCTGCGCTACGCCGCCGTCTCGCTCGTCGTCAACCCCGCCACCGGCGTCGGCGACACCCCCATCACGATGGCCGACATCGAGGAGGTCCTCGCCCGCAGCCGCGCCGCCGTGCTCGAGGTCCTCGGCACTCTCGTCCGCACCCGCGCCGCCGACGACGAGGCCGGCGACGTCACCGCCCCCGACCACGCCGCGCCCGCCGAGGAGGCCCTGCCGTGACCCGGCTCGTCCTGCAGAACGCCGCGTACGTCGTCACCGTCGACGACGCCGACACCGTCCACCCCGACACGACCGTCGTCGTCGAGGACGGCACGGTCACCGAGCTGCGTCCCGCCGCCGACGGCCCGGTCGACGGCGACGAGGTGGTCGACGCCACCGGGCGGCTGGTCATGCCGGGGCTCGTGAACCTGCACACGCACCTGCCCATGACGCTGCTGCGCGGCCTGGCCGAGGACGTCGACCTCCAGGGCTTCCTCACCCGGGTCTGGGCGGCCGAGGGCGCGGTGATGGACGAGGACACCGTCGAGCTCGGCGCCACGCTCGGGGCGCTGGAGTCGCTGCTCGGCGGCTGCACGACCCAGCTCGACATGTACTTCCACCACGAGGCCGCGCACCGCGGCGCGGTCGCGGCCGGCAGCCGGCACGTCATCGGCCCGGTGTTCATGGACGGCCCCGGCCCGGACGGCCTGGAGTGGCAGCAGCGCCTGGACCTCATGCGCGACTGGCGCCGCGGGCTGGCCGCCATCGGCGGGCCGACCGTGCCGCTGGCCGCCATGCCGCACGCGACCTACACCTGCTCGCCCGAGCACCTCGCCGACGTCGCGACGCTGCTCCAGGAGCTGGTCGCCGACCCCACCGGCGAGGCGTCCGACGCGCCACGCCCGCTGCTCACGACGCACGTGTCCGAGAACGCGTTCGAGAACGACGACGTGCGTCGCCGCCACGGCGCCAGCCCCACCGAGGTGCTCGCCGGCGCGGGCTGGCTCGACGGCCGGGTGCCGTTCGTCGCCGGCCACGGCGTGCACCTGGGCCCGGAGGACCTCGAGCTGCTCGTCGGCGCCGGGGCGGCCGTCGCCCACTGCCCGGGGTCGAACCTCAAGCTGGCCAGCGGGGCGCTGCCCTGGGAGGACGTGCGCCGCAGCGGGGTCCGCCTCGGGCTCGGCACCGACGGCTGCTCCAGCAGCAACGACCTCGACATGTGGCAGGCGATGCGCCAGGCCGCGCTCCTGGCCCGGCTCACCGGCGGCCGTCCGGACGTCGCGAGCGCCCACGACGTGCTGCGGGCCGGCACCGTCGACGGCGCCCGGGCCCTGGGGCTCGGCGGCGAGATCGGGTCGGTCGAGCCCGGCAAGCGCGCCGACCTCGTCCTGCTCGACCTCGACCGGCCGCACCTCACCCCGGTCCACGACGTCGCCGCCCTGCTCGTCTTCGCCGCCGGCCGGGCCGACGTCACCGACGTCCTCGTCGACGGCGAGGTCGTCGTCCGGGACGGGAGGAGCACCCGGGTCGACACCGCCGACCTCCTGGCCCGCGCCCGCTCCCGGGGCGCCATCGCGCGCGAGGCGGCCCGGGAGGCCGCCCGCGCCGAGGCCGCCCGCGCCGAGGCGGACCGTCCCGCCGCACCGGCGGCGCAGGAGGGCCCGGCATGAGCGAGCTCCCCGACATCCCGCGGGTCGACCCGCCGGACGAGAGCGCCGAGGAGGTCATCGACCGGCTCGGCATGGTCCCCATCCCCGAGGAGGGCGCCTGGTACGTCGCCGGGCCGCGCACCCAGGGCCTCAACGCCATCACCGTCCTGCTCACCAACCGTCCCGACGGCTTCTCGGCCATGCACCGCCTCGCGATCGACGAGGGCTGGCAGTGGCTCGGCGGCGCCCCGGCGGCCCTGCTGCGGCTGCGGCCGGGCGGGTCCGGGGTCCTCAACTACGTCGGCGAGCAGCACGCCCAGGTCCTCGTCCGCCGCAACACGTGGATGGGCGCGACGACCCTCGGCTACTGGACGCTCCTGTCGTGCTGGTGCGCGCCGGCCTTCCGGCCCGAGCACTTCGAGCTCGGCGAGCGGGCGGCCCTCGTCGCCGAGTACCCGCAGTTCACGACCGAGATCACGACGCTCACCCGCGAGCAGCCCGTCGGGCGGATGCAGTGACGCCGGTCCGCCGGTGACCGCGCTCGTCACCGGCGCCAGCGGAGGCCTCGGCCGCGCGCTCGCGCTCTCCCTGGCCGCGGGCGGGCACGACGTCGGGGTCCACCACCGCACCGACGCCGCCGGTGCCGCGGCCACCGTCCGCGACGTCGAGGCCGCCGGCCGCCGCGCCGCCGCCCTGCACGCCGACCTCGACGTCCCCCTGGACGACCCCGCCGGGCTCGACGCCGCGTGCGCCGACCTGCTCGACCGCTGCGCCGCCGCCCTCGCCCCGCCCGACGTCGTCGTCCTCAGCGCCTTCCCCCAGCACCTGGTGGCGTGGGAGGACCTCGACACCGCGGCCTGGGACGCCTACCTCTCCGGCGGGCTGCTGCCGACCGCCGTCCTCCTCCACGCGGCCGCCGAGCGGATGGCCGCGACCGGCGGCGGCGTCGTCGTCCTCGTCGGGTCCATCGAGGGCCTCCGGGCGATGCCGGGCCACGCCCCCTACGCCGTCAGCAAGGCCGCCGTGCACCACCTCGTCGGCGCGGCCGCGCACGCCCTCGGACCGCGCGGGGTGCGGGTCGTCGGGGTCGCCCCCGGCCTCGTCGACCGCCCGGGGCTCGCGCGGGACTGGCCGGACGGCGTGTCGCGCTTCCGCGCCGCCGCCGCCCTCGGCCGGCCCGTCACCCCCGAGGAGGTCGCGGCCACCGTGACGTTCCTCGCCTCACGAGGTGCCTCCGGTATCACCGGCACCACGGTCACCGTCGACGCCGGGTGGTCCGCGGCTCCCGGCTGGTGACCGGCGGTGACCCGCGGGTAACGGCTGCGTTACGACCCCTGTCGGGTGTTCAGGGCGGCCCGGTCGAGGGCTTAGAGTCTGCGGGTCTGACCCGACGTCCTCCCGAGGAGACCCCCACATGAAGTCCACGCGTTACCTCGTCGCGGTGCCCGCGGCGCTCGCCCTGGCCCTCGCGGGCTGCGGTGGCAGCACCGGTTCCGGGAGCGGGGGCGGCACCGACAGCTCCGCGTCCGGCTCGGCCGACTCGGGTGCCCCCACCGACGACTCCAACTGCGCCGACGAGGCGGTCTTCTGCATCGGGCTCGTCACCGACACCGGCAAGGTCGACGACAAGTCGTTCAACCAGTCCGCCCACGAGGGCGCCAAGGCCGCGGCCGCCGACCTCGAGGGCTACTACAAGTACATCGAGACGCAGGACGCCAAGGACTACGCGGCGAACATGCAGCAGTTCACGAACAAGAAGTACGACGTCGTCGTCACCGTGGGCTTCCTCATGACCGACGCCACCGTCGAGGCCGCCAAGGGCTCCCCCGACACCAAGTTCATCGGTGTCGACCAGGGCTACCCCGAGGGCACGAGCGAGACCAACCTCACCGGGCTCGTCTTCCCCGAGGACCAGGCGGGCTACTCCGCCGGCTACCTCGCGGGCCTGATGACCAAGACGAACAAGCTCGGCCAGGTCCTCGGCCTCGAGATCCCGCCGGTGCAGAAGTTCGCCAAGGGCTTCGAGAACGGCGCCAAGGCCGCGAACCCCGAGGTCTCGGTCAAGACCGTGTACCACCCCGCCGGCGACAACGCGTTCAACGACCCGGTGTGGGGCGCGGGCCAGGCCAAGACCCAGCTCTCCCAGGGCGCCGACATCATCTTCGGCGCGGGCGGCAACACCGGCAACGGTGCGCTCCAGGAGGTCGCCAAGTCCAAGGGCGCCGGCACCGACACGTACTGCATCGGCGTCGACACCGACCAGTGGGACACCGTCCCCGCCGCCCAGCCGTGCCTCATCACCTCGGCGACCAAGCTCATCACCAAGGGCGTCACCGACACCATCACGCAGGCCAAGGACGGTGAGTTCGAGGGCGTCCAGACCGTCGGCGAGGCCGGCCTCGCGCCGTACCACGACTTCGACAGCAAGATCCCGGACGACGTGAAGACCAAGGTCGACGACGTCGTCAAGCAGCTGCAGGACGGCTCGCTGAAGACCGACGTCACGCTCTGACGCGCGGCCCGCGTCGCCCCGTGTGACGCACCGCCCGAGGGGGCGGGCATCCGGCCCGGGATGCCCGCCCCCTCGGCACGTCCGCCCCTTCCCGGGGGGCGGCACGTCGGGGCGCCGACCCCGCCGAGGCACTGTCAACTCGTGCCCATAGGGTGCGTGTCGAGCCAGCAGCCGCCTCCTTCCGCCCGGCCGCGGGCACCCGCCACACTGTGGGCACCCGAGAGACACCTGGAGACCCATGTCCGACACCACGACGACGGACCCGGCCGCGCCGCCCACGGACCCCGGGCCCGACGAGCCGCGTGACCGCGGCGGGCTGCTCGCCTACCTCATCGGCCACCAGAGCGGCGTCGTCATCGTCGTCGCGCTCGTCATCTCCCTGCTCGTCGGCGCCGCGCTCATCCGCTACCAGGGCGTCAACCCCTGGTACGCCTACGAGACCCTCGTGCGGGAGGCGCTCGTCACCCCCGGTGGCTTCACCCGCACGCTGCAGAAGACCGCCCCGCTCGTCCTCACCGGGCTCGCCGTCGTGCTGCCCCTGCGCGTGGGCCTGTTCAACATCGGGGGCCAGGGCCAGTTCGCGATGGGCGCCATCTTCGGCGCCTGGGTGGCCTACGTCGCGGGCGGTGCCGGCTTCCTCGGCGCCCTCCTCGGGATGGTCGCCGGGCTCGTCTTCGGCGCCCTCGTCGGCATCCTCGTCGGTGTCCTCAAGGCCTACCGCGGCGTCCACGAGGTCATCTCGACGATCATGCTCAACTACATCGTCGCGGGCGTCACCTTCTGGCTCGTCGTCGGGCCGCTCCAGGCGGAGTCGTCCAAGACCAGCGGCATCCCCAAGACCGAGACGATCCCCGAGGCCGCCCAGCTGAGCGCCGTCGCCGGCGTGCCGGTCGGCTTCGCGGTGGCCGTCGTCCTCGCCGTCGCCTGCTGGTGGATGCTCTCGCGGACCAGCCTCGGCTTCCGCTTCAACACCGTCGGGGCCAACAAGAGCGCCGCCGGCTACGCGGGCATCCCCATCAACCGGGTCGTCGTGCTGTCGATGGCGCTCGGCGCCGGGCTGGCCGGCCTCGGCGGCGCGCTCGAGGCCGAGGGCACGCTGCACCAGTTCGAGCCCGCCATCGTCGGCACCCTGGGCTTCGACGGCATCACGATCGCGCTGCTCGCCCGGGCCAACCCGCTGGCGACGATCCCGGCGGCGTTCCTCGTCGGGATGCTGCGCACCGGCGCCGCCGGGCTGCAGTTCGCGACGCAGACCCCGACCCTGCCCACCGGCATCACGCCGGAGATCGTCGACCTCCTGCTGGCGATCATCCTCCTCATGGTCTCCATCCCCGTCCTCGGCCGGTGGATCTTCCGCAGCCGCGCCGACAAGGCGAGTGTCGCCACGACGAGCTGGGGGAGCTGACGTGCAGACCTGGATCGCCAAGAACCGCACGACGCTGGTCATCGCGGCCGTCGTCGTCGTCGCGGCCTACGTCTTCTACTACGCGAAGAACGACATCGCCCCCTCGATGTACGTCTCGGCCTGGGGCTACGCCATCCCGCTCGTGCTCGCCTCGCTCGTCGGGGTCATCGGCGAGCGCTCCGGCGTGGTGAACATCGGCATCGAGGGGCAGATGCTCATCGCCGCGTTCGCCGGCTTCTTCGTCGCCGCGTACAGCGGGTCGATGCTCGCCGGGGTCCTCGCCGGCGTCGGCAGCGGCCTCGTCGCCGGCGCCTTCCTGGCCTGGACGACCGTGCGCTGGCGGATGGACCAGATCATCGCCGGCGTCGTCCTCAACATCGTCGCCACCGGCATCACGTCCTTCTACTACACGCCGGGCCAGATCCTCCCGGGCGTCATCCCCAACCTCACGGTGCCGGGCCTGTCGAGCATCCCGCTCATCGGTGACGTCTTCTTCACCGGCGAGAGCGCCATCGCGCTGTTCGCCATCGTCGCCGCGCTGCTCGTCCACGTCGGCCTGTTCCGCACCCGCTGGGGGCTGCGCACCCGCGCGGTCGGGGAGTACCCCTCGGCCGCCGACACCGCCGGCATCGACGTCGAGCGGCTGCGCATCATCAACGTCACCCTCGCCGGGTCGCTCGCCGGGCTGGCCGGGGTCTACCTGTCGATGGACGCCTCGAGCACCTTCGAGCGGAGCATGACCGCCGGCCGCGGCTTCCTCGCGCTGGCCATCATGATCATGGGCATGTGGCGGCCGCTGCGGGCCTTCTCGATGGCCCTGTTCTTCGGTTTCATCAGCGCCGTCGCCTCCCAGCTGCAGCAGACCGGCGGCTTCGCCGTCCCGCCGCAGCTCACCGGGACCCTGCCCTACGTCGCCACGCTCGTCGTCCTGGCCGTCGCCGCCGGGCGGGTGCGCGCCCCGGGGGCGGTCGGGCAGCCCTACGTGAAGAAGGACCAGTGATGAGCGAGCCCACGAGCGGACCGACCTCGTCCGGCGCCGAGCGTCCCGAGACGGAGGGCACGCCGCACCCGGCGGGCCACGACGACACCTCGCGCGAGCACCTGGAGGCCATCGCCACCACCGACGCCGCGCTCGAGCTGCCGCCCGAGCAGTCCGGGTTCGGCGAGGGTGTCGTCGGCGAGGTGCTGCTCGACATCCGCGGTCTCACGAAGAGCTTCGGGTCGGTGCACGCCAACCGGGACATCAGCCTCGACGTCCGCCGCGGCGAGATCGTCGCCCTCCTCGGGGAGAACGGCGCCGGCAAGTCGACGCTGGTCAACCAGATCTTCGGGCTCATCACCCCCGACTCCGGCACGGTGTCGATCAAGGGCGACGAGCGCCGCATCAAGGACCCGCGCGACGCCATCGCCCGCGGGGTCGGGATGGTCCACCAGCACTTCCAGCTCGTCCCGGTGATGACCGTCGCCGAGAACGTCATGCTCGGCCACGAGTCGGTCCGCGGCGGGCTGCTCGACCTCGACTCCGCCCGGCGTATGGTCCGCGAGCTGTCCGAGAAGCACCGCCTGGCCGTCGACCCGGACGCCGAGGTCGAGGACCTTCCGGTCGGCACCCAGCAGCGCGTCGAGATCCTCAAAGCCCTCTCGCGGCGGGTCGACCTGCTCATCCTCGACGAGCCCACCGCCGTGCTCACCCCGCAGGAGACCGACGAGCTGCTCGGAGTCATGCGCGAGCTCGCCAACTCGGGGACCTCGATCGTCTTCATCACGCACAAGCTGCGCGAGGTGCTCGCCGTCTCCGACCGGGTGTACGTGCTGCGCCAGGGCGAGGTCGTCGGCGAGGTCGCGACGAAGGACACCGACGCGACCCGGCTGGCGACGATGATGGTCGGTCGCGAGGTCGTCCTGTCCATCGACAAGACCGCCGCGACCCCCGGCGACACCGTCCTGGAGATCGAGGACCTGCACGTCAGCGACGACCGCGGGCTCGCGGCCGTCGACGGGCTGAGCCTCACCGTCCGGGCCGGTGAGATCGTCGGCGTCGCCGGGGTCGAGGGCAACGGCCAGCGCGAGCTCGTCGAGGCCCTGGCCGGGATGCGCAAGGTCGGCTCGGGGCGGATGCGGCTCAAGGACCTCGACCTCACGACCGCCGACCCGTACCGGACCCACCACGCGGGCGTCGGCCACATCCCGGAGGACCGCGAGAAGCACGGCATCGTCGGAACGTACTCCATCGCCGACAACCTCGTCCTCAACGAGTTCGACCAGGCGCCGTACAGCAAGAGCGGCGTGCGGCAGTTCGACGCCATCCGCGCGAACGCCGAGCGGCTGCGCGAGGAGTTCGACATCCGCTCCTCCGGCGTCATGCAGACGGCCGGGTCCCTCTCCGGCGGCAACAAGCAGAAGGTCGTCGTCGCCCGCGAGATGTCCTTCGAGCCGACGCTGCTCATGGCCGCCCAGCCGACCCGCGGGGTCGACGTCGGCTCGATCGAGTTCATCCACCGGCGGATCGTCGAGGCCCGCGACGCCGGCGCCGCGGTGCTGCTCGTGTCCGCCGAGCTCGACGAGATCCTCTCGCTGTCGGACCGCATCGCCGTCGTCCACGGCGGCGCCGTCGTCGCCGAGATGGACGCCGCCGACGCCGACCGCACCGAGATCGGCCGCCTCATGGCCGGCGACCACTGACCCCTCCCCACCCCGCCGCACCCGACCCTCCCGCCGCACTCCCCACCTGTACCTCCCGCCCCGCGCCCCCTGACCCTCCCGCCCCGCGCCACCTGACCTCCCGCCGCGCGCCACCTGACCTCCCGCCCCGCGCCACCTGACCTCCCGCCACGAGCCGACGACACGCCGGGCGCGCTCCCGGCGTGTCCGCCCTCTCAGGCCACCAGACCAAGCCAACGTGTCGTCCGCCCGTGGCCCGAACGCCGCGCACCCGGCCGGCGACCACTGGCCCCTGCCCGCCACGAGCCGACGACACGCCGGGCGCGCCCCCGGCGTGTCCGCCCCCTCAGGCCACTAGACCGAGCCAACGTGTCGTCCGCCCGTCGCCCGAACGCCGCTCACCCGGCCGTCGACCGCTAACCCTGCCCGCCACGCCGCACCTGTACCTCCCGCCGCGCGCCACCTGACCCTCCCGCCACGAGCCGACGACACGCCGGGCGCGCCCCCGGCGTGTCCACCCCGTCAAACCACCAGACCGAGCCAACGTGTCGTCCGCTCGTCGGCCCGAACGCCGCACACCCGCCCGACGACACGCCCGACGCGCCCCCGGCGTGTCCACCCCTCCAGGCCACCAGACAGGGCCAACGTGTCGTCCGCCCGTCGCCCGAACGCCGCGCACCCGGCCAGCGACCACTGGCCCCTGCCCGCCACGCCGCACCTGTGCCTCCCGCCGCGCGCCACCTCACCCTGCCGCCACGAACCGACGACACGCCCGACGCGCCCCCGGCGTGTCGGCGTCTCCGGCCCCCAGACAGGGCCAACGTGTCGTCCCCCCGTCGCCCGAACGCCGCGCACCCGGCCGGCGACCACAGGCCCCTGCCCGCCACGAGCCGACGACACGCCCGACGCGCCGCCGGCGTGTCCACCCCCTCAGGCCAGCAGACAGGGCCAACGTGTCGTCCGCCCCGTCGCCCCGAACGCCGCACACCCGGCCGGCGACCACTGACCCCTGTCCGCCACGAGCCGACGACACGCGGGGCGCGCCCCCGGCGTGTCCACCCCCTCAGGCCACCTGACAGGGCCACCGTGTCGTCCGCCCGTCACCGGACCCGGCCTCGGGTCCCCGCCCCGGGCACCCCGATCGCTTCCTGAGAAGACAACCTACGGTGTCGTAACCTACGCGAACGTAGGTTACTCTTGGGTGCATGACGGCACCGAGCATCGACCGAGCGACCCCCGACCGGGGCGCCACCCGGCCCCGCCTCGGCGCGCACGCTCCCGGACCGCTCGGCGGTCTGGCCCGCGGCGCCCGCAAGGTCGCCGAGGCCCTGGCCACCCCGCTCGTCCCGGCCGACTACCTCGACCTGTTCGACCCGATGCGCGCCGGCGCCGACCTGCGCGGCCGCATCGTCGAGGTCCGGCCCGAGACCGCCGACGCCGCCACCGTCGTCATCCGTCCCGGTCGCGGCTGGCGGGGCCACGTGCCCGGCCAGTACATCCGCATCGGCATCGAGATCGACGGGGTCCGGCACTGGCGCGCCTACAGCCTCACCCACCGAGCCGACGGCTCGCCCGCCGCCGGCATCCCGGCCGGGTGCATCGCCATCACGACCAAGGCCATCCCGGACGGCAAGGTGAGCAGCCACCTCGTGCGGCACGCCGCCCCCGGCACGCTGGTCATGCTCGACCAGGCCACCGGCGACTTCACCCTCACCTCGCCCGCCCCGGCCAAGGTGCTCTTCCTCACCGCCGGCAGCGGCATCACGCCGGTCATGGGCATGCTGCGCAACCACCTGCCCGAGCTCACCGACGTCGCCCACGTCCACTGCGCCCCCACCGAGGGCGACGTGATCTTCCGCCACGAGCTCACCGGCCACCACGACAGCGGCCGGATCGCGCTCACCCTCAACCTCGACGACGTCCACGGCGTCCTCGACCTCGCCCGGCTCGACGGGATGGTCCCCGACTGGCGCGAGCGCGAGACCTGGCTCTGCGGCCCGACGCCCCTGCTCGACGCCGCCGAGAAGCACTGGGCCAACGCCGGCGTCCCCGACCGGCTGCACGTCGAGCGGTTCCGCCCGAGCGTCGTCGAGCCCGGCGAGGGCGGCACCGTCACCTTCGCCCGCACCGGCCGGGTCGTCGACGCCGACGGCTCCACGGCCATCCTCGACGCTGGCGAGGAGTCCGGCGTCGTCATGCCGAGCGGCTGCCGGATGGGCATCTGCTTCGGCTGCGTGGTCCCGATGCGCTCCGGCGCCATCCGCGACCTGCGCACCGGGGAGGTCACCGTCCACGAGTCCGACGAGCCCCTCCCCGTCCAGACCTGCGTCAACGCCGTCGCCGGCGCCTGCGAGATCGACCTCTGACCCGTCGCCGACCGCGACCCCGCGACGTCCCACGGAAGGACCACCAATGACCCTCGCCCCCGAACGCCCCACCACCGCCAAGGGCATCGACCCGCGCCTGCGCGTCGAGTCCGACGCACCCCGCCCCCAGCGCCCGGCGCTGAAGAAGTCCGGCC
The DNA here is from genome assembly GCF_004025965.2 of Phycicoccus flavus. Classification (GTDB taxonomy): domain Bacteria; phylum Actinomycetota; class Actinomycetes; order Actinomycetales; family Dermatophilaceae; genus Phycicoccus; species Phycicoccus flavus. The sequence goes on along the minus strand of NZ_SAYU02000053.1, from coordinate 2,260 downwards.
GCCCCAACCCGGCCGCCCACCTGACCCCCGAGCAGATCGAGGGGATCGGCCGCGAGCTCGACGCCCTGCGCGCCGAGGTCATGGACTCCCGTGGCGCCCGCGACGCCGCGTACATCCGCAAGGTCATCAAGGCCCAGCGCTACATCGAGATGGGCTCGCGCGCCGCGCTGCTGTTCAGCGGCGTCAAGGTCAAGGGCGTCCGGCCGCTGTGGTGGGTCGGCACCGCCGGCCTGTCGGTGGCCAAGATCCTCGAGAACATGGAGATCGGCCACAACGTCATGCACGGCCAGTGGGACTGGATGCGTGACCCGAAGATCCACTCGACCGCCTGGGAGTGGGACAACGCCAGCCCGTCGAGCCAGTGGAAGCACTCGCACAACGAGATCCACCACACCTTCACCAACGTCCTCGGCCGCGACAACGACCTCGGCTACGGCATCCTGCGCGTCGACGAGGACCAGCGCTGGACGCCCTTCTACCTCTTCCAGCCGATCTGGCACGTCGGCAACGCCCTGCTCTTCGAGTACTCCATCGCCGCCTACGACCTCGAGCTCGGGGCGTACATGGCCAAGAAGGACCGGATGAGCGAGGAGCAGAAGGCCGAGTTCAAGAACAACGCCGACGAGGTCGTCGCCAAGATCAAGCGGCAGGCCACGCGCGACTACGTCGTCCACCCGGCCCTGGCCGCCGTCACCGGCTCGGCCCGCACGACGCTGACCGCCAACCTCGTCGCCAACCTCGTGCGCAACGTGTGGACGAACACCGTCATCATCTGCGGCCACTTCCCGCCCGGCATCGCGACCTTCGAGAAGACCTCGATCGACGGCGAGACCCGCGGCGAGTGGTACCTGCGGCAGATGCTCGGGTCCGGCAACATCAGCGGCACCAAGGCCATGCACGTGATGACCGGCAACCTCAGCCACCAGATCGAGCACCACCTCTTCCCGGACATGCCGAGCAACCGGTACGCCGAGATCGCCCCGCGCATCCGCGACCTCATGGAGCGTCACGACCTGCCCTACGTCACCGGCAGCCTGTGGAAGCAGGCCGGCTCGGTGTACTGGAAGGTCGTCGAGCTCTCGCTGCCGAACAAGGTCGAGGGCCGGCGCCGCCGCGACATCGTCAAGCTCGAGCTGACGAAGGCCTGGCGCAAGAAGAAGCGCGCCCGCCGCGCCTGAGCCGTCGGCGACCCCCGCGTCGCCCGGCCGCCGCACCACCCGAGACCGCCCGCGTCCCCCGGACGCGGGCGGTCTCGTCCGTTCGGCCAGGACCGCCCGGCCCGGCGCGCGGCTCCCGCGGCGACTGCCTACCGTGGGACCCGCGCGGCGAGCCCCGGCGCCGCGCGACCCCGCCGCCCCGGCGCGCGGCCCGTCCCTGCACCCCGTGACCGAGCCGGTCCCGACCCACCCCGAGGTGACCCCCCGTGCCGTCCTCCCCCCGCGCCCTCCTGGTGCGCGCCGCCCTCGCCGCCGCCGTCCTCGTCCCGGCCGGTCTCGTGAGCGCCCAGCCCGCCGCGGCCTACACCAACGCCGAGCTCGAGGGCTACGTCGTGACGTTCGTCAACGCCGAGCGGCGCAAGGTCGGCTGCGCGAACCTGCGCACGGACGCCCGCCTGCGGACCGCGGCGCGCAAGCACAGCTGGAGCATGAAGACCTACGACTTCTTCAGCCACACCTCGCGCGACGGCCGCACGCCCTGGGACCGGATGCGCAACGAGGGCTACGCCTACCCCCGCGCCGAGAACATCGCCGCCGGCCAGCGCCGGGCCCGTGACGTCGTCGCCGCCTGGATGAACAGCCCCGGACACCGCGCCAACATCCTCGACTGCCGGAACAAGGCCGTCGGGGTCGGGCTGTCGCGGGGCCGCTCGACCTACGGGTACTACTGGACCCAGGACTTCGGCAGCCGCTGACCGAGCCGCCCCGCCCCGTGGGCGGGTGCCGAGGTGGCCGTCCCGGCGACCGGGCGAGCGCCCGACCCGCCGACCCGTAGTCTCGGGCCGTGCTCGGCCTCTTCGGCGGGACCGTCCTCGGCCTGCTCCTCCTCGGGCTCGCGGCGCTGCTCATCGGGTACTCCAAGACCGCGCTCGGCGGGCTCGGGGTCGTCGCCGTCGCCCTGTTCGCCACGGTGCTGCCGGCGAAGCAGTCGACCGCCGCGATCCTCGCCGTCCTCGTCGTCGGGGACCTCGTCGCGGTCTGGCACTACCGCCGAGACGCCGACTGGGGCCTCGTGCGGCGCCTGCTGCCGGCCGTCCTGCCCG
>NZ_SAYU02000052.1 GCF_004025965.2 Phycicoccus flavus | reverse complement strand
CCGTCACCGTGTCCCCACGCGGACCTGGACGTGTCCGCCCCACCGGCTCCAGGACCCGGTGACGCGCAGGTCGCGCTCGAGCAGCCGCCAGGGGTGGGCCTCGATGTCGGCCCCGCCGAGCCCGCAGGCCAGACGGGCCAGCGGCCAGGTCCAGCCCCAGCGCCCGGTGGGCCGGGCCATGTCGACGACGGCGACGCGGCCGCCGGGCGCCAGGACGCGCAGGATCGTCGCCCACGCCGACTCGACGTCGGCGAGGAGGGAGAGCGAGTAGGTGGCGAGGACCACGTCGAACCCGACCCCGCCGGACACGAACTCTCCACCGGCCGCGCCGGTCGCGAGGACGTCGGGGGCGCAGGCGTCGCCCTGCACGAGCCGCAGCTGGGGCAGACGGTGGGGCGCGGCCTTCGCCCGCACCCGGTCGAGCATCGCCGGGCTGCGGTCGAGACCGACGACGAGCCCGTCGGGCCCCACCCCGCGCAGCAGCCACGGCAGGTTCAGGCCCGTGCCGCAGCCGACGTCGAGCACCCGCTCACCGGGGCGCAGGTCCAGGGCCGCGAGCGCCAGGCGCCGCCCCACGCCGTACACCGGCTCGCCGGACAGCACGTCGTACGTCCGGGCGGTCAGGCTGCCGTACCGGTCCATCGCCACCTCCGCCGCCAGTCTGCCGCGGACCGCCCGCGCGTGAGCCCGGGCCGCGGGCTCAGGCGGGGTCGACGGTGCGGACCATGACGCAGTTCTTCAGCCCCTTGGGCCGGACGTAGGTGAACCCCAGCCTCTCGTACAGGCGGCGGGTGCCGTTGTAGAGGAAGGAGGAGGACATCTTCTTCGTCTGCTCGGTGAGGTCGTGCGGGTAGCTCTCGACGACGCCACCGCCGGCCTGCGCGATGTGGTCGAGGGCGCCGGTGATCGCGAGCTCGGTGACCCCCCGGCGGCGGTGCCGCTTGTCGACGAAGACGCAGGTGATCCGGTAGTCGGGGTCGGACTCCTTCTCGGCGTCGTACTGCTTGCGGTGGTGGATGGTCGGCAGCTCGGTGGGCGTGCCGTACTCGGCCCAGGCGACCGCCTCGTCGCCGTCCATGACGAGGGCGGCGTGCGCCTCGCCCTTCTCGACGTAGGACCTCTTCAGGGCCCGGTTGGCCTCGGCGCCCTGTCCGCGCTCGGGGCCGTCGGGGTGGAACCAGATGCACCAGCAGCCACCGAAGATGCCGTTGTGGCGCTGGACGAGCGCGTCGAACGCGTCCCAGGTGTCCGGGCCCAGCGGCACGACGCGGTAGGTGGGCTCCTCGGGCATGTCGGCTCAGGCCTGCGGCGCGGCGCCGACGTCGGTGCAGAGGACGCCGCGGTTGCCGTCGGGGTCGGCGAGGACCGTGAGGCCGGGTGCCCCGCTGTCGTCGACGACGGTCCCGCCCGCCGCGACGGCGGCCGCGACCCGTTGCTCGACGACCTCGGGGGCGACGTAGACCTCGACGTGGAAGCGCTGGTGCGGCGTGGCCTCGTCGTCCGGGGCGTCCCCGAACCACAGGTTGGGCGACCGGCCGGAGTCGTCGCGGACCTCGTCGCCGGGCGTGCCGCGGCCCTGCGCCTGCGGGTCGCCGCTGAGCAGCGCGGCCCACATCGGCGCCACCCGCCCGGAGTCGGCCGTGTCCAGCCCGAGCTCGACCATGCCCACCGCGCCGGGGTCGGCGGTGAGCCCGTGCTCGGCCGCCACCGCGGTGATGCGGGCGGCGAGGTCGAGGTCCTGGCGGGTGACCCACTGCACGACGTGCTCGGTGCCGTCGTCCTCGCGGTAGATGGCGTCGTCGCTGACGAGCTTCAGGTCGACGTGGCCGCGGTCCATCGACACCGACGGGTGGTGGCCGAGGGCGTCACCGGCCTCACCCACCGCGACGACGAAGCGCGCGCCCGCCGCGAAGTCGTCGACGAGGTACCGCGCGTGCAGCCCCTGCGCCAGCTTGCGCCACTCGGTGAGTCCGGCCGCGCCGATGCCTTCCCCCAGGATCATGTCCATGCCCCGGCACCCTAGCGGCGGGCACCGACGGGGTCGAGGGCCCGCGCGGGTCGACGCGTGGAGGGGACCCGGGAGGTCGACGACCTCGGAGTCACGCCCGAGCCCGGTCAGCCGGCAGGCGGGGCGCAGGCCTCGAGCACCCGGTCGGCGAGAGCCAGGGCCTCCTCCGGTGCCACGCCCGGCGCGTGCAGGGCGGGCGCGAGGTTGAGGTCGAGGAACACCTCGGTGACGCCCTGCTCGCCGAGGGCAGCGACGTCGGCGCGCACCTGCTCGGCGGTCCCCTGGAACGGCCGACGGTCGGGGCCGGCCGGGGTGTCGCGCAGGTCGGGCACGGCCCGGACGAGGACGCGCACCGCGTCCACGTCGCGGCCGGCGTCGCGGGCGCCGTCCCGCACGACCTGGACGTCGCGGGCGATGCGGGCCAGGTCGTGGCCGCTGCTCCCGATCCAGCCCTGGGCCAGCCGGCCCGCCCGGTACAGCGCGGCCGGGGCGGTCCCGCCGACGAGCACCGGCGGGTGCGGCCGCTGCACCGGCGACGGCGCGACGTGGGCGGGCGGGACGGTGTAGAAGTCGCCGTAGAACTCGACGGGGTCCTGGGTCCACAGCGCGACGAGGCAGCGCAGGTACTCCTCGAACCGGGCACCGCGCCGCGCGAACGGCACCCCGGCCGCGGCGTACTCCTCCGGCAGCCAGCCCATCCCGACACCGACGGTGAGGCGCCCCTCGCTCAGCACGTCGAGGGTCGCCATGGCCTTCGCGAGCACCATCGGCGGCACGAACGGGGCGCAGACCGTGGCCGTGCCGAGTCCGACGCGGGTGGTGTCCGCCGCCGCCAGCGTGAGGGCGAGCACGGGGTCCAGCACCGAGGCGTGCCCGGGGCCGAGGTCGCGCCCGACCGGGGAGAGCAGCCGCTGGAAGGTCCACAGCGAGGCGTACCCGAGCTCCTCGGCCCGACGGGCCACGTGCCGCACCCCGGCCGGCGTGGCCCACGGACCGGACACCGGGAGCCCGACGCCGAGCGCGACGCCCCCGTCCACCCCGCCGCCGCTCACTCCGCCGACCGTACAGAACCGGCGGCCCCGTGGGACCCTGGGCGCCATGACCGACCGTCGTCTGCCGAACCCCCGCGCCGAGGCGCTCGTCGCCCGGATCCGCGAGTCCGTCATCGGCGAGGACCACGTGATGGAGACCCCGTACGGGCGCCGCCGGGTCACCTACGCCGACTACACCGCGAGCGGGCGGGCCCTGACCTTCATCGAGGACTTCGTCCGCGACGAGGTGCTCCCCGCCTACGCCAACACCCACACCGAGTCCAGCGGCACCGGGCTGCAGACGACCCGGCTGCGCGAGGACGCCCGCCGCATCGTCAAGGAGGCCGTCGGGGGCGATACGGACACCGTCGTGCTGTTCGCCGGGTCCGGCTGCACCGGCGCCATCTCGACGATGGTCGGCGTCCTCGGGCTGCGGGTGCCGAGCGCCCTGGAGGACCGGTGGCGGCTGACCGACGCCATCCCCGCCGACCAGCGGCCGGTCGTCCTCATCGGCCCCTACGAGCACCACAGCAACGAGCTGCCGTGGCGCGAGACCATCGCCGACGTCGTGACCATCCGCGAGGACGCCGACGGCCGCATCGACGAGAGCGACCTCGAGGCCCGGCTCCTCGAGCTCTCCGGCCGCCCGCTCGTCATCGGCTCCTTCAGCGCCGCCTCCAACGTCACCGGCATCGTCTCGGACACCTACGGGATCTCCGCGCTGCTGCACCGGCACGGCGCCCTGGCCTTCTGGGACTTCGCGGCGGCCGGGCCCTACGTCGACATCGAGATGCAGGCGCCCCCGGGCGGTGACCCGCTCGCCTACAAGGACGCGGTCTTCCTCTCGCCGCACAAGTTCATCGGCGGGCCCTCGACGCCCGGGGTGCTCGCCGCCCGTCGCGAGCTGTTCACGAACCGGGTGCCGGTCGTCCCCGGCGGGGGCACGGTGACCTACGTCAACGCGGACGTGCACGCCTACCACCCCGACCCGGAGCACCGGGAGGAGGGCGGGACCCCGGCCATCGTCGACGCCATCCGCGCCGGGCTGGTCTTCCAGCTCAAGCAGGCCGTGGGGGTCGACACCATCCGAGCCCGTGAGGAGGACTTCCTCGCCCGCGCGGTCGCGGCCTGGACGCGGGAGCCGGCCATCGAGATCCTCGGCAACCTCGAGGCCGACCGGCTCTCGATCGTCTCCTTCGTCGTGCGCGCCCCGACCGGGCGGCACCTGCACCACAACCTCGTCGTCGCCCTGCTCAACGACCTCTTCGGGATCCAGTCCCGCGGTGGCTGCTCCTGCGCCGGGCCCTACGGCCACCGGCTGCTCGGCATCGACCTCGAGCGCAGCCACGCCCTGGAGCGCGGCATCGCCGGCGGCTGCGAGGGCATCAAGCCCGGCTGGGTCCGGGTGAACTTCAACTACTTCATCTCCGACACCGTCGCCGACTACGTGGTCGAGGCGGTCCGGATGGTCGCCCGCGACGGCTGGCGGCTCATCGGCGACTACACCTTCCACCCGGAGACGGGCCTGTGGCGGCACCGGGAGGGCGTCGTCGAGCCGCCGCTACGCCTCGCCGACGTCGTCTACGGCGAGGACGGGACGGTCTCGATGCCGCGCAGCGAGGTCCGCGGAGGCGAGGAGATGCTCGCCGAGCACCTGCGCGAAGCCGCCCGGATCCTCGCGGCCGCCTCCCCGCCGGACCTCACCGCCGCAGGCGAGCAGCTGTCGGCGGACTTCGAGGACCTGCGCTGGTTCGACCTTCCCGCCGGCGCCGTCACGCCGGCCGGAGCCCGCTGACCCGCTCGCGCACCGTCCGCGCCGCCCGGGTGAGCGGGCCGGTCCACAGCCACCAGTAGCCGACCCCGACGGCGAGCGAGGCGGCAGTCGCGAGCAGCGGCACGTCCAGCGGCCACAGCACCTGCAGCAGCTGCCAGTGCGCGAGGTAGACGTACAGCGACGCCGCCGCGAGCACCCGCAGGGCCGGGACGAGCGCCGCCGGCACGCGCGTCACCGGGACCCACAGCAGCACGAGGACGACGGCGGCGGTGAGACCGTCCCGCAGGGCGTTGTGCGAGAACGTCATCACCATGACGAGGACGACGCCGGTGAGCAGGACGTGCTGCGCCCGCGTCCTGGCCCGGGCCAGCGCCCAGCCCAGCAGGACCAGGTGCAGGACGACGAGCGCCGAGCCGTGCATGTGCGGGACCGGCAGCGGCAGCACCGGCCACCGCAGCAGCGCCCAGGCCAGCACCGAGAGCGCGAGCGGCAGACCGAGCGGGAAGCGGGCGTCCAGGGCCGCGACCGGGCGGGTCCGCACCAGCGCGGCGACGAGCAGCAGTGCGGCGACGAGGGCCTCGACGAACCAGAACCGCCACGGCGGGCCGAGCCGCTCCTCCCCGAACACCCAGTTGAGGAGCACGAGGTTGCGCGGCTCGTACAGGCCCATGGCCAGGTGGGCGAACGCGACCACCGCGACGGTGGGGGCGACGACGCGGCCCGCGCTCGCGAGCAGCCGGCGGGCGCGGGTCCGGGGGTCGGGGTCGGCCAGCTGGAAGCGCGCCAGCTGGTACCCGGCGATGACGAGGAGGGCGTTGGCGCTGCCCTGCAGGGTGAACAGGTCGGCGTGGGTGCCGACGACGAGGACGATGGCGAGCGCCCGCAGCCAGACGCTCGACTCGACCGTCCGGGTGAGGGGGCGCGGGCGGGCGGTCGCCGGCTGCCGGGGGGCGGGGGTGCGGGACGGGGTCCGCGCCCGCAGCCGCTCGAGCGCGCCGACGGAGGTCGTGTGCCAGGACGGTGGCAGGTGGCCGAGGTGCTGCTCGAGCCGCAGCGAGACCTCGACGTAGGAGAGGGAGTCGCCGCCCAGCGAGACGAAGGTGTCCTCCGGGCCGACGGGACGTTCGAGCAGGCGGGCGTAGAGGGCGGCGACGTCGTCCGCGCCACCGGCGTCCTCGGCCGCGTGCGGCCGGGTGTCGAGGAGCGCGAGGACGGCGCCGTGGTCCGGCTTGCCGTTGACGAGCCGGGGCAGATGCTCGACGCCGGCCACCCGCACGGCCTGCGCCGGCACCCCCGCGGCCCGGGCCGTCGCCCGGCGCACGCGCTCGCGGGCCGGTGCCGTCGTCGCACCCTCGGCCGCGACGGCGAGCAGGCCGTCGCGCCCGGCCACGAGTGCGGACTCGCCGGTCTCGGCCAGCCGGCGCTCGACGACGTCGAGGGCGACACGGTGGCCGAGCACCTTGACGAACCGGGCCCGCCGTCCGGTGACCCGCAGCAGCCCGTCCGGGCCGATCTCGCCGAGGTCGCCGGTGCGCAGCCGCCGCACGCTGCGCCCGAGGGCGAGGTCGGCCGGGCCCTGTGCGTACCCGAGCATGACGTTCGGGCCGTCCAGGACGATCTCGCCGTCCTCGATCGTCACGGTGGACCCCGGCACCGGCCGGCCGACGCTGTCCGGGTGCGTCGCCGCGAGGTCGGGTGGCAGGCAGGCGATCCGGGCGGTGGCCTCGCACTGCCCGTACATGACGCACAGCTCGAAGCCGCGCCGCCGTCCGAGCTCGGCGAGGGCGTGGACGCGCTCGGGGTCCATCCGCCCGCCGGCCGAGGTGACCCGGCGCAGGCGGGGCAGGTCCCGGCGGTCGAACCCGCTGCGGTCGAGGAGCTCGAAGGTGTGCGGGACGCCGGGCAGGGTCGAGACGCCGGCGTCGCGGGCGGCGGCCCAGAAGCAGTCGTCGACGACCGAGGCCTCGGTGAGCAGCACGGCGGCCCCGGCGGCGAGGTGGGTGTGCAGCACCGACAGTCCGTAGCAGTAGGAGAGAGGCAGGACCAGGGCCGCGCAGTCGTCGGGCCGGGTCCCGAGCGCGGCCTCGATCTGCGCGGCGTTGGCGGCCAGGTTGTCGGCCGACAGGCGGACCAGGCGCGGCGAGCCGGTGGACCCGCTCGTGCTGAGGAGCAGGGCGAGGTCGGGGTGCAGGTCGTGCACGGAGCGGTGGCGGCGCTCCTCGACCCCGCCCGCGGCGTCGAGGACGACGTCGGGGTCGTAGGCCGCGGACAGCGCGTCGGCGGTGTCACCGGCAGCCGCCAGCAGGACGACGTGGCCCGCCTGCTGGGCGCCGAGCAGCGCCACGACGGACGCGGTGGTGGTGCGCCCGCGGACGAGCACGAGCCGGCGCGGGCCCGCCAGCCGGGCGGCCAGGGCGTCGACCCGGTCCGCGAGCCCGGCGTAGGTGACGGCGCCCTCGGGGCTGTGCAGCGCGACCCGGGTCCCGTGGGAGCGCAGGTCGCGGAGCCACGGAAGCGGGGCGGTCCCCCGGTGAGGGCCGGTGGCGAGGGCGGTCACGGCGACAGTGAATAAGGTGAGGCAAACCTAAGTCAAGTCGCACGACCCGATTTCCGCCCCAGTCGCGGTGTGTCCTACGCTGGCTCGGAAGTTAGGACAGCCTTCCCTTGGTCGGCCGTCGTCGGAGACCCGAAGGAGCAGTGAGCCCCGTGATCCCCCGCCGTACCCTCCTCCTCGCCACCGTGGCCGGCGCGGCCCTGGGCCTGAGCGGCTGCGGGTCGGACAGCCTGGAGGCGACGGGCGACCTCGACGACGGCAAGCTGACGATCTACAGCGCGCAGCACAAGAACCTCACCGAGGCCTGGGGGCGGGCCTTCCAGGACGAGACCGGCATCGAGGTACAGGTCCGCTACGGCAACGACTCCTCGATGGGCGCGCAGATCGTCCAGGAGGGCCAGGCCTCGCCCGCGGACGTCTTCCTCACCGAGAACTCCCCGGCGATGACCACGGTGCAGAACGCCGGGATGCTCGCCGAGGTCGCGCCCGCCACGCTGGAGCGGGTCGAGCCGCGGTTCGTCCCCTCCACGAAGGAGTGGACGGGCATCGCCGCCCGCTCCACGGTGCTCGTCTACAACCCGAGCATGATCTCCGAGGACGAGCTGCCGGCCTCGATCATGGACCTCGCGGACCCGCGGTACGCCGGGCAGTGGAGCGCCGCCGCCGGGGGCGCCGACTTCCAGGCCATCGTCTCGGCCATCCTCCAGGTCGAGGGCGCCGAGCAGACCGAGGCGTGGCTGAAGGCCCTCAAGAGCGACGCGAAGGTCTACCAGAACAACATCGCGACGATGAAGGCCGTCAACGAGGGCCAGTCGGCGATGGGGATCATCTACCACTACTACTGGTACCGCGACCAGGCGCTGCAGAAGGCCAGCAGCGGCAACACCGCGCTGCACTACTTCAGGAACGAGGACCCCGGTGCGTTCGTCAGCGTCTCCGGCGGGGGCGTGCTGAGGAGCAGCGCCAAGCAGGACCAGGCGCAGCGGTTCCTCGCCTTCGTGACGAGCCCGGCCGGCCAGGAGATCCTGCGCACCGAGGACGTCAAGGAGTACGCGGTCGGTACCGGCGACGCCTCCGACCCCGCGCTGCCGACCATCGCCTCGTTGCAGCCGCCGGACATCGACCCCTTCACCCTCGAGCAGCAGAAGGTCATCGACCTCATGACGCAGGCGGGCCTGCTCTAGGTGGCTCCCGCTCCCGCGCCGACGGCGCCGTACCCCACGGGTCCGGCGCCGTCGCCCGCGTCCCCGGAGCCGCCGGCCGGTGTCCCCGGCGGGGCTGCGGGACGCCCGTCGTGGGCCCTGCGCGGCGCGGCGGCGCTCGTCGCGGCCCTGTGCGTGCTGCCGCTGCTCGTCGTCGCGGTGACGGCGCTGCAGTCCGGACCCGCCGAGGCGTTCGCGCTGGTCTGGCGTCCTCGCGTCGCCGAGCTGCTGCGCAACACGGTGTCGCTGGTCGTGCTCACCGGGACGCTGTCCGCGGTGCTCGGGGTGGGGGCCGCCTGGCTGGTCGAGCGGACCGCCCTGCCGGGTGCGGGCCTGTGGCGGGTCGCGTTCGTCGCGCCACTGGCCGTCCCGGCCTTCGTCAACAGCTTCGCCTGGGCGGCCCTGGTCCCCGGCTTCTCCGGCCTCGGCGGAGCCGTGCTCGTGACGACGCTGTCCTACTTCCCCTTCGTCTTCCTGCCCGTCGCCGCGCTGCTGCGCTCGACCGACCCGGGTCTGGAGGAGGCCGCGCGCTCCCTCGGCCTGGGTCCGGTGCGGACCTTCCTGCGGGTCGGGCTGGCGCAGCTGCGGCCGGCGCTGCTCGGCGGGCTGCTGCTCGTCGCGCTGCACCTGCTCGCCGAGTTCGGGGCGCTGGAGATGCTGCGCTTCCCCACCTTCACCACCGCGATCCTCGACCAGTACGAGGTCGCGTTCGACTCCCGGTCCGGCAGCGTCCTCGCCCTGGTCCTCATGGGTCTGGCCGTCACCGTCCTGACCCTGGAGATGCTGGCCCGGGGACGCACGCGGCACGCCCGGGTCGGCGCGGGGTCGGCCCGCCGGCCCACCCGGGCCCGGCTCGGGGCGCTCACCGTGCCGGCGCTGCTGGCGACCGGAGGGCTGGCGGTGCTGGCCGTCGGCGTCCCGGCCTGGAGCATCGGGACCTGGCTCACCCGCACCGGCGAGGCGTACGAGCCGGTCGTGCTCGGTCCGGCGGTGCGCTCGACGCTGGGGCTCGCCCTCGTGGCGGCGCTGGTGACGACGGTCGCGACCTTCCCCGCCGCCTGGCTGCTGGCCCGTCGCCGGTCCCGGTTCGCCGTCCTCGTCGAGCGGGTCACCTACCTCGCGTCCTCGCTGCCGGGCGTCGTCGTCGCGCTGGCGCTCATCGCCCTGGCCATCGGCTACGCGCGGCCGCTCTACCAGACGGCCCCGGTCCTCGTCCTCGCCTACGCCGTCCTCTTCGTCCCGCGAGCCATGGTCACCACCCGGGCCGCGATCGCCGCGGTCCCGCCGGAGCTCGGGGACGCGGCGCGGGCCCTCGGGGACGGGCCGCTGCGAGCCTTCGCCCGGGTGCAGCTGCCGCTCATGCTGCGCGGCACGATGGCCGGGTTCGCCCTGGTCTTCATCGCGGTCTCGACCGAGCTGACCGCCACCCTGCTGCTCGCCCCCACCGGCACCCAGACCCTCGCCACCGCGTTCTGGTCCGCGAGCTCCTCCCTCGACTACGCGGCCGCCGCCCCGTACGCGGCCGCCCTCGTGGTGCTGTCGGCACCCCTGACCTGGCTGCTGCTGCGCAGCGGCCGAGAGGAGCCCGCGACGTGAGCGACCTCCGGCTCTCCGGCATCTCGGCGTCCCACCCGCGCACGCCGGTGCTGCACGACGTCGACCTCGCGGTCCCGTCCGGGACCACGACGGCCGTCCTCGGCCCGTCCGGCTGCGGCAAGACGACGCTGCTGCGGGTCGTCGGCGGTTTCATGCGGCCCGATGCCGGCGAGGTGCGTCTCGGCGGGGACGTCGTCGCCGGGCCGGGCACCTGGGTGCCGCCGGAGCGGCGCGGGCTGGGCTACGTCGCGCAGGAGGGCAACCTCTTCCCCCACCTCACCGTCGCCGCGAACATCACCTACGGCCTGCCGCGGCGGGAGCGCAAGGACGCCGCCCGGGTGGGCGAGCTGCTCGAGCTCGTCGGGCTCCCCGGCGACCACGGGTCGCGGCGCCCGGACCAGCTCTCCGGCGGACAGCAGCAGCGGGTGGCGCTGGCGCGGGCGCTGGCCCGCCGGCCCCGGGTGGTCCTGCTCGACGAGCCGTTCTCCGCGCTCGACCCCGAACTGCGGGTCGCGACGCGGGACGCGGTGGCGTCGGCGCTCGCGGCGGAGCGGGCGACGGTCGTCCTCGTGACGCACGACCAGGCCGAGGCGCTCTCGTTCGCCGACCAGGTCGCGATCATGCACGAGGGCCGGATCACCCAGGCGGGTCCGCCGGCGGAGGTCTACCGCGCCCCCTCCGACCGGCGCTCGGCGGTCTCGCTGGGGGAGGCCTGCTTCCTCGCCGGCCGGACCGGCGACGGGATCGTCACCTGCGCCCTCGGCGCGCTGCCGGTGCCCGGGACGACGGGGACCCGCGAGGTCGAGCTGCTCATCCGGCCCGAGCAGCTGCACCTCGGGGCCGACGGCAGCGGCGGGTGCCCGGCGCGGGTCGTGCGGACGGAGTTCTTCGGGCACGACGCGCTCGTCGAGCTGCGGCTGGAGACCGCCGACGGGCCGGTGCTGCGGGCCCGCACGGTCGGACCCGCGACGCCGGCGGTCGGCAGCCGGGTCGCGGTCACGGTCGAGGGCCGGCCGCACCTCATCGACCGCTGAGCCAGCAGCTCCCGGACGCTCGCCGGTCAGCCGCCGAAGACGGAGAAGAGGACCAGGCCGGTCACCCCGAGGATAACGGCGCCCAGCCCGACGAACGCGACGTTCTGGTCGTTCAGGCCCAGGGACACGGCGATGACCGCGATCGAGCCGGCGATCTCGGCGATGAAGGCGCGGGTTGCTCGCATACCCCCGTGAACGGTCGCCTCCACCAACGCTGTTCCGCGGGTGGCCGATTGGTAGGAACGACTCAGCCGTTCCCCAGGGGGCTCGCAGCGACGACGGCCGCGACCGGCAGCGGGCCGTACAGATGCGGGAACTCTTCGCCGGACGGGCCGACCGGCTCCCAGCGCAGCGGTGCCTCGAGCCGGTCCGGGTCGACCTCGAGCAGCAGCAGGTCGCCGTCGTGGTCGGCGTAGAAGCGCCCCAGCACCCCGCGCCACTGGTCCGCGGTCGCGAGGTGGACGAAGCCGACCTCCGCCAGGGACGCGCCCCGGGTCGAGCGCTCGTAGCGTCCGGTGCCGAGGGCCGCCCGCCACTCGGCCGCGTCGGCGACGTGGAACAGCGGCGCGCTCACCCGTCCGCCGCCCCGCCGTCGGCGTCGCCGGAGAGCTCCGCGACGAGGGGGACGACGTCGGCGATGGAGTCGACGACGCGCGTCGGGCGGTAGGGGAAGTGCTCGACGTCGTCGCGGGCGGTCGACCCGGTGAGCACGAGCACCGTCCGCAGGCCGGCCTCGAGGCCGCTGACGACGTCGGTGTCCATCCGGTCGCCGATCATCACGGTGCTCTCGGAGTGCGCCTCCAGGCGGTTGAGCGCGCTGCGCATCATCAACGGGTTGGGCTTGCCGACGAAGTAGGGCCTGCGCCGCGTCGCCGTGCTGATGAGGGCGGCGACCGACCCGGTGGCCGGCAGCGTGCCCTGCGTCGACGGGCCGCTGGCGTCCGGGTTCGTCGCGATGAACCGGGCGCCGTTCTCGATGTGCCGGATGGCCTTGGTGATCGCCTCGAAGGAGTACGTCCGGGTCTCGCCGAGGACGACGTAGTCGGGGTCGCGGTCGGTGAGGACGTACCCGACGTCGTGCAGCGCCGTGGTGAGCCCGGACTCGCCGACGGCGAACGCGGAGCCGTTCGGCCGCTGGTCGGCCAGGAAGTCCGCGGTGGCCAGCGCGGAGGTCCAGATCGCCTCCTCGGGCACGTCGATCCCGCTGCGCAGCAGCCGCGCCCGCAGGTCGCGCGGGGTGTAGATGGAGTTGTTCGTGAGGACGAGGAACGGACGTCCCGACGCCTTGAGCGCCTCGACGAACTCGGCCGCCCCGGGGATCGGCTCCTCCTCGTGGACGAGCACGCCGTCCATGTCGGTGAGCCAGGTGTGCACCGGTCGGGGCGTCGTCATGCCGCCATCATGGCGCGTCCGCGTACCGTGCGGCCCATGGCATCCGACACGCAGTGGCGCGGCCGGTCCGCGGTCGTCCGCCCGGCCACCCCCGACGACGTCCCCGCGATCCAGCGGATGGTCCACGACCTCGCCGAGTACGAGCGGGAGCCGGACGCGGTCGAGTCCACCGAGCGGCACGTCAGGGCCGCCCTCTTCCCCGACACCGGGACCCCGACGACGTTCGCGCACGTCGTGGAGGTCCGGAGCGACGACACGGAGGACGAGGTCGTCGGGATGGCGGTCTGGTACCTCACCTACTCGACGTGGACCGGCCGCAACGGGATCTGGCTCGAGGACCTGTGGGTCGACCCCGAGCACCGGGGTGCCGGGTTCGGCAAGGACCTGCTCGTCGCCCTCGCGGCCGAGTGCCGGGAACGCGGCCACCGCCGCCTCGAGTGGTGGGTGCTGGACTGGAACACGCCGAGCATCGGCTTCTACGAGTCGATCGGCGCGGTGGCGCAGGACGGGTGGACGGTCTACCGCCTGGACGGCGACGCCCTCGCGGCCCTGGCCGCCGGCTCCGACGGCGGCTGATCGCTCGACACCGTCCCCCCGGCCGTCCCGAGACGTCCGCCGAGCGGCTGGACGCCGTCGGCTAGCGCCGGGCCGGGGTGGCGCGGGCGTAGGGGGTGAGCAGCTGGTCCACGGGCGCGTAGTCGTCGGTGAGGACCGGCGAGTCGCCCACCCACGCCGTGAGGGCGGCGCCGTCGACGACGTCCCAGCCGACGTCGCGCGCGGCCAGCCGGTCCCGCCAGGCGGCGACCTCCAGCGGGGCGTCGGAGGCGAGGACGACGAGGTTGCCGCCCCCGCCCTCGCCCGGACCGGCGACGGTGTCCGGGGTCGCGGCCAGCGCGACGTGGGCGAAGACGGTGCGCAGCGTCTCGACCTCGGCCCGGGCGAAGCCGAGCGGGTCGTGGTCGATGAGGTTCGCGGCGTACACCCCGTCCGGCCGCAGCACCCGGTGCACGCCCTCCAGGGCCTCGCGGGTCGTGAGGTGCCACGGCACGCTGACCCCGCCGAACGCGTCGCCCACGACGAGGTCGAGCTCGCCGTCCGGCACCGAGCGCAGCCCGACCCGGGCGTCCTCGACCCGCACCCGCAGATCGGGACCGGTGACGAGGCCGAGCCGCTGCTCGTCGACGGCGACGACACCGGGGTCGATCTCGGAGACGGTGCTCACCGTGCCGGGGCGCTCGGCGGCGAGGTAGCGCGGCAGGGTGAGCCCGCCGCCCCCGAGGTGGTGGGCGCGCAGCGGCCGGCCGGCGGGGAACTCCGCCTCGGTGGCCGCCGCCAGGGCCTTGACGTAGGCGAACTCCAGGGCCGTGGGGTCGGCGAGGTCGACCGAGCTGTGCCGCAGGTTGTCCAGGACGAGGACGCGCACGTCGGGGTCGTCGGGGTCCGGGACGACGACGGCGCAGTGGTAGACCGTCTCGACGTCGCAGCCGCTGGGGGAGAGGGCCGCCGCGCCCCCGCCGACGACGACGACCGCGGCCGCCGCGGCGCCGACGGCCCGCCGCGAGCCGACGTGGACCGCGACGCCGCCGAGCACGAGCAGGACGCCCAGCCCGACCATGATCCAGGTCACCGGCACTCGAGAGATGAGGACGAACCCGGTGAGCACCGTGCCGAGGATCGCCCCCGCCGTGCCGAGCCCGGACAGCCGCCCGACGACCGCTCCGGTCTCGTCCAGGGTCGACAGCCGCAGCTTGGTGACGATGGGCGTGACCGCGGACAGCAGCACCCCCGGCACCCCGATGGCGGTCGCCGTCACCGGCAGGAGGAAGGCGCCGCCGACGCCCGCGCCGGCGCCGCGCAGGAGGAACGGCGTCGCCGCGACGACCGCACCGGACACGAGGAGGAGGGGGGCCAGCAGCCGCCGCCCGTCGTGCTCGTCCGCCCAGCGCCCGCCGAGCCACGCGCCACCGGCGATGGCGGCCAGGGCCAAGCCGATGACGAGGGTGCTCGTCTCCAGGGTGAGCCCGAGGTAGGGGGCGAGCAGCCGCAGCGCGACGATCTCGACGACGAGGACGGCGGCCGAGGACCCGAAGACCAGCGCCGTCGCGACGCCGGGGGCGATGCGCGGGCTCGGGTCCGGGGCGGGACGCTTCGACGCGGGACGCTTCGACGCGGGACGCTTCGACGCGGGACGCTTCGACGCGGGGGGCTTCGGGGTCATGCGTCGGGGACGGTGTCGAGCTCGGCCAGCCAGGCGGCGGCCGAGGCGTCCGACGGCATCCGCCAGTCGCCACGCGGGCTGAGCGCCCCGCCGGCGACGACCTTCGGGCCGTTGGGGATCGCCGAGCGCTTGAACTGGTTGCCGAAGAACCGGCGCAGGAAGACACCCATCCAGCGGACGATCGCGGCTCGGTCGTGGGCGACCCGGTCCCGCTCGGGGTAGCCGGACGGCCAGTCGCCGGCGTCCGCGTCGCTCCAGGCGTGCTCGGCGAGGAAGGCGATCTTGCTCGGCCGGTAGCCGCGGCGCAGGACGTGGAAGAGGGTGAAGTCGTGCAGGGCGTAGGGGCCGATGGTGTCCTGCGTGGACTGGATGACGCCGTCCGCGGACGCGGGCACGAGCTCGGGGCTGATCTCGGTGTCGAGGATGGCGAGCAGCGTCCGGTCGGCCTCGTCGTCGCCGAGCTCGCCGGAGGAGACGACCCAGCGGATGAGGTGCTGGATGAGCGTCTTCGGCACGCCGGCGTTGACGCCGTAGTGCGACATCTGGTCGCCGACGCCGTAGGTGCACCAGCCGAGCGCGAGCTCGCTGAGGTCGCCGGTCCCGAGGACGATGCCGCCGCGGTGGTTGGCGGTGCGGAAGAGCAGGTCGGTGCGCAGCCCGGCCTGGACGTTCTCGAAGGTCACGTCGTAGACCTCCTCGCCGTCCCCGGCGGGGTGGCCGAGGTCCCTGAGCATCTGCGTGGCCAGCGGCCGGATGTCGACCTCCTCCCCCTCGATGCCGAGGCTCTCCATGAGGCGGGTGGCGTTGGACCTCGTGCCCTCGCTCGTCGCGAACCCGGGCATGGTGAGGCCGAGGACGTGGGTGCGGGGCAGGCCGAGGCGGTCGCAGGCGCGGACGGCGACGAGCAGCGCGTGGGTGGAGTCCAGTCCGCCGGAGACGCCGATGACGATGCGCGGCATACGGGCCGGATCGCCGCCGCCGATGGCCCGCAGGCGCTGCTCGAGGGCGCTGACCTGGATGTTGTAGGCCTCGTAGCAGTCCAGGGCCAGGCGGCTCTCGTCGTCGGGGACGAAGGGGAAGCGGTCGACCCGGCGGCGCAGGCCGAGGTCGCCGCCGGGGGGACGCACCCGGAAGGGGACGACCCGGAACCCGGCGTCGTCGGCGGAGTAGGTGCGGGCGTTGTCGTCGAACGAGCCCTGCCGCATCCGCTCCTGCCGCAGGCGGTCCAGGTCGACGTCGACGACGGTGCGCCGCGCGCCGTCGGGGAAGCGCTCGGTCTCGCCGAGAAGGTCGCCGACCTCGTAGGCCATGGTCATCCCGTCCCAGGACAGGTCGGTGCTGGAGTCCCCGGCACTCGCGGCGGCGTAGAGGTACGCGGCGTCGCAGCGGGCACTGGCCGAGCGGGCCAGCAGGTGGCGGTCCTCGGCCCGCCCGACGGTGATCGGCGACGCGGACAGGTTGAGCAGGACCGTGGCGCCGGCGAGGGCGGCCTCGTGGCTCGGCGGCACCGGGACCCACACGTCCTCGCACACCTCGGCGTGGACGACGAGCCCGGTGACGTCGTCGGCGGCGAAGAGCAGGTCGGGGCCGAAGGGGATCTCGCCGTCGGCGTCCGAGCCCGGCCAGTGCGCCCGGACGAGGTACTGCCCCTCCTGGCCGGTGCCGGAGGCGAACCAGCGCTTCTCGTAGAACTCACGGTAGGTCGGCAGGTAGGACTTCGGCGCGACCCCGAGCACCTCGCCGCGGTGGACGACGACGGCGCAGTTGTACAGGCGGTGGCCGTGCCGCAGCGGCGCCCCGACGACGACGAGCGGCGTGAGGCCCGCCGTCGCCTCGGCGAGCGCGACGACCGCCGCGTCGACGGCGTCGAGCAGCACGTCCTGCAGCAGCAGGTCGTCGATGGCGTAGCCGGACAGCGACAGCTCCGGGAAGAGGGCCACGGCCACGCCGTCGTCGTGGCAGGCACGCACCTGCTCGACGACGCGCCGGACGTTCTCGGCCGGGTCGGCGAGGGCGACGGGCAGCGTGCACGCCGCCACGCGGGCGAAGCCCTGCGCGTAGACGTTGCGGAAGTCCATGCCGCCAGCCTATGGGGCCGGTGGCAGGGCTATGTCCCGGCGGCGGGCCTCAGCCCTCGCCGCCGCCCCGCGACTGCGCGGGGGTGCCCTGCCACACGGCCTCGGCGCCGTAGTGCCCGACGAGGGCGACGTCGACCGTGAGACCGAGCGCCGCGACGACCCCGACGACGCCGAGGACGCGCACGAGCGTCGAGGTCCCCGACGAGCGCCCGCCCTCGGTGCCGGTGCGCGAGGACCGCCAGAACCACCAGAGGGCGGCCGCGAGGACGGTGACGCCGAGGACGACCCAGGGCAGGATGCCGCCGAGCTCGGTGTGCTCGCGCAGCGCCGCCGACTCCTTGACCCGCTTCTCCAGCGACTCCCCGGACGAGCTCGCGACGAAGGCGAAGACGGTGGCGAGGGCGCCGACGGCGGGGGTCAGCCATCCGCTCCACACCCGGAACCGCTCACTGACTGAGAACAGCAGCAGCATGAGCGCGAACAGGGGCGTCAGGACGACGACCGCGTGGATGACGAGGGGGTGCAGGGGCAGGCCGAGGAAGTTGTCGAACATCCAGTTCTCCTGAACGTCGGGCGCGGCCCGGTGCCGCGCGTCCTCGTCCACCCTGCGCAGAGGTCGGATGTCCCCGAGCGAGGAGATACCTGTGCAGACACTGTGGATCGGCGGCCGGTCCACAGGGGGTGCCGACCAGCGGGAACCGGCCTCAGGGGGTGAGCAGGACCTTGCCGGTGGCGCGGCGCTCGTCGACCGCGGCGAGGGCGTCGGCCGCCTCGTCGAGCGAGCGCACCTCCCCCACCACCGGGTCGACCGCGCCGGAGGCGAGCAGCGGCAGCAGGTCGTCCCACTGCTCGCGCAGGAAGCGGCGGCCGGGACCACCGGGGTGGTTCCACCAGGCGCCCCACCCGACGCCGACGACCGACACGTTCGTGAGGAGCAGCCGGTTGACCCTGACCTCGGGGATCGACCCGGCGGTGAAGCCGACGACGAGCAGTCGCCCACCGGGCGCCAGCGAGCGCAGCGAGTCGGTGAAGCGGTCGCCGCCCACTGGGTCGAGGACGACGTCGACCCCGCGCCCGGAGGTGAGGTCGGCGACCGCGTCCCTGAACCCGTCGGACGGGACGACGTCGTCGGCGCCGGCGGCCCGGGCGACGTCGGCCTTGGCGTCGGTTGAGGTCACCGCGAGCACCCGGGCTCCCCAGGCCTTGGCCAGCTGGACGGCCGCCGTGCCGACCCCGCCGGCCGCGCCGTGGACGAGCACCGTCTCGCCCTCGCGCAGCCGCCCGCGCTCGCGGAGCGCGAAGTGGCAGGTGAGGTAGTTCATCGGCAGGGCGGCACCGGCCGACCACGTGACGTCGTCGGGCAGCGGGAAGACCAGCGCCGGGTCGACCGCCACGGCCTCGGCGAAGCCGCCGAGCACCGGGAAGGCCGCCACCCGGTCACCGGGCGCGAACCCGGAGCCGCCCGGTGCCGACCGCACCCGGCCGGCGACCTCGGCCCCGGGCACGAAGGGCGGGTCCGGCTTCATCTGGTACTCGCCGCGGGTGAGGAGCACGTCGGGGTAGCAGATGCCGGCGGCCGCGACGTCGACGACGACGGTCGTCGCCGGGTCGGCGCCCTCGGCGGCGTCGGGGACGTCGAGCACCTCCACGCTCGTCGGGCCGTCGAGCCGGGTCACCTGGGCTGCGCGCATGCCCCGATCGTAGGGACCGCGGCGGAGAAGGCCGGGATCCGGGAATGACGCGCGGGGGTGGGGTCCTTGCACCTCCCGTGCCCGCACCCCGACACGCCTCGCTCGCGACCCTCGCCCTCATCATCGGCGGCGTCGCCATCGGCACGACGGAGTTCGTGACGATGGGGCTGCTGCCGCAGATCGCCGACGGCGTGGGGACGAGCATCCCCGGCGCCGGCCACACGATCTCGGCGTACGCGGCGGGCGTCGTCGTCGGGGCGCCGCTCATCGCCGTGCTCGGGGCGACCTGGCCGCGCAAGGGCCTGCTGCTCGGGCTCATGGTCGCCTTCGCCGCCGGCAACGCCCTCAGCGCGCTCGCCCCGTCGTACGGGACGCTCGTCGGGGCGCGGTTCCTCTCCGGCCTGCCGCACGGGGCGTACTTCGGGCTCGCCGCGCTCGTCGCCGTCGACCTCGCCCCGCGGGGCCGGGCCGGGCGGGCCGTCGGGACGGTGATGCTCGGCATCCCCATCGCCAACATCGTCGGCGTGCCGGGGGCGACCTGGCTCGGCCAGCACGCCGGCTGGCGCTCCGCCTACTGGCTCGTCACCGTCCTCGGGCTCGTGACCGTCGCCCTCGTCGCGCTCTCCGTGCCGCACCTGGCCGCCGACCGGACCCGCTCGGCCCGGGCCGAGCTCGGCGCGCTGCGCAACCTCCAGGTGATGCTGACCCTCGGGGTCGGCGCCATCGGCTTCGGCGGCATGTTCGCCATGTACTCCTACATCGCGCCCACGGTCACCCGGGTCACCGGCCTGTCGGAGTCGGCGGTGCCCCTCTTCCTCCTCGTCTTCGGCGTGGCCGGGTTCGTCGGCAACGTCGTCGCCGGGCGGATGGGCGACTGGTCGGTGCTGCTCTCCATGGTCATCGGCATGGTGGGGCTCGGGGTGTCCCTCGCGGTGTTCGCGCTCGTCGCGCCGTACGCCGTGGCCGCCCTCGTGACGCTCGCCGTCGCGGCGGTGCTCACCGCCGTGCTCGTCGTCAACCTCCAGCTGCGGCTCATGCAGGTGGCCGGGAACGCCCAGACCCTCGCCGCGGCCGGCAACCACGCGGCCCTCAACCTGGCCAACGCCCTCGGCGCGTGGCTCGGCGGGCTCGTCATCGCCGCCGGTTTCGGCTACACGGCGCCGTCCTGGGTCGGGGTCGGGCTCGCCGTCCTCGGTCTCGGGGTCCTCGCGGTCTCGGTCCGGGTGCACCAGCGCGACACCGGCGCGACGATCCGCCGCCACCGGCCCGCGCCCGCCCCGGTCGCCTGACCCGCCGCGGCAGGACGTCGCGCGGGAGACTGGGCGGGTGCTGCCCGACCACGTTCCCCTCCTCACGGGCGAGCGTGTGCGGCTGCGACCGTGGGCGACCCCGGACGAGGCCGCCGTCGTCGCGGCCGCGCGCGACCCCTACATCCCGCTCGTCACCACCGTCCCGGCCGACCCCGACCCCGGAGGCCGTCGCGGCGTACCTCGCCCGGCAGCACGGGCGCACCGCGCAGGGCCAGGGGTACTCCTTCGCCGTCGCCGACCGGGCCAGCGACGAGGCCGTCGGCGGGATCGGTCTGTGGACCGGGGAGATCGACACCGGGCGGGCGTCCACCGGCTACTGGGTCGCCCCGCCCGTGCGGGGGCGCGGGTACGTGACGGACGCCCTGCGCACCCTCGTCGGGTGGGCGAGCGGGCTGCCCGAGGTCGAGCGGCTGCAGCTGTTCGTCGAGCCGTGGAACGAGGCGTCGGCGCGAGCGGCCGTGGCGGCCGGCTTCGAGCGCGAGGGTCTCCTGCGGTCCTGGCAGCGGGTCGGCGGCTCCCGTCGCGACATGGTCGTCTACGGCCTGCTCCCGCGCCGCTGACCGCCGCGTCCGGGCCGCGCCTCGTACGCTGACGGCATGCCTCCCGCCGTCACCTGCCGCGTCGAGGGGGGCATCGCCCAGGTGCGCCTCGACCGCCCCGACAAGCTCAACGCCCTGACCCTGGACACCCTCGACGGGCTCGTCGGGGTCGCCCGCGACCTGCGGCGCGACCGGACGCTGCGCGGTGTCGTCCTCGGCGGCGAGGGCGAGGCGTTCTGCGCCGGTCTCGACTTCGCGACCGTCCTCGCCGACCCCCCGCGTGTCGCCCGGGCCTTCGTCCCGCGGCCGTGGCGGGGCACCAACCTCTTCCAGGAGGCCTGCTGGGCCTGGCGCCGGCTGCCGGTGCCGGTCGTCGCCGCGGTCCACGGCTACTGCTACGGCGGCGGGCTGCAGATCGCCCTGGCCGCCGACCTGCGGATGACGACCGCCGACGCCCGCTGGTCGGTGCTCGAGGCCAAGTGGGGCCTGGTCCCCGACATGAGCGGGGTGCAGGCGCTCGCCCAGCAGGTGCGGATGGACGTCGCCAAGCGCCTGACGATGACCGGGGAGGTCGTGACGGGGCAGCGCGCCGTCGAGCTCGGTCTCGCCAGCGAGGTCCACGACGAGCCGTTCGTCGCCGCCACCCGCTTCCTCGAGGAGGTCGCGACCCGCTCCCCGGACTCCGTCGCCGCCACCAAGCGCCTCTTCGAGCGCAC
The DNA here is from genome assembly GCF_004025965.2 of Phycicoccus flavus. Classification (GTDB taxonomy): domain Bacteria; phylum Actinomycetota; class Actinomycetes; order Actinomycetales; family Dermatophilaceae; genus Phycicoccus; species Phycicoccus flavus. The sequence continues at coordinate 8,201 of NZ_SAYU02000052.1, read as the reverse complement.
CTGGACCTCCGGGCCCCGCCGCACCTTCGCCCGCGAGCGCCTCGAGCAGGCCCGGCTCCTGCGCCGCGGCAACACCCGGGCCGCCCGCGAGGCCGCCCTGCGCCGCGAGACCCCCGCATTCGGGCCGAGGTCGCGGTGAGCCCCCGCGGCGGGCCGCAGGTCCGGCACACCGCCTGCACCCTGTGCGAGGCCATGTGCGGCCTCGAGGTGACGATGACGCCCGACGGCGCCGTCGACGGCATCCGCGGCCACGAGGCCGACCCGCTCTCGCGCGGGCACGTCTGTCCCAAGGCCTTCGCCCTGCCACAGATCCAGGACGACCCCGACCGCCTGCGCCGTCCCCTCGTCCGCGGCGCGGACGGCGAGCTGCACGAGGCCTCCTGGGACGACGCGGTCCGCCGCGCCGCCGAGCTGCTGGCCGGCGTCCAGGCCGAGTACGGCGACGACGCGCTCGCGGTCTACCTCGGCAACCCCAACGTGCACAGCCTGGGGGCGCTCACCCACCACCCGACGCTCGTGCGGCTGCTGCGGACCCGCAACCGCTTCTCGGCGACGTCCGTCGACCAGCTGCCCCACCACGTCGTCGCCCACGCCCTCTACGGCCACCAGTTCCTCCTGCCGGTGCCGGACATCGACCGCACCGAGCTGCTCGTCCTCGTCGGCCACAACCCGATGGCCTCCAACGGGTCGCTGTGGACGGTGCCGGGCTTCCCGCGCCGCCGGCGCGAGCTCGCGGCCCGCGGCGGCCGGCTCGTCGTCCTCGACCCGCGCCGCACCGAGACCGCCGCCGTCGCCGACGAGCACCACTTCGTCCGGCCGGGCGGCGACGCCGCCGTGCTCCTGGCCCTGGTCCGCGAGGTGCTGGCCCCCGGCCGCGCCCGGCCCGCCCCGTACGTCGACGGCGTCGACGCCGTGCGCGCGGCGGTCGAGCCCTTCACCCCGGAGGTCGCCGAGGCCGCGAGCGCCATGTCCGCCGAGGCCGTCCGCCGGCTCGCCCGGCAGCTGGTCGGGGTGCCGCACGCCGCCGTCCACGCCCGGATGGGCGCCTCGACGCAGGCCTTCGGCGTCGTCTGCCAGTGGGCGACCCAGGTCCTCAACGTCCTCACCGGCAACCTCGACCGTCCCGGCGGCACGATGCTCACCACCCCGGCGGTCGACCTCGTCGGCCGCGGGATCCTCGGGCCCGGCGGGTTCGGCCGGCGCCGTTCGCGGGTGCGGGGCCTGCCCGGCTTCGGCGGCGAGCTGCCGGTGGCCGCGCTGGCCGAGGAGATGACGACCCCGGGCGAGGGGCAGGTGCGCGCGCTGCTCACGATCGCCGGCAACCCGGTCTCGTCCACCCCCGCCGGGCACCGGCTGGACGAGGCGGTCGCCGGGCTCGACGCGTACGTCGCGGTCGACATGTACGTCAACGAGTCGACCCGGCACGCCGACGTGATCCTGCCGCCCACCGGTCCGCTGGAGCGCGACCACTACGACCTCGTCTTCCACCTGCTCGCGGTGCGCGACACCGCCCGGTTCACCCCGGCGCTGCTGCCGAAGGACCCCGGCGGCCGGCACGACTGGGAGATCGCCCGCGACCTCGGCGCCGCCTACCTCGCGGCGCGCGGCACCGGGCTGCGTGAGCGGCTGTCGCGGCGGACGCTCGAGGCCGTCGCCCGCCTGCGGGTGTCGCCCACCCGCCAGCTCGACGTGCTGCTGCGCACCGGGGGCGGCGGGCTGTCGGTGCGGCGGCTGCGGCGGGCCGGGCCGGGCGGGCTGGAGATCGGCGCGCTGCGTCCGCGGCTGCCGGAGCGGCTCGCCACCCCGGACCGGCGCATCGACCTCGCCGCGGACGTCGTCCTCGCCGACCTGCCGCGGGTCCTCGACGCCGCCCGGGCCGCGTCGGCCGCGACAGACGACGACGCCCTGCTGCTCGTCGGTCGCCGCCACCAGCGGGACAACAACTCCTGGCTGCACAACGCGGAGGTGCTGACCCGCGGCCGGCCCCGTCACGCGCTGCTGGCCCATCCCGACGACCTCGCCGTCCGCGGCCTGCGCGACGGCCAGCGGGTGCGGGTGCGCTCGGCGGCCGGGCAGGTCGAGGTCGACGTCACCGCCACCGAGGACGTCATGCGCGGCGTCGTCTCGCTCCCGCACGGCTACGGCCAGGCCCGCGACGGCGTCCGGCTGCGGCACGCGCGGACGCTGCCGGGGGTGTCGGTCAACGACCTCACCGACCCCGCGGTGCTCGAGGGCGTGTCCGGCAACGCCGTGCTCAGCGGGGTGCCGGTGACCGTGGACCCGGTGCCCTGAGCGGGGACGACGGGGTTTGTAGGGTCGGAGGATGCTGCGACCCGCACGTCCCGGTCGTGCCGCATGACCGACGGCACGATCCTGCACGACGCCCGCCGGCTGCTCGACGCGCACGCCGACCGGGCGCTCACCGGCCCGATCGAGGACCCGGGGGTGCTCGCCGCCGTCGTCGGCGTGGAACGGCTCGTCGTCCACCTCGGCGGGGTCGACGGGGTGCGCTCCGCCCTCGCCGGTGAGCACGGCGACGAGCGGGTGCGGGAGGTCGTCGCCGACGTCGAGGCGCTGGTCGTCACCGGCATCGAGAACCGCGAGACCGGGGACTCCCTCGACGCCTCGGCCCTCAACCCGGACGCCGGCGGCTACGAGGTCGTCACCGACGCCGAGCTCGTGCGCGCCGGGGTGCGCGCGGCGCAGCGGTCCTTCGGCGCGATGCCGTACTACCGCCTCCGGTACGGCGACCGGGGGTCCCGCTTCGCGAGCACCGACTCCGGCTGGCTGCTCGCCATGGCCGAGCACGACGAGGAGCACGCCCTGCGGCAGGTGCGCTGGCTGGCCCGGCTGCTCGCGAACCGCGGGATGCCCTCCCGGCTGCTCGAGAGCCACCTGCACGCGCTCGTCGTCGAGGTCCGCTCCGTCGACCCGCGGGCGGTGGGCGCGCTGCCGGCGGTCGCCGGGACGCTGGGCGACGCGCGCCGTCGGTGCGTCGACGACGACCTGCTGGCCGCCGCCGACGGCTGGGCCGAGGAGGCGCTGGGCCCCGACCTGCCCGTGCGGCACACCGGGCTGCTCGTCGCCGCCGCGGTCGCCGACGTCCTCGTCGGGCTGGCCGAGGACGACCGGCCCTGCGTCGGCTGGCTCGCCGACCCCGCCCGGGTGGGTGAGCGCGGCGCCGACGCCGTCCTCGCCGTCCGCGACCGGGTGCGCGCCGCCGCGGGCTGACGGCCGTGCTCGCCCGCGACTAGGGTGCGGGGATGCAGCGGCCACACACCGACGGACCCCGTCGCGCCCTCGTCACCGGCGGCGCCTCGGGCCTCGGCCTGGCGCTCGTCACCCTCCTCGTCGAGCGCGGGGAGCGAGTGCTGGCCGCCGACCTCGCCGAGCGTCCAGACTCGGTGCCGGCGGGGGCGGAGTACCTGCCGCTCGACGTACGCAGCCAGCAGGACTGGGACGCCGCGCTGCGGTGGGTCCGCGAGGCGTGGGGCGGCCTGGACCTGCTCGTCAACAACGCCGGCGTCGCCACCGGCGGCCGCATCGACGTCGAGTCGATGTCGGACTGGGAGCGCGTCGTCGGCGTCAACCTCCTCGGCCCGGCGCGCGGCTGCCACACCGTGACGCCGCTGTTCAAGGAGCAGCGCAGCGGCCACCTCGTCAACGTCGCGTCGCTGGCCGGGCTCGTGCACGGCCCGGGGATGAGCAGCTACAACGCGACGAAGGCCGGCGTCGTCGCGCTGTCGGAGACGCTGGGGTTCGAGCTCGGGCCGTGGGGCATCGACGTCTCCGTCGTCTGCCCGGCGTTCTTCCGCACAAACCTCCACGAGTCCTTCGCCGGCAAGGACAGCGCCATGCAGGAGGCCGGGGCGCGCCTCATCACCGAGGCGAGCGCGTCCGCGCAGGACGTCGCCCGGATCGTGCTCGAGGGCATCGACAAGCGGAAGCCGGTGATCCTGACCGACCGGCTCGGGAAGCAGGCGTACTACGGCAAGCGGTTCGCCCGGCCGCTCTACGACCGGATGATGCGCGGCCAGGCGGCCCGCCTCGCCCGGCGGGCCGGGCAGGACCCACAGGAGTTCCTGCCGTGAGCCGGGGGGTGTGCCTCGTCACCGGCGCCTCGTCCGGCCTCGGCGCCGAGACCGCACGCCAGCTGGCCGCCCGCGGCTGGGACCTCGGCCTCTGCGCGCGCCGGCAGGACCGGCTCGAGGCCCTGCGCGACGACATCGTGGCGCGGACCGGGCGTCGCGTCGAGGTCCGCGCCCTGGACGTCACCGACGACGCCGCGGTCTTCGACGTGGTCCGCGACCTGCGCGCGACCCTCGGCGGCCTCGACCGCGTCGTCGTCAACGCCGGGCTCGGCAAGGGGGCCCCGCTCGGCACCGGCCGGTACGACGCCAACCGCGAGACGGCGATGGTGAACTTCGTCGGCGCGCTGGCCCAGGTGGAGGCCGCGATGGAGGTCTTCCGCGACCAGCGCCGCGGCCACCTCGTCGTCGTCTCGTCGGTGACGGCGGTCCGCGGGATGCGCAAGGCGATGACGACGTACGCGGCGACCAAGGCCGGGGTGGCCGTGCTCGCCGAGGGGATCCGGCACGAGATGCTCGGCGAGCCCGACCTCGACATCCGGGTGACGACCGTCTTCCCGGGCTACATCCGCTCGGAGATGAACGAGCACCTGTCGCGCGCGCCGTTCATGGTCGACACCGAGGTCGGGGTGCGGGCGATGGTCCGGGCCATGGAGGACGAGAAGGAGCAGGCGTTCGTCCCGGCCTGGCCGTGGGTGCCGCTCGGGACGGCGCTGCGGCACCTGCCGCTGGGCGCGGTCCGCCGGATGACCTGAGGCGGGGGTCCGGGCCGGGCTGCGCTGTCGTGGCCGTGCCGCGCCGTGTGGTGGCGTCCGGTCAGGGTGTGCGGGCGGTCACGAGCAGCCGGTCCGCGGTCCGGCGCCCCACCCCCGGGCGGACCGTGACGTCGGTGAGCCCCGCCGCGGTGAGGTGGGCGGTCACCTCGTCCCCGGTCCACGGCCGCATCGTGAACGTGTGCCGGTGCTCGGTCGTGACGCGGCCCTCGGCGTCGGTGACGACATGCCGTTCGTCGACGACGATCCGGCCGTCCTGCCAGGTCGGGCGGCTCGTGAAGCGCAGCCGTCCGCCGTCGGGCAGGTCCACCTCGGTGGTGCGGTGCACGCCGTCGGCCCGGGCCCGGGCGGCGGCCGCCTTTCGGACGTCGAGGACGAGGACACCGCCCGGTCGCAGGGCGGCGGCGAAGGAGCTCAGCGCGGCGGAGCGCTCCTCGTCGGTGAGGAGGTCGTTGAGCACACCGCGGCAGGCGACGGCGTCGGCGGACTCGTGCAGGCCCAGGGCGCAGACGTCGCCCACCGTCGCGGGGGCGTTGGGGCAGCGGCGCCGGGCCAGCGCCAGCAGGCGGGGCGAGGCGTCGACCAGCGTCACGCGGTGACCCCGGGCCAGGAGGGCCGCGGCGTGGCGGCCGGTGCCGCAGCCGGCGTCGAGGACGTCGGCGCGGTCGTCGGCCCGGTCGTGGCGGGCCGCGCGGAGGGCGTCGTCCACCGCGTCGACCCACGGCTCGACGGGGTCGGTGACGAGGAGGTCGTAGACGTCGGCGTGGACGTCGTAGAAGGGGCGGGCGGTGGAGGCGCGCGCCGACGGGGAGGTCACGGGGTCGAGGCTGGCACAGAGGTGGTCCCGGACGGGTCGGTCCTCGGTTCGGCCGCGGGCGGACTTCGGGACGGCCGCGGACGGGGTCGGCGGTCTGTCGCCTTCCGTTGTGCGGTTCTGGTCGACGGGGGTCGGGTCACAAGAGGCCTTGGACGCAGTCGGCGGGCGGTCGCCTTCCGCTGCCACTCGCCTGTCGCTGCGGGCGGACTTCGGGACGGCCTTGGACGGGGTCGGCGGTCGGTCGCCTTTCGTTGCCCGGTTCTGGTCGACGGGGGTCGGGTCACAGAGGCCTTGGACGGGGTCGGCAGTCGGTCGCCTTCCGTTGCCCGGTTCTGATCGACGGGCGTCGGTTCACCGGAGGCCTCGGATGGAGGCAGCTGTCGGTCGCCTGCCGCTGCCCGGTTTTGGTCGACGGAGAGTCGGGTGAAAGGAGGCCTTGGACGGGGTCGGCGGGCGGTCGCCTTCCGCTGCCACCTCTCCATCGCTTCGAGCGGAGCTCCGGGCGGCTTCGATCGGGGGTCGGTGTCCCGGCACCCGCCGCGGTGACACCTTTGCCGGCCGTCTCGACACGTTCCGGGCGCGGCCTCCGACCCCTTCCGGGCGGCGCCGGCTCGCGGCAATCGTGGGCCGCATCGGCCCCTTTGAGATTGCTCAAAAATCCCTCCAATATTGTTCTGCTGCAGGGTGATTCACGGGTGCAATTGCTTGTCGTCGTACGCGTGTTCGGGTAAGATCGGGGCATGGACCGGGGGGACGTCAGCAGCCGCATCGCCGCACTACGCGGCGATGCGGTTCTGCTCGCGAGAGACCTGGCCGAGCACGGCCGGAGCCTGGATCCGCGGGAGGCGTTCGAGGTCGCCGGTGAGCTTCAGGGCCTGGTGAACGCGGCGGAGGGTGCGCAGGCCGTGGCTGCTGCGTACGGGGCGCGGTTCGAGAGCCGGATGGTCTCCGACCGGGTCATCGAGCGGACCCACCCGGTGGGGTTCGTCGACGGCATGGCGCCCTCGATGCTGGCGATGGAGGCCGGGGTGACCGAGGGCGTGGCCGGGCGGAAGGTCCGGCTGGGGGCGAAGCTGTCCGCCCGGTTCCCGCAGGTCCTCGAGCTCGTCCTCGAGGGGGAGGTGGCGGCGGTGACGGCGCACAAGATCCTCGACGCCACCGCCGGCCTCGACCTCGACGCGTGCCGGCGGGTGGACGCCTCGCTCGCGCCGCGGCTCGCTGCGATGGACCCGACCCGGGTGTCCTCCGAGACCCGCCGGATCGCGGCCCGCGTGGCGGCGGACCAGGTCGCCGAGCACGCCGCGAAGACGACGAAGGTGCGGACGGTGGAGGTGTGCCCGAGCGAGGACGGCCTCACCGAGTGGTTCGTTCTCCTGCCCACGGCGACCAGCAAGGCGGCGTGGAGCGCGGTGGAGTCCCTCGCCGCGGAGTACCGCGACGTCGACGACACCCTCACCGTCCCCGAGTCCCGGGCCGACGCCTTCGGGGACCTCCTGCTCCGCAACGTGACCGTCAACGCGCAGGTCACCCTCGGGGTGCCGGTCGTCACCGGCGCCCCCGACCCTGTGGCTGCGCCGACCGTGCGGACGTTCTCGCCGCGGGACCCGGACGAGACGATCATCGACGCCACCACCGGTGAGGAGGTCCGTATCGGCGACCTGCCCGCTGACGCCCAGGAAGACCTGGGCTGGTACGAGTTCGCGGACTACGAGAGCGCCGACGGTCCCGGGGTTCCCACTGCGGTCGAGATGGCACCGTCCCGTGTCGGTGCGGACACCGGCGCCACCGGCCTCGTCTCCGGGGTGCAGCTGCCCGGCCTCGGCTGGGTGGACGCCAGCACCGTCGCCGGCATCCTGTCCACCCTCCCGCTCCAGGTCGCCCGCGCGGTCCTCGACGCCGACACCGGCACCCTCGCCTCGATCACCACCGACGCCTACCGCCCACCGGCCAAGATGCGGCAGCTCGTCACCACCCGGGACGGCACCTGCCGCATGTACGGCTGTAGTCGCCCCGCCGAGAAGTGCGACCTCGACCACGTCCGGCCCTGGCCCACCGGACCCACCACCCCGGCCAACCTCGCCGGGCTCTGCCGCCGCCACCACCGCCTCAAGCAGCAAGGCCACTGGCGCCCCACCCTCCACCCCGACAGCACGCTCACCTGGACCGACCCCACCGGGCGGACCCGCACCACCGAACCTGCCCACCGCACCGTCCCGGAATCGCCACCGACACCGGCACCGAGAACTGCAGCCCCGGCAGCAACGGCAGCAGCCGCTCCTCCACCGGCAGCACCGCCACGGGTCTCACCGAGCCCGGGCGACCACGCCTGGGACGACGTCCCCATCCCCTTCTGAGCGGCCGCCGGGTCATAGTTCCCCGCGTCAGTGGAGCAGCTCGAGCCCGACGACGCAGCCGACGATCCCCGCGACGAGCAGCAGCCGGACCGCCGAGACGGTCTCGGCGCCGGTGGCCATGGCGTAGCCCACCGTGAGCGCCGCGCCGATGCCGACCCAGACGGCGTAG
>NZ_SAYU02000051.1 GCF_004025965.2 Phycicoccus flavus | reverse complement strand
GCGTCCTCGCCTTCGGGCTGGTGCTCGCGCTGGTCGGGCTCACCGTCGGGGTCTGGCCGATCGCGGTGTGCTTCGCCTCGATGGCCGGGGCGCTGCCGGTGCTGCTCGTGCGGCGGCGCGCCCGCAAGCGGCGGGCCCGGCTGCGCGACCTGTGGCCCGACGCCGTCGACAACATCACCTCCGCCGTCCGCGCCGGGATGGCGCTGCCCGAGGCGCTGGCACAGCTCGGCGAGCGCGGCCCCGAGGAGCTGCGCGAGCCGTTCCGGCGGTTCGGCGACGACTACCGCCTCACCGGCCGCTTCTCCGACTGCCTCGACCGGCTCAAGGCCCGGCTCAGCGACCCGGTGGCCGACCGGCTCGTCGAGAGCCTGCGGATCGCCCGGGAGGTGGGCGGCAGCGACCTCGGCCGGCTGCTGCGCACCCTCTCGGGTTTCCTGCGCGAGGACGCCCGGACCCGCGCCGAGCTCGAGACCCGCCAGTCGTGGACGGTCAACGCCGCCCGCCTGGCGGTCGCCGCCCCGTGGGTGGTGCTGGCGATGCTGTCCGGCAACCCGGAGTCCGTCGGTGCCTACTCCAGTGCGCTCGGGGCGATGGTGCTCGCCGTCGGCGCCGCCGTCACCGGGGTCGCGTACTGGTTGATGATGCGGATCGGGCGGCTGCCCGAGGACGAGCGGGTGCTGCGATGACCGGCCTCGTGCGCGAGGGCGCGTTCGTCGGGATGCTCGCCGGCGTCGGCCTGCTCCTCATCTGGCGAGGGCTGCCCCGCAACCGGCGCCCCGGGCTCGCCGACCGCGTGCTGCCCTACCTGCGGGACACCCCGCGCCCGTCGCGGCTGCTCGACGACGGCCCGGGGACGTCGGGGGTCCTGGCCGTCGTCGCGGCGCCACTGGTGCGTGACCTCGCAGCGGGCGTCGAACGGGTCCTCGGCGGCTCCGCCTCGGTCCGCAGCCGCCAGCTGCGGGCCGGGTCACCGCCGGACGTCGACCGCTTCCGGGCCGAGCAGGTGCTCTGGGGCGTGCTCGGCGCGGTCCTCGGCGCCGCCGTCGGGACGCTGCTCGCGGTGACGCGGGGCAGCTCGTTCGTCCCCGTCGTCATCCTCACCGTGCTCGGCTTCGGGCTCGGGGTCACCTCGGCCGACTACCTGCTGACGGTGCGCGCCACCCGGCGGGAGCGGCGGATGCTCGCCGAGTTCCCGACCATCGCCGAGCTCCTCGCGCTCGCGGTCGGCGCCGGGGAGGGCGCGGTGGGCGCGCTGGAGCGGGTGTGCCGCCTCTCGCACGGCGAGCTCGCCACCGAGCTCGGCCGCTGCCTGGCCGACGCGCGCGCCGGGGCCAGCCTGCCGGTCGCCCTGCACGGACTGGCCGACCGCACGGGGCTGCCCGGCCTGCGCCGGTTCGTCGACGGCGTCGTCGTCGCCGTCGAGCGCGGCACGCCGCTCGCCGAGGTGCTGCGCGCCCAGGCCCAGGACGTCCGTGAGGAGGGCCGGCGCTCCCTCATGGAGGCCGGCGGCCGCAAGGAGATCGCCATGATGGTCCCGGTCGTCTTCCTCATCCTGCCCGTGACGGTGCTGTTCGCCGTCTTCCCCGGCTTCGCCTTCTTCCGCTTCACCCTCTGAGCCCACTCGATGGAAGGAAGACCCATGACCGCACTCCGACGCCCGACCGCTCGCCGGGCCGAACGCGGCGACGTCCCGGGCTGGGTGCTCATCACCCTGATGACCGCCGCCCTCGTCGCCGCGCTCTGGACCGTCGCCGAGAACCAGCTCGTCGCCCTCTTCCAGGAGGCGCTCGCGTCGGTCCGCGGCTGAGCGCCGTGCCGTCCGTGGTCGAGGAGGGGCACATGGGTCGCGGGTCACCCGTGCGGCACGGGGAGCGCGGTGCCGCGGCGGTCGACTTCTCCATGGTCTCGGTGCTGCTGCTCGCCGTGTTCCTCGCCGTCGTCCAGATGGGACTGGCGCTGCACGTGCGCAACACCCTGGTCTCGTGCGCCGCGGAGGGCGCCCGTGCCGGAGCCCGTGCCGACGCCGTGCCCGGTGCCGCCGTCGCCCGCACCCAGGAGCTCGTGGGCGCCTCGCTCTCGACCCGCTACGCGCGGTCGGTCAGCGTCCGCGAGAACGTGGTCGGGGGAGTGCGGGTCGTCGAGGTCCGGGTCGTCGCCCCCGTGCCGGTGCTCGGGCTGCTCGGGCCGGCCGACACCCTCGACGTCACCGGCCGCGCCTTCGCGGAGTCGCAGTGACCGGCTACGGACGCCCCGCCCGGCGGGACGAGCAGGGGAGCGCCGTCGTCGAGTTCGTCACCCTCGGCGTCCTCCTGCTCCTGCCACTGGTCTACCTCGTGATGACGCTGGCCCGGGTGCAGGCCGGGTCCTTCGCCGTCAGCCAGGCCGCCCGCGAGGCCGGCCGGGCCTTCGTCACCGCCCCGTCCGGGTCCGACGCGTCCGGCCGCGCCCGGGCCGCGGCGAGCGTCGCGTTCGGTGACTTCCGCTTCGAGGACGTCGGCCGCCTCGACCTGGCCTGCGACGGCTCGCCGTGCCTGCGACCCGACGGCCGCGTCCGGGCCACCGCCACCGTCCGGGTACCGCTGCCCCTCGTCCCGACCTTCCTCGACGGGGCGCTGCCCACGAGCATCCCGGTCTCGGCAAGTCACATCGAGACCGTCGACCGCTTCCGGACCCTGCCGTGACGCGCCCCGGCCCGGGCACGGCCCGTCAGGACGAGCGGGGGACCATCAGCATCTACATCCTCGGGCTCGTCGTCATCGCGATGATGCTCGTCGCCGGGACGGTCGCCGTGACCTCGGCGCACCTGTCCCGGATGCGGCTCCTCGACGCCGCCGACGGTGCTGCCCTCTCGGCCGCCAACGCGCTCGACGACGCGGCGTACTCCGGCGGGGTAGGCGACTCGGTGCCCCTCAGCGACGCCTCGGTGCGTGAGCGCGCGGCGTCCTACCTCGGCAGCAGCGAACGGCCGCCGTCGATCCTGCGCTGGGGCCTCGCCCCCGGGACCGGCAGCCCCGACGGGCGCACCGCCGTCGTCGCCGTCACCGGTGAGGCGCGGCTGCCCCTCGTCGGCGGCTGGCTGCGAGACCTCGGGGGCAGCGTGACCATCCACGTCGTCTCCCGCGCCCGCTCCGACGTCCTCGTCCCGTGACCGTTTCGCCGAGGACGCCGCCCGTCGGGCCGGTCGCGAGCCCGGCGGTCTGCCGCAGGTCGGCCGGCGGACCGCGACCAGGAAGGCCGCGAAGGATCAGCCGATGCGCTTCAGCGTGAAGCTCGTGAAGCCGACCCACGAGCGGCAGGTGGCACGGGTGGCCGCGCCGCTTCCGTAGATGGTGCACGAGGACTCGACCCGCACGTCCACCTGCTGCCCGGCCTCCACCGTCACCTCGCCGCTGCCCGACAGGGTGCCGTCGACGGGCAGGTCGACGCCGGTGCCCAGGTCGACGTCGGCCGCGACCACGCGGCCGCGGTCGCCGAACAGGCCCGGGTCGACGTAGCTCTCGGCGTGCACGGTCGTGTCCGACGGGTCGCGCCCGGGGCGGTAGCCGCTCACGTGGTAGCGCGCCCGCCACGAGTACGCGTAGGTGCCGGCGGCCGGCACGGTGAGCGAGCGGACCGTCGCCCCGCGGGCGTAGGCGAACGAGTCGCCGGTCTGCCCGGCGTCGACGGTGGCCCGGGCGTCGCCGAAGAACCCGCGGTACCCGGCGATGCTGCGTACGATCCGGGCCGAGGCCGTGCCGGTGACCCCGTCGCTGGCCGTGCTGCCCGAGTCCCGCATGGCCCCGAGCACGTCGACCCGCGCGCCGCCGGGGGTGTCGGCCGTCGCGCCGGTGCCCCCGCCCGCCTCGGTCCCGTCCCCGCTGTCGGCACCCCCGGTCCCCGTCCCGGGGGGCCCCGCCGTGACCGAGCCGGACGGCGAGGGGCTGCCACCCGGTGACGCCGACGGGCCCGTCGTCGGGCCGGCCGACGGCGACGCCGTCGAGGGGGAGGCCCCCGGCGAGGACGCGACGGTCCCGGACCCCGAGGCGGAGGGCGCCGGCTCGGGGTCGTCGCTGCACGCGGCGAGCAGGCCGAAGGACAGCACGGCGACCACGCCGACGACGCGCGCTGCGGGCACTGCTCCACCTCCCTGCCGTGGTGACCCGACGAGCCTACGTCCGCGCCCGGGGGCGCGTCCGTCGTTCCACGGGCGAGCGCCCGCAGTCCCCGCCGGCCGCGCCGCCGACCCCGCGCCGCACCGGCCGGGGGCCCGTCCCGGCTCGCGTAGGCTGACCCCTCGTGGCCACCGACTTCACCCAGGAGATCAAGGACCTGCGCGCGACGATGTCGACGGTCCGGGAGGTCACCGACCTCGCCGAGCTCGAGCAGCGGATCCACGACTACGAGCAGCAGGCCGCCGACCCCACGCTCTGGGACGACCAGGAGCGCGCCCAGCAGGTGACGAGCGGGCTCTCGCGGGCCAAGGCCGAGTACGAGCGCGTCACCGGGATGGACCAGCGCGTCGAGGACCTCGAGGTGCTCGTCGAGATGGGCCAGGAGGAGGACGACGCCGACACGATGGCCGAGGCCGAGCGTGAGCTCGTCTCCCTCAAGAAGGCCGTCGCGAACCTCGAGGTCCGCACCCTGCTCTCCGGCGACTACGACGAGCGCGCGGCGGTCGTGACCATCCGCGCCGGGGCCGGCGGCGTCGACGCCGCCGACTTCGCCGAGATGCTCCTGCGGATGTACCTGCGCTGGGCCGAGCGGCACGGCTACCCCACGAACGTCATGGACACGAGCTACGCCGAGGAGGCCGGGCTGAAGTCCGCGACCTTCGAGGTCGACGTCCCCTACGCCTACGGCAACCTCTCGGTCGAGGGCGGCACCCACCGGCTCGTGCGGATCAGCCCCTTCGACAACGCCGGCCGCCGGCAGACGAGCTTCGCCGCCGTCGAGGTCGTCCCGCTCATCGAGGGCACCGACTCCATCGAGATCCCGGAGAACGACCTCAAGGTCGACGTCTTCCGCTCCAGCGGGCCGGGTGGCCAGTCGGTCAACACGACCGACTCCGCGGTGCGGATGACCCATATCCCCACCGGCACCGTCGTCTCGATGCAGAACGAGAAGAGCCAGATCCAGAACCGCGCCGCCGCGCTGCGCGTCATGCAGTCCCGGCTCCTCCTCATCAAGCGGGCCGAGGAGGCCGCCGAGCGCAAGGAGCTGGCCGGCGACATCAAGGCCAGCTGGGGCGACCAGATGCGCTCCTACGTGCTGCAGCCCTATCAGATGGTGAAGGACCTGCGCACCGAGCACGAGGTCGGCAACCCCGACAAGGTGTTCGACGGTGACATCGACGACTTCATCGAGGCCGGCATCCGGTGGCGCAAGGCCCAGGAGAAGGCCGACGCCCAGGCCTGAGCCCGTGCCGCAGAACCCCACCGGCCCCGACGGGCCCGCCGCCGCGCCCACGACGTGGGCCGCCTGGCGGGGGCCGCTGCTGGACGCCGTGCTCACCCTGCGCGACGACGAGGGCCTCACCGTCGAGGCGCCGCAGCGGTACGGGCGGATGGCCCGGCCGGTCGGCACGACGCTGTTCAGCCGGCTCGCCGGGGCCCGCAAGCGCCGGGTCGTCCCCGCCGTCCGGCTGCACCGGGTCGAGGACCACCTGCGCGGGTACTGGACCGGCGCGGAGGCCCACGGCGGGCCCTTCCCCTGGACCGACGACGAGACCGCCGCCGCGCAGGCCCTGGGCTGGCACCGCCCGACGGTGACCGACGGCGAGGACTTCGTGAAGTTCTGGCCGGACGACGTGCCGCAGGGTCCCTACCTGCCGCTGGACGACGCCCGCCGCGCCACCGAGGTCGTCGAGCGCACCTTCCGCGAGGTCCTCGGCGTCACCGACGAGCCCGGGGAGGACGGCGAGCCGCCGGAGCTGCCGGCGGTCGTGCGCGACGACGCCTGAGCGGCCGGCGCCGGTGCGGCGTCGGGCGGTCAGCGTGCGTCAGCGCACCCACTGGCCGTACGGGCCCTGGGCCCCGGCCAGGCCGGCGTACCGCTCCGCGGCGGCGTCCGGCACCGCGGTCGTCCCGCCGAGGACGACCTGGTAGTCCACGCCCTGCCGCACGCCCGTGACGTAGGCGGCGGTGGGGTCCAGGGCCGCCCTGCTGTTCGCGAGGACGATCGGCTGTCCCCACCGGGCGGTGAGAGCGCCGGCGGAGGCCGCGTCCGGCCAGTTGCGCCCGTCGACGACGGTGAGGACGTCGACGGCGGGGAAGAAGCGCTCGGCGACGGCGACGGCGGTGAGGTAGCGGTTCGCCCCGCTCACGCCGCGGGCGCGCTGGTCCCCGGCGAGGGCGGCCACGCTCGACCCGCCGACGGCGTACACCGTCGCCTGCGGCCCGAGCTCCTGGAGGTAGGCCCGGGTGACGTAGGGCAGGGTCCCGCCGTCGCTCAGCAGCACCGGGGCGCCGGAGGCGAAGGCGGCGGGACCGGCCACGAGGGCGTCGGCGAAGGCCCGGCCCGAGGTGACGAACGCCGTGGCCGGGGCCGAGCCGCGCAGGCGGGCCTCCTCCCGGGCCACCTCGACGGCGACGGTGAAGCGGTTGGCGCCCGTGATGCGCTCGACGACGAGGCCCTCGTCGCGCAGCCGGGTCTCGACCGCCGGGGCGACCGCCGCCGGACCGCCGACGATGTAGACCGTGCCCCGCGGGTCCAGCGCGCGGCGGATCTCGGCGAGGACGGTGTCCGGCAGCCGGGTGGTCGGGGTGAGCAGGCTGGACCCGTCGAGCTGGGCGGCGAGCGGCCCGCCGGTCAGCGCGTCCGGCTGGGCCTGGGCCCCGGTGACGACGACCCCCCGCGCGGTGCCGGCCGGCACGAAGCGGCGGCTCGTGGCCACGGCGACGTCGACCCGGTTCGCGCCGGCCATCCGCATCGACGGCACGGCCGCCGCGCCCGCGACGAAGGTGAGGGTGCGCGGCAGCCCCCGGGAGGCCGGCCACGTCGCCGCGAGGACGTCGGTGTCCGAGGCCGAGAACCGGCTGTCGGCGCCGGCGAGGAGGACGCGCACCTCGAAGGCGGAGCACTCGTCGCCGGCCGGTCCGGTGGCGACGAGGTAGGCGAGTCGGGTGCGGGACTCGTCGAAGGCGGGTGCGGCGACGTCGCAGGTGGCGCCGATGGCGCCGAGCGCGACCGGCGGGCCCCACGTCGCCTCGCGGCCGGCGCGGGTGACGAGGACGAGCCGGCGCTCGCTCGTGCCCGGGACGGTGCCGGCGAAGGCGAGGAGCTCGGTGGGGTCGTCGGCGTAGACCGAGGAGGTGGCGGCCATGGCGCTCGTGGGCCGCCCCGGTGCCCAGGCGGAGAGGCCGAGGTCGGTGGTCGCGACCGCCGCGGCGCGCACGCCGCGGACCCCGGGGACGGGCACGGCGGCGACGTCGGTGCCACTGGCGGTGGTGCGCAGGCCGTAGGCGACGTCGCCCCAGGTGCTCACCGAGGTGGGCTCGACGTCGGCGGGGACGTCCAGCACCGAGCGCTCGCCGGGGGACGTGAGGCTCTGCAGCTCCCAGACGCCCGGGGACGGTTGGTGCAGGCGGGCGTCGCCGGCGGGGGTCCACAATTGCGGGCCGACTCCGGGGTCGAGCGCGACGGGGTCGGCGGCGGCCTCGACCTGCCGCAGCTCGGCCGAGCGACGACCGCCGCCCGCCGGCGCGCCCCGGGTCAGCAGCGACTCCCCGGAGGGCGAGGCGACGGCGAGGGTCAGCGGGCTGCCGGTCAGCGGCGGGTCGGCGGAGACCGTGCCGTCCGGCCGCAGCGCCGCGGTGACGCTCGTGCCCTCGGCCGAGGTGACGACGAGCCGCGGGTCGGTGCCGGGGAAGGCGCGGGTGCCGCCGCCGGCCGGGACCCCGCCGGCCGCGAAGGCCCGGCGCAGGGCCACCCGCCGGTCGGCCAGGGTCATCGGCCCGCCGCCGCGCGGGCCGTCCGGACCGATGGTGGCGACGCCCGATGCGGCCGCGGCCGTGGAGGGCGGGACCGCGGCCGCGGGCACGGCGACGGTCCCCGCCGTCAGGGCGGCGACGGCGAGGACGAGCAGGGCGCTGCGGTGCATGCGGAGGTGTCCTGGAGGGGTGGGCCGGGCGTGGGGCAGGGTCGGGACGCGGGGGCGCCGGGACCATGGTGCCCCGGAACGACGGCGGCCGTCCGGAGAACCGGACGGCCGCCGTGCCCTCGGTGTCGGCTACGGCTGCGTGTCGAGGCCGTAGTACGACGTCTGGCGCCCGGCGGCGCTGGCCGCCGCGGCGTAGGCGTCGGCCGGCACCGCGGTGGTGCCGCCGAACGCGATGAGGGCGTCGGCCGAGGCGCGGGTCTGGAAGAGCCGCTCCTCCGTCGGTGCCGGCAGCGTGTCGCGGCCGTTGGTGAGCAGGACCGGCTCGAGGAAGCCGGCCATGAGCGCCCCGCCCGAGGCCGCGTCGGGCCAGTTGCGGCCGTCGGCGATGCCCCCGATGTAGGACCACGGGAAGAAGGTCTGGGCCACGTTGGCCGCGACGATGTACCGGTTGTCCCCCGAGACCGGGACGGCGCGCGGGTCCTGGCTCAGGGCCTCCGCGCCCAGCCCGCCGATGCCGTAGAGGTCGGCGTCCGAGGACAGCGAGCCGAGGTAGTCCTTGACGACGTCGGGCAGGACCGGTCCGTTCGAGAGCAGGACCGGGGCGTCGTTGAGGGCGGCCGGCGGGCCGGCCACGAGGGCGTCGGGGAAGGCCGAGCCGCCGGCGACGAAGGCCGCGTCCGGGAGCCGGCCGCGGATGGCGTCGAGCTTCTGGGCCACCTTGACGGCGACCGCGTACCGGTTCGGGCCCTCGATGCGGATCGGGGTGTACCCGGCGTCGCGGACGTCGAACCAGACCTGGGAGGACACCGCGGTGGTGCCGCCGAGGATGTAGACGTCCGAGCCCTTGGGCACGCCGTAGTTCAGCGCCTCGAGGGCGGCCGGGTGCAGCGACGCGGAGCCGGTGAGGAGCACCGGCCCGCCGAGCCGGGCCGCCAGCGGGCCGCCGGTGAGGGCGTCGGGGAAGTTGTTGCCGCTCGTGATGACCGCGGTCGCCGCCCCGCCGGCGTCCCAGAAGCCCATCGTGTTGGCGGCCGTGGCGTACCGGTTCGGGCCGTCGACCCGCACCCGGTAGGCGCGCGGGTTGTTCGCGACCCAGGACAGCGAGGTCGGCGCCGTGGCGGTGGTACCGGCGGTGGTGAAGAGGAGCTTGCTGGTGGAGCCGGCCGCGAAGCGGCCGTCGGCCCCGGCCGTCACGACGCGGACCTCGGGGTTGGTGCAGTCCGCGTTCGGCGAGCGGACGTACGCCAGCCGGGTGCCGTCCGGGGAGAACGCCGGCGCCGCGACGTCACAGTCGTACCCGGCGCCGATGACGTCGACGACGTCGACGCCGTAGCCGCCGTTGGTGCGCACCGGGCCACCCTGGTGGTCGACGAAGAGGTGGCGGGTGCCGGCGGGCGTGCTGGCGGACGCACCGACGAAGGCGATGTAGGTCAGGGCGGTGTCGTCGTAGACGCTCCCGCCGGGCGCCTGGGCGATGGCCGGTGCGCCGGGGTCGTACCCGGCGAGGCCGAGTGAGGGCACCGTGTAGTCGGCGGCCAGCGCCGCCCCGGAGAAGGGCGCGTTGACCCCGGCGAGGTCGTGCCCGCCGGCGGTGGGCACCCGCACGACCACCTGCATCCCGTAGGGCGACACGACCGGGTCGGTGGCCCCGGCCGGCACGTCGATGGGCTCGACGGCCGCGGGGTTGGTGAACTGGAGGACGTACCGGCCGTCGGTGTGCCGGACGAAGCCGTCGCCGAGGGGTCCCCAGGCGATGGGCTCGTCGGTGGACGGGTAGGTCACCGCGTGGTTGCCGTAGGTGGACTCGGTGACGGTCGCGCCGTCGGAGGTCCGGGTGTAGGCGATGGCGTCGCCGGCCGGCCCGGCGGCCGCGTGGGTCCGCGTGGTCGTGCGCCGGGCGCCTTGCGGGTTGTAGGCGCCGTCGAGGGTGACGGTCGTCGTGCCGCCCGCGTCGGAGACGAGCAGCTGGGTCGGGGCGCCGATCCCGCGGGTGGGGATGTCGGCCGACGCGAGCGACGGACCCGTGGTGGCCTTGCCGCCGAGCAGCCGACCCTGCTGCGGGCCGATGTGGCGGCCGGGGGAGGTCGGGGCGGCGGCGCGGGCGGCGCCGGCGCCGGGGGAGGGCTGGGCGGCGGCCGGGCCGGCGACGGCGGCGGCCGGGACGCAGACCGCGGCGACGACGCCGAGGACGAGGGAGGGACGGAGGCGTGCCACGGGGAGGGGTCCTTTCTGGCGGGCGGGGCCCGGACCGGGGTCCTCCCCGAGACGCTCGACCCCTCCGGGACACCCGCGCGGAGCGCCCCGGACGCAGGCAGGGTAGCGGCCGGGGTCGACGGGGCCGAGGACATTTGCGAGAACTCGCAGCGCACCCTCTCCGACCTGCGGGAACGACGGCCAGGGCGGGGGGGTCCGGGACCCGAAACCGCCTGGTCCCGGGGCGCGGGAGAGGCGGGCCGCCCGGCGGAGCGGGGTGGGCCGAACGCGCCGAACGCACGGTGCTGACCACCAACGTCGGCCCGCCGACCTATCCTCGATCGTGCCGCCCCTCCGGGCGGCCCCTGCACCCGAGCCCGAGGCCACCCCACCCGCATGATCCGCTTCGAGAACGTCACGAAGGTCTACCCGCGGTCGACCCGGGCCGCCGTCGACGACGTCTCGGTCGACATCGACCGGGGCGAGTTCGTCTTCGTCGTCGGTCCCTCCGGCTCCGGGAAGTCGACGATCCTGCGCCTGGCCCTGCGTGAGGAGGCCCCCACCAACGGCCTCGTCCTCGTCGCCGGCCACGACCTCGGCGCCATGCCGATGCGCCAGGTGCCCCGCCTGCGCCGCGAGATGGGCGCGGTCTTCCAGGACTTCCGGCTGCTGCCGAACAAGACGGTGCACCAGAACGTCGCCTACGCCCTCCAGGTCATCGGCAAGCCCCGGCACGCCATCCGCCAGCTCGTGCCCGAGACCCTCGAGATGGTCGGCCTGGCCGGCAAGGAGAAGCGCTTCCCGCACCAGCTCTCCGGCGGCGAGCAGCAGCGCGTCGCCATCGCCCGGGCCGTCGTCAACCGCCCGCAGATCCTCCTGTGCGACGAGCCCACCGGGAACCTGGACCAGAAGATCAGCATCGAGATCGTCCGGCTGCTGGAGCGGATCAACCGCACCGGCACCACCGTCGTCATGGCCACCCACGACCACGACATCGTCAACGACCTGCGCCGCCGCGTCCTCCAGCTCGACGACGGCCGGATCGTGCGCGACGAGCAGGAGGCCGGCTACCACCAGCGGGTCGCCGAGCCGGTGGAGGAGGACGCCTGATGCAGACCCGCTTCCTCGCCACCGAGGTCGGCTCGGGACTGCGCCGCAACGTCTCGATGGCCGTGTCCGTCGTCCTCGTGACGATGGTCTCGATGTTCCTCCTCGGCCTCGGCCTGCTCGCCCAGCGCCAGGCCGACACGATGAAGGGCTACTGGTACGACCGCATCCAGGTGTCCATCTACCTGTGCACGGCCGACGCGCTCCAGCCCAACTGCCAGGGCACGGCCGCCACGGACGCCCAGCGCGAGGCGCTCCAGGCCCAGCTCGAGGCCCTGCCGGAGGTCAAGCAGGTCTTCTACGAGACCGAGAAGCAGGCGTTCGACCGGTTCAAGGACCAGTTCCGCAACAGCCCGATCGCGGGCAACGTCCAGGTCGGGGAGATCCCGGCCAGCCTGCGCGTCCAGCTCCAGGACCCGACGAAGTTCGCCGTCGTCACCGACCAGTTCGAGAACGCGCCGGGGGTGGCGATCGTCCAGGACCAGGAGAAGGTGCTCTCGAAGTTCTTCACGATCATCAACTACGTGACGTTCTTCGCCGTCGCGCTGGCCGCCCTCATGGCCGCGTGCGCGGCCTTGCTCATGGCGACGACGATCCGCCAGGCGGCCTTCATCCGGCGCCGCGAGATCGGGATCATGCGGCTGGTCGGGGCGTCGAACTGGACGATCCGGATGCCGTTCGTCTCCGAGATGGTGCTCGTGTCCGCCCTCGGGGTGGGGCTGGCCGTCGCCCTGCTCGCCGTCCTCACGAAGTACGTCTTCACCGAGGGCGCCAGCCAGATCGCGCTGTCGCAGGCGTTCATCGGGGTGTCCGACGTCTGGTACCTCGCGCCGTGGATGCTCGCCGGGGTCGTCGGTATCGCCGTCGCCACGAGCCTCGTCACGCTGCGCCGCTACCTGCGGGTCTGACCCCCTCACTCCCGGTTCGTCGCTCCCGTTCCTGTGGGGTCGCCGGGGTTCGAGGGACGAACGGTTCCCCCGTGTCGGCCGCGATCCTCTGTGAACTGTGTTACCAATGATCCTCATGGGACGTCGAGACCGGTCGATCGCCCGTGCCCCTCGACGGCTCGTCGGGACCGGCGCGGCGCTCGTCTGTGCCGCCGGGCTCGTCGTCACCGGCTCCCTCCCGGCCCCCGCCGCGCCCGACCCGGGCGTCCAGAAGCGGGCCGTCGACGGGAAGATCGACCGCCTCAAGGACCACCTCGACGACACGAGCGTCGCGCTGAGCCGCGCCTACGAGGACCTGCACTCCACGCAGGACAAGCTGCCCGCCGCCCGCGCCGCCCTCGACGCCGCCCGCGCCACCGCGGACGCCGCCCAGCAGGCCGAGGCCGAGGCCACCCAGGAGCTCGAGGTCGCCCGGGCCAACGAGTCCAAGGCCGCGAACGACCTGCGCTCGGCCACCCAGGAGGTCGACGACGGCCGGGAGCGGATCGCCCAGTTCGCCGCGCAGATCTACCAGGAGCAGGGCTTCGGCCAGCTCGACGTCGCGCTCTCCAGCACCGAGCCGCAGGACTTCGCCGACCGGCTCGCCCTCGTCGACACCGTCCTGGACGTCCAGGCCGGCACCATGCAGCGCCTCGCCACCGAGCAGGCGAACCTCACCGCCCTCGAGGACCACCTCTCGGCCCTGCGGGCCGACTCCGCCGCGAAGAAGAAGGAGGCCGAGGCCGCGCTGGCGCGCGCCACGGCCGCGCGCGAGGCCGCCGACCAGGCCAAGGTCGAGCTCGAGTCGCTCGCCGCCACCCAGGAGCGGCAGGCCGCGGCCTACGAGGACCAGCTCGCCGCGGACAAGAAGCAGCTCGCCTCCATGGAGCGCGAGCAGGAGCGGCTGCGCCGCATCCTCGTCAAGCGGGCCGAGGAGGCCCGCCGCAAGGCCGCCGCCGAGGCCGCGCGCAGGGCCGCCGCCGAGGCCGCCCGCCAGCGCGCCGCAGAGGCCGCCGCGCGCAAGCGTGCGGAGCAGCAGCGCAAGAACTCGGGCGGCGGCGGTGGCGGTGGGTCGAGCCAGGCCCCGGCCCCGGCACCGGCGCCCGCTCCGCCGCCGCCCCCGGCCCCCTCGTCCTCGGGCTTCCTCAGCCGTCCGGTGCGCACCGGGTGGGTGAGCTCGGAGTTCGGGATGCGCTTCCACCCGGTCTTCCACTACTGGAAGCTGCACTCCGGCCGCGACTACGCGGTCGCCTGCGGCACGCCGGTCTACGCCGCCGCGCCGGGCACCGTCATCAGCGCCGGCTGGGGCGGCGGCTACGGCAACCGCGTCGTCATCGACCACGGCCTCGTCAGCGGCGCCGGTCTCGCGAGCACGTATAACCACCTCACGAGCATCAGCGTGTGGGGCGGGCAGGTCGGGCGCGGCCAGCTCATCGGCTACAGCGGCACGACCGGCACCTCCACCGGCTGCCACCTGCACTTCGAGACGCTGAAGAACGGCGGGTTCGACGACCCGCGGCACTGGCTCAACACCCTCGGCTGACCCGGCGCGCCCCGAACCCGGTGGGGCGGTGGGGCCGCCGGCCGGTAGCCTGCATGCTCGTGGGCAAGGACACCGGGACCAAGCTGGTCGCCAGCAACCGCAAGGCCCGCCACGACTACCACGTCGAGGACACCTACGAGGCCGGGCTCGTCCTCATGGGGACCGAGGTCAAGGCGCTGCGGATGGGGCGGGCCTCCCTCGTCGACGGCTGGGCCGGGTTCGACCGCAGCGACGAGCTGTGGCTCGAGGGCGTCCACATCCCCGAGTACGTCAACGGCAACTGGACGAACCACACCCCGCGCCGCAAGCGCAAGCTGCTGCTCCACAAGCGCGAGCTGGAGAAGATCGCCCAGGCCACCCGCGAGACCGGGCGCACCGTCGTCCCGCTGCGGCTGTACTTCAAGGACGGCCGGGCCAAGGTCGAGATCGCCGTCGTCACCGGCAAGAAGTCCTACGACAAGCGGCACGCGCTGCGCGAGAGGCAGGACCGCAGGGAGGCCGACCGGGCCATCTCCGCCCACCGTCGACGCGGCGAGATCTGAGGTGACCGCCGCGGGCGGGCGCCCCTCGCCCGCGCACCGGCGCGTGGCCCCGGTGGCGCTCGTCCTGCTGGTCCTCGTGAGCCTGGCACTCGCCGCCCCGAGCACCGCGGCAGCGGCACCCGTGGCCGGCGGGGCCGTCGGGACCGCCGCCCCGGACGCGGTCGGCGCCTGGGGCGGGCGCACCCCCGCGCTGGCGGCGCAGGAGCAGGCCGACGTCCTCCACACGAGCATCGAGGCCCAGGAGGACGGGTCGGTGCTCGTCACCGAGGACGTCACGTGGCGTTTCCCGGCGGGGGAGGAGCGGCACGGCATCTACCGGTCGGTGCGGGTGCGGGCCGGCTACCGCGACAGCGACACCCAGTACCGCTACTACGAGCTCTCCGGGGTCGAGGTCAGCTCGCCGACCGGGGCGCCCACCGACCTCGTCGTCCAGGACTTCGGGGCCTTCCGCAAGATCCGCATCGGCAGCCCGTCCGAGACGGTCAGCGGCACCGCGCGGTACGTCGTGCGCTACCGGCTGGCGCACCTGGTCAACGACATCGGCGACGGCACCGCCGAGGTCTACTACGACGTCGTCGACCCCGCGAACGGCTTCCCCCAGCAGGACGTCCGGGCCACCGTGTCCGGCCCCGCCGAGGTCACCCGCGCCGCCTGCTTCACCGGCCCGTCCGGCGCCACCGACCCGTGCCCGGCGACGGCGGGCGCCGAGGCGACCTACCGCATCCCCGACCTCGCGGCCGAGGAGGGCGCCTCGGTCGTCGCGGCCTTCCCGCGCGACGCGTTCGGCGACCTCACCCCCGACCTGCGCGAGGGGAGCGCGAGCGCCGACAGCGGCAGCCGGGTCTCCCCGGCCGCCTCCCGGGTCCTCGGGACGCTCGCCGTCGGCACCGGCGTGCTGCTGCCGCTCCTGGCCGCCGCGGGGATGGGGCTGCTCGTGTGGACCCGTGGCCGCGACGAGCAGTACGCGGGCCTCACCCCCGGCCTGAGTCCCGGCCGCGGCGACGAGGTCCGGGTGGTCACCACCGGCCGGGCCCCCACCGTCGCCGTGCAGTTCACGCCACCGCGCGGCGTGCAGCCGGGGATGGTCGGCACCGTCCTGGACGAGGAGGCGAACGTCGTCGACGTCAGCGCCACCATCGTCGACCTCGCCGTCCGCGGCCACCTCACGCTGTCCCGCGAGGACGGCGGCGCCTTCCGCGGTGACGACTGGCTGCTCACCCGCACCTCCCCGCCGGCGGGCGCGGCGGCGCTCGCGTCCTACGAGCAGACGCTGCTCGACGGCATCTTCGTCGCCGGGGCCGCCGTGCGGCTGTCGTCCCTGAAGAACCGGTTCAAGCCCACGCTCGAGCTCGTCCAGCGGGAGATGTACGAGGAGGTCGTGCACCGCGGCTGGTTCCGTCGCAGCCCAGAGCGCCAGCGGGCCGGCTGGGTGGGGCTCGGCACCGTGCTGGCCGGCCTCGGCGTGCTCGGGTTCGTCTTCGGCTGGGGGCTGTTCGGTGGGCTGTTCTCGGACTCGGTGTTCCCGGTCGACCCGTCCTGGGTGCTCTTCGGCGGCCTCGTCGTCGGGGGTCTCGTGGTCCGCTCCCTCGGGAAGCGGATGGCGGCCCGCACCGCCGAGGGCTCGGCGGTGCTCGCGCAGTCCCGGGGCTTCGAGCGGTACCTCACGACGGCCGAGGCGAACCAGATCCGGTGGGAGGAGGCGCAGGACGTCTTCAGCCGGTACCTGCCCTACGCCATCGTCCTCGGGGTGGCCGACCGCTGGGCCTCGGTGTTCGAGGAGGTCGCGACGGCGGCGGCCGCGGCGGGGTACGTCGTGCCGGGCCCGTGGTGGTACTCGGGGCCGTGGGACCGGGCGGGCTTCGGCGGGGTCGCCTCGAGCATGGACTCGTTCTCGACGGTCGCGGCCGGCACCTTCGTCTCGACGCCCGGCTCGTCCGGCTCGTCGGGCTTCAGCAGCGGTGGGGGCTTCTCCGGGGGTGGGGGCGGGGGCTCGTCCGGCGGGAGCTGGTGACCCCCGGGTCACCGGGCCCCGACACAGGACACGCCGTCCGCGCTGCTGCGCGGACGGCGTGCTCCGGACCTCCGACGGGCCGCTGACCCGTCGGACGGGTGGGGGCGCTCAGTGCTTGAACGCGTCCTTGATCTTCTCGCCGGCGTTCTTCAGGTCGGCGGAGGACTGGTCGGCCTTCCCCTCGGCCTCCATGGACTCGTCGTCCGTCGACTTGCCGACGGCCTCCTTGACCTTGCCCTCGGCGTCCTGGCCGTGGTTGCTCATCTTGTCGTCGAAACCCATCGCCTTCTCCTTCGTCGATGACGGGGCACGAGCCACGGATGACGTCGTGCCGTTCCTCCACCGTACAACGTTGGACGAAGTCTCGACACCGTTCCGGTCGACGAGTTCGTGCAGGTCAGGAGGCGATGACGGCGACGAGGTCGCCGCCCTCGACCTGCTGGTGGCCGTCGACGGCGAGCCGCGCGACGGTGCCGCCGACGGGCGTCGTGATGTTCGCCTCCATCTTCATCGCCTCGATCGTCGCGACGACGGCGCCGGCCTCGACGTCCTGCCCCTCCTGCACCGTCGGGGTGACGACACCGGCGAACGGCGCCGCGACGTGGCCGCGGTCGCCCGGGTCGGCCTTCTCGGCGGCCTTGGTCTCGGCCTCCACCGACCGGTCGCGCACCTGGACCGGGCGGAACTGCCCGTTGAGGGTGCACATCACCGTCCGCATGCCCTGCCGGTCGACCTCGCCGACCGAGCTGATGCCGAGCAGCAGCGTCTTGCCCGGCTCGATCTCCGCCTCGTACTCGGTGCCGTGCTCGAGGCCGTGGAGGAACTCGATGGTCCCGAGCACCGACAGGTCGCCGTAGAGCTCGCGGGTCTCCTCGTACTCCTGGGTCGGGCCGGGGAAGAGCAGGGTGTTGAGGGTGCGCCGGGTGTCGGTGACCAGCGCGGCCTCCTGCTCCGTCGTCAGCTCGGTGACCCGGGGCTTGGCGCTGCGTCCCTCCAGGGCCTTGGTCCGGAACGGCTCGGGCCAGCCGCCCGGCGGGTCGCCGAGCTCCCCGGCGAGGAAGCCGAGGACCGAGTCGGGGATGTCGTAGGACTGCGGGTCGGCCTCGAAGTCCGCGGGGTCCGCGCCGGCGCCGACGAGGGCGAGCGCGAGGTCGCCGACGACCTTGCTGCTCGGGGTGACCTTGACGAGGTTGCCGAGGATCCGGTTCGCCGCGGCGTACATGTCCTCGACCGCCTCGAACTTCTCGCCGAGGCCGAGCGCGATGGCCTGCTGGCGCAGGTTGGACAGCTGCCCGCCGGGGATCTCGTGGAAGTACACGCGGCCGGTGGGGGAGGCGAGGCCGGACTCGAACGGGGCGTAGACCCGGCGGACGGCCTCCCAGTACGGCTCGAGGGAGAAGACGGCGTCGATGTCGAGGCCGGTCTCGCGCTCGGTGCCGTCGGTGGCGGCGACGAGCGCCGACAGGCTGGGCTGGCTCGTCGTCCCGGCCATCGTCGCGGTCGCGGCGTCGACGGCGTCGACCCCGGCGTCGATGGCGGCGAGCAGGGTGCCGATCTGGCCGCCCGCGGTGTCGTGGGTGTGCAGGTGCACCGGCAGGTCGAAGTTCTCCCGCAGCGCGGTGACGAGACGGCGCGCGGCCGGCGCGCGCAGCAGCCCGGCCATGTCCTTGACGGCGAGCACGTGCGCGCCCGTGTCGACGATCTCCTCGGCGAGCCGGAGGTAGTAGTCGAGGGTGTAGAGGTCCTCGCCCGGGTCCATGAGGTTGCCGGTGTAGCAGAGGCACACCTCGGCCACGGCGGTGTTCGTCTCCAGCACGGCCTCGACGGCGGGCCGCATCTGCGAGACGTCGTTGAGCGAGTCGAAGATGCGGAAGACGTCGAGCCCGGTGCGGGCGGCCTCGTGGACGAAGGCGTCGGTGACCTTCGTCGGGTACGGCGTGTACCCGACGGTGTTGCGGCCGCGCAGGAGCATCTGGAGCGGGACGTTCGGCATGGCCTGGCGCAGCAGGGCCAGCCGCTCCCACGGGTCCTCGTGGAGGAAGCGCAGCGCGACGTCGTAGGTCGCCCCGCCCCAGGCCTCCATCGACAGCAGCTGCGGGGTGAGCCGGGCGACGTGGCCCGCGACGTGCAGGAGGTCCCGGGTGCGCATCCGCGTCGCGAGGAGGCTCTGGTGGGCGTCGCGGAAGGTCGTGTCGGTGACCGGCACGTCGGGGCGGGCGCGCAGCTGCCGGGCGAACTCGGCCGGGCCGACCCGCAGCAGCAGGTCGCGGGTGCCCGGGGGCAGCGGCGCGCCGGTGTCCAGCGGCGGCAGCTTCGTGCGCGCCTTGAGGTGCGTCGTCGCCGGGCCGTGTGGGCGGTTCACGGTGACGTCGGCGAGGTACTGGAGCAGCTTGGTGCCGCGGTCGGCGGGCGTGCGGGCGTCGAGCAGCTCGGGGCGCTCGTCGATGAACGACGTCGTCGCCTCGCCGCGCTGGAAGGCCGGGTCGTCGAGGACGGCCTGGAGGAAGGGGATGTTCGTCGACACCCCGCGGATCCGGAACTCGGCCAGCGCCCGGCGCGCGCGACGGACGGCGGCGTCGAAGTCGCGTCCCCGGCACGTGAGCTTGACGAGCATCGAGTCGAAGTGGGGGCTCACCTGGGCCCCGACGAACACGGTGCCGCCGTCGAGCCGCACACCGCCGCCGCCGGCCGAACGGTAGACGGTGATCTGCCCGGCGTCGGGCCGGAACCCGTTGGCGGGGTCCTCGGTGGTGATGCGGCACTGGAGAGCCGCACCGCGGGTGCGGATCTCGTCCTGCGCCAGGCCGAGGTCGGCATGCGTGGCCCCGGCGGCGATGCGCATCTGCGACGCGACGAGGTCGACGTCGGTGACCTCCTCGGTGACGGTGTGCTCGACCTGGATCCGCGGGTTCATCTCGATGAAGACGTAGCGGCCGTCCTCGCCGAGCAGGAACTCGACCGTGCCGGCGTTGCGGTAGCCGATGGCCTGCGCGAACCGCACGGCGTCGGCGCAGATCCGGTCGCGCAGGCCCTGGTCGAGGTTCGGGGCGGGCGCGATCTCGACGACCTTCTGGTGCCGCCGCTGGACCGAGCAGTCCCGCTCGAAGAGGTGCAGCACCTCGCCCTCGGCGTCGGCGAGCACCTGCACCTCGATGTGCCGTGGGCGGACCACGGCCTCCTCGAGGTAGAGGGTGGGGTCGCCGAACGCGGCGTCGGCCTCGCGCTGGGCGGCCTCGAGCGACTCTCGCAGCGTCCCCGGGTCGTCGACCCGCCGCATGCCGCGGCCGCCGCCTCCGGAGACGGCCTTGACGAAGACGGGGAAGCCGATCTCGTCGGCCGCGGCGGCCAGGACGTCGAGGTCGGTGCTCGGCTCCGCCCCGCGCAGGGTCGGCAGCCCCGCCTCGCGGGCGGCGGCGATGGCCCGGGCCTTGTTGCCCGCGAGATGGAGGGCGGAGGCGGGCGGACCGATGAAGGTGATCCCCGCGGCCTCGCACGCCTCCGCGAGGTCGGGGTTCTCGGACATGAACCCGTAGCCGGGGTAGACCGCGTCGGCCCCGCACGCGACGGCGACGGCGACGACCTGCTCGTGGTCGAGGTAGGCCCGGACCGGGTGCCCCTCCTCGCCGATCTCGTAGGACTCGTCGGCCTTGAGCCGGTGCTCGGAGTTGCGGTCCTCGTGCGGGAACACGGCCACCGTCTTGGCCCCGAGCTCGGTGGCCGCCCGGAAGGCGCGGACGGCGATCTCCCCGCGGTTGGCGACGAGAATCTTGTGGAACACGAGGGGACCTCCGGATCGGCGGGCGCGCGTCGGCCCCACCCTAGTGAGACGCCGGGAGCCGGACCGGTCAGCGCGGCTCGGTCTCCTTCTCGGCGGCGCGGTCCGCGGCGTCGTGGCCCTCGGACTCCGGGTGGGCGCCGCGCCGGCCGCCGGACATCGCGTACTCCTCCTCGGGGGAGTAGACGAGGTGGTGGCGGCCCCGCAGGGCGAAGTAGGCGAGCCCGACGGCGAAGAACAGCGCGACGCCGAGGATCACCGACCGGTAGTCGGGGTTGAACGGGAGGATGAGCAGCGTCCCGGCGGCGACGACGCCCGCGACGACGGCGCCGCCCACCCCGACCGGGCTGCGGTAGGGGCGCTCGGCCGTCGGGAACTTCCGGCGCAGCATGACGAAGGCGACCATCTGCAGCACGTAGGCGATGACGGCGCCGAAGACGGCGATGTTCAGCAGCTGCGTCGCGACGTCGACCGCGCTCTCGCCCAGGACCACGCTGAGGCCGACGACGAGACCCAGGCCGATGACGGCGCTCGCGATGAGCGCGACGTACGGGACCTTGCGGCTGCCGGTGAGGGAGAGGAACTGCGGGTAGTAGCCGGCCCGCGAGAGCGAGTACAGGTTGCGCCCGGCGGCGAACATGATGCCCTGGAAGGACGCGACGAGCCCGGCCAGCGCGAAGAGCGAGAGCAGGGCGGCGATGTTGCTGTCCGGGAAGATCGTCCGGAAGCCGGCGAGGATCGGCTCGCCGGACGCGGGGTTCTCGGGGTCGGAGATCTCCTGCGCCCCGACGACCCCCGGGTTGAGGACGAGGACGACGAAGGCGGTGGTGAGCAGGGTGAACATGCCCATGAGCGAGCCGCGCGGGATGTCGCGCTGCGGGGTGTGGGTCTCCTCGGCGGCCAGCGGCAGCTCCTCGATGCCGAGGAAGAACCAGATGGCGAACGGCAGGGCGGCCAGCACGCCGCCGATGCCGAGGGGCAGGAACGACCCGTCGCCCACCGTCCACAGGTTGTCCCAGGAGAACGTGCCGGAGGTGACGGCGAGCACGGCGAAGAGGGCGAGGACGCCGAGCGAGATGATGGCGATGACGACCGCGAACCGGAAGGACGCCTCGGCGCCGGCGGAGTTCAGGCCGACGAAGATCACGTAGAAGATCAGCACCCACACCGGCAGCGGCAGCGAGGCGCCGGTGAGGTCGCCGAGGATGCCGTCGGCGTAGGTGCCGCAGAACGTCCCGACCACCGCCGTCGTGATGACGTACTCGATGCTCTCGGCCAGGCCGGTGACGAAGCCGCCCCACGGGCCCATCGCCGAGCGCGCGAAGGAGTACGCGCCGCCGGTGTGCGGCATGGCCGCGGACATCTCGGAGATGGAGTAGACCATGAGCAGGTACATGCCGCCGATGACGAGCGTCGCGAGCAGCATCCCGCCCCAGCCGGCCTCGGTGATGCCGAAGTTCCACCCCGAGAAGTCGCCGGAGATGACGGCCGCGACCCCGAGCGCCCACAGCGACCACGCCCCCGCGTGCCGGGTGAGCCCCCGCTTCTCGAAGTATGCCTGGTCGGCGTGCGCGTAGGTCACCCCGGAGGTGCGACGAGGACTGGACTGGGGCTCACTCATCCGAAGGACTCCTCGCGTGCGGCGGCGGCGTGAGCGGGAGGCTATTGGACCCCCTGCCAGGCCGTCCAGAAGTAGCCGTTCGGACGGTCTTCTCGGCAGGACGGCGAGGCCCCCGCCCGGATACGCTGCGGCCATGGCTCAGCCGGGGAGGCGTAGGCCCGCCTCGGCGCGTACGAACGCGCTCCAGGCGGTGGGTGTCGCCTGCGCCGGAGTCGCCACCCTCGGCGGGGCGCTCGTCCTCCAGCCGGGCGTCATGACGTCGCTCGGCATCGCCGAGATGCAGCCGAGCCCGGTGTACAGCGAGACGGGGCCGTTGCCCGAGGGCACCCTCGTCATGCCGCCGCCCGGCGTCTCCCCGTTCGACCCCACGTACCTCCCGCCGGGGGTCTCCCTGCCCCCGGGCACCCCGTCCGCGACGGGTGAGGCCCCGACGTCCGACGAGAGCGAGCAGGCCGACCCGACCCCGTCGGGCGAGCCGGCCGACCCGACGTCGACCGCCACCCCGACGGGCACGTCCGACGACACGGCGCTGCCCACCGACGACGTCGCGCCGTCGGCGCCCCCGGTCTACCGCACGCCGACCGGTGCGAACCGCCCGACCGCCGGCCGGACGACGGACAGCGGTGACCGCCCGAGCTCCACCGGCACCCCGTCGCGCGGGGGGTCCACCCCGCCCGGACAGACCGAGCAGCCGCCGCGTCCGACGGGCCAGCCGACGAAGCCGACCAAACCGACGACGACCCCGAAGCCGCCGAAGTCGACGCCCACGCCGCCGCCGCCGCGCAAGGACCCCACGCCCACCCCGACCCCCACGCCGAGCGTCACCGGCCCCACGACCGGCAACAACGGCAACGGGAACGACAACGGCAAGGGCAAGGGGAACGGCAAGGGCAACGGCTCGGGCAAGACGACCACCGGCAAGCCCCCGGCCAAGGGCGTGGCCCCGGAGACCACCGTCACCGCGACCGTCCCGCCCGGCCGGGAGAAGAAGCCGGCCGCGCCCGCCGCCACCGCGCCGGCTGCCGGCGCCGCGAAGGACACGGCTCCCGCGAAGGACACGACCCCGGCGAAGGGCACGTCCGCCAAACGCTGAGCCCCGGCCGGCCACCCGCGCCCCGCGCGGGAATCGGTTGGGCGTGCCACCCGTTGACCTGCATACTGGCGGTGTCGACGGCAGCCCTCGTGGTCGCCGCCGGTCGGGACAACTGAACAGCGTGGGAGTGGCCCTTCACGGGGGTGATCGGTTTCGACACCGACATCTCGTCCAGTGGGAAGCGGGCCGAGGACGCACGGTCATCTCGTACAACGCTCCGTGCAAACCAATAGGTGCCGATTCCAAGCGCACCGACTTCGCCCTCGCCGCCTGAGCGAGCCCGAAGTCCGTTGGCCTAGACACGACCTCGGTCTAGTCACCAGCGTCAGCTAGAGGTCTTGCTGCGTCGTCACGCCGAGGGGCGACGCGGGACTCGCACTCGGCTGGGCCTGTCGGGGAACGTGTGCGCGCGAGCCCCGGGGCCGAGAAAATCCTCAGCGCACTGCGCCCGGAGAAGCCCTGGGCAGCTGTCAGTGGACGCGGGTTCGATTCCCGCCACCTCCACCACGGCGCACTCCCACGCCCTGCCCCGCAGACGGCCCGGGTCCTCCTCGCGAGGACCCGGGCCGTCGACCGTCCCGCCCCAACCTCAGGCGAGCTCGAGCCGGTACCGGTCGCCCTCGCGGGCGAAGCCCAGCCGCGCGTAGTACGGCGCCACCATGCCCGGGGCGGTGAGCACCCGCTCGAACCCGCGGTCGCGGAAGAGCATCGAGTGCCGGAAGACGAACTCGCCGGGCGTGAAGTCGCGGTACCGGGGCGTCACGTAGTCGAGCTCGACCTGTGCGGTCCGCCCGCCCGCGTCCCGGACGACGATGACGCCGACGGTCTCGTCGCCGTGCTGGACGAGGTAGGTGGACCGCCCGGGTCCGCCGGCGACGTCGAAGTCCGGGAAGAACCGGGCGATGTCGGCCCGGTACACGCCGAGGAAGTGGCGCAGGTAGGAGTCGTCCTCGCGCACCGGCAGCACCGCGTAGGCCCGCTCGTCGCCGCGCTCGCGCAGCATCCGGGCGATGAACCAGAGGTTGATGCCGGCGAGGACGACGTTCATCGCGACCATGGGCCAGACGCCGAGGAGGGTGTTGAAGACGGTGAGGATGACGCAGGCCACGGTGTTGAGCACCCGCAGCCGCAGGATGCGCGCCTGGAGCAGGCTGAAGACGAGCAGCGCCGAGCCGAACCAGCCGAGCGCGTCGACCCAGCTCATGCCGGCTCGAGGGCGAAGCGCACGCGGACCGTCACCGACACCGCGGACTCGCCGGCCTCGACGGGCACGCCGCCCTCCGCGGACATGGAGGCCAGTCGCATCCGGGGTGCCGGGCCACCGGGGTCGGGGACCTCGTCGATCTCCAGCACCGGACCGAGGGGCCGTCCCGCGAGCCCCGCGTACTGCGACGCCGTCGCGCGGGCCTGCGTGAAGGCGGCGGTCCGGGCCCGCTCGACGAGCGGCCCCGGGTCGGCGACCTCGAGTGAGACGCCGTCGACCGAGAGCGCGTCGCCGGCCGCCTCCGCCAGCGCGGCGAGCACCTCGCCGGTGCGGTCCCGCTCACGGAGCCGCACGCGCACCGACTGGCTCGCCTGGTACCCGGTGACCTCCCGGCCCTCGCGGTCCCAGCGCGGCGACACGCCCATCGACGTCGTCCGGCGGTCGGCGGCCGCGACGCCGTGCTCGGCGGCCGCGTCCAGAGCGGCGGTGAGGCGAGTGGCGAGGCCGGCCAGCGCGCCGGCGACCTCGCGGTCCTCGACGAGCACCCGGACGTCGAGCGCGACGACGTCGGGGGTGCCCGACGCCGTGCCGGTGCCGGTCACGTCCACGTGGTCAGCCATGGGCGCCACTGTAGGAGGCCGGCGGTGCCGACCGCCGCCGGGTCGGGTCGCGGCCCGCCCCGACCCGCCGCGGGGACGGGCGAGTTCGGGCTACGCGCCGGTACGCGGTTGAATCGGGGTCATGCCCGCCGCGCCGTCCATCGCCAACAGCGTCACCGTCCGTCTCGAGCTCCCGGCCGCGCCCACCGCGGTGAGCAACATGACGAGCCTCATCGAGAAGACGGGCGGGGTCGTCACCGGCCTGGACGTCACCGGCTCGGGGCAGACCCGGCTGCGGGTCGACGTCACGATGCTCACCCGCGACCCCGACCACGCCGACGAGATCGTCGAGGCGATCCGCACCCTCGACGGCGTCGAGATCGGCAAGGTGTCCGACCGGACCTTCCTGCTCCACCTCGGCGGCAAGCTCACCGTCGAGTCCAAGGTCCCGATCCGCACCCGCGACGACCTCTCCCTCATCTACACCCCGGGGGTGGCCCGCGTCTGCCAGGCCATCGCCCGCAACCCCGAGGACGCCCGGCGCCTCACCATCAAGCGCAACACCGTCGCCGTCGTCACCGACGGGACGGCGGTGCTGGGGCTCGGTGACATCGGGCCGCTGGCGGCGATGCCGGTCATGGAGGGGAAGGCCGCGCTGTTCAAGCGGTTCGCCGACATCGACGCCTTCCCCATCTGCCTCGACACGACCGACGTCGAGGAGATCATCCTCACCGTCAAGGCCATCGCCCCCGGCTTCGCGGGCATCAACCTCGAGGACATCTCGGCCCCGCGCTGCTTCGAGATCGAGGAGCGGCTGCGCCAGGAGCTGGACATCCCCGTGTTCCACGACGACCAGCACGGGACGGCGATCGTCGCGCTGGCCGCGCTGCGCAACGCACTGCGGGTGGTCGGCAAGCGCCTCGAGGACGTGCGCCTCGTCATGAGCGGCGCCGGCGCGGCGGGCACCGCCATCCTCAAGCTGCTCCTGCACGCGGGCGCGCGGCACGTCGTCGTCGCCGACGTCGCCGGCGTCATCCACGCCGGTCGCGAGGACGTCAGCTGCGGCGACTACCCGAACCAGACGTGGATCGCCGAGCACACCAACGAGCAGGGCATGACCGGCACCCTCTCCGAGGCCATGGCCGGGGCCGACGTCTTCCTCGGCGTCTCGGCCCCGAACGTCCTCACCGAGGCGGACGTCGCGTCGATGGCCCCGGACTCCGTCGTCTTCGCGATGGCGAACCCCACCCCCGAGATCGACCCCGAGATCGCGGCCCGGCACGCCGCGGTCGTCGCCACCGGGCGCTCGGACTTCGCGAACCAGATCAACAACGTCCTCGTCTTCCCCGGGGTCTTCCGCGGGCTCATCGACGCCGCGAGCCGGCACGTGACGATGGACGTCCTCCTCGCCGCCGCCGACGCCCTCGCCGACGTCGTGGGGGAGGACGAGCGGAACGCGACGTACATCATCCCCAGCGTGTTCAACCCCGACGTGAGCACGGTCGTGGCCGACGCCGTGCGCCGCACCGTCCTCGCCCACAGCGCCGGCGAGCCGCCCGCGCTGCCCGACCCCACCGCGCGACCCGACGCATCCGTCACCGCGTGAGCCGAGCCGACCCGCGGCGGTCCGGTGTCCGTCGCGGTGCGCTGCTCGGCGCCCTGGCGTCGGCCGTGCTCGTGCAGCTCGTCGTCCTCTACGCGCCCTCCGAGCCGGCGCCCCCGCCGTTCCCGAACGCCGACAAGGTCGTCCACATGGGCGTCTTCCTCGTCCCGACCGTCCTCGCGCTCGCCGCCCGGCTGCCCGCCCGCTGGGTGCTGCCGGTGCTCGCCGCGCACGCGGTGCTCAGCGAGGTCGTGCAGGCGACGCTGATCCCGACCCGCGACGGCGACGTGCTCGACGCCCTGGCCGACCTCCTCGGCGTGGCGCTCGGCGCCCTCGTCGCCGGCCTATGGGCCCGCCGACGGTCCGGGGCACCCGTCCGCCGCTGGTAGAATCGTCGGCGTACCGAGGTGCGGACGCCTGGCCGCGTCCCCTCAGGTCCACGACTCGTGGCTCCACCCCCGATCCCCTCGGTGCCCGCCGGTGACACCTCCGTCGAACCGGCCACCCAGGACCACTGACGGTCCGGAGACCCGTTGTGCTCGCCTCCTCGCCACCGGCTGACGACGTGTCTGTCCACGTACGCCACCGACCGAGACACAGGTGAACACCGCCATGCCCAAGAAGACCGGGCCCAAGGCCCGCTGGAGCGCCGCCAAGAAGGCCGAGGTCCGCAAGGGCCCCAAGAAGCCCTTCCACCGCGGCCAGGGTCCCCGCCCCACGACCTCGCCCGCCGGGCGTTCCGAGGACGGCGAGCGCCCCAAGCGTCCCCGCTCCGAGCGCTCCGCGCGCTGGGACGCCGACGACCCGCGTCGCGGCGGCAAGCCGTCGCGCGAGCAGCGCCGCCGCGACGACAGCCGCGCCGAGGGGCGCGGGGACCGCAGGGAGCGCGACGAGCGTCCGCGCTACGACCGCGACGACCGTCGCCCGGTCCGGGACCGCGACGAGCGCCCGCGGTACGACCGCGACGACCGCCGCCCCGTGCGGGACCGCGACGACCGCCCGCGGTACGACCGCGACGACCGCCGCCCGGTCCGGGACCGCGACGAGCGTCCCCGTCGGGACCGCGAGGACCGTCCGCCGCGCCGCCCGCACGACGAGCGTCCCCGCCGTGAGCGCGGCGACCGCCCCTACCGCGAGCGCACCCCGCGCGTCGCCGACCCGGCCCGCCGCGACCGGCACGAGGGCCGGCACGCCGACCGGCCGTGGGAGCGCGAGGAGCAGCCGCGCACCTTCGAGGACGCCGAGGCCGAGCGCGCCGAGGCCGACACCTGGACGACCTACCGGTCCGTCGCGGCCGGCGGCCCCCGCGAGGTGACCTCGGACAACGGCTTCGCCGCCCTGGGCCTGCCCGAGCGGCTCGTCGAGCGCCTCGCCCGCGACGGCATCGCCGACCCGTTCCCCATCCAGTCCGCGACCATCCCGGACGCCCTCGGGGGTCGCGACGTCCTCGGCCGGGGACGCACCGGGTCGGGCAAGACCCTCGCCTTCGGCCTGCCGACGATCGCCCGCCTCATGGGCAGCGGCAAGGCCGAGCCGAAGCGCCCGCGCGCCCTCGTCCTCGTGCCGACCCGCGAGCTCGCGATGCAGGTGAGCGACGCCCTCGAGCCGTTCCTCCACGTCGCGTCGCTGCGGCACCGCCTCGTCGCCGGCGGCCTGTCCTACGAGGGGCAGATCAAGGCCCTCGACCGCGGGGTGCACCTGCTCGTCGCGACGCCCGGCCGCCTCGTGGACCTCATGGAGCGCGGCGCCGTCGACCTCGGCGGGGTCGAGGTCGCGATCCTCGACGAGGCCGACCACATGGCCGACATGGGGTTCGTCCCCGAGGTCACAGCGATCATGGACGCGCTGCCCGAGGGCGGCCAGCGGCTGCTCTTCTCGGCGACGCTGGACCGCGGCGTCGACGCGCTCGTCGAGAAGTACCTCGTCGACGCGGTCACCCACTCCACGGACGAGGCCCAGGCGACCATCACGACGATGAGCCACCACGTGCTGCTCGTCGCCCCCCACGACAAGAAGGCCCTCACCGCGGAGCTCGCCGGACGCGAGGGGCGCACCGTCGTCTTCGCCCGCACCCAGCTGGGCGCCGAGCGGATCGCCGGTGAGCTGCGCGAGCGCGGGGTCCTCGCGGCGGCGCTGCACGGTGGGCTGTCGCAGGGCGTGCGCAACCGGGTGCTCGGCGCGTTCCGCGACGGCACGGTGCCGGTGCTCATCGCCACCGACGTCGCGGCCCGCGGCATCCACGTCGACGACATCGGCCTCGTCGTCCAGGTCGACCCGCCCAAGGACCACAAGGACTACCTGCACCGCGCCGGCCGGACGGCCCGGGCGGGGGAGCAGGGCGTCGTCGTCATGCTCGCGCTGCCGCACCAGCGCCGGCTCGTGACCCGCATCATCGAGGGGTCGGGCGCCCAGGCGCAGACGGCCACGGTGTCGCCGGGCGACGAGACGGTGGCCGGGCTCGGCGGGCGCCCCCCGAGCGGCACCCCGGTGCCGGACGAGGTGTGGCGCCCCATCCTCGAGGGCCGCCAGCGTGGCCGCCAGGGTGGCCGACCGGGCGGGCGTCCGGGCCGGGGCGGACCCCGGGGCGGCGGGCCGCGCGGTGGCCGGCCGCAGCGCGGTCACGGTTCGTCGACCCCCGGACGGGGCGGCGGACGCGGGGGCAGAATGGGCGGGTGAGCGCGCCCTTCACCACCGGCAAGCTCCTCGTCGCGACCCCGCAGATCGGCGAGGGCGTGTTCGCCCGCAGCGTCGTCCTCATGCTCCACCACGGGCAGGACGGCGCCCAGGGCATCGTCCTCAACCGGCCCATCGAGGCCCGGATCGGCTCGGTCCTGCCCGGCTGGGAGGACCACGCGACGAGCCCGGCGACGATGTTCCAGGGCGGACCCGTGCAGCTGGACTCCGCGCTCGGGCTCGTCGCCGTCCTCGGCGACGCGCCCGAGCCCACGGGGGTGAAGCGGCTCTTCGGCGCCGTCGCGCTCGTCGACCTCGACACCCCGCCGCCGCTCGTCGTCCCCGAGGTCGCGGGCCTGCGCATCTTCGCGGGCTACGCCGGCTGGTCGCCCGGCCAGCTCGAGGGGGAGATCGACACCGGGTCCTGGTACGTCGT
>NZ_SAYU02000050.1 GCF_004025965.2 Phycicoccus flavus | reverse complement strand
CGCCGCCGCGCGGGGCGGCGACGACGTCTCTCAGGCCAGGGTGGGCTTGACCTCGGCGAGCCGGGCCAGCAGGCCGTTGACGAACCGCGGGCTGTCGTCGGTGGACAGCTCGGTGGCCAGGCCGACCCACTCGCTGATGGCGACGTTCTCGGGGACGTCGTCGGAGAACAGCACCTCGAAGGCGCCCAGCCGCAGGATGGCGCGGTCCACCGCGGGCATCCGGCGCAGCGTCCAGCCCTGCGAGTACGTCGTGATGAGCTCGTCGAGCTGCTCGCGCCGGTCCGCGACCCCGGTGACGAGGTCGGCGGTCAGCTCCGGGAGGGGGTGCTCGGTGACGGGGGCGGCGAGCCGCTCACGCAGCAGGTCCGCCGCGTCCACGCCCCGCTGCTCGGCCTCGAACAGCAGGTCGAGGGCGCGCTTGCGGGCCTTGGTGCGGGCGGCCACGGGTCAGCTGGTCCGGCCGAGGTAGGAGCCGTCGCGGGTGTCGACCTTGATCCGCGTGCCCTGCTCGAGGAAGAGCGGCACCTGGATCTCGGCGCCGGTCTCGAGGGTCGCGGGCTTCGTGCCGCCGGTGGACCGGTCGCCCTGGAGGCCCGGCTCGGTGTAGGTGATCTCGAGGACGACCGAGGCCGGCAGCTCGATGTAGAGGACCGCACCGTCGTGGCGGGCGACGACGGCCTCCTGGTTCTCCATCATGAACTTCGCCGCGTCGCCGACGACCTCGGGGGTCACCGGCAGCTGGTCGTAGGTGTCGGGGTCCATGAAGACGTAGTCGGTGCCGTCGTTGTAGAGGTACTGCATCGTCCGCTTGTCGACGTTCGCGGTCTCGACCTTGACGCCGGCGTTGAAGGTCTTGTCGACGACCTTCCCGGACAGCACGTTCTTCAGCTTCGTCCGCACGAACGCCGGGCCCTTGCCGGGCTTGACGTGCTGGAACTCCACGACGGACCACAGCTGGCCCTCGAGGTTGAGGACGAGTCCGTTCTTCAGGTCGTTGGTCGATGCCACTGCGCTGGTGTCGCTTTCTGCGTCGAGGGTCGGCGCGCCCCGGTGTGCGGGCGCGCGTCACCCCCGTGAGGGGGTGGGGATCGGCGTCCATGCTACCGCCCTGGCGCCCCTCCCCCCGACGCCCGCGGGTCAGCCGGAGGAGACGGCGGCGTAGGCCGCGCGGACGAGCGCGGGGTCGGGGTCCTCGAGCCGGACCGGGGTGGCGAGGCCGTCGAGGACGACGAACCGCAGCCGGGCGCCGCGCGACTTCTTGTCCCGGCCCATGGCGAGCAGCAGGTCCTCGAACCGGTGCCCGCGGTCGCTCGTCGGCAGCCCGACCGCCGCGAGCACCGACCGGTGCCGGGCCAGCAGCGCGTCGTCGACGGTCCCGCTCGCGTGCCCGAGTTCCGCGGCGAAGACCATCCCAATGGCGACGGCCTCCCCGTGCCGCACCCGGAAGCCCTCGACCTGCTCGATGGCGTGGCCGAGGGTGTGCCCGTAGTTGAGGACCTCCCGCAGGAACGACTCGCGCAGGTCGGCGGCGACGACGCGGGCCTTGACCGCCACCTTGCGCCGGACGAGCTCGGCGAGCACCGGCGAGTCCCACCGGGTGGCCGCCGCGGGGTCGCCCTCGACGAGGTCGAGGATGCCGGGGTCGGCGATGAAGCCGCCCTTGACGACCTCCGCCAGCCCGGCCACGAGGTCGGCCCGGGGCAGGGTCGCCAGCACATCGAGGTCGCAGACGACCCCGGCCGGGGTGTGGAAGGCGCCGACGAGGTTCTTGCCCTCGGCCGTGTTGATGCCGGTCTTGCCGCCCACGGCGGCGTCGACCATCGCGAGCAGCGTCGTCGGGACGTGGACGACGGGCACGCCGCGCAGCCAGGTGGCGGCGACGAAGCCGGCGAGGTCGGTGACGGTGCCGCCGCCGACCGCGACGACGGCGTCGGTGCGGGTGAACGCGTGCCGTCCGAGCTGCGCCCACAGCCCGGCGGCGACCTCGGCCGTCTTGGCCCGCTCGGCGTCCGGGACCGGCGCGTCGTGGACGACGAGCCCGGCCTCGCGCAGCGCGCCGGCGACGACGTCGGCGTAGGCGGGGAGCCCGTCCGGCCGGACGAGCAGCACCTGGCGCACGCCGTCCGGCAGCAGCCCGGAGGCGGACCCCAGCACGCCGCGGCCGACGACGACGTCGTGCAGGTCCCCCACCGGGATGGTGACCGGCTCGCTCACGCGCCGCCGTCCAGCAGGGTGGCGATCTCGGCCGCCACGTCCTCGGCGGCGCGCCCGGCGGTGTCGACGACGTGCGTGGCGACCCGCTCGTAGACCGGTCGGCGCTCGTTCATCAGCCGCACCCAGGAGGCCCGCGGGTTGACCGCGAGCAGCGGACGGCTGCGGTCGAAGCCGATGCGCTTGGCCGCGTCGGCGATCCCGACGTCGAGGAAGACGACGGTGTGGCCGGCGAGGCGCGGCTCGGTGGCGGGGTCGACGGGGGCGCCCCCGCCGAGCGCGACGACCGCGTCCGCCTCCTCGAGGGCCCCGGCCACCGCGTCGCGCTCCAGGGCGCGGAAGGCGGGCTCGCCGTCCTCGACGAAGACGTCGGCGATGGTGCGGCCGGCCGCCTGCTCGACGACCCGGTCGGTGTCGACGAAGGCGACCCCGAGCAGCCCGGCGAGGGCCTCGCCGGTGCTCGTCTTGCCCGAGCCGGGGGGACCGACGAGCACGCAGCGCGGCATCAGTCCTCCCAGGTGCGCATGGTCGTGGGCACGGCGGCCAGGTAGGCGCGGTGGTTGCGTGCGGTCTCGGCGACCG
Source organism: Phycicoccus flavus (assembly GCF_004025965.2). Taxonomy (GTDB): domain Bacteria; phylum Actinomycetota; class Actinomycetes; order Actinomycetales; family Dermatophilaceae; genus Phycicoccus; species Phycicoccus flavus. The sequence goes on along the minus strand of NZ_SAYU02000050.1, from coordinate 26,638 downwards.
AGTCGCCGCCGAACTTCTCGAGGCACGCCTCGGCGAGGACGAGCGCGACCATGGCCTCGGCGACGACGCCGGCGGCGGGCACGGCGCAGACGTCGGAGCGCTGGTGGATCGCGGTGGCGGGCTCGTCGGAGGCCACGTCGACCGTCCGCAGCGCCCGCGGCACGGTGGAGATCGGCTTCATCGCCGCCCGGACCCGTAGCACACCCCCGACGGACATCCCGCCCTCGGTGCCGCCGGCCCGGTCGGTGGCGCGGCGGATGACGCCGTCGGCGCCCCGGTCCATCTCGTCGTGGGCGGCCGAGCCGCGGCGGGCGGCGGTGCGGAAGCCGTCGCCGACCTCGACGCCCTTGATGGCCTGGATGCCCATGAGCGCGGCCGCGAGCCGCGAGTCCAGCCGGCGGTCCCAGTGCACGTGGGAGCCGAGCCCCGGGGGCACGCCGTGCGCGACGACCTCGACGACCCCCCCGAGGGTGTCGCCGTCCTTGCGGGCGGCGTCGACCTCGGCGACCATCGCGGCCGAGCCGTCGGCGTCGAGGGTGCGCACGGGGTCGGCGTCCAGGGCGGCGACGTCGTCCGGGCCGGGCAGCGGGGCGTCGTCGGCCACGCCGGCGGTGCCGATGGCGACGGTGTGCGAGACGAGCCGGATGCCGTAGGCCTGCTCGAGCAGCGCGGCCGCGACGGCGCCGAGGGCCACCCGGGCCGCGGTCTCCCGGGCGGAGGCCCGCTCCAGGACGGGGCGGGCGTCCTCGAAGCCGTACTTCTGCATGCCGACGAGGTCCGCGTGGCCCGGGCGGGGCCGGGTGAGCGGCCGGTTGCGGGCGATCTCCTTCTCGGCGTTGACGTCGTCCGAGGCGGCGTACGCGTCGGCAGGGACGGGGTCCGGGCTCATGACCGTGCGCCACTTCGGCCACTCGGTGTTGCCGATGCGGATGGCGACCGGCGAGCCGAGCGTGGCGCCGAGCCGCACGCCGCCGAGGATCTCGACCTCGTCCTGCTCGAACTTCTGGCGGGCCCCGCGGCCGTAGCCGAGACGGCGCCGGGCCAGGGCGGCGCCGATGTCGGCGGTCGTCACCTCGACCCCGGCGGGCAGTCCCTCGACGGTGGCGACGAGGGCCGGCCCGTGGGACTCCCCCGCGGTCAGCCAGCGCAGCATGGTGACGATCCTTCCACGGCCGTCTCAGCCTCCGAGCATCCAGGTCAGGATGCGGGACGTGAAGGCGATGGCGACCCAGGCCCCGAGACACATCGCCGGGCCGTACGCGATGGGCGTCTTCATCCCCACCCGTCGGCCGAGGAGCAGCACGACCGCGCCCACCCCGCCGACGAGGAACCCGGCCCCGATGCCGACGACGACCTGCCCGAGCCCGAGCCAGCCGAGCAGCGCCCCGATGACCGGCGCGAGCCGCAGGTCGCCGGCACCCACGCCCCCACCGGGCAGAAGGAACAGGACGAGGTAGCAGAAGCCCATGAGCAATGCGCCGACGACGGCGCCGAGCCAGCGCGTGCCGCCGGTGGCGAGCGAGGCGACCCCGAGGAGGACGACGAGCGCTCCCCCGGTGGGGGTGACGAGCCCGATGGGAAGCCGGTGGACGTCGAGGTCGATCCAGGTGAGGCCCACGGTGAGCCAGGCGAAGAGCAGGTAGGCCGGCAGGGCCGCCCACGACCCCTGGTCGCCGACGCCGTAGACGGCGAGGGCGGCCAGCAGGCCGGTGGCGGGCCCCGTCCACCACGCGCTGCCGGGCGGCGGGGTGTCGACCTCCTCCTCGATCCGGTAGCCGCCGGTCGCGAGCTCGCGTCCGGTGCGGTGGCCGACCAGGCCGAGGGCGAGGGCCGCCGCGAGGGCGACCCACCAGAGCGTCACGCGCGGGCCGCGAGGGCCCGCAGCCCGGCCTCGCGCATGGCGTCGACGGGCGCCTCGGCCCCGGTGAAGAGGCGGAACTGCTCGGCGGCCTGCCGGACGAGCATCTCCAGGCCCCCGACGACGGTCATCCCGGCCGCGGCGGCCGCGGTGGCCGGCGGGGTGGGCCAGCCGGCGTAGACGACGTCGAAGAGGACGCCGGAGTGCTGCGCGGGCACGGTGGCGGCGACGGCCTCGCCGGCGTCCGGGGGCACCGTGGAGACGACGACGTCGTCGCGGGTCGTCACCCACGGCCCGATCGCGGCGACCGACCCGTTGCGGATGCCCGCCCCGGTGTCCAGGGCCCATGCCAGCAGGTCCGCCGCCCTCGCGGTGTCGCGGGCCCGGACCGTGAGCGTCGTGACCCCGAGCGCGGCGAGCCCGAGGACGGCCGAGCGGGCCGTGGCCCCGGCGCCGAGCACGAGCGCGCGGGTGGGGGTGCCCGGCAGGTGCGGGCGCAGCGCCTCGGTCACCCCGGCGACGTCGGTGTTCGTCGCGTCCCAGCCTCCGTCCGCGCGCCGGACGAGGGTGTTCGCGCCGCCGGCCCGCCGGGCGAGGTCGGAGACCTCGGTGGCGACCTCGAGGGCGGCCTCCTTGAGCGGCATGGTCAGCGACAGCCCCCGCCACTCCTCGTCGAGGCCGGCGACGAAGGCGGGCAGGCCGGCGGCGTCGACCTCGTGGCGGCCGTACTCCCAGCCGTCCAGCCCGCACGCGCGGTGGCCCGCCCGGTGCAGGACCGGGGAGAGCGAGTGCGCGACCGGGGACCCGAGGACCGCGGCCCTCAGGAGACCCACCGGCTCATCCCGTGCACTTCCCGGGGTTGTCGTCGCACCACTGGTTGAGCTTGGCCTGGTTGCGCTGCTGCTCCTCGTAGGTGTCGGCGAAGAGCGTCTCGCCGGTGTCGAGGTTGACGGTGACGAAGAAGAACCAGCCACCCGGCGTCGGGTCGGCGGCCGCGTCGATGGCGGCCTGGCCCGGGTTGCCGATCGGCCCCGGCGGCAGGCCGGGCGAGCCGTAGGTGTCGTAGGGGTCAGTCTTGGCGCTGTCGTACTCGGTCTTGGTGAGGTTGCCGCGCTTCTGCAGGGCGAAGTTCACCGTCGAGTCCATCTGGAGGTAGCCCGCCGTCGGCCCGTTCGGGTCGTCCAGCCGGTTCTCGACGACGCGCGCCACCTTGCCCCGGTCGGCGTCGCCGCGGGCCTCGCCCTCGACGATGGAGGCGATGGTCAGGGTGCGTTGCCAGTCCTTCTCGGGCACGTCGGCGTCGCGCAGCGTCTTCTTCGTCTGGGAGACCATCTGCGCGAGCTGGTCCTTGGCCGAGGTGTCCTTGTCGAACTCGTAGCTGGCCGGGAACAGCCAGCCCGTGACGTCCCCGTCGGCGGCGCGGGGCAGGCCGATGGCCTCGGCGTCCTCGGCGGCCTTCTCGTACTGCTTGACGGACACGCCGGTGCCGTCGGAGAGCGCCTGGAAGGTCTCGGAGGTCCAGAGCCCCTCGCGGACGGTGACGCGGTCGGTGCGCCGGTTCGCGGGGTCGGTGAGGATGGCGAACGCGCCCGCGCCGGTCATCTCCTTGCGCAGCGCGTAGGTGCCCGGCTGCACCGCCGCGGCGGCCTGCGGGTCGGCGCGGGCGGCCTCGATGTACGCCGTGCGGGTCTTCGTGACCCCCGCGTCGCGCAGGGTCGTCGCGATGTCCTCGCCTGTCTGGCCGGGGTCCACCGTGATCCGGACCTCACCGGTGCCGGGACCGGCGTAGTCCACGTCCCCGGAGTCCGAGCCGCCGACGAGACCGCCAACGATGGGCCCGAGCACGCTGTACGCGCCGTAGCCTGCGCCGCCGACGAGGACGACGGCGACGAGCAGCACGAGGAGCCGGCGGCCCGTCTTGCGCTTGCGGGGGCGGCGCCGGCCGTGGATCTCGCGGCGCGAGCGGGCAGCGGGGCGCCGCTTGGTGTCGTCACCGAAGATCGTGTCGGTGAAGTCCTGGCTCACGTCCTCGTGCCCTTCGTCCGTGGCTTGCGCCGTCGTCGCCCGGCCGGCTCTCCTGCCTGAGCACCGGTCGCGCGCTCGGCGTCGAGGGCCGACTGGAGGATCAGCACGGCCGCGGCCTGGTCGACCACGGAGCGCTGTCGCCGTCCGGCCACGCCGCTCTCGCTGAGCGCTCGGTGCGCGTCGACCGTCGTCAGCCGCTCGTCCACGAGCCGCACCGGGACGGGGGCGACACGCACCGACAGCACGCCAGCATACGTGCGGGCGAGCAGAGCGGAAGGGCCTTCGGCGCCGGAGAGGGACTTCGGGAGGCCGACGACGACCCCGACGGCCCCGTGCTCGGCGACGAGACCGGCGATGCGGGTGACGTCCGGGTCCTCCGGTGCGGGCGGGGCGCCCGGGTCGCGGTCGACCGTCTCCAGGGGGGTCGCGAGGACGCCGCCGGGGTCGCTGCGGGCCACCCCGACCCGCACGGTGCCGACGTCGACGCCGAGCCGGACACCCCGGACCGGCGGCTCCTCGCGTGGGCCCGGCATCAGCCGGCGAGCTCCCCGACGCGCCACTCGACCGCGGCGAGGGCCTCACCGACCTTGGCCGGGTCCTGGCCGCCGCCCTGGGCGATGTCGTCCTTGCCGCCCCCGCCGCCACCGAGCGCCCCGGCCGCGGCCCGGACCAGCTCGCCGGCGCGGATGCCGCGACCGCGCGCGGCCTCGTTGGTCGCGACGACGACCACCGGCCGGCCCTTGGCGACCCCGGTGACGGCGACGACGCTCGGCCGGTCGTTCCCGAGCCGGCCGCGCAGGTCCAGGACCATGGTGCGCACGTCGCCCGCGTCGGCCTCGCCGGCGTCGTGGCCGAGGAAGGTGACCCCGCCGACGTCGCGCGCGCGGTCGGTCAGCGAGCCCGCCTGCTCCTGGAGCCGCTCGGCGCGCAGCCGGTCGAGGTCGCGCTCGGCCTCCTTGAGCCGGCCGAGCAGGCCGCCGACCCGCTCGGGCAGCTCCTCGGGACGGCCCTTCACGAGCTCGGTCAGCTGGCCGACGATGGCCCGCTCCCTCGCGAGGAAGGAGAACGCGTCCGTGCCGACGAGCGCCTCGACCCGGCGCACGCCCGAGCCGATGGAGGACTCGCCGAGCAGGGTGACGAGCCCGAGCTGGGTCGTGCGCTCGGCGTGCGTGCCGCCGCAGAGCTCGCGGGCCCAGTCACCGACGGACACGACGCGGACGGCGTCGCCGTACTTCTCGCCGAACAGCGCCATGGCGCCGGACTCGCGGGCCTGCGCCTGGGTCATGACGTCCGCCCGCACCGCGAGGTCGTCCAGCAGCAGCGCGTTGACCCGGGACTCGACGTCGGCGAGGACCGACGCCGGGAGCGCCGTGTGCGCGTGGAAGTCGAACCGGAAGCGGCCGGGCGAGTTCTCCGAGCCGGCCTGGGTCGCGGTCTCCCCCAGCGCCTCCCGGATGGCCTTGTGGACCATGTGGGTCGCCGTGTGCGCCCGCGAGATGGAGCGGCGGCGCTCGATGTCGACCTCGGCGTACGCGGGCTCGCCGGACGAGACCTCGCCGGACACGACGGTGCCGCGGTGCACGACGAGCCCGGTGATCGGCGACTGGACGTCGCGGACCTCGACGACCGCGCCGCTGCCCAGCCGGACGAGCCCGCCGTCGGCGAGCTGGCCACCGCCCTCGGCGTAGAACGGGGTCCGGTCCAGGACGAGCTCGACGTCGTCGCCGGCCGACGCCGACGTCACCGCCGCCCCGCCCCGCAGCAGCCCGGCGACCCGCGCCTCGGACGTCACCTCGGAGTAGCCGGTGAACTCGACGGCGTGGCCGACGCCGTCCGCGAGCGCCCGGTAGACGCTGGTGTCGCCGTGCCCGGTCTTCTTGGCGCGCGCGTCGTCCTTGGCCCGCGTCCGCTGCTCCTGCATGAGCCGGGTGAAGCCCTCGCGGTCGACCTCCAGGCCCTGCTCGGCGGCCATCTCGAGGGTGAGGTCGATGGGGAAGCCGTAGGTGTCGTGGAGGCGGAAGGCCTCGTCGCCGCCGAGGACCGCGCCGCCGCCCTCCTTGGTCCGCGAGACGGCGGTGTCGAGGATGGTCGTCCCCGCGGCGAGGGTGCGGCGGAAGGCGTCCTCCTCCGCGTACGCGGTCTGGCTGATCCGGTCCCAGTCGGTGCGCAGCTCCGGGTAGGACTGCTCCATCCGCTCGAGGGAGACCGGCAGCAGCTCCGGGAGGCACGGGTCCTCGTAGCCCAGCAGGCGCATCGAGCGGATGGCGCGGCGCAGCATCCGGCGCAGGACGTACCCGCGGCCCTCGTTGCCCGGCGTCACGCCGTCGCCGATGAGCATGAGCGAGGAGCGGACGTGGTCCGCGACGACCCGCAGCCGGACGTCGTCGGGGGCGCTGGACCCCGCGGAGTGGCCGGAGTCGGCGCCGTAGCGCTTGCCCGTCATCTCCGCCGCCCGGCCGAGGACCGGGTAGACCTCGTCGATCTCGTACATGTTGTCGACGCCCTGGAGGATGGAGGCGATGCGCTCCAGCCCCATGCCGGTGTCGATGTTCTTGCGCGGCAGCGGTCCCGAGACGTCGAAGTCGACCTTGGTGCGGACCGCGGAGAGCTCCTCCTGCATGAAGACGAGGTTCCAGAACTCCATGAACCGGTCCTCGTCGACCGCCGGGCCGCCGTCGGGGCCGTACTCGGCGCCGCGGTCGTAGAAGATCTCCGAGCACGGGCCGCCGGGACCGGGCACGCCCATGTGCCAGTAGTTGTCGGCCAGACCGCGCCGGACGATGCGCTCCAGGGGGACCCCGACCTGCTCGTGCCAGATGCCGAGGGCCTCGTCGTCGCCGTCGAGGACGGTCGGCCAGATCCGCTCGGGGTCCAGACCGAAGCCGCCCCGGTCCTGCGGGGAGGTGACGAGCTCCCAGGCGAGCGCGATGGCGCCCTCCTTGAAGTAGTCGCCGAAGGAGAAGTTGCCGTTCATCTGGAAGAACGTGCCGTGCCGGGAGGTCTTGCCGACCTCCTCGATGTCCTGGGTGCGCACGACCTTCTGGACGCTCGTCGCGCGGTCGTACGGCGCGGTCTCCTGCCCGAGGAAGTACGGCTTGAAGGGCACCATGCCGGCGTTGACGAACAGCAGGTTCGGGTCGTCGAGCAGCAGCGAGGCGCTCGGGACGACGGTGTGGCCGTTGCGGCCGAAGAAGTCGAGCCAGCGGCGGCGGATCTCAGCGGTTTCCATGACGGGACATTCCTGGGGTCGGGCCGGGCGCGGGCATCGCGACATCGTATGCCGGGCGCGCGCGCCGGGATCGGAAGGGCAGGCGGAGGCGGGGGCGGGGGCCCCTACCGAGCTCGCCCCTCGGGGGCGGCGACGTCGCGGGCGTCGCCCGCGGGGTCGAGCAGCAGCTCGCGCGCCTCGTCGGGCGTGAGGGAGCGGCCGGGGTCGCCCTCGGTCAGGGGCGCGGCGGCCGGGCGGTCGGGGTCGCGCGGTCCCCAGCCGGCGTCGACGTCGAGGTCGGGGACGCGCGCGCCGGCCGCGTGCCGGGGCGCCCGGGTGGTGGCGTCGGCGCGGACGGCCGTCTCGACCGCGGCCCGCAGGTCCGCCTCACGCTCCCGTGCGGCCTCGCGCACGGTCCGGACGAACCGGCGGGTGGCGGGCAGGCGCCACACGGCGTACGCGGCTCCGGCGGCCGCGAGGCCGGTGAGGGCGGCGCGGGTGCGGGGCGTCACCGCGACCCCTTCCGCAGGTCGCGGACGGCGACGCGCACCCCGTAGCTGAACGCCGCGACCTTGATGAGCGGACCGCCGACGGTGGCGGCGAGGACCGAGGTGAGCGCCGAGGCGTTGGTCGTCATCGTCGAGACCGACGCGGTGATGGCGTCGACCCGGGTCAGCTGGTCGTTGGTGAGGCTCACCGTGTCGGTGATGCCCTTGAGCGTGGGCTGGACGTTGTCGGTCGTCGTGCGGACCGTCTCGCGCGCCTCGTCGAGGATGCGTCCGGCCTTGCCGACGAGGCCCGCGACGCGTACGACGAGGTACGCGAACGCCAGCGCGGCGACGAGCCCCGCGATCCCTCCGAGCGTGACCTCCATGCGCCGACCCTACAAGCCGCCCCGGAGCCGCGTCGTGCCCCTTCCGCACGGCGAGGTCCGGCTGCGGCTCAGGCGTGCCGGACGCAGCGGGCCGCCCAGGGACGGGCCTCGAGGCGGCCGGCCGGGATGGCCTCGCCGCACACCTCGCAGGTGCCGTACGTGCCGTCGGCGACACGGCGCCGCGCGGCCCGGACCTGGTCCAGGGTGTCCAGGAGCTGCTCCTGGACGGCGACGGCCGACAGCCGGTCGACGGCCAGCGAGGTCCCGTCCCCGATCCGCTTGCCGAAGGAGATGCTCTCGCCCTCCGGCGGTGCGGCGGTGAGGACGGCGAGGTCGGCGACCAGCTGGTCCTCGTGGGCGGCCAGCGCGGCGTCGGTGTCCATCGGCCCACCGTAGGCGAGGCCACCGACGGCCGGCCGCGCCTCAGCGCCCGAGCCGCTCGCGCAGCCAGCGCCACCGCTCCTGCAGCCGGGCCTCGAAGCCGCGGTCGGTGGGCCGGTAGTACTCGGCCGACCCGTGCAGGTCGTCGGGCAGGTACTGCTGGGCGGCGACGGCGTCGGGCTCGTCGTGGGCGTAGACGTAGGCCGGTGCCCGGTCCTTGCCGGCGGCGGCCGCGGAGGCCTCGGCGATGCGGGAGGAGCCGCCGTAGCCGCTGCCGCGCAGGTGCAGCGGCACCGGGCCTCCCTTGCCCGCGCGCACGTCGGCGATGGCCGCGTCGACCCCGAGGTAGGCGGCGTTGGACTTCGGCGCCAGCGCGTTGTGCACGACGGCCTGGGCCAGGATGATCCGGGCCTCCGGCATCCCGATCTGGGCGACGGCGTGCATCGCGGCCACGGCGGTCTGCAGGGCCGTGGGGTCGCCGAGCCCGACGTCCTCGGAGGCGGAGATGACGATCCGCCGGGCGATGAACCGGGGGTCCTCCCCCGCCTCGAGCATCCGCGCCAGGTAGTGCAGCGCGGCGTCGACGTCCGAGCCGCGCATCGACTTGATGAGCGCGGACGCGACGTCGTAGTGCTGGTCCCCCGTGCGGTCGTAGCGGACGGCGGCATGGGCGACGGCCTGCTCGGTGTGGGCCAGGGTGACCTCGAGCGTCCCCGGGCGGGCCGACCCGGGGGCGCGGGCGTCCTCGGCGACCCCGGCGGCGGCCTCGAGGAAGGTCAGGGCGCGGCGGGCGTCGCCCCCGGCGAGCCGGACGAGGTGCTCGCGGGCGTCGTCGGCCAGGGCGTAGGCGCCGTCCAGACCGCGCTCGTCGGCGACCGCCCGGACGAGGACGTCGGCGACGTCGTCGTCGGTGAGCGGGACGAGGGTGACGAGCATCGAGCGCGAGAGCAGCGGGGCGATGACCGAGAAGCTCGGGTTCTCGGTCGTCGCGGCGACGAGCACGACCTGACGGGTCTCGACGCCCGGCAGCAGTGCGTCCTGCTGGGCCTTCGTGAAGCGGTGGATCTCGTCGAGGAAGAGGACGGTCTGGCGGCCGTACATGTCGCGCGTGCGGGCGGCGGCCTCCATGACGGTGCGCACGTCCTTGACCCCCGCGGTGACCGCGGAGAGCTCGACGAACTCGCGGTCCGCGGCGGTCGCGACGAGGTGCGCGAGGGTGGTCTTCCCGGTGCCCGGCGGGCCCCAAAGAATCGCCGACAGGGGCCCGGCCGCCCCTCCCCCGCCCTCGACCAGACGGCGCAGCGGGCTGCCGGGGCGCAGCACCGACGCCTGGCCGCGGACCTCCTCCAGCGAGCGCGGGCGCATCCGCACCGCGAGCGGCGCCATCGGGGCCGGCCCTGCGCCGCCGGCGGCCGCCGCCCCCGCGGCGCCGAAGAGGTCGGTCCCGTCCTGGCTCACCCGCCCGAGGCTAGCGACCGGTGCCGACGCCGCCCGCGCCGCGCCCGCCGAGGAAGGTCGTGACCGCGGCCTCCGCGATGGCGCGCCGGGTCGCGGCGTCCGGGACGCCGTCGTCGCCGAGCAGGGTCGCGGCGTTCACGGCGTGCCCCATGACGAGCCAGTTGAACTGCTCGGCCGCCACCCGCGCGTCCGGGGCGTGCAGCAGACCCGCCTCGTGGAGCGCGGCGAAGGTGCGGGCGAAGGCGTCGATGCTGCGGGCCGGTCCCTCGCGCCAGAAGCCGGCCGCCAGCGCGGGGTGGCGCCGGGCCTCGGCGACGACGAGCCGCCGCAGCCCGATGACCCTCGGGGCGAGCACGGCGTCGAGCTGGTGGCGGGCGGCGGCCTCGAGCCAGGTGACGAGCTCCGCCGGTGTCGAGGGCAACGGCTCGTCGCGGTGCACGGCGCCGGCGGCGGCGGCGTTGGCCCGCTCGACGACGGTCGCGAAGAGGCCCTCCTTGGATCCGAAGTACGTGTAGACGGTCTGCTTCGCCACGCCCGAACGCTCGGCCACGTCGTCCACCCGGGCGTCGGTGAAGCCGGCCTCGAGGAACACCTGCTCGGCGGCGTCGAGGACGGCCGCGCGCTTGCGCCGAGAGCTCGGGCGCAGGCCGCGTTGACTTTCCATACCAGCGAGTCTAACGTCGAGAAAGAAGAACGACGAGTATGGAAAGAGGGTCGGCATGACCGCACGGATCGTGGCCACGGAGAGCGTGAGCCTGGACGGGGTGATGCAGGGCGTCGGGCGGCCCGACGAGGACACCCGGGGCGGCTTCGCCCACGGCGGCTGGGGACGGCAGTTCACCGACCCCGTCGTCAACGAGCGGATGGCGCAGGGCCGCTCCGGGTCCGGTGGCATGCTCCTCGGCCGCCGGACCTACGAGGACGTCCTCGGGTACTGGACCACCTCCGACCCGGACGGCGAGATCACCGGGCACCTGCTGCGCGCCGACAAGTACGTCGTCTCGCGCGACCCCGCCACGACGCTGTCCTACCCCGGGTCGACGCTGCTGGCGGGCGATGCCGCGAGCAGCGTGGCCGCTCTGCGCGACCGGCTCGACGGCACGCTGTCGGTCATCGGGAGCGGCGAGCTGGTGCGGTCCCTGCACGCGGCCGGCCTCGTCGACGAGTACGCGCTCCTCGTCCACCCGCTCGTGCTCGGGTCCGGGCAGCGGCTGTTCGGTCCCGGCGACCTCACCGACCTCGTCCTCGAGGACTCGGTCACCGGACCGACCGGCCTGGTGCTCCTGCGCTACCGCGTGCGGCCCCCGGGCGAGGGCGGTCAGAAGTAGCCGGTCTCGCCGTCGAGCAGCTCGCGCAGGAGGTCCAGGTGGCCGGCGTGCCGCGCGGTCTCCTCGAGCATGTGGTGCACCATCCAGCGCACGGTCGCGTCGCCGACGGGGTGGCACGCCGTGCTGCCCCGGTCGTCGAGGGAGTGGGCGGCGATGGCGGCGTCGGACCGGGCGCACGCCGCGGCGTAGCGCTCGAGCGCCTCGTCGAGAGTGACCCCGTCGACGACGAAGTCGGCGTCGTCCTGCGGGTGCGGCCCGAGTCCGGGGCCCTCGCCCCACTCGCCGAGCAGGACCTCGCGGAACCACAGGTCCTCGGCGCAGGCCAGGTGGGACACGATGCCCGCGACGGTCATCAGCGGTGAGGTGGGCACGAGCACCCGGTGGGCGTCCTCGTCCGAGAGCCCCTGGCACTTGAGGACGACGATGCCACGCTGCAGGTCGTACCAGCCGAGCAGCGAGGTGCGCTCGTCGGCGTCCAGCGGGGGACGGCTGCGTCGCGCGGGCATCCGCTCAGGCTAGCGGCGCAGGACCGCCCGGTGCGGCCGCGCCGCGGTGACGGTCGGCTAGCGTCGGCGCATCGACACCCACCGGCTCACCGTCGTCCAGTGCGCGCTCGACCCCGCCCGGGCGGCCGCGTTCTGGTCCGGCCTGCTCGCGCTGCCCGGGGGCGGACGGGGGGCCACGGAGGTTCCGGGCGACGAGCGGCGGCCGACACTGCGGTTCGTGCCCGGCTCCCCCGCGGGCCGCGAGCACGACGGCTTCCACCTGCACGTCCTCACCGCGGACGAGGACGACCTGCGCGCCACGGTCGACCTCGTGCTGCGGACCGGCGGCCGGCACCTGGACGTCGGCCGGCGCCCGGACGAGCGGCACGTCGTCCTCGCCGACCCCGAGGGCTACCCGTTCTGCGTGCTGCCGCCGGGCGGCACCTTCCTCGCGGGGTCGGGGCGCCTGGCGGAGGTGACGTGCGACGGGCACCGGGCCACGGGGCTCTTCTGGAGCGCGGCCCTGGACCGGCCGCTCGTCTGGGACCGGGACGGGGAGACCGCCGTGGAGACCGCGCCCGAGGGTGGGACGAAGATCTCCTGGGGCGGCCCGCCGGTCGCCGCCCCGCCGGCCACCGCCGCGAAGTGGCTCGAGCTTGTCGTCGACGACCCCGCCGCCGAGCGCGAGCGGCTGCTGGCCGCGGGCGCCGGGGCGCTGCCGGACGTCGCGGACGGGACCGTGCGGCTCACCGACCCCGACGGCTTCGTCCTGCGGGTCTCGCGCGCGCCCTGACCGGGCCGCGGGCTCAGGAGCCGGCGAGCGCCTCCTCGATCCGGGCCCGGCGGGCGAGCAGCTCCCCGCCGCGCCCGTAGTCCTCGTCCCGCTCGTGCGTGAGCACGCCGACGAGCTCGCCGTCGGCGTCGGCGTACCAGACCGTGAAGGCGCCGTCCGGGTGCTCGACGAGGACGTCCCGCGACCAGCCGTCCCCCCAGGCGCTGTGCTTGAGGACCCGGCCGCCGATGTCGCTCCAGAACCCCGGCGGGGTGGACCACGGCTCCGCCCCGGGCGAGGCCGCGTCGCGTCCGGCGACCCGTCCCATGGCCACCGCGTCGCCCCAGTGCTCGACGGACAGGTGCCGGCCCGCGACCTCGTGCCGGGCGCGGGCACCGTCACCGGCGGCGTGCACGTGCGGGTCCTCGGTGCGCATCCGGGCGTCGACGACGACCCGGCCGTCCTCCAGCGGCAGCCGCGACTCCTCGAGGAAGTCCCGCGCCCGCGTCACGCCGACCGCCGTGACGACGAGGTCGGCGGGGACGACGTCCCCGTCCTCGAGGTGCACCTCGGCCGGTGCCCGGACCGACTCCACCCCGGTGGACGCGCGCACGTCGACGCCGTCCTCCCGGAGCCACCCGGCGATCCGGCCGGCGGCCGCGGCCCCCAGCCGCGCCTCCTGCGGCGCGGCCTCGGTGGTCACGAGGGTCGTGCGCACCCCCCGCGCCGCCAGCGACGCCGCCGCCTCGCAGCCGATGAAGCCCGAGCCGACGACGACGGCCGACGACGCGCGTGCGGCCGCGTCGGCGAGGTCGCGGGCGTGCTCGAGGCTGCGCAGGGCGAACACCCGGGCGTCCGGGTCGCACCCGGGCAGCCGCGCCGGGTCGGCGCCCGTCGCGACGACGAGCCGGTCGTAGGCGAGCTCGCGCCCGTCGTCGGTCCGGACGACGCGCCGGTCCCGGTCCAGCCCGACGACGGTGCTCCCGGCCAGCACCTCGACCCCGGCCAGTGCCTCCGCGTCCTCCCCCTCGAGGATCGGGGTCACCCGGGCGGGCTCGGTGCCGGCGAGGACGGCCTTGGACAGCGGCGGCCGCTGGTAGGGCTCGTCGCGGTCGGCGGTGACCAGACGGACCGGTCCCGGTCCGCCGGCGGCGAGGTAGGCCGCCGCGGCGTGCACGCCGGCCGGGCCGCTGCCGAGCACGAGGAGACCGGAGGGGTCGGTGGGGTGGGGGTCCATGCCGGTCCTCTACCCCCTCCGGGCCGGGCCCAGCCGTCGGCCGGGCCGCGGACCCGGGCCGCCACGGCGTTTGGCAGGCTGGGACCGTGCCCGACGTCCGCCGCCTCGACTCCGTCGAGGAGCTGCTCACCGCCTCCGGCCACCACCCGGTCGTCGAGCTCGACATCGGCGCCGGGATGGAGCCGCCGGCCTGGGCGGTGACGACCGCCGCGGGCACCGCCGTGGCCTTCGCGCGCCACTCCGACAGCGGGGTCCTCGGGGTGTCGGTCCTCGGACCGGTCGACGGCATCGGGACCCTCGTCGCCGACCCGCGGGTGCGCGCCTGGTTCACCGCGGGCCCCTTCCACCACCTCTCCCGCCCGCGGGAGGCGCACGACGTCGTCGAGCGGCACCTGCCGGTCGGGCCCGACGGCGGCGACTGGGACTGGATGTACACCCGGGCCGCGCCGGAGCCCCCGCTGCCCGGCGAGGACCGCGTCGTCACCCTCACCCCCGCCGCCCGGGCCGACGTCGTCGACCTGCTGACCCGGGAGAGCCCCCGGACCCACGGGCGGCCGTTCGCGGCCGACGACCAGCGCTGGATGGGCGTGTGGGACGGCGACCGGCTCGTCGCCTCCGGCTGCTCCGCGCCCTCGACCGCCGGCGTACCGGTGCTCTCCGGGATCGCGGTCGACTCGGCGCACCGGCGACGCGGGCTCGGGTCCGCCGTCACCTCGGCCCTGGCCCGCGACGCCGTGGCCCGGACCGGCGCCTGCGTCCTCGGCGTGTTCTCCGACAACGACGCCGGGCGGGCCCTGTACGAACGGCTCGGCTTCGTCGTCGCGGTCCGCTGGCGCAGCCGGTGGCGCAGCGCCGCCCGGGCGGAGGACGCGGTCTCCTGACCACCCGCGCACCGGCCCGGGGACGCGTCTGTGAGCGGTTCTCCCCACGCCGGTAGCGTGCGCGGGGTGCACCTGCTCCTCGGCACGCTGCTGCCCCTGTGCCTGGCGGCGGCCGTCAGCCCGATGATGCTCAGCGAGCAGCTCGTGCTGCTCTCCCGTGCCGACGGCCGGCGGTCCGCGACCGCCTACGCCCTCGGCACGGCGGCCGTCCTCGTCGTCGTCGTCGGAGCGGTTGTGGTCCTCGGCCGCACGCTGTCCCTCCCGCGCGCCCCACGGATCAGCGCCCGGCTCGACATCGGGCTCGGGGTCGCGATGTTCGTCGTGGCGGCGGTCGTCTGGCGCTGGCGGACGATCCGGGCGCGCAGCCACCACACCGACCCCGAGCAGGACCAGCGCAGCGAGCACCGCCGGGCCGCGCGGGGCGTCGGCGGCCCCGGCGCGGCGTTCGGGTTCGGCGTGTTCTCGATGGCCACGAACTTCACGACCCTGGCCCTGGTCCTGGCCGCCGCCAAGGACGTGGCCGCCAGCGGCTGGCCGGCCCTCGGGGTGGCCGTGGCGGCGCTCGTCCTCGTCGCCTTCGGCTGCGTCCCCGCGTGGGTGCCCGTGGCGCTGCAGGTGGCGGCGCCGACCTCGGGCGCCCGCGTGCTCGGGACGCTCTCGCAGGCCCTCTCGGCCCACGGCCGGCTCGTCGTCACCGTGCTGCTCGTCGCGGCCGGGGTGCTGTTCGTCGTCAAGGGCCTGGTCCACCTCTGAGCCGGCGGGCGGGGCCGCCCGGCGGCGACCCCGGGACCGACCCCGTCAGCACTCCATGGCGCGGGCCGTGCCGTCGGTCACGAGGTCGCGCGAGTGCACGACCCCGTCGGTCCCCCGCCAGGAGAAGCTGGCGCGGACCCGCATCCGGGTCTGCGGGAAGCCGCAGATGTTGCGGCGCTCGGTGAGGGCGGTGTCGGTGTCGCGGTGCCACCCGTCGGCGTCGTCCGCCTGCAGGTAGGGGCCCCAGTGGTCGCCCTGCCACACCTGGAGGCGCACGTTCGTCACGCGGACCGCGAACTGCCCGCCGGCCGCCGTGTCGGTGATGCTCGCCTTCGCCCCGAGCCGTCCCCCGACCGGGGAGAACAGCACGCAGCGCTGGACGCCGTTGCCCATCGTCGCGCAGCCGTTCTGCACGACCGGTGCGGCGATCGCGGCAGGGGCCAGGGCGACGGACCCGGCAAGGGTGGCCGCGGAGGCGGCCAGGGTCAGGGTGGTGCGCAGGGACATCGGGTCTCCTCGGTGGTCGGGACCGGGGTGGCGGTCCGCCCCCCGGCACCGCCGATCCTGCGCACCGCCCCTGCGACGTCGCTGCGATCCGGCTACGCCGTCCGGTCCCGGGCCGCGAGGACCCGGCCCAGGGCGGCGCGGGCCACCGGCAGGCTCGGCCGGGCGTGGGTGGCGCGGTAGGCCACCCCCTCGACGCCCGCACGGGCGGCGAACCACAGGGCCCGCTCGCGCAGGGCCGGGTCGGGGGCCGGGGCGAGCCGGGCCAGGACGAGGTCGAGCATCGGCGGGCCGAGGTCGAGCGCGACGAGGGCGAGGTCTCGCGCCCGGTCCCCGAGCAGCGCGTCGCTCCAGTCGATGACCCCGAGGACGTCCCGGCCGTCGGGCGCCATGACGAGGTGCTCGTCGCCGAGGTCGTTGTGCGAGAACACCAGCCGCGCGGACTCCTCGGGTGCGGGCCGGGCGAGGAAGCGGTCCACGGCCTCGCGTTCACCCGTCGGCAGCAGCGGCGCCGCGACCGACCACTCCGCCGCGGTGTCGGCCAGCCACGCCGCGGGCGGCCGGTCGCGGACGACGAGCCCGGCCGCGGCATCGAGGGGCACGGCGGCCAGGTCGGACACGAGCCGCGCCAGGGTCGTCGCGACGCGTCCGGCGTCCGTCGGCCGGACGAGGTCCGCGGTCGGGCCGGCGAGGAGGGTCAGCAGGAGCGCCCCCTCGTCGGCGTTCGCGGCGACCACCTCGTTGGTCGGCAGCCTGACGTGCGCCGCCGCCAGGGCGAGCAGGGCGGCGTCCCGCTCGACGGCGCGCCGCCGCCCGCCCGGGTCGGGGTCCTTCGAGACCCGCAGGCAGAACCGGTCGCCCACCGCCCAGGCGAGGTTGTCGAAGCCCTCCCCCAGCTCGCGCAGCGGGGCGTCGGCGAGCGCGGGAGCCAGGCCGGCGACGAGCGCCCGGGGGTCGAGGTCCGCGCGTCGCGCCCGCCCGACCACGGCGGCGCTCAGCTCTGCTTCGGGTTCACCTCGGGCGCGCCCTGCGGCGCGGTCCCGCTCGCGGGCGCGGCGTCGATGCCGGCCTCCTTGCGCTGCTGCGGGGTGATCGGCGCGGGTGCGTCGGTCAGCGGGTCGTAGCCGCCGCCGGACTTCGGGAAGGCGATGACGTCGCGGATGCTGTCGAAGCCGCCGAGCAGCATGACGATCCGGTCCCAGCCGAACGCGATGCCGCCGTGCGGCGGGGCGCCGTACTGGAAGGCGTCGAGGAGGAAGCCGAACTTCTCCTGGGCCTCGGCCTCGCTGAGGCCCATGACGGCGAACACCCGCTCCTGGACGTCGCGGCGGTGGATACGGATGGACCCGCCGCCGATCTCGTTGCCGTTGCAGACCATGTCGTAGGCGTAGGCGAGCGCCGGGCCGGGGTCGGTGTCGAAGGTGTCGAGGAACTCCGCCTTGGGCGAGGTGAAGGCGTGGTGGACGGCGGTCCAGGCCCCCGCGCCGACCGCGACGTCGCCCGCGGCCACGGCCTCGTCGGCGGGCTCGAACAGCGGTGCGTCGAGCACCCAGAGGAAGCTCCAGGCGTCCTCGTCGACGAGCCCGCAGCGCCTGCCGATCTCCAGGCGCGCCGCGCCCAGCAGCGCGCGCGAGGAGCGCGGGGCGCCGGCCGCGAAGAAGACGCAGTCGCCGGGCTCGGCGCCGACGTGCGCCGCCAGCCCCGCGGTCTCGGTCTCGGACAGGTTCTTGGCCACCGGCCCGGTGAGGCTGCCGTCCTCCTGGACCAGCACGTAGGCGAGGCCGCGGGCGCCGCGCTGCTTGGCCCACTCCTGCCAGGCGTCCAGCTGCTTGCGCGGCTGGCCCGCCCCGCCGGGCATGACGACGGCCCCGACGTAGTCGGCCTGGAAGACCCGGAAGGAGGTGTCGGCGAAGAACCCGGTGCACTCGACGAGCTCCTGGCCGAAGCGCAGGTCGGGCTTGTCGGTGCCGAAGCGGCGCATGGCGTCGGCGTAGGTCATCCGCGGCATCGGGGTGTCGAGGTCGACGCCGATCAGCGACCAGATCTCCTTGACGACGGCCTCGCCGAGCTCGAGGACGTCGTCCTGCTCGACGAAGGACATCTCGATGTCGAGCTGGGTGAACTCGGGCTGGCGGTCGGCGCGGAAGTCCTCGTCCCGGTAGCAGCGGGCGATCTGGTAGTACCGCTCCATCCCCGCGACCATGAGGAGCTGCTTGAACAGCTGCGGGCTCTGCGGCAGGGCGTACCAGGAGCCGGGGGCGAGCCGGGCGGGGACGAGGAAGTCGCGGGCGCCCTCCGGCGTGGACCGGGTGAGGGTCGGGGTCTCGATCTCGACGAAGTCGCGCTCGCCGAGGACCTTGCGGGCGGCGGCGCTCACCCGCGAGCGCAGCCGGATGGCGTGGCCGGCCAAGTGCACCCCGGGCCGCCGCAGGTCGAGGTAGCGGTGCTTGAGGCGCGCCTCCTCGCCGACGGTGACGCGCTCGTCGACCTGGAAGGGCAGCGTCGCGCTGGGGTTCAGCACCTCGATCCCGGACGCGACGACCTCGACCTCGCCGGTGGGCAGGTCGGGGTTGACGTTGTGCGCCTCGCGGGCCGTGACCTCGCCGGTGACCCGGACGACGTACTCGCTGCGCAGGTCGTGGGCCGCGCCGGTGAGGACCTCGTCGCGGGCGACGACCTGGACGACGCCGCTGGCGTCCCGGAGGTCGATGAAGGCCACTCCGCCGTGATCGCGCCGCTTCGCCACCCAGCCGGAGAGGGTGACGGTCTGGCCGGTCTGGCCGGCACGCAGGGTGCCGGCCTCGTGGGTGCGGAGCACGGGGGGAGTCCTTCGGGATCGGGAACGGTGTCGACGCCGGCGGGGCGGGGTCCCGCGCCCGATCGGCGACAGACCGCCCATCCTACGGACCCCGGTGCCGCGGCCCCGAACCCCTTTCCCCCGAACCGACGGCACGGTCCCCGGCACGCGCCTAGCATCCGACTGTGCCGACCACCAGCCCCCCGATGGTCCACGACTACTGCGAGATCTTCCCCGACCTCGCGCGGCTGCGGGACCGGGCGACCCAGGGCGACCTGCGCGGTGCCCTCGGGGCGATGGACCGGGCGGGCCTGGCCGGCGTCGTCGAGGTGGACCGCCGGCTGTGGGTGCTCGCCGGCGAGGCCGGGGTCGACGAGCCGCTCGAGCGGCTGCTCGCGGCCGAGCCCGGACACCGCCGCGGCCGCACCCTGCGCGCCCTGCGGCTCCTCGTCCGGGGCTGGGACATCCGCGGCACCGCGACGGCCGAGCACGTGACCACCGCGCAGTTCGACGCCTTCCACGACCACCTGCGCCGGGCCGAGCAGGTCCTCCTCCGGCTCTGCGCCGAGGACCCCGCCGACCCCGAGCCGTGGGCGCTGCGGCTCGTCACCGCGCGCGGTCTCTCCCTCGGGATCCCCGAGACCCGGCGCCGGTACACCCGGCTCGTCGAGCTCGACCGGCACCACGTCGAGGCCCACCAGCACCTCGTCCAGTCGCTGTGCCCGAAGTGGGGCGGCTCGTGGGACGCGCTGTTCGAGTTCGCTCGCGACTGCGCCGACGCGGCGCCGGACGGCAGCGCCCAGGTCGGCGTCCTCACCACCGCCCACCTCGAGCGCTGGGCGGGCGAGGACGACCCCGAGCTGCGGGACGGGTACCTCTCCGATCCGGACGTCGTCGCCGACCTCGAGGAGGTCTCGGACCGGCTGCTCGCCGGCGAGGCGACGCCGTACTCCTGGGTCGGGGCCCACAGCGACGTCGCCGTCGCGCTCGTCCTCGCCGGGCGTCCGCAGCGCGCCGTCCGCCACCTCGGGGTCCTCGGACCGGCGATGGAGGACCGCGCGTGGGCCCTCGCCGGTCCGCGCCGGGACGAGGTCGAGGAGCTGCGGGCCCAGGCCGCCACCCACGGGGCGTACCGGTGAGCGTGACCGAGACGACGGTCGACGGCATCCCGACGCTGTTCGCCCGGCGCGAGGACGGCCAGTACGCCGGCGGCATCGTCTTCCGGGTGGGCTGGGCCGACGAGACCCTCGCCGTGCGCGGCCTCACCCACCTCGTCGAGCACCTCGCCCTCCACGGGGTCGCCGCGCGCGACGTGCACCACAACGGCGAGACCCACGCCCTGCACACGCACCTGTACGCGTCCGGCACCGCCGAGCAGGTGGTGCGGGTCCTCAACGGGGTCTGCGCGGCGCTGTGCGACCTGCCGGTCGACCGGCTCGAGACCGAGAAGGAGGTCCTGCGCGCCGAGGCCCGCGGCCGGGGCGGGGCGGGCTCGTCGATGGCGGGGATGCGCCACGGCGCCCGCGGGCACGGGCTGTCCTCCTACGCCGAGCTCGGGCTCGCGAACGTCGACGCCGGGCTCACCGTCATGTGGGCCAACGAGGCCTTCAGCCGCGACAACGCCGTGCTCTGGCTGAGCGGCGAGTCCATGCCCGAGGGCCTGTCGCTCACCCTGCCCGAGGGCGAGCGGCAGTCGCTGCCGCCGGTCACCGACGTGCTCGGACCGACCCCGGCCTACTACCTCGACGGCAGCGAGGACGTCGTCCACGTCACCGCCGTCGTCCCGCGCTCCTGCCGCGCGATGCTCTTCACCGAGCTGCTGAGCCGGGCCCTCTTCGCCGACCTGCGCCAGCGCGACGGCCTCGGCTACTCGGCGTCGGCCACCTACCGGGTCCGCGACGCCGAGCACGCCGTCGTCGCCGTCGTCGCCGACTGCCTCCCCGAGCGGCGCGGTGCGGCCGTCGGCGCCGTCGTCGACACCCTGGCCCGGCTGCGCTGGGGGAGCGTGCCCGCCGACGAGCTCGAGGAGGTCCGCGCGGCGGCCCTCGCCGCCGTCGCGACCTCCCGCACCCTCCCGCACACCGGTCTGCCCGCGCGCGCCCTGGAGATGCTCCTCGGCCGCGAGCCCGACGACCCGGCCGTCCTCGAGGACGAGCTGCGTGCCGTCACCGCCGACGACGTCCGCGCCGCCGCGGAGGACTTCCACGCGACCGCGCTCGCCCAGGTGCCCGAGCTCGGCCTGGAGTGGGCCGGGTGGGCGGCGGCGCCGGTGAGCTCGGACACCGCCGTCGACGGGACCGGGTACGCGAGCCTCGCCGCCGACGGACCCACGCTCGTCGTCGGCGACGACGGGCTGACGCTGCGCTCGGACCGGGGCCGCTCGACGGTCCACTTCGACCGGGTCGCCGCGATGCTGGCCTACGCCGACGGCGGGCGCAGCCTCCTCGGGGAGGACGGCTTCCACGTCGCCGTCGAGCCCACCCTGCTCGCCCTCGACGAGGACGTCGTCGCCCGCATCGACGCCGCGGTCGACCCCGCCCGGGTCGTCCGGCGCCCCGCCCGCGAGGCCGCGTCCCTGCCGCGGCCGGCCGGGCACTCCCCCGAGGCCGCCGGACCGCCCGCCGGGCAGGGCGCCGGCGAGCCCCTCGCCCCGTCCTCTCCACTCCTCCGGCGGCTGTGGCGGGCCGCGCGCGGGCGCTGACCACCGCCGTGCCCGGTCGCGGCGCCCCGGCGGCGGGGGTGGGGGACCTGGCGGGTCACGGGACAGGCGCGCCCGGAGTCCCTACGCTTCCGCTCATGTCCTCCCCCGTCCCGCCCCCGCGGTTCGACCTCGCCGAGTCGTTCCCGGAGACGGGCGAGCCGGCCGCACGGGCAGCGCAGGACCTGCCGGGCGCCCTCGCCCTCCTCACCGCCCGCCGCCCCCGCGGTGGGGCCGAGTACGGGGTGGCGCTGGACGCCCTGGCCGCCGCCGACGGGCTCGACGAGCCCCTGGACCGGCACCTCGCCGAGCACCCGGACGACACCGAGGCCCGCGTCGTGCGGGCCGCACGGGTCGTGCGCCGTGCCTGGGAGCTGCGCGGCACCGAGCCGGGAGCGCAGGTCGGGGCCGAGCGGTTCGACGCCTTCTTCGCCCTGCTGGCCCGCGCCGAGCAGGACCTCGTGCGCGTCGTCGTCGCCGAGCCCGCCGACACCGCGGCGTGGGGCCTGCGGCTCTCGACGGCCCGGGGGCTCGCGCTCGGCACGAGCGAGGCGGGCCGCCGCTGGCGGCACCTGCGGGCGGCCGACGCCCACGACGTGCGGGCCCAGCGGGAGTACCTCCAGCACCTCACCCCGAAGTGGGGCGGCGACTGGGGCCGGGTCGACGCCTTCGTCGGCGAGGTGACCGCGGCGGCCGCCCCCGGGAGCGCCGAGTGGGCCCTCGTCCCGTACGCGGCGCTCACCCGCTGGTACGACGACCACCGCGCCGAGGGGACGAGCGCGATGCGCTGGCCCGAGGTCGTCACCGGGCTGGACGCGGCCGAGCAGTCCTTCCTCGCCGCCCCCACCCCGAGCCGGTACGAGGCCGTCCTCGCGCACACCGACTTCGCCGTCGCCCTCGGCCTGGCCGGGAAGCGGGGCCGCTCCGCGGCGCACTTCGCCCAGCTCGGGCCGTCCCTGGCGCCGGGGACCTGGGCCCTCGGTGCCGACCACCGCAGCGACCTGGAGAACATCCGCGCGTCCGCCCTCGCGGAAGGACGCCGGCGGTGAGCGTCCTGCGCACCGAGGTCGACGGCGTCCCGACGCTCTTCGCCGAGCGCACCGACGGCCACGTCACCGGCGGCCTGGTCTTCCGCGTCGGCTGGGCGGACGAGAACCTCGCCGTCCGCGGGCTGACCCACGTCGTCGCGCACCTCGCGATGACCGGTCTCGTCGAGGACGTGCACCGCTACGTCGACACGCACGCGACGTACACCCAGTTCCGGGCCCAAGGGACCGCGCAGAGCGTGTCGCACGTGCTCTCCGGCCTGTGCACCGCGTTCTCCGAACTGCCCGTCGACGGCCTGGAGCCGGAGAAGGAGCTCGTCCTGGCCGAGGCCGACGGCCGGCACCGGGTCCCCCGACCCGACGCGCTGTACCGGTACGGCGCGAGCAGCCACGGCCTGTGCGCCTACCCGGAGACCGGGGTGCCGGCCATCGGCCCGGACCTCGTCCGGGTCTGGGCGGCGGAGGCCTTCACCCGCGGCAACGTCGTCCTCTGGCTGAGCGCGGACCGGCTCCCCGCGGGCCTGCGCCTACCGCTGCCCGAGGGCCCGCGCCTGCCCCCGCCGGCCGGGGCGGACTCCCGCACGCCGACTCCGGCCTGGTACCGCAGCCCCGACCCGGACCTGCTCACCGTCACCGGCGTCGTGCCGCGCTCCCCCGCCTCCGTCGTCTTCACCGACGTGCTCGGGGCGGCCCTGCACCGCGAGGTCTGCGAGGAGCACGCCCTGTCCCACGCCGCCGGTGCCGTCCTCACCGTCCGCGACGCGGACTCCGCCGTCGTCACCGTCACCGCCGACAGCCACCCCGGGGAGCGGGCGGGCGTCACCGGCGGCTTCGTCGACGTCCTCGCGCGCCTGCGCTGGGGCGCTCTGCTGGACGAGGAGGTCGCCGCCGCCGCGCGGGCCGCGGCCGACCAGGTGTCGCGGGCCGCCGCGGACCACGAGACCGTGTCCGCCCGCGCCGTCGGCGAGCTGCTGGGCATCCCCCACCCGGAGCCGGACGAGCACGCCGCCGCCCTGGCCGCGGTCGGCCCGGACGACGTGCGCGCCTGCGCCGAGGCCTTCGCCGCCTCCTCGCTGGCCGGGGTCGCCGACCGGGGGCTGGGCTGGGCGGGGTGGGCCGCGGCGCCGCTGAGCTCTCCGCACGAGCTCGACGGCAGGACCTACCCGGGTCGCGACGGCCACGGCACGGCTCTCGTCGTCGCCGACGAGGGTGTGAGCGTCGTCGGTCCGGGTCTGCGCTCCACCGTCCGCTACGCGGACCTCGTGCTCATGACGAGCTACGCCGACGGCGGGCGCCACCTCGTCGGCGGCGACGGGTTCGGCGTCGAGGTCGAGCCCACCCTGTTCGCCATCGACGGCGCCGCCCTGGCCCGCATCGACGAGGCCGTGGACCTCGCGCGGGTCGTCCGCGCCCCCGCCCGCGCGGCGCAGGACCTGCCGCAGCCCCGTCCGGCCGAGCCCGACCCGCCGGCACCGGTCCCCCCGCCCGCCGTCCCCCACGCCGCACCGGACCTCACGCCCGCCGCCTCACGTCCGGGGTGGCGGGACAGGCTCCCCCGGCTCGGCCGCCGCTCGTCCTGACCCGGTCGCGCCGGTCAGCGGTGCGCCGGCAGCAGGCACACCTCGTTGCCCGACGGGTCGCGCAGCACCTGCCACGGCAGGGGTCCCCAGTCGTGCTCCACCGGCGTCGCGCCGAGCTCGAGGGCGAGGGCCAGCACCGCGTCGGGGTCGTCGTCGGCGGCGAGCCGCACGTCGAGGTGCAGCCGGTTCTTCGTCCCCGGCTCCTTCGGTCGCGGCTCGGGGCACAGCTCGAGCAGCGGCCCGGACCCGCTGGGGTGCCGCAGGGCGAGGACCGGCTCGGACCCGGCCGGGACCCAGCCGCTGACCGCGGTCCAGAAGGCGAGGTCGCGCTGCGGGTCGGCGCTGTCGAGCGGCAGCGCCGCGACCGGCCCGGACCGCCGGTAGGCGGGGCGGTCCTCCATGACGCAGAAGGGGTTGCCCTCCGGGTCGGCGAGCACGACCCACGGCACGTCCCCCTGCCCGATGTCGAGATGCCGCGCCCCCAGCGCGAGCGCCCGCGCGACCATCTCGTCCTGGTCTCGACCGCCGCTGATGTCCAGGTGCAGCCGCGGGTGGGCCGGCGCGGCCTCGGACACCCGGGGCAGGCACAGGTCGAGCCACGGGCCGCCGGGCACGGCGACCCGGGCCTCGAGCAGGTCAGGGGACTCGTGGGTGACCTCGGCCCCGAGCAGCGCGGCCCAGAACCGGCCGAGCCGGGCCGGGTCCGCGGCGTCCAGGGCGATGTTCTCCAGCTCCATGCCGCAGGTCTACCAGGACGCCCCGACGGTCGTCAGCGACCCGTGACCTCGTTCTCGGGCGCGACGTAGAACCAGCGTCCGGCCCGCCGCGCGAAGCGGCTCCGCTCGTGCACCTCCCCGCGCTGGCGGGTGCGGCCCTCCCCCGCCACCCACGACGCCCGGAACTCCACGACGCCGGTGTCGGCACCCGCGTCGCCGTCCACGACGTCGAGCACCTCGAGACCGACCCAGCGGACCCAGGGCTCCGGGTCGACCCGGTCGGGTCGGGTCCGCGGGTGCCACGAGGTGTAGAGGTGGGTGCCGTCGGCCAGGGCGTAGGCGGTGTAGCGCGAGCGCATGAGCTCCTCGGCGGTGGCGGCCACGCGCTCGCCCTCGACGACGGGGGCGCAGCACCGGGCGAAGGTCGCTCCCTCGGGCACGCCGCCGCAGGGGCACGGCGCGTCCGGGGCGAGGGTCTGCTCGGCCCCCGACACCTTGAGCCAGGCGGCGGACCGCGTCCCGTTCCCGAACGTCCCGGCCACGAGGTCAGGCTCCCACGACACGCTGGACGTCACCTGGGGCCAGTACCCACCGGTCGGCCCGGGTACGCGTCACCTCGGCCCGTGCGCCTCAGCGCCGGCCACGGCCCGGGCTGCGCTCGGGCCAGGGGGCGTCGGCGGGGCGCAGACCGCTCCAGCCCCGGTGCCGCATCGCCTCGGCGGCCAGGACGGCGATGACGAGGGTCGGGCTGTGCAGCCGTCCCTCGAGGACCCCGGCGACGAGCTCCTCGAGCGGGACGAGCCGCTGTGGCATCCCGAGCTCCTCGCTCGTCCTCTCGTGGCGCTCGGCCTCCGGGACCGGGGCCAGGTCGCGGGCCAGGAAGATCCGCAGCCCCTCGGAGGAGCCGCCCGGGGAGGCCCAGTGGTCGACGAGGGTGTCCCACCGCCCGGCGGTGAGGTCGGCCTCCTCGTGCAGCTCCCGCGACGCCGTGAGGTGCGGGGCCTCGCCGTCGACGTCGAGCAGCCCGGCCGGGATCTCCCAGTCGAAGGCGCCGACGGGGTGCCGGTACTGCTGGATGACGACGACGCGCTCGTCCTCGTCCATGGCCAGGACGGCGACGGCGCCGGTGTGGTCGACGTAGTCACGGGTGACGAGCCCGGCCTCGCCGAGGTCGACCCGGTCGCTGCGCACGTCCCACACCCGCCCCTCGAAGGAGAGCACGGACTCCAGGACGGGGCGCCGCTCCAGCCGGTCGCGCAGCGGCTCAGGCACGCGCGTCGGCGGGCTCGGCGGTGCGGGGGCGCTCGACCTCGACGAGGCGCGAGGCGCGCTGCCGCTCGATGGCCGCACCGACCAGCCCCGCGAAGAGCGGGTGCGCCCGGGTGGGCCGGGACTTGAACTCCGGGTGCGCCTGGGTGGAGACGTAGTACGGGTGGAGCTCACGCGGCAGCTCGACGAACTCGACGAGCCCGAGGTCGGGGTGGGTCCCGCTGATGACGAGCCCGGCGTCCTCGAGCTGCCGGCGGTAGCCCTCGTTGACCTCGTAGCGGTGCCGGTGGCGCTCGTCGGCGCTGGTCGCGCCGTACGCGTCGGCGACGACCGACCCGGCGACCAGGCGGGCCCGCTGGCTGCCGAGCCGCATCGTCCCGCCGAGGTCCCCGGCACCCTCGACGAACGCCTTCTGCTCCTCCATCGTCGCGACGACCGGGTGCGGGGTGTCGGGGTCGAACTCGGTCGAGCTCGCGCCCTCGATGCCCGCGACGGTACGGGCGTACTCGATGACCATGCACTGGAGGCCGAGGCAGATCCCGAGCGTCGGGACGCCCCGCTCGCGGGCCCAGCGCAGCGCCCCGACCTTGCCCTCGATGCCGCGCACGCCGAAGCCCCCGGGCACGAGCACGGCGTCGACCCCGCCGAGCGCCCGCTGCGCCCCGGCGTCGGTGTCGCAGTCGTCGGAGGTGACCCAGCGGATGCGGACCCGGGCGTCGTGGTGGAAGCCGCCCGCCCGCAGCGCCTCGGTGACCGAGAGGTAGGCGT
>NZ_SAYU02000005.1 GCF_004025965.2 Phycicoccus flavus | reverse complement strand
GGGCCGGGGCCGACGGCGCGGCGGGGGCCGCGGGCGCCGGTGCGGCCGGAGCCGCGGCGGCGGGGGCCTTGGGGGCCGGTGCCTTCGGTGCTGCGGCCGGCTTCTCGGACTGCTTCTCTGCGGGCTTGGACGCCGGGTACTTCTCGTTGTACCGCCGGACCACGGGGGCCTCGATGGTCGAGCTCGCGGTCTTGACGTACTCACCCATCGCGTTGAGGCGCTCGAGGACGACCTTGCTGGTCTCCCCGCGCTCCTTCGCGAGTGCGCTCACACGGACTTTCGACACAATTCTCCTGTCTCGGTCCGTGCCGCTCGGCGCGGACCGTCGTTACAGCTGGGGGGTGCTCATCGCTGAGGACTCATCGGGTGCTCATCGCGTTCAAACCCGCTTCCGGTTCGCTTCATCTGACGGTTCCTCCCGCTCGAGGCCCTCGACCCACCGGACCACGTCGGCGGTGTCCGGGGCGACGGCGCTCCTCAGCGCCCGCCCGAACGCCCGTCGGCGGACGGCGAGGTCGAGACACGAGACGCTCGGGTGCAGCCAGGCGCCGCGTCCCGGGCGACGGCGCCCGGGGTCGGGGACGACGGCCGGGCCGCGCTCCCCCGCCTCGAGAACCACTCGCAGGAGGACCGACCGGCTATCCGTTCCGCGGCACCCGATGCACGTCCGTGCGGGGCCCCGGGGCCGGAGTCCAGTCCGGTCGGTGACCACGAGTCTACCGCCTACGCGGGGTCGGGCGTGTCCCCGGGCCGCGTGGGGCTGCTCCCGGCGGCCTCGGTGTCGGGCCGGATGTCGATCCGCCACCCCGTGAGCTTGGCGGCCAGCCGGGCGTTCTGGCCCTCGCGGCCGATGGCCAGCGACAGCTGGTAGTCGGGGACGACGACCCGGGCCGAGCGCAGCTGCGGGTCGACGACCGTGACGGAGGCGACCCGGGCCGGCGAGAGGGCCGAGGCGATGAAGGTCGTGGGCTCGGGCGACCAGTCGACGATGTCGATCTTCTCGCCCTGGAGCTCGGCCATGACCGCGCGCACCCGCTGGCCCATCGGACCGATGCACGCCCCCTTG
Organism: Phycicoccus flavus; assembly: GCF_004025965.2. Classification (GTDB taxonomy): domain Bacteria; phylum Actinomycetota; class Actinomycetes; order Actinomycetales; family Dermatophilaceae; genus Phycicoccus; species Phycicoccus flavus. The sequence goes on along the minus strand of NZ_SAYU02000005.1, from coordinate 93,690 downwards.
GCGTTGAGGCCCGCGACCGTGGAGTGCACCGCGATCTTCGTGCGGTGTCCGGCCTCGCGGGCCAGCGCGGCGATCTCGACGCTGCCGTCGGCGATCTCGGGCACCTCGAGCGCGAACAGCTTGCGGACGAGGTTCGGGTGGGTCCGGGAGAGACCGATCTGCGGGCCGCGCGGGCCACGGCGCACCGAGACGACGAAGGTCCGCAGCCGGGCGCCGTGCGGGTAGGACTCCCCCGGCACCTGCTCGGCCGCGGGGAGGATGCCCTCGACGGTGCCGAAGTCGACGGTGACGTGCCGCGGGTCCGGGCTCTGCTGGACGACGCCGGCGACGATGTCGCCCTCGCGGCCCTTGAAGTCGCCGAGGATCGCCTCGTCCTCGATGTCGCGCATCCGCTGGATGATCACCTGGCGGGCGGTGGCGGCGGCGACCCGCCCGAAGCCGCTCGGCGTGTCGTCGAACTCGGGCCCGAGCTCGCGGCGGGGACGGGCGGGCTCGCCGTCCTCGTCGGTCTCGCCCTCGGCCGGCGGCAGCTCGTGCTCCTCGCGGGCCCAGATGACGACCTTGCCGGTCTTGCGGTCCAGCTCGGCGCGGGCGGAGCGGTAGTGGCCGTCGGTGCGCTGGTAGGCGAGGAGGAGGGCCTGCTCGATGGCGGGCACGATGACGCCGAGGTCGATGCCCCGTTCGCGCTCCAGCGCGCGCAGGGCGGCGAGGTCGATGTCCACGGTCAGCTCTCCTTCGGCGGGTCGGGACGCGCGAACTCGACCTGGACCACGGCCCGGTCGACCTCGCGCAGGGGGACGGTCTCGGTGCGCGCGGGCACCTTCTTCGTCGCGGGGACCTCGAGGAGGACGCGCTCCGGGCCGGCGGCGACGAGCCGCCCGGTGAGCTCGCCGGACTCCCGGTGCACCGTGACGAGCCGGCCGACGTTGCGGCGGAAGTGCCGCGCCTCGGTGAGCGGCCGGCCGACACCGGGCGAGGAGACCTCGAGGGTGTAGGGCTGCTCGCCGAGGGCGTCGCTGGCGTCGAGGGCCTGCTCGACCGTGCGGGTGGCGTCGGCGACCTCGTCGAGCGACAGCGGCTCGGTGGCGGTCGTCACGTCCTCGTCGCCGGCGGGGAGGTCGCGGTCCAGGAGAACCCGGACGACGCGGCGCTTGCCCGCGGGCGTGACGGACACGTCCTCGAGGACGAGGCCCGTGCCGTCCAGGGCGGTGTCGACGACGGGTCGGAGTCGGTCCGCGGCGGCCATGCGGGCTCGCTCCTCCCTGTGCAGTTCTCGTGCCCCGGCGGTCACCGGGACCCTCCACTCTAGGCCACCCCGCGGGGTGCGCCGCACCGTGCGACGATGGGCCCATGCGGCCCGAGGACCCCTCCGTCGCGGGCCGGCGGACCCTCCTCGCCGCGGCCCTCGGCACCGGGCTCACCGGCCTCGGCGGGTGTGGGGTCCGGCTCGAGGACGACGTCCCGCCGCTGCCCGTCGGCCCGGTCCGGCGCCGGCTCCCCGCCGAGGACCGGCTCACCGCGCTGACCCGCGACACCGCCCTCCTCGCCGCCCTCGCCACCTCCCTGCCCGGCACCCTGCCCCGCCGGCTCGCGGCCCTGCACCGCCGCCAGCACACGGTGCTGCGGACCGCCCTGCTGGACGAGCGCGTCCCGGCCGACGAGGTCGACCCGTCGGCGAGCGCCGCGACCTCCCCCTCCCCGACGCCCACCGGCACGGCCGCGACGAGCGCCCTGGCCCGGGCGGAGGACGCCGCGGCCGCGGCCGCCGGACGGTTCGCCGGCGTCGCCGACCCGTTCCGTGCGCCGGTCGCCGCCCTGCACGCCCAGCGCTGGGCCGCCGCCCGCCTGCTCGGCGTCCCGGACCGGGCCGGGGCCTCCCCCGCGGCGCCGGACGATGTCGCCGAGGACGTCGCCGCCCTCCTCGACGGCGCGGTCTACCTGCTCGAGGTCGCCGCCGCCCGCGGGTCCGAGGCCGACCGGACGCGGGCGCTGGCCGACCGGGAGTCCCTGCAGCGGCTGCGCGCCGAGGTCACCGGCGGCGACACCCTCCCGCCCGCCGTCGGCCATCCGTTGCCCTTCGCGGTCCGCTCGCCCGCCGACGCCCGACGGCTGGCCCGGACCGCGCTGGAGGACCTGCGCCGAGGACTCGGCGAGCCGGTGGCGCAGCGGCTGCCGGAACGACCCCGTCCCGACCGGTTCGTCGCGGCCGCCCGCTGGCTCGGGACCGTCGAGGTGAGGGCGCACGGGTGGGACCTGGCGCTGCGTCCCTTCCCGGGCCTGACGTGAGCGACGTCGCGCTGCCGGCGGCCTGGGTGCAGGACCTCGCGCAGCGCCCCGCCGAGGGCGGGCCGTCCGGTGCCGAGTGGCTCCGCGAGGTCCCCCGCCTGCTCGAGGAGGCGCTGCAGCGGTGGGACCTCGTCGTCGACGGGCCCGCGCGCACCGGTGCCACCGCGGTCGTCGTGCCCGTCCGCCGCGGCGAGGAGGCCCTGGCGCTCAAGGTCGTGTGGCCGCACCCGGAGGCGACCCACGAGGCGCTCGCGCTGCGGACCTGGGGCGGCGTCGGGGCGGTGCGGCTCGTCGCCGCGCTGCCGTCCCGGGGGGTGCTGCTGCTCGAGCGGCTGGACGCGGACACCGACCTCGTCGAGGTCTGGACCGACGAGGCCTGCGAGGTCGTCGGCGGCCTCCTCGCCCGGCTGCACGTCGCCGCCCCGCCGCGGGTGCCCGGGCTGGCCGAGCACCTGGCGCCGCACCTGGAGCGGATGGCCCGGCGCGCGGCCGTGCCCCGGCGCGTCGTCGAGCGCACGCACGGCCTGGCCCGCGACCTGCTCCCCGACGACCCGGGGCTGCTCCTGCACACCGACCTGCACTACGCCAACGTGCTGCGCGGGCGCGACGGCGAGTGGCTCGCCATCGACCCCAAGCCGGTGGCGGGACATCCGGGGTTCGAGGTCTGGCCGCTGCTCGGCAACCGCGTCGACGAGCTGGGGACCGGTGCGGCCCTGCGGTGGTCGGTGCGCCACCGGCTGGGGCTCGTCGCCGACGCCGCCGGCGTCGACGTCGAGGAGGCCCGCGCCTGGACCCTGCTGCGGGCCGGCGTCCAGGTCAGCTGGGCCACGACCGAGGGGCCCGAGGCCCTGACCACCTGCGTCGCGCTGCACAAGGCCCTGGACGACTGAGCCGTCCCGGCGCCTACGGTGGGGCGCATGGCGAACCGGCTCGCGTCGTCCCTGTCCCCCTACCTCCTGCAGCACGCGGACAACCCCGTCGACTGGTGGGAGTGGGGCGAGGACGCCTTCGCGGAGGCCCGGCGCCGCGACGTGCCGATCTTCCTGTCCGTCGGCTACGCCGCCTGCCACTGGTGCCACATCATGGCGCACGAGTCGTTCGAGGACGACGAGGTCGCCGCCGCCCTGGCCCGCGGCTACGTCGCCGTGAAGGTCGACCGTGAGGAGCGACCCGACGTCGACGCCGTGTACATGGCCGCGACGACCGCGCTCACCGGGCAGGGTGGCTGGCCGATGACGGTGCTGCTCACCCCGGACGGCGACCCCTTCTTCGCCCGGACCTACCTGCCGCGGCAGCACCTGCTGGACCTGCTGGCCAAGGCCGGCCAGGTCTGGACCGAGCAGCGCGCGGAGGTGCTCGCGTCCGGGGACCACGTCGCCGCCCGGCTGCGCGAGGTCACCGGCCCCCCGGCCGCCGCACCGCTCGGGACCGCGCTGCTCGAGCGCGCCGCCACCCGGCTGCGCACCGACCACGACGTCGCCCACGGCGGCTTCGGCGGGGCCCCGAAGTTCCCGCCGTCGATGGTCCTGGAGTTCCTCCTGCGCCACCACGCCCGCACCGGGTCCGCCGACGCGCTGGCCATGGTCCGCGGCACCTGCGAGGCGATGGCCCGTGGGGGCCTCTACGACCAGCTCGGCGGCGGCTTCGCGCGCTACTCCGTCGACGCCGACTGGGTCGTGCCCCACTTCGAGAAGATGCTCTACGACAACGCGCTGCTCGTGCGGGTGTACGCACACCTGTGGCGCGCGACGGGCGATGACCTCGCCCGCCGCGTCGCCGAGGAGACCGCCGACTTCCTCGTCCGCGACCTCGGCACGCCGGAGGGCGCCTTCGCCTCCGCCCTCGACGCCGACACCGTCGTCGACGGTGCCTCCCACGAGGGCCTGACCTACGCGTGGACCCCCGAGGAGCTGGCGGAGGTCCTCGGGCCCGACGACGGTGCCCGGGCCGCCCGGCTGCTGGAGGTCACCGGCGCCGGCACGTTCGAGCGTGGCACCTCGACCCTGCAGCTGCGGGCCGACCCCGACGACCCCGCGTGGTGGGCGCAGGCCCGGGCCCGGCTGCTGCGGGCCCGGGACGCCCGCCCGCAGCCGGCCCGCGACGACAAGGTCGTCACCGCCTGGAACGGGCTGGCCGTCGCCGGACTCGCCGACGCCGGGGCCCTGCTCGGGCGTCCGGACCTCGTCGACGCCGCACGCCGCGCCGCCGCGCACGTCCTGGCGACCCACGTCGTCGACGGCCGGCTGCGGCGCACCTCACGCGGGGGCCGGGTCTCCGCCGCGCCGGCGGTGCTCGACGACCACGGCGACCTGGCCGAGGGCCTCCTCGCCCTGCACCAGGCCACCGGCGAGGCGCGCTGGCTCACGGCCGCGGGCGACCTGCTCGACGACGCGCTCGCCCGCTTCGTCGACGACGAGGGCGCCGTCCACGACACCGCCCACGACGCCCCGGCCCTGTTCGCCCGGCCGGCGAAGCGCAGCGACAACGCCGAGCCCGCCGGCGCGTCGGCCCTGGCCGGCGCCCTGCTCACCTTCTCCGCCCTCACCGGGAGCCCCCGCCATCGCGCCCTGGCCGACGAGGTGCTCGCCTCCTGTGGCGGCGTCGCCGGACAGGAGCCACGGTTCGCCGGCTGGGCCCTCGCCGTCGCCGAGGCCGCCGTCGCGGGGCCGCTGCAGGTCGCGGTGGTGGGTGGTGCCCCCGAGGCGGAGGTGCTGCTCGCCGTCGCGCGGCGGTCGACCTCCCCCGGGCTCGTGGCCGTCGCCGGCGTCCCGGACGCCCCGCAGGTCCCGCTGCTCGCCGACCGTCCGCTCGTCGGCGCGGGTGCAGCGGCCTACGTGTGCCGGGGCTTCGTGTGCGACGCACCGGTGACGTCGCCGGCGGACCTGGCGGCGGCGCTGGGCGGCCCGGCGGCATCGGGCGGCTGACGGACCTGCCGGTGCAGGGCCGGCCCCGCGCGGTGGTGCGTCACGCGCGGGGCGGCCCTACGGACGCCGGGAGGCACAGAGGGAAGACGACCGGCGGCCGTGGCCGCCGACCGCCGCCGTCCCGGCGTCCGCCGGCCCACGCGACTCCCCGGAGGGTGGTCGGGCGGGCCGAGTGGACGGCATGGCGGGCCATGCCGTCCACTGGGTCAGAGGGGTGGTGTCACCTCACCCGGTGACGGACCGGGTGAGGCCGCAGGGACGACGAGTGCGGCACGGGTTCGCGCCGCCGTGACGGGGCCCACGGGCCGCGCGCGGGCGTCGTCCGGGGGGCCGCGGGCTCCGCGCTGCCGGCGCGCCCGGTGGGGACGCCGGGCCCGGTGGGACGCGTCGGGGACGTGTCCCGGGCGACGGGGTTCCCGACGCCTCCGAGCCTGGGAGATCGCGACATGTCACAGCCTGGTGATCCTGCCGAGGTCCCCTGCTGAATCTCGGCTGAACGGTCGCAGGCTAGCAGCGCCCGTGGCCGGTTGGACAGAGCCGGACCGGGCTATCCGCAGCGGCTCACAGGTCGATCCGACCCTCGACGAGGGTGCGCGTCGCGCCTCCGACGAGGAAGCGTCCGTCGTCGGTCACCTCGACCTCGATCCGGCCCGCTCGCCCGAGTGCCGAGCCCTGGGCCGCGGTGTACCGGCGGGGCAGCCGTCCCGCGGGGACCAGCCACTGGGCGAGTCCCGCGTTGAGGCTGCCGGTGACCGGGTCCTCGGTGGCGTCCCGGCCGTCGGAGAAGAGTGCGCGCACCTCGAGGGCACAGCCGTCGGGGTGGTCCTCCCCCCACAGCGCGGCGAGGCCGACGGACAGGCCGTCGAGCCGGTCGGGTTGCAGGCGCCGGGCCCGCAGGCCGGCGGCGTCGTCGAGGAGCACACCGATCCATCCGGGACCGTTGTCGACCCAGGCGAGGTCGAGGACCTCCTGCTCCTCGAGGTCGCAGGCGGCGAGGACCCGCGCGCGGGTGCTCGCGTCCACCGGGCCGGACCGCAGCAGGGGTGGCGCCTCGAAGGCGAGGCCCTCCCCCCGGTGCACCCGGACGAGACCGGCGGCGCACTGCTGCACGACGACCTCCGGCTGCGCAGGGGCACCGCCCGCCTCGAGCCAGGCGTGGGCCGACCCGAGTGTGGGGTGCCCCGCGAAGGGCAGCTCTCCCCCGGTGGTCCAGATGCGCACGCGGTAGTCGGCACCGGGCTCGGTGGGCGCGCAGAGGAACGTCGTCTCGGAGAGGTTGGTCCAGCGCGCGACCGACGCCATCTCGTCGTCGCCGAGCCCGTCGGCGTCGTGCACGACGGCGACCGGGTTGCCCCGGTAGGGCGAGGAGGAGAAGACGTCGACGATCCGCAGGTCACGCACGCGGCTCATCGAACCACGTGCGGACCCGGCGGTCGGTTACTTGCAGGGCTTGAAGCCGGTGATGTCACCGACGACGGTGCCGGACTCGCCGGTGCCCGTCGTGTAGGTGAACGTCGCCGTGCCGTTCGCGCTGTTGCCGTTCGAGACCTGGATGTCCGCGGCGATGACCACGAACACCGTGCTCTCGCCCTCGGGGATCGAGGTCGTCGTCGAGTCGACCGGGTTCGGGCCGACCTCGATGATCTGGGCGTCCGGGTAGTTGGGAGCCACGACCGACTCGAAGGTGACCGTGGTCGCCTCCGAGCTGTTGACCGTGAACTCGAGCCGGTACCCGTACTCCTTGTTGGCCACCGAGCGGCCCGGGTACTTGCAGCCCGCGCCCTCGAAGGTGATGACGACCCCCGGCGACGCCGCCATGGCGGGCGCGGCGGCCCCCACGGCGATGACGGGCACGGCCCATGCGGCCGCGGTGGTGACGGAACGCCGGCTGGGCCGGCTGGATGGCGAGATGTGCATGTGGACCCCTGCTACCGGCCGACCCCCTGCTGGTCGGCGAGTACTCCGATGGTAAAGGTCAGGTCACGAAGTCACCACCTCCGGGTCACCGTTTCGGCCGGCCATTTGAGAAACTTTGGTCACACCAGTGCTGTTCAGCCTCATTGGTCACAACAGCACCAGGCGATAGGACGGGTCACGCTCCCCGAGCAGGCGTCCGGCGTGCTCCGGGTCGACCCAGGCGGCGGTCGCCCACACGTCCGCCCAGGTCAGGTCCGGGCCGACGACGGTGGCCGACCCCGCACGTGTGACGGGGCCCCCGGTCCGGGGGTCGATGACGTGCCCGCCGCGTGCGGCGGCACCGGAGGTCGCGACCGCCCCGCGGCGCACCGTGACGACGTCGGCCACCGCGCCGGCCCGCCTGGGGTCCTCGAGGCCGATGCGCCAGGCCGGCGCCGCGGCCACCGGGCCCCGACCCGCGCCGACGACGACGTCCCCTCCGGCGCCGACGGCGAAGGCCACCTCCGGCACGACGGCCAGGTGCTCGGCCGCCGCTGCCACCGCCCAGCCCTTGACCAGGCCCGTGGGGTCGAGCACGGTCCGCCCTCCCGGCCGCGCGCGCCAGGCCCGGAACAGGCCGTCGGTGCGGTCCTCGGCCTCGAGGCAGAGCTCGGTGACGTCGGCGACCCAGGCGTGCACGTCGTCGGTCTCGCCGTGCTGGAGACGCAGGAGGTCACTGTCGGGCCGCCAGGTCGAGAGGACGGCTTCCGCGCGACGCAGGTGCGCGTACACGCGGCCGACCGCCGCCTCGATGTCGGGGCGGGTGGGCTCGACGGCACGGACGTGGACGCTGACCGCGGTCCCCATGACGTGCTCCACCCAGGCGCGGCGGCCCAGCACCGGAGGCGTCGGCGCCGCCGGTGCCACGGGGATCTCGGCGGTGGTCACAGGTTCGCCCGGTCGATCGCGGACTGCAGCGACTGCCGGTACCCGTCCGAGGTGTACGTCGCCCCCGACACCATGTCGATGTCGGCGCTCTGGCTCTGCACGGCCTCGTCGTTGAGGACGGGCACGGCGACGGAGTTGATCTCCTGGTCCCGGCCGTTGCTCCACGGCACCTGGGTGACGACGGACTTCGTGATCCTGCCGTTCCGCACCGTGATCTCGACCTGCACCGGGCCGAACCGGGTCTGGACGGCGTCGCCGGTGAAGGTGCCGCTCGGGGCGGACGACGACGAGCCGGAGTCCGAGGACCCGCCGTCCGCCGACGAGGACCCGCTCCCCGGGTCGGTGGACGAGCCGGAACCCGACGAGGACCCGGAGCCCGACGGTCCGCCGTCGGTCGTGCCGGACCCGGTCGACGCGTCGCCGTCCACGGAGCCGGTGTCGTCGGTGCTGGCGTCGGTGCCACCCACCCCGCTCTCCCCGACGGCGACCACGCCCGCGCCGGCCGAGTTCGTCGAGGTGTGGTAGCTGAAGAGGAGCACCAGCACCGAGACGGTGCTCAGCAGCCAGGTCGTGATGCGTCGCATGGCGGGTCCTTCGCAGGGGTCGTGGGGTCAGGAGGCGAAGCGCTCGAGGTGCACGGCGGTGGACGGCACCCCCGCCTCGAGGGCGGCGGTCCGGACGGCGGTCATCCAGCCGTCTCCGCCGCAGACGTAGACCTCGTGCTCGGCGAGGTCGGGGACGATCTCGAGCAGCGCCCGGGTGTCGGTGAGGTGGGCGGCCTGCCGCGGCAGCCAGGACTCGCGACCGTCGATGCGCCGGCCCTCGACCTGGAGGTAGCGGGCGCCGCGGGCGGTGGCCAGCACGCGCAGCTCGTCGGCGAGGACGGCCTCGCGGGCGGAACGGACGCGGTGGACGACGGTGACGTCGCCCGGCGCCTGTGGCAGCTCCTCCAGCAGTGCGCGCATCGGGGTGATGCCGATGCCCGAGCCCATGAGGAGGACCTTGCGGCGGGTCCGGATGCCGCCGTGCAGCCGGCCGTAGGGGCCCTCGAGCAGGACCCGGGTGCCCGGGCGCAGGGTCGCGAGCCGGGCCGAGCCGTCGCCGACGTGGGAGGCAGTGAAGCGCAGCGTGCGCCCGTCCGGGGCGGCCGAGACCGAGTACGGGTTGGCCCGGCTCCAGCCGGGACCGTCGAGGAAGCGCCACTGGAAGAACTGGCCGGCCCGGGCGGGCAGGTGACGGACGCCGTCGCCGCCCACGGTCACCGTCGTCACGCCCGGCCCCTCGGTTCGGACCTCGAGGACCCGGATCGGCGAGCGCAGCGACCGCCACGCCGGCAGACCGAGCCGGAAGACCAGGACGGCCGCCGCCGTGACCGCCCAGAGGCCCCACCAGAAGGCGGTGGCGACGGCGGAGTCGAGGAACTCGGCACCGGTCCACAGCTGGTGGGGCAGGACGAGGCCCGCGCCGAGGTAGCCGTAGAGGTGGACGAGGTGCCACGACTCGTAGCGCAGCCGCCGCCGGGCCCGCCTGACCGAGGTGACGACGACCATGACGAGTGCCAGCGTCCCGGCCCACGCCAGCAGCATCCCCGGGTAGCCGACGACGAGGTCCCACGTCGTTCCCCAGATGCCGAGCGACGTCGACGCCGCGTAGCCGAGGGTGATGAGCACGACGTGCGAGACCAGGAGGGTGAAGGAGGTGAAGCCGACCAGCCGGTGGGTACGCACCAGCTCGTCCTGGCCCCATGCCTGCTCGACCCAGGGCACGCGGGCCATGAGGATCACCTGGAGCAGCAGCAGGGCCGAGGCGACGAGCCCGGTGAGCCGCCCGGTCGAGAGGAAGAAGCCGGACCACGTCGCGAGCTCCTGCACTCCCCCGCCGGCCACCCAGAGCGCGACGACGCCGAGGACGACCGCCCAGCCGGCCGCTCCGGTCGCGTCGCGCCACCAGCGCGGCACCGGCCCGAGGGCGGCGACGCGGCGGGAGGACCGGCGACCGGACGCCTCGCGAGCCGCGTCGGGGGGGAGGGTGCTCGTCGTCATGGCCGGAACCCTGGTGGCGTTCCCTATGGCTCCGCTGTGACGGGCGTCGGCGCCCACCGTGAGCGGGACGATCCCGCGCGGTCGGCCCGGGGGCGTGGATGCGCCCGGCCGGGCGGACGGTGGAGCGCTCCGGCGGCGTCCGACAGAATGCGCCCGTGACTCTCGCCGAGCCCCCGCCCCCCTCGCCGCCGGACCTCGGGCTCTCCCCGGAACGGGCCGAGATGTTCCGGGCCCGTCTCGAGCGCTGGTGGCCCGACCTGTACGAGGGCCTCGTCATGCTCTACGGCCCCGAGCGGGCCGCCCGCACCGGGGCCGCGCTCGTCACCCAGGCCGCCCGCGCCTTCGCCCGGCGCCGGGACGCCCTGCACCGGCGTGACCTGGACCGGATGCTCCGCCCGGACTGGCTGCAGGACCCCTCGACCGTCGGGTACGCGGCGTACACCGAGCGCTTCGCCGGCGACCTGCGCGGGGTCGCCGATCGGATCCCCTACCTCGAGGAGCTCGGGGTGCGCTACCTGCACCTCATGCCGCTGCTCCAGCCGCGCGAGGGCGACAACGACGGCGGGTACGCCGTGGCCGACTACCGGCAGGTGCGCCCGGACCTCGGCACCATGGCGGACCTGGAGTCGCTCGCCGACGCGCTGCACGAGCGCGGCATCAGCCTCGTCCTCGACCTCGTGCTCAACCACGTCGCCCGCGAGCACGAGTGGGCGCGCAAGGCCCGCGAGGGACTGCTGCGCTACCGCTCCTACTTCCACGTCTTCCCCGACCGGCGCCTGCCGGACGCCTACGAGCGCACGCTGCCCGAGGTCTTCCCCGACTTCGCACCCGGCAGCTTCACGTGGGACGAGGAGGTGCGCGGCTGGGTCTGGACGACGTTCAACTCCTGGCAGTGGGACGTCAACTGGGGCAACCCCGACGTCCTCGTCGAGTACGCACAGGTTGTCCTGGACCTCGCGAACCGCGGCGTCGACGTGCTGCGGCTGGACGCCATCGCCTTCATGTGGAAGCGCCTCGGCACCGACTGCCAGGGCCAGCCGGAGGTCCACGCCATCACCCAGGTGCTGCGCGCCGTCGCCCGGATCGCCTGCCCGGCGGTCGTGTTCAAGGCCGAGGCCATCGTCGCGCCGACCAAGCTGCTGCCCTACCTCGGGGAGGGCCGGTTCACCGGCAAGGTCAGCGACCTCGCCTACCACAACAGCCTCATGGTGCAGGTCTGGTCGATGCTCGCCGCGCGCGACGTCCGGCTCGCCGCCCACGCGCTGGGGTCATTGCCGCCGAAGCCGACGACCGCCACCTGGCTCACCTACCTGCGCTGCCACGACGACATCGGGTGGGCGGTCATGGACGAGGACGCCGCCGCCGTCGGGCTGACCGGCCCGGGGCACCGGCACTTCCTCGCCGACTGGTACTCCGGCGACTTCTGGGGCTCGCCGGCGCGCGGCCTCGTCTTCCAGTTCAACCCGGACACTGGCGACCGGCGGACCTCCGGCAGCGCGGCGTCGCTCGTCGGGCTGGAGGCCGCCGAGACGCCCGAGGAGGTCGACGAGGCGCTGGCGGCCCTGCGGCTGGCGCACGCCGTCGTGCTCGGGTGGGGCGGGGTTCCGGTGCTGTGGAGCGGCGACGAGCTCGGCCAGCCCAACGACCCCGACTGGGCGTGCGAGCCCGGGCACGCCGACGACAACCGCTGGGCGCACCGGCCCCGACTGGACGCCGCCCGGGTCGGCCAGCGGCACGACGACACGACCGTCGCCGGACGCGTCTTCGGGACGCTGGCGTCGCTGATCCGGGTGCGGGGGACGCTGCCGCAGCTGCACGGGTCGGTCGACTCGACCATCGGACCGGTCGACGACCCCGGCGTGCTCGTCACCCTGCGCGACCACCCGCTCGGCCGCTTCGCCGGCGTCTACAACGTCACGCCCGAGACCCGGGTCTGGCCGGGGTGGCGGGTGCAGGAGCTCGGGCTGGCCGACACCGTCGACGCCCTCACCGGCGACGCCCTCCCCTGGTCCGACGACGGCGACGTCCACCTCCCGCCCCACGCCGCCCTCTGGCTCACCCTCCCCTCCCCCGAACGTGTGTGAACACGCCGGCAAATCCCGGCGTGTTCACACACGTTCGGGCTGACGGAGGTCAGGGGAACAGGCCTCGGCGGACCTGGGCCATGACCTCCCTCTCGTGCAGCCGCAGCGCCAGGAGGTCGAACCTCAGCACCCGGTCGCCCTCGAGGGTCACGGCGTTCTGCCGCAGGTTGTCCGACGACAGCGCGAGTCCGGCTCGGTGCCCCGACCCGTCGATCTCGACGACGAGCCGGGCCTCGTCCCACCGGACGTCGAGGTAGACGCGACCATGGCGGCCGCGACGGACGACCTGCCTGCTCGGCTCCGGCAACCCGTGCGCGCGGCACATCCGGGCGAAGTCCAGCTCGCCCAGGGACTGGGCTCCGGCCGCGACGTCCCGGACCACCTGTCGCACGAACGGGCGCCGACCTCGGATGCGGACCGAGGCGACGGCGTGCAGCAGCCGCGGGCCGGTGACGAGGCGCTGCTGCACCGACATGGCGACGACGAGGGCCGCCTGGCGGTCCGAGACGGCCCACCCCGCCGCGCGGATCGTCGCCACGTCGGTCCGTGTCCGTGGCATCGTCGCGGCCGGATGGCGCTCCCCGTCCAGGCGACGGACCCGGTGGGGGTGCACGCCGTCGACGTCGGGGCAGCGTGAGTTGCGTGTCACGGACACGTGCACGACCGGCTCGTCGAAGCCGGTGAGGCCGGCCGAGACGAGGCTGCTGACCCCGTCGAGCACGGCCACTCTTGGTCCGGTCTCCCACAGCGCCCGCCAACGCAGGGCCTCGACGGGCAACGGCCCTCGGTGCAGCGCCACGGTGTGCTCCCCGGCGACCGCCCACCTCCTGCCCGAGACCTCGCGCGCCACCGCGTCACGGTCGACGCCGAGGCCGCGCAGCAGCCCCCGCGAGAGAACCCCGCCGTGCTCTTCTGCCGCGGCGTCCACGGCATGTCTCGTCCCCCGGTCCATCGCCGCAGGATGCCGACTCGCCGCGAGAGCCCGCTGCCGTCATCCACAGCTCCGCGAACGTGTGTGAACTCGCCGGGATCTCCCGGCGTGTTCACACACGTTCCGGGGAGGAGGCGGGTGGGTGGGGTGGGTGGGGCGGGTCACCAGGCGCCGAGGAGGTCGCCGCCGATGCGGACGACGAAGGCGACGACGACGAGGACGAAGACGACGCGGATGAAGCGGCTGCCCCGGGCGACGGCGGTGCGGGCTCCGACGTAGCCGCCGAGCAGGTTGGTGACGGCCATGACCACCGCGACCGCCCAGACGACGTGCCCGCCCGGCGCGAAGACCGTCAGGGCGCCGAGGTTCGTCGCGAGGTTCGTGACCTTGGCCGTCGCGCTCGCCTCGAGGAAGGCGTAGCCGAGCAGCCCGACGAGCGCGAAGACGAGGAAGCTGCCGGTGCCGGGGCCGAGCGCCCCGTCGTAGACGCCGATGACGAACCCGGTGAGCACGGCGGCGACGGTGTGTCGGTGCCCCGCCCACCGCAGCCGGGTCAGCTCGCCGACCGACGGCTTGAGCAGCGTGTAGGCGCCGACGACGACGAGCATGACGAGGATGATGGGGTTGAACAGGGACTTCGGGATGTGCAGGCCGATGACCGCGCCGCCCGCCGCCCCCAGGTAGGCGACGGCCGCCATCGGCAGCGCCGTCCTGAGGTCCAGCGGCACCCGGCGCGCGTAGGTGACCGCGGCCGCCCCGGTGCCCCACACCGCGCTCGCCTTGTTCGTCGCGAGCACCTGGGCGGGCGTCGCACCGGGCAGCCCGACGAGGAGCGCGGGGAGCTGCACCAGCCCGCCGCCGCCGACCACCGCGTCGACCCAGCCGGCGACGAACCCGGCGACCCCGAGCAGGGCGACGGTGTGCAGGGCCAGGTCGTCCACGGCGACACCCTAGGTGCGCACCGGCCCCCGCCCGATGTCGGGCCGGCCTCCGGACCGGACGCCCGCGGACGGCGCCCTGCTCTCCCGCTCGGTGCCGGCCCATCCGCCGACCGGCACCGGCGGGAGGGGTGCTCAGGTCTGCCGCCCGATGTCGGGCCGGCCTCCGGACCGGACGCCCACGGGACTGCTCAGTCCGTGGCGTTCCAGCCGTCGACGACGGTGAGGACGTCGAGCAGCTCGTGCGCCCGGGCGTCGGGGACGGCGTCGACCTCGACGCGCTGGGTGGCCGGGATGTCCGAGTGCGGGATCCAGATGGCGCGCATCCCGACCTGCTGCGGGCCGTGCACGTCCTCGAACATCCGGTCGCCGACGTACACCGCGTGCTCGGGCTCGACGCCGACGGCCTCGCACGCCGCCAGGAACACCGCCGGGTGCGGCTTCACGTGGTCCAGCTCGCTGGAGTACAGGTCGGCGTCGACGAGGTCGAGGACGCCGTCGCGCTCGAAGATCCCCCGGTGGTAGTCGCGGCTCCAGATCGTGTTCGACAGCACCCCGACCTTGATCCCGCGCTCGTGCAGGCCCTCCCAGAGGGGCCGGACCTGCGGGTCGGTGTGCGTGTGCGGCTCCCAGAACCCGCGGTAGGCCGCGAGCGCGAGGTGGTGCCGGTCGTGCTCGGCGTCGACCCCGGCCTCGGCGAGGATGGTCTCGAGCGCGGCGGACGCGTGGGAGTCCTGGCCCCGCCTCCACGCGGCGGCCTCGGTGGCGTGGATCCGCTCCGCGAGCCGCTGCGCCTCCTCGAGGTCCTCCGGCGCGACGTCGTCGGAGTCCACCGGGACGCCGTGGACCTCGCGCGCGAACACCCGCCACTGCTCGGGCAGGTCGACCTCGTGCCACGGGGTGAGCGTGCCGCCCCAGTCGAAGACGACGGCCTCGACGCGGCGGCTCACGCCCGGCCGATCTCGCGGAGCACCTCGCCGACGCAGTCGTCGCTGGACACCTCGCGGCGCTCGCCCGAGCGCCGGTCGCGGACCTCGACGGTGCCGTCGGCGAGCCCGCGGCCGACGACGACGATGGTCGGCACGCCGATGAGCTCGGCGTCCTTGAACTTCACGCCCGGGCTGGCCTGCCGACGGTCGTCGAAGAGCACCTCGACGCCGGCGGCCTCCAGCCCGCGGGTCAGCTCCTCGCCGTAGACGAGGACGGCGGGGTCCTTGCCGGTGGCGACGACGTGGACGTCGGCCGGGGCGAGCTCGCGCGGCCAGACGAGGCCCAGCTCGTCGTGGTTGCCCTCGGCGACGCAGGCGACGGCCCGCGAGACCCCGACGCCGTAGGACCCCATGACGACGGTCCGCAGCTTGCCGTTCTCGTCGAGCACCTTGAGGTCGAGCGCCTCGGCGTACTTCGTCCCGAGCTGGAAGACGTGCCCCATCTCGATGCCGCGCGCGGACTCCAGCGCGTGCCCGCACGAGGGGCAGGCGTCGCCCGGCCGGACCTCGGCCGCCTCGATCGTCCCGTCGGCGGTGAAGTCGCGGCCGGCGACGAGGTCGAGGACGTGGCGGCCGGGCTCGTCGGCGCCGGTGACCCACGCCGTGCCCTCGACGACGCGGGGGTCCAGCAGGTACCGGATCCCCGAGGCCTTCTCCGACCCCAGCACGCCGGGGCCGATGTAGCCCTTGGCCAGCGCGCCGTTCGCGGCGAAGTCCTTCTCGTCGAACGCCTCGACGACGGCGGGCTCGACCTGCGCCCCGAGGCGCTTCTCGTCGACGTCGCGGTCACCGGGCAGCCCGATGGCCAGCGGCTCGCGGGTGCCGTCGGGGTGGCGCAGGACGACGACGACGTTCTTCAGGGTGTCGGCCGCCGTCCAGGACCGGCCGTCGCTGCGCGGGAAGGCCGACTCCAGGTGCGCGACGAGGGTGTCGATGGTCGGGGTGTCGGGGGTGTCCTCGACGTGCGCGGCCGGCACCCCGGAGGCGTCGACCGGGTCCGGCGCGGGCACCTGCACGGCCTCGACGTTGGCGGCGTACCCGCAGCTCGGGCAGTGCACGTAGGTGTCCTCGCCGTTCTCGGCGGTGGCGAGGAACTCCTCGGACTTCGACCCGCCCATCGCGCCGGCCATCGCCTGGACGATGACGTAGTGGAAGCCGAGCCGGTCGAAGAGCCGGACGTAGGCGTCACGGTGCAGCTGGTAGCTCTTGTCGAGGCCGGCCTCGTCGATGTCGAAGGAGTAGCTGTCCTTCATGACGAACTCGCGCCCCCGCAGGATGCCGGCCCGGGGCCGGGCCTCGTCGCGGTACTTCGTCTGGATCTGGTAGAGCGCCAGCGGCAGGTCCTTGTACGAGGAGTACATGTCCTTGACGGCGAGGGTGAACATCTCCTCGTGCGTCGGGCCGAGGAGGTAGTCGTCGCCCCTGCGGTCCTGGAGCCGGAAGACGTTGGGGCCGTACTCGCCCCAGCGGCCGGACGCCTCGTAGGGCGCGCGGGGCAGCAGCGCCGGGAAGAGCACCTCCTGGGAGCCGATGGCGTCCATCTCCTCGCGCACGATCCTCTCGACCTTGCGCAGCACCTTCAGGCCCAGCGGCAGCCAGGTGTAGATGCCGGGGCTCACCCGGCGCACGTACCCCGCCCGGACGAGCAGCCGGTGGCTCGGCACCTCCGCGTCCGCCGGGTCCTCGCGAAGGGTGCGGAGGAACAGGGACGACATGCGCATGGCCACCGGGGGCTCCTGGGGAGGGTCGAGGGTCGGAACCCGGCAAGGATAACGACGGCCGCGGGCGGCGTCGCACGCGTTCCCGGCCGCGCGCTCGGGGCCGGCCGGCGCGCGCCGGCGCGCGTGGCAGGCTGGCTCCCGTGGGAACCCGCTACGAGGTCGTCGTCACGCTCGACTGCCGCACCGACCTCGCCGACGACGACCTCGCCGTCCTGCGGTGGCTGGTCGGTGAGGGCCCGCGGCCCGCGGTCGTCCCGGAGCCCGACGGCCTGCCCGCGCTGGACGCACCTCTCGTGCCGTCCGGCGGCCCCGTCGAGGGCACGCTGCACGGCGAGGAGTGGGCCGGCGTCGCCGGTGGTCAGCACGTGTCGCTGCGGTACGCGCGCCGCACCACCGACGCCGCCGTGCGCTGGTCGGTCTCGGCGCACCTCGAGCTCGGTGACGACCACCTCCACCACGACGGCATCACGGCGCTGGTCTGGCTCGCGACGCTGAGCGACCGGGAGGGCGTCTACGCCTGGGCCAGGAGCGAGTACGAGCCCTTCCCGTCGGTCGTCCTCGTCGCCTCGGACCGCCGGGCCTTCCTCCTGACCGGCCCGGACCTCTCCCCCGTCGAGGAGGGGGCGGAGCCGTCCCCGGTCGTCGTCGCCGGCCTCCGCCGGTTCTCGGGAGGGCTGTCGCCGGCCGACCCCCCGGAGGGGTGACGACGGGTCGCCCTCAGAGCAGGACGGTGCTGAACTCGCCCACCGAGCGGAAGCCGAGCGAGGTGTACGTCGCGCGCGCGGCCCGGTTGAAGTCGTTGACGTAGAGCGAGACGACCGGCGCCTGGCCGACCATGAGCTGCTCGAGCACCGCCGCGAGCATCGGCACCGCCAGCCCCTGCCCGCGCAGGCGTGGGGTCACCCAGACCCCCTGCAGCTGGGCGCAGCCGAGGGCGAGGCTGCCGACGTCGGTCTTGAAGACGACCTCCCCGTCCTCGACGACGACGAAGGTGTGCCCGCGCGCGATGAGCGAGGCGAGCGAGGCGCGGTAGCCCCGGCTGGACCCGGTGTACGGGGGGTAGCCGATCTCGGCGGTGAACATGTGCTCGGCGGCCGGGAGGACGAGGTCGACCTCGTCGGGCCGGGCCGGGCGCACCCGCGGGTCGGGGTCGACGCCGAGCGCGGACGGCGGCCGGTCGGCGACGAGCAGCGGCTGGTGGGACCGCACCGCGCGCGACGGACCCCAGGCCGGGCCGAGGTGCTGCCAGAGCCCGACGACCTCCTCGCGGTCCCCGAACACCGACGCGCACCGGCCGCGCCAGCGGCGCAGCCGCTCGGCGTAGAGCGGCCGGTCCTCCTCGGTCGTGCCGACCGGGACGACGTTCGCGCTGGCCCAGACGACGGACGTCAGCGCGCCCTCGTCGCGGTGGCCCAGCACCGCCGACAGGGACCCCGTGCGGGCCCCCTCGAGGATGCGGGCGGCGACGAACACCCCGCGCGCCAGGTCCCGGGCGCACACCTCCAGCGCGGCGTCGCGGTCGTCGAGCGACAGCGGCCGGACCGGGGATCTCGTGCGGAGCACAGCCCCAGCCTAGGGGTCGGACGGGGTTGCGACGACGGGTCGGGGATGTCGGTCCTCGGCCCCGGCTCGTCGACGGAGTGCCGGGCGGGAGGACCCTGCCCCCGGCGGGTGGTCGACGGACGTCGGGTGCGGTGACCGGGAGGTCAGGAGACGGTGACGCTCGGCGAGCCCGCGGCGGCCTCGTCCTCGGGCTCGCCCATCTCCTCGGCGATCCGCATGGCCTCCTCGATGAGGGTCTCGACGATGTCGGCCTCGGGGACGGTCTTGACGACCTCGCCCTTGACGAAGATCTGGCCCTTGCCGTTGCCGGACGCGACGCCGAGGTCGGCCTCCCGGGCCTCGCCGGGACCGTTGACGACGCAGCCCATGACGGCGACGCGCAGCGGCACGGTCATGCCTTCGAGGCCGGCGGTCACCTTGTCGGCGAGGCTGTAGACGTCGACCTGGGCCCGGCCGCAGGACGGGCAGGAGACGATCTCGAGCTTGCGGGGCCGCAGGTTGAGGCTCTGGAGGATCTGGATGCCGACCTTGACCTCCTCGACCGGCGGCGCCGACAAGGAGACCCGGATGGTGTCGCCGATGCCCTTCGAGAGCAGGGCGCCGAACGCGGTCGCCGACTTGATCGTGCCCTGGAAGGCCGGCCCGGCCTCGGTGACGCCGAGGTGCAGGGGCCAGTCGCCGCGCTCGGCGAGCAGCTCGTAGGCGCGGACCATGACGACGGGGTCGTTGTGCTTGACCGAGATCTTGAAGTCGTGGAAGTCGTGCTCCTCGAACAGGCCCGCCTCCCACACGGCCGACTCGACGAGGGCCTCGGGCGTCGCCTTGCCGTACTTCTCCAGCACCCGCTTGTCCAGGGAGCCGGCGTTGACGCCGATCCGCAGCGAGACGCCGGCGTCCTTGGCGGCCGCCGCGATCTCCTTGACCTGGTCGTCGAACTTGCGGATGTTGCCGGGGTTGACGCGCACCGCGGCGCAGCCGGCGTCGATCGCGGCGTAGACGTACTTGGGCTGGAAGTGGATGTCGGCGATGACCGGGATCTGCGACTTCTGCGCGATGGCGGGGAGGGCGTCGGCGTCGTCCTGGGTCGGACAGGCCACCCGGACGATGTCGCAGCCGGCGGCGGTGAGCTCGGCGATCTGCTGGAGGGTCGCGTTGATGTCGCTGGTCTGGGTCGTCGTCATCGACTGCACGGAGACCGGCGCGTCGCCGCCGACCTCGACCGAGCCGACCTTGATCTTCCGGCTCGCCCGGCGCGGGGCGAGGACGGGCGGGGGCGCGGCGGGCATACCGAGGGAGACGGACATGCCTCCAGCGTACGACCGGTTCCTCGGAGGAGCATGAACGCCCTCGACACCGCCGGCGACCGACAGAGGGCCTGCGCACCTCTGCTCCCAGGGCTTCCAACCCCCGCTGGCAGAGCTCCGGGGAACCCCGGGGGTGGGTCAGCCGCCGAGGTTCACGGGGTTGACGACGTCGGCGTAGATGAGCAGCGCGGACATGCCGACGAGCACGAGGCCGACGGTGTACGCGATGGGCAGCGCCTTGGCGACGTCGACGTAGCCGGGGTCGGGGGCACCCCGCAGCCTGGCGACCCGCCGCTTGGTCCCCTCCCAGAGGGCTCCGGCGACGTGCCCGCCGTCGAGCGGGAGCAGCGGGATGAGGTTGAACAGGAAGAGGAAGAGGTTCAGCGTCGCGATGAGGCTGACGAGGAACCAGAACCGGTCCGCCACGGACCCGCCGGTGAGCGACTCCAGGCGGCCCGAGGAGGCCTCGCCGGCGACCCGGCCGACGCCGACGACCGACATCGGTCCGTCGACCTCGCGCTCGGCCCCGCCGAACGCGGCGTTCCAGACCCCGACCATCCGGTTCGGGATGTCGACGAGGGCGAGCGCGGTGCGGCTCACGCCCTGCCAGAGGAAGGCCGGGACGGCGCTCAACGGCTGGGCGACCCAGGCGGAGTTCTGGCTCGTCGCGACGCCGAGGAAGCCGGCCTCGACGGTCTGTGGTGTGCCGTCCGGGCCGAGGACCGGGTTGCCCGAGGAGTCCAGGACCGGCAGGAGGTTGCGGATCGGCGTCGCCGTGAGGGTGAGGCGCTGCCCGTCGCGCTCGACGACGATGTCGACCGGGCGTCCGGCCGCCGGCCGGATGGTCTCGGTGACCTGCTGGACGTTCTCGACCGGGGTGCCGTCGATCGACAGGATGGTGTCGCCGGGACGCAGGCCGGCCGCGAGGGCCGGGGTCGGGGGCTTGCCCTCGCACGAGGTCGTCGTCGCGGCGTCGGTGACCGGGACGACGCACTGGTTCATCGACTGCACGACGGCGCCGGGCTGCGGGGTCGGCAGGCCGTGCACGGTGATGAGGAGGGTGAGCAGGACCGTCCCGATGACGAGGTTCATCGTCGGGCCGCCGAGCATGATGACGACCTTCTTCGGCACCGACAGCTTGTAGAAGACGCGGTCCTCGTCGCCGGGCCTGATCTCCTCCAGGCTCGCGGCGCGGGCCTCGTCGACGAGCTGGCTGAACCGGCCGGTGCTCGAGGCGCGCAGCACGCCTTCGGGGTCACCGGGCCGGGGCGGGAACATGCCGATCATCCGGATGTACCCGCCGAGCGGGATGGCCTTGACGCCGTACTCGGTCTCGCCGCGTCGGCGCGACCAGATGGTGGGGCCGAACCCGACCATGTACTGCGGCACGCGCAGCCCGAAGCGCTTGGCCGGCACGAGGTGGCCGATCTCGTGCAGCGCGATGGACAGGGCGATGCCGACGGCCACGGCGAGGACGCCGACGACGAAGGCGAGGGTGGTCACTGACGGGCTCCCGGGGTGTGGCGGGTGGTGGTGCCGCCGACGACCTCGCCGGCGCGACCCCGCGCCCACCGGTCGGCGGTGAGCACCTGGTCGACGTGCGAGACCTCGGCTTCGTTCCCATTGTGCGCCTCGACGACGGCCGCCACGGTGTCGACGATCGACGTGAACGGGATCCGGCCGTCGTGGAAGGCCTCGACGGCGACCTCGTTGGCGGCGTTGTAGACGGCGGGGTAGGTGCCCCCGGCCTCCCCCACCTGCCGCGCCAGGCGCACGGCGGGGAAGGCGTCGTCGTCGAGGGGCTCGAAGTCCCAGGACTGCGGAGCCGACCAGTCGCACGGCTCGTCGACGTCGGTGAGCCGCTCGGGCCAGGAGAGCCCGAGCGCGATGGGCACGAGCATCCGCGGCGGGCCGCACTGGGCGATGGTCGAGCCGTCGTGGAACTCGACCATCGAGTGGATCCACTGCTGCGGGTGCACGACGACGTCGATGCGCTCGAAGGGCACGTCGAAGAGCAGGTGTGCCTCGATGACCTCCAGCCCCTTGTTGACCAGGGTCGCGGAGTTCGTCGTGATGACCCGGCCCATGGCGAAGTTCGGGTGGGCCAGGGCCTGCTCGGGCGTGACGTCGGCGAGCTCGGCGCGGGTGCGTCCGCGGAACGGCCCCCCGGAGGCGGTGACGACGAGCCGCCGCACCTCGGCGGCGCGCCCGCCCCGCAGGCACTGGGCGATGGCGCTGTGCTCGGAGTCGACGGGGACGACCTGCCCGGGCGCCGCGGCGGCCGTGACCAGCGGGCCGCCGACGATGAGCGACTCCTTGTTCGCCAGCGCCAGGGTCGAGCCGGCGGCGAGCGCCGCGAGGGTGGGCCGCAGCCCGATGGCGCCGGTGACGCCGTTGAGGACGACGTCGGCGCCGCACCCGGCGACGGTCGTGGCGGCCTCCTCGCCGACGAGGACGTCCGGGCGGTACCCGGGGTCGCCCGCCGCCGCGGCGACGGCCGCGCGCACCTCGTCGGCGGCGCCGCGGGCGGCGGCGACCAGCGGGGCGCGGGTGGCGGCGGCCTGGGCGGCCAGCAGGTCGAGGTTGCCCCCGGCGGCCAGCGCCGTCACGGTGAAGCGGTCGGGGTGGGCGGCGACCACCTCGAGGGCCTGGGTGCCGATGGACCCGGTCGACCCGAGGACGGCGACGCTGCGAGGACTCACCGGTCCATTGTCCGCGCCCCACCGCGCCCGGCGGCCACCGCCCCGCCCGTGGCGGCGCGGCGGTCGCCGGTCACGTGGTGAAGACGCGCTCCTCGATGAGGCGCTCGGCGACGACGCGCACCTTGGGGTAGAAGCGGCCGTGCTCGAAGTTCTTCTGCACCTCGAGCTCCATGGAGCCGGTGCCGTGCCGGTTCTTCTCGACGGTGATGACCGACCACCGGCGGTAGATCTTCACCGCGCCGAGGTCGTAGACGAGGTGCTCGCGGCTGACGATGTGCTCCTTGCTGGAGAGGATGAGCACGACGTCGGCCTCGTAGGCCAGCGCCGAGGAGCCGCGCAGGTCCTTGGTCCGCATCCGGTGCCCGCTGCCCAGGCTGTCCCGGTCGGCCGCGGTGATGGCGACGACCGGGCACTGCAGCTCCATCGCCAGGTCCTTGAGGCTCTCGGTGACGATGGTGACCCGGGTGATCTCGTCCTCCTGCACCCCGGGGCGGGGCACCTTCTGGAGGTAGTCGACGAGGACGACCGGCGGCTCGCCGGCCTCCTCCGCGATCTGCGCGACGGTGCCGGCGATCTCCTCGATCGTCGTCTGGCTGTTGGAGGAGTGGATGTGCAGCCGCTCGGCGTAGGCGTCCATCATGCTCAGCGCCGCCCGCCCGTAGGCGAGCCGGCCGAGGGCCTCCCCCAGCCCGGCGCGGTGCGGGTCCTCGGCCTCGAAGACCGAGCGGAAGGCGTGCACGTCGGCGGCGGTGGACACCGGCTGGTCCGAGGCCTCGGCGGCGTGGGCGGCCTCGAGCCCGAGCAGGCGCTGGACGACGGTCTGCGCCTCGTGCTCGAACGAGAAGATGACGGCGGTGCGGCCGGCCGCGACGGCGTTGCGGATCATCTGGACGGCCAGGGTCGTCTTGCCCGAGCCCTCCGTCCCGCCGAGGAGGACGAGCTCGCCGGAGCGCAGGCCGCCGTTGAGGGTGGAGTCCAGCAGGTCGAACCCGGTGGGCCAGACGACCGCCCCGGGGCGGGCGCCGCGGCGCAGCGCCTCGTCGGTGTCGTCGAGGAGGTGGCGCACGGAGTGGCGTCGCTGGGGCCGGTGCGAGGTGATGCGGGACTCGCTCATGCGCATAGTTGACCACCGCGGGACGCCGCGGGGGGACCGATCGCGGTGATTCCCGCGCCCGTGTCGCTCCCGCCCTGGTGCCCGCCGCCCGCGGGCGGCGGGTCTCAGGTGGCGAGGCCGACGTACTTGACCTCGAGGTACTCCTCGATGCCCTCGGCGCCGCCCTCGCGCCCGAACCCGGAGGCCTTGACCCCGCCGAACGGCGCGGCCGGGTTCGACACGACGCCGGTGTTGACCCCGACCATCCCGAACTCCATGGCCTCGGCGACGCGGAGCACGCGCGCCTGGTCCCGGGTGTAGACGTACCCGACGAGGCCGTACTCCGTCGCGTTGGCCCGGCGGACCGCCTCGTCCTCGTCGGCGAAGGTGCTGACCGGCGCCACCGGGCCGAAGATCTCCTCGGCCAGGCAGCGGCTGTCCTCGGGGACGTCGGCGAGGACGGTGGGCGTGTAGAAGTGGCCGCGGCCCTCGACCGGACCGCCCCCGGTGACGAGGCGCGCGCCCCGCTCGATCGCGTCGGTGACGAGGGCGTGCACCTTCTCCCGCGCCTCGGCGGTGATGAGCGGACCGACCTCGACGCCCTTCTTCGTACCCTTGCCGACGGTCTGGGCCGCCATCCGGGCGGCGAGCTTGTCGGTGAACTCCGCGGCGACGGACTCGTGGACGAAGAACCGGTTGGCCGAGGTGCAGGCCTCGCCGATGTTGCGCATCTTGGCGAGCATCGCGCCGTCGACGGCGGCGTCGACGTCGGCGTCCTCGAACACGAGGAACGGCGCGTTGCCGCCGAGCTCCATCGAGACCCGCAGCAGCTGCTCGGCGGACTGGGCGACGAGGGTGCGGCCGACGGCGGTCGAGCCGGTGAAGGTGAGCTTGCGCAGACGGGGGTCGCGGATCAGCGGCTCGCAGACGCCGCCGCTGTCGGTCGTCGTCACGACGTTGAGCACCCCGGCCGGGACACCGGCCTCCTGGAGCAGCCGGGCCAGGTGGAGCATGGTCAGCGGGGTCTCGGCGGCCGGCTTGACCACCATCGTGCAGCCGGCGGCCAGGGCGGGGCCGATCTTGCGGGTCCCCATCGCGAGCGGGAAGTTCCAGGGCGTGATCATGAGCACCGGCCCGACCGGCTGGCGCATCGTGAGCAGGCGGGTCGCGCCGTTCGGCGCCACCGAGTACGACCCGCGGACCCGCACGGCCTCCTCGGAGAACCAGCGGAGGAACTCGGCGCCGTAGGTGACCTCCCCGCGGGACTCGGTGAGGGACTTGCCCATCTCCAGGGTCATGAGGAGCGCGAGCTCGTCGGCGTGGGCGGTGACGGACTCGAAGGCGGCGCGCAGGATCTCGGCGCGCTCCCGCGGCGGGGTGGCGGCCCAGCCCGGCTGCGCCTCGTGGGCCGCGGCGAGCGCGGCCAGGCCGTCCTCGGCGGTGGCGTCGGCGCACGTGGTGAGGGTGGCCCCGGTGGCGGGGTCGTCGACGGCGAAGCGGCCGCCGCCGCTGGCCTCGCGCCAGCGTCCGCCGATGAGCAGCGCGGTGGGGACCGCGTCGATCAGTGCCTTCTGGGTGACGGCCATGGGCTCCTCCGGGGTGGTCGGGGACGCGGCGGTGCGCCCCTCCGCCCGATCGTAGGTCCCGGGTCGGACGGTCCGGGGCCACGGGGGCCGCGGCCGGCGCGGGTCAGCGGTCCTCGAGCCCCCACGGGGAGCCGTAGCCCTCGGGCTTCGGGGCGGCGAGCAGGTCGAGGAAGGGCACGGCGTCGAAGGCCTCGGGACCGAGCACGCCGGTCCCGGCCCACGTCCCTGTCGCGAGCAGCTCGAGGGCGACGACGGGGTTGAGGGCGGTCTGCCACACGACGCACTGGCTGTCGTAGTCGCGCATCGAGTCGGCGTTGTCGACTACGTGGTAGAGGTAGGTCCGCCGGGGTGCGCCGTCCGTGCCCGTCCCCGTCACCCAGAGGCCCGCGCACGTCCGGCCCTCCATCCGCGGGCCGATGGTCAGCGGGTCGGGCAGCACCGCGGCGACGACGTCCCGCGGGCTCACGCGGACACCCCCGACGTCCACCGGCTCGGTGCGGTCCAGGCCGAGGGTGTGCAGGGTCCGCAGGACCGAGATCATCTCCTCGCCGAGCCCGTACTTGAAGGTCACCCGCCGCGCGTCGACCCAGCGCGGCATGAGGAGGACCTCCTCGTGCTCGACGTGGACGCACTCGACCGGGCCGATCCCCTCGGGGAAGTCGAAGACCTCGGGCTCGGCGAACGGGGGCAGGGTGGACCAGCCGCCGTCCGGCTCGCCGGCGCGGTCGGCCTCCCACACCACCGGAGGGTTGAGGCACTCCTCGATCGTCGTCCACATCGAGAAGCCCGGGGCGAACACCTCGGTCCCGTCCTCGTCGCGCACGACGAGGTTCGCGCCGTCGCGGACCCCGAGCTCGTCGATCTCGGAGAACAGGTGGTCGGCGGCGTACCGGGCGAAGACGTCCGAGAGCCCGGGCTCGACCCCGATGCCGACGAGCGCCAGCCGCCCGGCGGACTCCCACTCCCCCGCCCGGGCGAACTGCTCGTCGCCGAGCTTGACGCCGACGCGCGCGTACGGCTGCTCCGGGTGCGGGCGAGAGAGGCTCATCGCCATGTCGAGGTAGTCGGCGCCGGCCGCGAGGGCGCCGGCGAACACCGAGGTGACGAACCGCGGGTCGACGGCGTTGAGCACGTGCGTGGCGCCGGTCTCGCGGACCAGGGCCTCGACGGCCGCCTCGTCGGAGGCGTCGACCGAGGCGGCGGAGAAGCGGTCCTCCCCCGGGTGGCGGGCGGTGACCGCCGCGACGGTCCGCTCGGCCCGGGCGGGGTCGCGGTCGGCGACGACCCAGGCGTCGAAGAACCGGCGTTCGGCGGCGATCCGGGCGGCGGCGTCGCCCACCCCGCCGGCGCCGATGACGAGCACGCGCACGATGACGGCCTCTCTGTCGGTGGGGGGTGGGTCAGCTCTCGATGTTCGCCATGACGTGCTTGACCCGGGTGTAGTCCTCGAACCCGTACATCGACAGGTCCTTGCCGTACCCGGACTTCTTGTAGCCGCCGTGCGGCATCTCGGCGACGAGCGGGATGTGGGTGTTGATCCACACGCAGCCGAAGTCCAGCGCCCTGCTCATCCGCATCGCGCGGCCGAAGTCCTTCGTCCACACCGACGACGCGAGCCCGTAGTCGACGCCGTTGGCCCAGCGCAGCGCCTCGTCCTCGTCGGTGAAGCGCTGGACGGTGATGACCGGCCCGAAGATCTCGTTCTGCACGGCCTCGTCGTCCTGGCGCAGGCCGCTGACGACGGTGGGCTCGAGGAAGAAGCCGTCGCCGAGCGCCGACACCCGGTGACCGCCGGCGGCGACGTCGGCGTGGTCGGGCAGCCGCTCGAGGAAGCCGGTGACCCGCTCGAGCTGGGTCGCGTTGTTCACCGGCCCGAAGAGGGCGTCGGCGTCGTCGGGCCGCCCGACCGGCGCCGAGCCCTTCGCGTAGTCGGCGAGCGCGGCGACGAAGTCGTCGTGGATGCCGGGGGCGGCGAGCACCCGGGTGGCGGCGGTGCAGTCCTGGCCGGCGTTGAAGTAGCCGGCCACGGCGATGCCCTCGACCGCGGCCTCGAGGTCGGCGTCGTCGAAGACGACGACCGGCGCCTTGCCCCCGAGCTCGAGGTGGACGCGCTTGAGGTGCGGCGCCGCGCTCGCGGCGACCTCGGCGCCGGCCCGGACCGAGCCGGTGATGGCGACGAGCGAGGGGGTCGGGTGCTCGACGACGAGCCGGCCGGTGTCCCGGTCGCCGGTGACGACGTTGAGCGTGCCCGGCGGCAGGTGCTCGGCGGCGATCTCGGCGAGCAGGAGGGTCGACTCCGGTGTCGTGTCGCTCGGCTTGAGGACGACGGTGTTGCCGGCGGCCAGGGCGGGGGCGATCTTCCACACGGCCATGAGCAGCGGGTAGTTCCACGGCGTCACCTGGCCGACGACACCGATCGGCTCGCGCCGCACCCACGAGGTGTGCCCGGCCAGGTACTCCCCCGCCGCCCGCCCCTCGAGCACCCGGGCCGCGCCGGCGAAGAAGCGCAGCTGGTCGACCATCGGCGGGATCTCCTCGCTCGCGGTGAGCGCGTGGATCTTGCCGGTGTTCTCCGACTCCAGCCGGACGATCTCCTCGGCGCGGGACTCGACGGCGTCGGCGATCCGCAGCAGCGCCTGCTGCCGCTCGCTCGGGGTCGTGCGGCCCCACTCGGCGAAGGCGGCCGACGCGGCGGCGTAGGCGGCGTCGACGTCCTCGGCGCCGCTCACCGGCGCGTGCGCGACCACCTGCCCGGTCGAGGGGTCGACGACCTCGCTCGTGGTGTCGGTGGCGGCGTCGACGGAGGTCCCGCCGACGAAGTTGCGCAGGGCGCGGGGGCTGCTCATGGGGACGTCTCCCGGGGTCGAGGGGTGCGGTCTCGTGGCGGGAGAGTATCGCCGCGAGGCACGAAATCACCAGCCTGAGGGGCTCCGGAGCACGAGAAGCGCTCGTCGGACGGGCCGAAACATGCGGAATCCGTCTGCGAGTCACTTGCGTCGCAGGGCCCGGACCGACACCATGGCCTCGTGACGACCCCCTCTCGCCGACCCCGGGACCGTGCGCCCGACCTCCGGCTCGACGACGTCGCCAAGCGGATCATCGAGCTGCTCCAGGAGGACGGCCGGCAGTCCTACGCCGCCATCGCCAAGGAGGTCGGGCTGTCCGAGGCCGCGGTCCGTCAGCGGGTGCAGCGCCTGCTGGACTCCGAGGTCATGCAGATCGTCGCCGTCACCGACCCGCTCCAGGTGGGCTTCCACCGGCAGGCGATGATCGGCATCAAGGCCGCCGGCGACCTCGTCGACCTCGGCCGGGCCCTGTCGGACATGCCGGAGGTCGACTACGTCGTCACCACGGCGGGCTCCTTCGACCTCCTCGTCGAGGTCGTGTGCGAGGACGACCAGCACCTCCTGGAGCTGCTCTCGCAGCGCATCCGCCCGCTGCCGGGCGTCACGACGACCGAGACCTTCGTCTACCTCAAGCTCAACAAGCAGCACTACAACTGGGGCACCCGATGACGACGACCAGCCAGCCCGTCCCCGACACCTCCGCGTCGAGCGGGCGCACCCCGCGCGGCACGCCCTACGGCGACGCCGCCCGGGACCACCTGTGGATGCACTTCACCCGGCACTCGGTGTTCGAGGACACCGGCCGCGGCGGCCTCGGCCAGCACGTGCCGGTCATCGTCCGCGGGGAGGGCTGGACGGTGTGGGACGAGCACGGCCGGGAGTACATCGACGGCCTGGCCGGGCTCTTCGTCAACAACGCCGGTCACGGCCGCACCGAGATCGCCGACGCCATGGCCAGGCAGGCCCGGGAGCTCGCGTTCTTCCCGCTGTGGTCCTACGCCCACCCGCGGGCGGTCGAGCTCGCCGAGCGGCTGGCCGCGCACGCCCCCGGCGACCTCGACCGGGTGTTCTTCACGACCGGCGGCGGCGACGCGGTCGAGACGGCGTGGAAGCTCGCGAAGCAGTACTTCAAGCTCACCGGCAAGCCGACGAAGCACAAGGTGATCTCCCGGGCGGTCGCCTACCACGGCACGCCGGCCGGGGCGCTGTCCATCACCGGCATCCCCGCGGCCAAGGCCGACTTCGAGCCGCTCGTGCCCGGCGCGCACAAGGTGCCGAACACGAACATGTACCGGGCGCCGGAGCACCTGCGCGAGGACGAGAAGGCCTTCGGGCGCTGGGCCGCCGACCGGATCGCCGAGGCCATCGAGTTCGAGGGGCCCGAGACCGTCGCCGCCGTGTTCCTCGAGCCGGTGCAGAACTCCGGCGGCTGCTTCCCGCCGCCCGCCGGCTACTTCGAGCGGGTGCGCGAGATCTGCGACACCTACGACGTCCTCCTCGTCTCGGACGAGACGATCTGCGCCTTCGGCCGGATCGGGTCGATGTTCGCGTGCGAGGACTTCGGCTACGTGCCGGACATCATCACGACGGCCAAGGGCGTGACCTCCGGGTACGCGCCGCTCGGCGTCGTCCTCGCGAGCGAGCGGCTGTTCGAGCCGTTCCGAACGGGGACGACGACCTTCCTGCACGGCTACACCTTCGGCGGGCACCCGGTGTCCTGCGCGGCGGCGATGGCCAACCTCGACATCTTCGAGCGCGAGGGGCTCAACGACCGGGTCCGGGAGAACGCCCCGCACTTCCGCGCCGCCCTGGACCGGCTGCTCGACCTGCCGCTCGTCGGCGACGTCCGCGGGGCCGGCTACTTCTACGGGATCGAGCTCGTCAAGGACAAGGCCACCCGCGAGACGTTCGACGAGGACGAGAGCGAGCGGCTGCTGCGCGGCTTCCTCTCCCGCGCCCTGTTCGAGGCCGGGCTGTACTGTCGCGCCGACGACCGCGGCGACCCGGTCATCCAGCTCGCCCCGCCGCTGACGATGGGCCCGGAGCAGTTCGACGACATCGAGTCCCGGCTGCGCGGCGTCATCGTCGAGGCCGAGAAGCGCCTCTGACGCGTGGCCGCCACCGGCACCGCCCCGCTGTGGTGGGAGGACCGGGCGACGCCCGGGCCCGGCGACGCGCCGGACCTGCCCGCGGCGGTCGACGTCGCCGTCGTCGGGGGCGGGTTCACCGGGCTCTGGACCGCGTACTACGTCCTGCGCGAACGACCGGACGCCCGCGTGCTCGTCCTCGAGGCCGAGCACGTCGGGTTCGGCGCCAGCGGCCGCAACGGCGGCTGGGTCTCGGCCCTGTGGCCGGTGGCCCCGGACGTCCTCGCCGCCCGGTCGGGCGCGGCGGCCACCCGGGCGCACCTGGCCGCGCTGCGGGACACCGTCGACGAGGTCGGCCGGGTCGAGGAGACCGAGTCCCTCGGCAGCGGGTTCGTCAAGGGCGGCACGCTCGCCGTGGCGCGCAGCGAGGCCCAGGAGGCCCGGGCCCGGGCGGCCGTCGCCGCCGGCGAGCGCTGGGACGAGGGCACGGTCTGGCTGGACGCCGCGCAGGCCCGCGAGCGCCTGGCCGCCACCGGGACGCGGGGGGCGACGTTCACGCCGCACTGCGCCCGGGTGCAGCCGCGGGACCTCGCCGACGGGCTGGCCGCGGCGGTCCGCCGGCGCGGCGGGGTCGTCGCCGAGGGCGTACGGGTGGGGCGGGCCGGGGACGGCGTCGTCGTGCTCGCCGACGGCCGGCGGGTGACGGCCCGGTCGGTCGTCCTCGCCACCGAGGGCTGGACCCCGCGGCTGCCGGGGCACGAGCGGGCCGTCGTCCCCGTCTACTCGCTCATGGTCGCCACCGAGCCGCTGACCGCCGCGCAGTGGGACGCCGTCGGGCTCGCCGGACGCGAGGTCTTCACCGACCACGGCCACCTCGTCGTCTACGGCCAGCGCACCGTCGACGACCGCATCGCCTTCGGTGGACGCGGCGCGCCGTACCACCTGGGCTCGGCGGTCCGGCCGGAGTTCGACCACGAGGAGGCCGTGTTCGCCTCGCTGCGGACCACGCTCACCCGCATGCTGCCGGCGCTGGACGGCGTGGCCTTCACCCACGCGTGGGGTGGGCCGCTGGCCATCCCCCGCGACTGGCACCCGTCGGTCGTCTGGGACCCCGCCACCCGTACCGGCCGCGCCGGTGGGTACGTCGGGGACGGGGTGGCGGCGACGAACCTCGCCGGGCGGACGCTGGCCGACCTCGTACTCGACCGGTCGACGCCGCTGCTGGACCTGCCGTGGGTGGGCCACCGCTCGCCGTCGTGGGAGCCCGAGCCGCTGCGCTGGCTGGGGGTCAACGCCGGGCTGCGGCTGGCCCGGCTGGCCGACCGCGAGGAGGACCGCACCGGCCGCCCGAGCCGGCTGGCGCCCCTCCTCGCCCGCCTCACCGGCGGCCACTGACCCCCGTCGAGCCCCGGCGTGGGTGGGCCCCGGCCGGTGAGGGCCCGACCCGGCAGGCAGTAGGTTCGCCGGTGTGCGGGAGATCGAGACGCTCGCGGCCCTCGACGCCGCGCTGGACGCCGGGACACCGCTGCGCGGGCTGCGCCTGCAGGACCTCGACCTCACCGGCCGCGTCGAGCGGCTCCGGGCCCGCGACGACGTCGAGGGGCTCGTCGTCCTCGGCGGGCGGCTGCCGGACGACCTGGCCCACCACCTGCGCACCCACGGCGCGCTCGTCTTCCCGACCGACCCGCGGGCGCCGGTGGACCCCTACCGGGCCACCCTCTACTCCCCCGCCGAGCTCTACGACGGCCTGCGCGAGGTCGGCTACGAGTCGACGCCGGACGCCCGCACCTACCGCTGGTCGCGCGACGCCGCGGTCGCCCACGACGCCTTCGTCACGCTGCTGCGGGCCGTCCACGACGACTCGATGAGCGACGCGCTCACCGACCTCCTCGCGGACCGGCCCGTCGTCGGGGTCATGGGCGGCCACGCGCTGCGCCGGGACGAGGAGGCCTACGCCCGGGCGGCGGCCCTCGGGCACGCCCTGGCCGGGACCGGGCTCGTCGTCGCCACCGGGGGCGGGCCCGGCGCCATGGAGGCGGCCAACCTCGGGGCCTTCGCCGCAGGCCCCGACGCGCTCGCCGACGCCGTGGCCCGGCTGCGCGAGCACCCGGGCATCGAGGACGTCCGGCCGTGGGCGGCGGCGGCCCTCGACGTGCGCGCCGACCTCGCGGCGCTGCGCACGCCGGGCGACCCCGTGCGCAGCGTCGGCATCCCCACGTGGTTCTACGGGCACGAGCCGCCCAACGTCTTCTGCGACGGTGTGGCCAAGTACTTCTCCAACGCGATCCGCGAGGACGGCCTGCTCACCCGGTCCACCGCCGGCGTCGTCGTCCTCGAGGGCGCGGCCGGCACCGTCCAGGAGGTGTTCCAGGCCGCCACCGGGCTGTACTACGGCGGGCCCGACCGGCCGCTGCCGCGGCTCGTGCTCGTCGGCCGGCGCTACTGGAGCGAGACGGTGCCGGTGTGGCCCGCCCTCGCGGCGCTGGGCGCCGGGCGGGCGATGGCCGACCACGTCCACCTCGTCGACGACCCCGCCGACGCGGTGCGCCTGCTGCAGCCCTGACCCAGGAGGCCGCTCGCGACGCGGCGCGCGGCCTCAGGCGGTCGACGCGGCGAGCTGGCCGCAGGCGCCGTCGATGTCCGATCCGCGGGTGTCGCGCACGGTCGTCGGGATGCCGTGCGCCCGCAGCCGCTCGACGAACTGCTGCTCGACGCCCCGGCGGGACGCGGTCCACCTCGACCCGGGCGTCGGGTTGAGCGGGATGGGGTTGACGTGCACCCAGCCCCGGCCGCGGGCGGCGAGCTTCTCGCCGAGGAGGTCCGCGCGCCAGGCCTGGTCGTTGATGTCGCGGATGAGGGCGTACTCGATGCTCACCCGGCGGCCGGTGGCCTCGTAGTAGCGGTGGGCGGCGTCGATGGCCTCGTCGACCTTGAACCGGGTGTTGATGGGGACCAGCTCGTCGCGCAGCTCGTCGTCCGGGGCGTGCAGCGACAGGGCCAGGGTCACCGGGATCCCCTCGGCCGCGAGGCGGTCGATGCCGGGGACGAGGCCCACCGTCGACATCGTCACGCCGCGGGCCGAGATGCCGAGCCCGGAGGGCGGCGCCTCGACGAGCCGCCGGATGGCGCCGACGGCGGCCTTGTAGTTGGCCAGGGCCTCGCCCATCCCCATGAAGACGACGTTGCTGACCCGGGTCGGGCCGGCCGGCGCCTCGGAGCCGCCCGCCTCCTCCCCGAGACCGGCGCCGTCGACGACGCCGGTGGCCTCGGGCAGCCCGCCGTGCCGGAGCATCCGCGCGGCCGCGACGACCTGCTCGACGATCTCCCCCGCCGACATGTTGCGGGTGAGCCCCTCCTGGCCCGTGGCGCAGAACGGGCAGTTCATGCCGCAGCCGGCCTGGCTGGAGATGCACACGGTGACCCGGTTCGGGTAGCGCATGAGCACCGACTCCACGAGCGCCCCGTCGAAGAGGCGCCACACCTGCTTGACGGTGGCGCCGGCGTCGGCGGTGATCGAGCGCACCGGCGTGAGCAGCGGCGGGAGCAGGTCGCGGACCAGGTCCTCGCGGACCGCCTTCGGCAGGTCGGTCATGTCCTCGGGGGTGTCGACGAGCCGCTCGAAGTAGTGCGTCGAGAGCTGGCTCGCCCGGAAGGCCGGGTGCCCGAGCGCGCTCACGGCCTCGCGCCGTCCGGCGAGGTCGAGGTCGGCGAGGTGGCGTGGCGGCTTGCCGCGCCGGGGCGCGCTGAGGGTCAGCCGGCCGGGGACGGGACGGGGGCGGCGGGGGGGCGGGGCATCGGACATGACCGGCCGATTCTCGCAGGTCCGGCGCCGGTGTCCCGATCCCCCGCCCCGGGCCCGCCGAGCGCGTACGCTGCCGCCAGCCGACGACGGGGGGAGCCATGGGACTGTTCGGACGCCGCCGGCGGGAGCAGCCGGAGACCGGGGCGGACCGGGAGACCGACCCGGAGCTGACCTTCCTCACCGTCGCCGAGGCCGCCCGCTTCCGTGCCGTCGTCCGCGAGGTCCTCGCCGGCATGGGCCGCGAGGTCGAGCTGCGGCCGCAGTCGGTCGTCACCGACGACGGCCGCGAGTGGGGCCTGTGGAACGTCGCCGCGAACGCCCACGGCGACGAGCGCGGTCCCGCCGGCTGGCCCGACGTCGTCCGCGAGCACTTCGAGAAGACCTTCCGGGTCGTCGACGCCGACCTGGACGCACTGTCGGACGAGGAGTACCTCGCCGCGCTGCGGATGCGCCTCGTCGACGAGCAGACGACCCGCGCCCTGCTCGGCAGCTTCGAGCACGCGCTGCCGTGGGCCGACGGGGTCGTCCGGCTGCCGACGCTCGACCTCCCGGAGTCGGTGGCCACCCCCTCGGGCGAGGAGCTGCGGGGACGGGGCGACCTCGCGAGACTCCTGGACCGCGCCTGGGCGAACACGGCGGCGCTCGTCGCCACCGAGGACCTGGAGCGCGAGCACGTCGAGCACGAGGGACACGACATCTGGTGCGTCCTCGGCGACTCGTTCTACACCGCCTCGCTCGCCCTCGTCCTCCCGGACCTCGTGCGGCGGTTCGAGCCCGCGGCCGACCTCTCCGGCGGCGTCGTCCTCGCCGTCCCGCACCGCCACCTGCTCGCCTACCGCGTGCTCGACTCCCCCGGGGCCGCGCTCGGCGCGCTGCTGCTCCTGCCGAGGTTCGCCGCCGGGGCCTACGCCGACTCCCCCGGGCCGGTGAGCCCGCACACCTACCTGTGGCGCGACGGCGAGGTGACGACGCTGACCTCCGTCGAGGACGGGACCCTGTCGGTCACGCCCGGCCCGTACCTCGAGGAGCTGCTGTCGGCACTTTCCGCAGAGGACGACGGCGCACCGTCCTGACCTGCGGCGCAACGGTGTCGCGCCCGATTCCGCGACGCCCGGACCGCGCCGGGCCCTACCCTCCTGCCAGATCCCGTTCGCAGGGGAACGGGACGCAGGGAAAGGGATGGGCCATGCGCCTGTTCGACCGTTGGCGTGCCTCCGCCGGCACGACCACCCCGTCGTCGTCCACCCCGCGGCGCACCGTCGCCGAGGTCCACGACACCGACGACGCCGCGCTCGACGACGTCGTCCGGGCCCACCTCGAGCGGCTCACGGCCGCGGCCGAGAACAGTCCGGACACCCTCGGGCCGCGGGAGTTCGAGGCCGCGCTCACCAGCCGGCTCGTCGCCCAGCGCGACCTGCCGCCGGGCGACCGGCGCTACCAGTACGTCACCCCGTTCGCGCCGCACGTCGCGGAGGTGCTCACCCTCGACCTGCCGATGGCCGTCGTCACGCTGCCCCAGGAGCGGGTGGCCGTCGGCCAGCGGTCGTTCTCGGCCCTGGTGAGCATCGGACGCCAGAACCTGGAGCGGACCCTGCGCACCGCGGAGGTCGAGGTGCGGGCCGTCGGTGACCGCCGCTCGGCCTGCCGCACCGTCGTCGGCGACTCGCCGTACACCGGGTCCTTCGCCCGGTTCCTCTCCGAGGCCGCGGCGCGCTTCCTCCCGGGGGCCGACACCGGCAACGGCGTGGTGTTCGCGGTCCCCGACCGGCACGCGCTCGTGCTCTCCCCGTGCACGACCGCCCCGGTGACCGCGGCCGCGTTGGAGCACGTGCCCGCCCAGGCCCGGCTGCTCTTCGACACCGGCAGCGGGCCGGTCTCGCCGCACGTCTACCACTGGTACCACCGCCGGCTGACGTGCCTCACCACCGAGGAGCCGGACGGCTCGTTGTCGCTGACGACGACGCCGGTCCTCGACACCGTGCTCGGCGCCACCCGGCGTCCGGGCGCCCGCGTCGGCTGAGCCCGGCAAAACCTCCGAACCGCCGCCGCGCCCGTCGGCCACGGCCTACGATGGCGCGGTACTCCCGTTCAGCAGGGGAACGGGGATGCAGGGAAAGGACGGCCGATGGGCCTGTTCGACAGATTTCGCGCACCCTCCGGTGCCCAGGACCGGGGCCAGCAGGCTCCGCCACCACTCAAGACCGTGAGTCCCGTCCCGGACGTCGACGACTTCTCGGCGCCCTTCGAGGACTGGATCCGCGACCACCTCACACGGCTCACCGAGGCCGCCGAGACCGACATCGACGCGCTGGCGCCCGAGGAGCTCGACGAGGCGCTGACCTCACGGCTCGCCGGGGCCGAGCGCCTCCACGACACCGGGCTGGGCTTCTCGTACGCCGTGCCGTTCGCGGACGGGGTCGACGAGGTCCTCACCCTCGACCTCCCCACCTCGGTCGTCACCCTGCCGGACTCCCGCGTCGAGGGCCTGGGCCGGTACGTGCCGACCCTCCTCGAGCTCGGGCGGGCCAACCTCCGCCGTCTGCTGGACGCCACCGAGGTCGACGTCGAGCGGCTGAGCGCCGGCGACCAGTCGTGCATCCTCGTCCACGGCGACTCCCCGTACACGGCGTCCTTCGCCCGGTTCCTGCTCGACGCGGTCGCGCGGTGGGTGCCCGGGGCGGACGCGACGAACGGGGTCGTGTTCGCCATGCCGCACCGTCACGCGGTGGTGCTGCAGACGTGCTCGACCGCCGCCGAGACCCGCGCCGCGCTGGACCTCGTGCCCTGGCACGCGGCGCAGCTGTGGGGCGAGGGCGTCGGGCCGGTGTCGCCGCACACCTACCACTGGCACGACCGGCACGTGACGACGCTCACGCACCTCACACCCGAGGGCACCCTGGCGCTGCGGCCGACGCCGCTGCTGGAGTCCCTCGTCGAGCCCCGACGCCACGTCGGCTGAGACCCCGGTCGCGCCCGGCGACCCCTGGTCCCGGGCGCGACCGGCCCCTCCTTCCGGAGGGGTGGGGCCGGTCGTGCGAGGCTCTCGTGGCGGCGCGCCGCCGAGCGGTCGCCCCGCTCAGGCGGGGACGAGCCAGAGGAGCAGCGCCCAGGCCACCGGAGCGACGACGACGAGCGAGTCGAGGCGGTCCATGAGGCCCCCGTGCCCCGGCAGCAGGTTGCCCATGTCCTTGATGCCGAGGTCGCGCTTGATGCTGGACTCGATGAGGTCCCCGGAGGTCGCGGCCGCGGCGGTCACGAGCCCGAGCGCGGCGCCGGCCCACCAGGGCCCGCCGAGCAGGGGCGGCACCGCGGCGGCGCCGACGACGGCGCAGGTGAGCACCGAGCCCGCGAACCCCTCCCAGGACTTCTTCGGCGACAGCGAGGGTGCCATGGGGTGCCGGCCGAGGAACACCCCGGCCGCGTAGCCGCCGACGTCCGAGGCCACGGTGACGAGGACGAAGGTGATGATGCGCTGCCGGCCGTCGGGCTCGGCGAGCATGAGCGAGGCGAAGCCGCCGAGGAAGGCGGGGTAGAACGCCGCGAGGCAGGAGGCGGCGAGGTCGCGGGCCGCGCCGTCGAGGCCGTCGGCCACCCGCCACACGAGCAGCCCGACGACCGTGAGCCCGAAGGTGAGGACGAGTGCCTCCGCCCCGCGCAGGTACGCGGACACGACCATGCCGACCGTGCCGAGCAGCAGCGGCGCCAGGGGCACCCGCATCGACTTCGCGGCGACCGCCCGGCGGACCTCCCAGGACCCGGTGGCGATGGCCAGGGCGAGGACGACGAGGAAGGCGCGGGCGTCCAGGACGAGGGTCGCGATGACGAGCGCGCCGAGCATGAGCCCCACGCCGATCGCGGCGCGCAGGTCGCGGCCGGCGCTCGGGACCCGGCGCGGCTCCGCCCCCGCTGACCGCTCGTCGCCGGGACCCCGCCCGGCGTCCCCCGCCTCGGTGAGGACCTCCCCGGAGTGGGTGCGGTCCGGGGCGGGCACGCCGTCGGCGGGTCCGGCGTCGGTGTCGGGGTCGGGCATGGGCAGGTCAGACCTCGAGGAGCTCGGCTTCCTTGTGCTTGAGGAGGTCGTCGATCTGGTCGACGTGCCGCTTGGTCACCGACTCCAGCTCCTTCTCGGCGCGGGTCCCCTCGTCCTCGCCGACCTCGCCGTCCTTGACGAGCTTCTCGAGCGTCGTCTTGGCCGAGCGGCGGATGTTGCGCACCGACACCCGGGCCTCCTCGGCCTCGGAGTTGGCCATCCGCACGTACTCCCGGCGGCGCTCCTCGGTGAGCTGCGGCATCGTGCAGCGGATGATGTTGCCGTCGTTGCTCGGGTTGACCCCGAGGTCGGCCTGCGAGATCGCCTTCTCGATGGCGTGCATCGAGGACTTGTCGAACGGGCTGATGATGATGGTGCGCGCCTCGGGCGTCTGGAAGGACGCGAGCTGCTGCAGCGGGGTCGGGGCGCCGTAGTAGTCGACGAGGAGCTTCTGGAACATGCCCGGGTGCGCACGGCCGGTGCGGATCCCGGAGAAGTTCTCCTTCGCGACCTCGACGGCCTTCTCCATCTTCTCCTCGGCCTCGAACAAGGTCTCGTCGATCATCGCGGCGCTCTCCTTCGGTGGACGCCGCGGTGCTGCGGCGCTGCGTGCCTAGTGTGTCAAACGGGACGCCCCGGCGCCCCGAGGCGCCTCAGCCGGCGTGGACCAGCGTGCCGATGGGCTCGCCGCGCAGGGCTCGGGTGACGTTGCCCTCGCCGTCCATGCCGAAGACGACCATCGGCAGCTCGTTGTCCATGCACAGGCTGAACGCGGCGGCGTCGACGACCCGCAGCCCGGTGCGCAGGGCCTCGGCGAAGGTGACCTCCTCGAGCTTGGTCGCGTCCGGGTTGGTCCGCGGGTCGGCGTCGTAGACGCCGTCGACGCCGTTCTTGCTCATGAGGACCGCGTCGCACTTGCACTCCAGCGCGCGCTGCGCGCTCACGGTGTCGGTGGAGAAGTAGGGCATGCCGGCGCCGGCGCCGAAGATGACGACCCTGCCCTTCTCGAGGTGGCGCATGGCCCGCCGCGGGATGTACGGCTCGGCGACCTGTCCCATCGTGATCGCGGTCTGCACCCGGGTCTGGACGCCCTCCTTCTCGAGGAAGTCCTGGAGGGCGAGGCAGTTCATCACCGTGCCGAGCATGCCGATGTAGTCGGCCCGCGCCCGCTCCATGCCCTTCTGCTGCAGCTCGGCGCCGCGGAAGAAGTTGCCGCCGCCGACGACGATCGCCACCTGGACGCCCTCGCGGACGGCCTCGGCGATCTGCCGGGCGACGCCGCGCACGACCTCGGGGTCGACGCCGAGCTTGCCGCCGCCGAACATCTCGCCGGACAGCTTGAGCAGGACCCGGCGCGGACGGTCACCGGTGCTCTCGGCTCGGGGGGCCACGGCGGTGGCAGGCGTCGTCACAAGAGCCTCCTCGGCGGGGATCAGGGCGGTCACCGAATCCTGTCACACCGGGACGACACCCACCCAACGCGGACGATCCGTCGGTGACGAGCGCGACCGGACCTACCCGTCCGCGCCCAGGCCGCTGTCCCGGGCGATGAGGGCGGCCTGGGTCCGCGACTCCAGTCCCAGCTTCATGAGGATGCGCGAGACGTGCGTCTTGGTCGTCCCCAGGCTGATGTCGAGCCGCCGCGAGATCGCGATGTTCGAGCGGCCGTGGCCGATGTGGGCGAGCACCTCGACCTCGCGGCTGGTGAGGCCCGCCTGCTCGAGGCGCTCGAGCCCGCTGCGGTCCGCCCGGCCCTGCGCCGCGGCGTCGGCGGTCTCGGTGAGCCGGGCGAGCACCCGCCCCGTCACCTCGGGCGCGAGGGCGCCGTCGCCGGCCGCCACCCGTCGCACGGCCGCGACGAGCTCGGAGGACTCCGCGGTCTTGAGGAGGAACCCGGCCGCTCCGGCGCGGATGGCGCCGTAGACGACCTCGTCGTGGTCGTAGGTGGTGAGCACGAGCACGCGGTACCCCTCGGCACGCAGCCGCCGGGTCGCCTCGACCCCGTCCGTCCGCGGCATCCGGACGTCCATGAGGACGACGTCCGGCGACAGGGCCCGGGCGTTGTGCACTGCGGCGTCACCGTCCGCGGCCTCGCCCACGACCACGACGTCCTGGGCGTCGCTGAGGATGAGCCGCAGGCCGGCGCGGATCGTCGAGTGGTCGTCGACGATGAGGACCCGGATCACCTCGGTCCCCCGTCGCGGGAGGGCACCCGCGGGATCTCGGCGTCGACGCTCCAGCGGCGCTCCTGCCCGGTCTCGGTCTCTCCCGACCGGAACCGGCCACCGACCGCCGACACCCGCGCCGCCATCGACCCCAGGCCGATGCCGCCGGCGATGACCGGCGGCCGGCGGTCACCGTCCGCGCAGGCCGCGAGGCCGTTGCTCA
This sequence comes from Phycicoccus flavus, assembly GCF_004025965.2. Classification (GTDB taxonomy): domain Bacteria; phylum Actinomycetota; class Actinomycetes; order Actinomycetales; family Dermatophilaceae; genus Phycicoccus; species Phycicoccus flavus. The sequence goes on along the minus strand of NZ_SAYU02000005.1, from coordinate 53,530 downwards.
CGGTGAGCCGGACCCCCGTCCCGGTGGACACGAGCCGCACCGTCGCGCGGCCGTCACCGTGCTTGAGGGCGTTGGTCAGTGACTCCTTGACGACCTGGGCCAGGGCCTGCTCCTGCGCGGGCCCGAGCTCGACCGTGGCCAGGTCGGCGTCGACCTCGAGCCCGGCCGGCTCGAGCCCGGCGACGATCTCCTCGAGGCTGGGCTGCTCGACGTCGCGGGCGTCGTCGACGTCGACGTCGTAGCTGCGGAGCACGTCGATGAGAGCGCGCATGTCGGTGAGGCCGTCCAGGGCCGCCCGCCGGGCCTCGTGCAGCACGGACCGGTCGCGGTCGGTGTCGGGGTCGCGGTCGAGGGCGGCCGTCGTGAAGAGGGCGATCGAGGACAGGTTCGAGGAGATGGTGTCGTGGAACTGGGCCGCCAGGCGCGCCCGTTCGTGCTGCAGCACCTCGGCCTGCTCCGCGACGGCACGCCGCCGCTCGTCCGCGGACCGGCGACGCTCCCGCTCGGCGCGGTCGTCGCCGCTGCGGGCGTCCCCGCTCAGCCACAGCGCCAGGGCCGCGAAGACCCCCACCTGGAGGGTCCCGAGGACGGCGTCCCCGGCGCCGCGCCCGGAGGCCAGGACCCAGGCCGCCACCGCGGCGCAGACCAGGCCGACGACCCACCGCACCGCACCCCGGGCGCTCAGGGACAGGTGCCGTCCCGCGGCGTACACCGCGTTCACCCACACGCCGAGCACGGCCATGTGCAGGCCGATGACGACGTCCGCGACCAGCGCGACGGTCGCGAGGACGAACGCGACCACCGGCGTGCGCGACTGCACCGTGACGCCGGCGCAGCCCACGGCCAGCGGCACGAGATGCCACATCGGGGTGGTCGCCGGGACCAGCGCCGGGATCTCCGCGAACGGGCCGATGCCCGAGGAGAGGATCGTCAGCCCGACGGCGAAGAGCGACAGCGCGATGACGGCGTCGGACCGACGGGTCGGGGCGCGGCGGGGCGGACGGGGTCCGCTCACGAGGTCGCGCAGGGACGGCATGGTGTCCACCGTAGGTGCCCCGGTGCGTGCGGGCCATCACACCAAAGTGGTACTCCGTCGCCGGTCCTTCGGCGGACGACGGGCACGGCGGCCCGGGTGAGGCTGCCCGCATGGACGGTGCCTCCACGCTTCTCGCCCTCGGTCCGGCGCTGGTCGCGCTGGCGCTCGTGGACTCCTTGAGCGTCGGCACCCTCGCCGTCCCGGTCTGGCTGCTGCTGGCGCCGGGCCGGCCACGGCCGGGGCGGATCCTCACGTACCTGGCCGCCCTGGCGCTCTTCTACGTCGGGGTCGGGCTGGTCCTGCTGGCCGGCGCGGACGCCCTCGTGGCGACCCTGGACGTCGACTGGCAGAGCCCGCCGGCCATGCGGGTCCTGTTCCTCGCTGGTGCGGCCCTGCTCGGCGCGAGCTTCGTCGTCCACCCGCCGGGCGGTTCGACGCGTCCCGGCGGCGGCAACCCGCGGCTCCGACGCTGGCGGGCCGCGGCCGCCGGGGCCGACGACACCGGCCGGGCCTCGAGGCCTCGCGCGCTCGTGGGACTGGCCCTGGCGGTCGGGCTCGTCGAGGTCGGCACGATGCTGCCCTACCTCGCGGCCATCGGCCTGCTGACCGGCACCGACCGGCCGTTCGCCGTCAAGGCGCTCGTGCTGGCCGGCTACTGCGTCGTCATGGTGCTGCCGGCGGTGGTCCTCGTGGTCGCCCGCCGCGTGGCGGCCCCCCTCCTGGACCCCCTGCTGCGCCGGCTGGACCGCTGGTTCGCCGCGCACGGCGGCGAGGCCCTCGGCTGGATCCTCGGCATCGTCGGGGTCGTCCTCATGGGTCGCAACCTGCCCGCGGTGATGGAGCTGTTCGGTGGCGTCTGACCAAAGTCGTAGGGCTGCGACCAAGGACGGATGGAGCGGCCGGTCCGGCCTTCCTAGTGTCGAGAACAGCCGGGGACGAGGGGTCGCAGCACCCACCCGGGAGACGAGACCAGCAAGGGGGACCACGCCATGACGACGACCACCACGAGGCCGGTGCGGCTGCCGGTCGAGGGGCCGGCGCGCGGCGACGGACCGAACAAGCGGCACCTGCCCCGCTCGGTCGCGTGGCACGGCACGACGCTCGAGGGCGACGCGCTGCGGCATGCCGTGGCGATCACCGCCGCGGCCCTCGCGGAGCTCGGCGTCGACGCCTCCGGCACGGTCGTCCTGGAGGTCGACGACACCGGCCGCGGCATCGTGACCCTGCTGGCCGCGGCCTCCGTCGGCGCCGGCGTCGTCCTCGTCGACGACCTGGCCCGCCTGCGCCTGGCCCACCCGGGCACGGTCCCCCAGGACGCGGTCCGGGTCACGCTGCGGGCGGCCCCCGGCGGCACCGCACACGACCTGCGGGCGGTCTTCGGGCCGCTGGAGGGATCGGGGCCGCACCCGGCACAGTGGGCGGCCCGGACGGAGCGGACGGACGCCGACGTCGACCTCGGCGCGTGGTTCGCCCGGTCCCGGGCCCTCGGGATCTTCAGCTCCGGCACGACGACCGGCGAGCCCACCCTGGTGTGGAAGTCGGGGACGAGCCTCCTCGAGAACGCCCGGGCCACCGCGGCGGCGCTGGGCTACCACGACGACGACACCCTGCTCCCGCTGCTCCCCCTCGCCGGGCAGTACGGCTCCTCCGCGGTGCTCGTCGCCGCCGTCGTCGGGGCCGGGCTCGTCACCTGCTCCCGCACCCGGCTGGGCGAGGTCCTGCGGACCGTCGAGCGGCACGGGGTCACCTGCCTGGACGCGACGCCCGTCCTGTACCGGGCCCTGCTCGACGAGCTCGACAAACGGCCGGCGGGCACCGCCCGGCTGGACGCCGTGCGCCTGTTCGGGGTCGGCGGCGAGGGTCTGTCACCGCGCCTCCAGGACGACGCCCGTGCGCGGCTCCACCGGCCGCTGACCGACGGCTACGGTCTGACCCAGCTGGGCAACGTGGCGTTCGCGTCGACGCCGGGGCGCGGGGCGCTCACCCCGGTCGAGCCCTACCGGCTCGCCGTCCTCGACGACGCGGGGGTGCCCTGCGCCGACGGCCGGCTGGGTCGCGTGCTCGTCGGACGGACCGACGGGCGGCCCCCGGTCGAGGCGGACCCGCAGGCGTGGTTCGACACCGGGGACGTCGGCCGCCTGACCGCCGACGGGCTCGTCGTGCTCGGGCGCCGCGGGATGATCAGCCGGGGCGGCAGCCTCGTCTCCCTCGCCTGGGTCGAGGCGGCCCTGACGGCCGAGGGTGTCGAGGCCGTGGCCGTGCCCGACGAGAGCGGCGAGACCGCCCGCTACTGGCTGTTCGTCCAGGACCCGCTCCACCGGCCCCGCGAGGTCTGGCGACGCCGGGTCGCCGGGCTGCTGGCCGAGGACCAGCGGCCGGACCACCTCCGCGTCCTCGGGACCCTGCCGGTGGACTCCAGCGGCAAGGTGAGCCGGGCCCGCCTGCGGGCCCTGGCCGAGGGACTCGGCGAGGCCCAGGGCCCGCTCCAGTGCCGCGCGGACTCCCCCGCCGGCCGCCTGCGGGCCACGGTCCGCGAGAACCGCCAGGAGCTCATCGCCCTGATCGAGGAGACGAGCGACCGGGCCACGGCGCACCGCGACTACTGGTCCCTGGTCAACGTGCTCAACCACGCCGACGGGGAGCTCGGGCTCTACACCCGACCGCCCCGCGTGCCGGTCGACGTGTTCTTCCCGCGCAACGCCCTGTTGGAGTCGTTCGCCATCTACTGCCTGGTGCCGTCCCTGTGGGCGAGCGAGGTACGCCTGCGTCCCGCCCGCGGCACGGAGACGGTCATGGCCCGGGTCGTCGAGCTGCTCGGCGCTGCGGCACCCTGCCCCGTCGCCCTCGACACCTCGACCCAGGCGGCCTTCGTCGAGACCGTGGCGAGCCGGCCGTCGCTCGTGCTGTTCACGGGTCGCCGCTCCAACGCCGAGGAGATCCTGCAGGCGCTCGGCGAGCGGCACGTCCTGCTGTTCTTCGGGCGGGGCGTCAACCCCATCGTCGTGAACCGCGGGGCCGACCTGCGGGCCGCGGCCAAGGACATCGTCATCTCGCGGCTGTTCAACGGCGGGCAGGACTGCCTCGCCCCCGACCTGGTGCTCGCCCACGACGACGTGGTCGACACGCTCGTGCCCCTCGTCGTCGAGGCCGCCGCGGAGTACGTCCGGGCGAACGACGGCGCCCTCGCCCCGCTGCTCAAGGACGAGACGCTGCTGCACGCCCTGGGCCACCTGACCACCCACGCCGAGGCGATCGTCAGCGGCGGCGAGGTCGACTACCGCGGCCGGACCTTCTCGCCCGCGGTCCTGCGCACGGACGACGTGGGCCGGGCGGCGCCGGTGGAGCACTTCGCCCCGATCGTCACGATGGCCGGCTTCGGCTCGGTCGGCGAGGTCCTCGACCTGCTCCGCACGCGGTACTACCTGGAGAACGGGTTCGGGGTCTCCCTGTACGCCGTCGAGGAGACCGCCGCCCGCACCCTCTGCGACCACTACATGGTCGCCATGGACCAGAGCCTCGCCGACGCGGCGACGCCGTACGAGCCCTTCGGCGGACACGGGGTGGAGTCCGGGTTCGTCGCCCACCGGGGCGGACGGGTGCTCGGGCCCGTCAACATCACGCAGACCGCCGTGCGGTTCGGCTCGACGATCGGGGACGCCTGACATGAGGACACACCACGAGCCGGCGCGGGTCGTCGTCACCGGCATCGGGGCGGTCGCCCCCAACGGCCTCGACGCCGAGAGCGCGTGGGCGGCCACGTCGTCCGGGCGCAGCGGCATCGCGACCCTCACCGACGTCGAGCTGGACGGGCTGACGGTGACGATCGGCGGCGAGGTGACGGGGTTCGACCCCTCCGCGCACCTGTCCCGGCCCGACCAGCGCCGGTTGAGCCGCTACGCGCAGCTCGGCGTCGCCGCGGCCCGCGAGGCCATGTCCGCCCACGTCACCGACGAGGGCGCGCCGCCCTTCCGGTCCGACCGGTTCTCCGTCCTGGCCGCCAGCGGCTACGGGCCCACCGAGGTCACCCATCTCGGCACCCGGTCGCTCGGGGCGAAGGGGCCGCGGGGCGTGTCGGCGAACGGTGCCGTCTACGGCGCGCACGACAGCCTCAGCTCCTACCTCAGCGTCGAGTGGCACGCCCAGGGCCCGAGCCACGCCGTCGCGGCGGCCTGCGCCAGCGGCACGGTCGGCGTCGGCGAGGGCATGCGGATGGTGCGCCACGGCTACGCCGACGCCGTCCTCGTCGTCACCGCCGAGCACTCCCTCAACGTCCAGGACATCGCCGCGACGGCCAACATCCGGGCCCTCGCGACCGACTCCAACGACGCCCCCGAGCGCGGCTCGCGTCCGTTCGACCGGTCCCGCAGCGGGTTCGTCATGTCCGCCGGGGCGGCGGCCCTGCTCCTGGAGTCCGAGGCATCCGCCCGCGACCGCGGCGCCCGGGTGCTGGCCGAGGTCCGGGGCTACGGCTGCTCCTCGGACGCCCACCACGCGACCGCCCCCCACCCGGAGGGCGTCGGGGCACAGCTCGCGATGCGGCAGGCGCTCGCCGACGCCGGCTGCACGCCCGCGGACGTCGGGTACGTCAACGCCCACGGAACGAGCACCCCGTACAACGACGCGACCGAGCTGGCCGCCATCGCCGCCGTGTTCGGGGAGCACGCGCACCGGGTGCCGATCAGCTCGACGAAGTCGACGACCGGCCACCTCATCGGTGCCGCCGGCGCCCTGGAGGCGATCTTCTGCATCCAGGCCATGCGGGACCGGATGCTGCCGCCGACGATCAACCTGGACGACCCGGAGTTCCCCGAGTTCGACCTGGTCCCCCACGTGGCCCGGACCGCGGCGCCGGAGCTGTGCATGTCGAACTCCTTCGGGTTCGGCGGCCACAACGCGACGGTCGTCCTCGCAGGGGTGGCGTCGTGAGCGCCGTGACCGCGGTGGCGGCGCCCCCGGTCCTCCCGGCCCCCGCCCCCGATGACCCGTGGACGCAGGTGGCGAGCACCCTCGTGGAGCAGGGCGTGCGGGTCGTGTTCGGCCTGCCGGACGACGACATGCGGGCGCTACGGGCCCTGGAGGACCACGGCGTGACCGTCGAGTGGTGCCGGTCCCAGCGGACGGCGGTCCACATGGCGGCCGGGTCCGCCCTCGCCACCGGGCGCCCGGCGGTGGTCCTCGTCGGACGAGGACCGGCCGTCGCCGCCGCCGTCCCCGGCCTGCTCGAGGCCGACCACGGGCACGCGCCCGTCGTCGTCCTCGCCGCCGGGACCGCCACCGAGCGCCTACAGGACCGGGCCTTCCAGGACGCCCCGACGCTCGCGCTCGTCGCCCCCGTCACGCGCTGGGCGGCACGGGTGCCGACCCCGCGACACGCGGCGTCGATGCTCCGCGAGGCCTTGGCCCGTGCGGTCGCGGCACCCGCGGGACCCGTCTACCTCGAGGTGCCCGACGCCGCTCCGTCCCCCGTCGACGCCGGTCCCGACGGCCGGAGCGTGCCGGTGGGCCTCGACGGGGCGCTCGACCTCCTGACCGCCGCGCGCCGGCCGTGCCTGCTGCTCGGCAGCGGTGCGCGCTCGCTCTCCCGGCCCCAGGTCCTCGACCTCGCCGCGCGGACCGACGCCGCCGTCCTCGTCACCGCGTCCGGCCGGGGCTGCGTCCCCGAGTCCCACCCGCGCTTCCTCGGCGTCGCCGGCCTGTACATGGCCGGTCCCGTACGGGACCTCGTCGCGTCCAGCGACCTCGTCGTGGCCGTCGGCAGCCAGCTCGAGGAGACCGCGCTGACGGGCATGCCGACGGAGTCCGCGTGGCTGCAGGTCACCGCCACCCCCGCCGGCGTGCACCACCGGTTGCCCGGGGCGCACCTGGTGCGCGACGCCGCCGACTGGGCGGACGCGCTCGTCGCACGGGGCCCGGTCCTCGAGCGGACGGCGTGGGCCGCACGGGTCGCCGGGGTCCGGGCGCGCCTCCTGGAGTCGCGGGGCGACGAGGGCACGCTCGGCGCCCTCGTCGTGCACGCCCTCTCGGACCTGCTGCCCGAGGACGCGGTGGTGGTCCACGAGAACGGGCTGCACGACATGTGGAGCTACGCGTTCCCGCACCTCACGCTGCCGGACCGGGCCCGCTCGATCGCCCCGTCGGAGCAGACGACGCTCGGCTTCGGGGTCGCCGCGGCCGCCGGGGCGGCGGTGACCGAGCAGCCGCTCGTCGTGTGCGTCACCGGGGACGCGGCCCTCGCGACCCTGCGTCCCGACGCCGACGAGATCCTCGCGTCGCGTCGCCGGCTGCTCTACGTCGTCCTCGACGACGGGGCGATGGGGTGGCTCGCCCGGCAGGCCGAGGGCGCCGGGTCCCCGCAGCGCTTCGAGCGCGCCGGCGGGCTCCTCGGCCCGGCCGACCGCGGGGACGTCCTCGTCGTCGAGCGCCCCGCCCAGGTCCGTCCGCGGCTCGCGCAGGCGGTCGCGGCCGCGCAGGCGGGCGTGCCGACGGTGGTCCGGGTGGTGGTCGCCCGGGACGACGTCGCCCCGATGCTGCGGGAGGGGGTGGGCGATCGTGCATGACCTCGGCCTCCATCTCACCCCCGGCGTGCCCTTCTTCACCGACGCCGACCACGGCCTCCGCTCCGCCGAGCCCTACGCGTTCGTCCACGCCGAGCTGCCGGACGGCTGGCACCGGACCTCGTCCTCGGCCGTCTGGACGACGGTCGGCCGCGACACCACGCTCCCGCCGGCGGGCTGGAAGGTGCACGTGTCGACGGTGCGCCGCGAGGCCCCCGAGGTGCTCGCGCTCGTCGCGGCGGCCTGCTTCGACCTGGGCGTCTCCTTCAAGCACCTCACCTCGCCCCGGGCCTTCGACGCCCTGAGCAGCAAGTACGCGCCCCGGGCCAGCAGCGGGAAGTTCGTCACCGTCTACCCGGTCGACGCCGCGCAGACCGACCTCGTCGTCGAGCGCCTCGGCGCGCTCCTGCGGGGCCGACACGGGCCCGCCATCCTCACGGACATCGCCGTCGGCGGCGCCCCGGTGCACGTGCGGCACGGCGCCTACCGCGAGCTGTGGACCGTCCTGCCCACGGGCGCCGACGCGCTGGCCTACGCCGGTCCGGACGGCGAGCCCGTCCCGGACCCGCGCTCGCTGGCCTTCGCGGTCCCGGGCGGCGTCGAGGTGCCGCGGTGCGTCGCCGCGGCCCGGGAGCACCGGCGGACCAACGCCCGGGAGCGCACCCTGCCGTACTCGGTGTCCCAGGCCCTGCACGTCTCGGCCGGGGGCGGGGTCTACCAGGCCACGAGCCCGGACGGCACCGAGGTCGCCCTCAAGGAGGGGCGACGGCACGCGGGCATCGGGCTGGACGGCTCGGATGCCGCCGGCCGGGTGCGGCACGAGGCCGACACCCTGCGCTCCCTCGCCGACGTCCGGGGGGTCCCCCGGGTCCTCGGGTGGCACGAGTTCGACGACCGCGTCTTCATGGCCCAGGAGTTCGTCGACGGCTGCCGCGCCATCGAGTTCGTCGCGCAGTTCCACCCGGAGGTGCGGGCCGACGCCACCGCGGCCGAGGTCGCCCGGTACGCGGAGCGGGTCGCCGGGATCGTCGCGGCGCTCCGGGCCACGGTGACCGAGATCCACCGGCGCGGGCTCGCCGTCGGCGACCTGCATCCCGGCAACCTGCTCCTCGGCGCAGACGACACCGTCACCCTCGTGGACCTGGAGACCGCCCACCAGGCCTCGGCGCCGGTCGAGGACGGCTACACCGTCGCCCCGGGGTTCCGGGTGCGGGCCTCCTCGCCGCAGCACGCCGACCTGCTGCGCCTGGAGCTGGTCCACCTCTGGTTCCTCACTCCGCAGAACACCTACTGGGAGTTCTCCGACGGCGTGCTGGAGCGCTGCCTCGACGAGGCGCGGGACCGGTTCGCCCCGGCGCCCGGGACGTTCGCCGCCCTACGAGCCGCGGCCGGCCCGCGGACCCCCGTCGTGGACTGGGGTCGGGTGGACCCGGTGCGGCCGGACCTGCCGACCACGGACCTGATCGGGCTCGCCGAGCGGACCCTGCTGTCCTTCCCGGTCCGGGACGCCCGGTGCTCGCCGGTGCCCGTCGGACCGGGCGCCGTGCCCTGGAGCCTGGCGAACGGCGCCGCGGGGGCGATCTGGACCGTCCGGCACGCGTCCTCCCCCCGCGTCGGCGAGCTCGTCGACTGGCTCGGAGCGGCCGCCGGCGCGTCGGCACGCACCGTTCCGGGCCTCTTCGACGGCTACGCGGGCGCCGCCGCCGTGCTGCACGACTGCGGCGACCCGGCCACCGCGCACGCCCTACTCGACCGCGCGGTCCGCTGGTCGGAGCGCGTGACCAACCCCGACCTCGCGCGCGGGCTGTCCGGCGTCGGCCTGGCCGCCCTCCGCCTGGGCGACGGGTCCGGCGCCGAGCGGCTGGGCCGGCGGGTCGCCGACCTGCTGGAGTCCGGCGCACGGCTGGGCCGGGGGCTGGGCGCCGGAGGCAGCGGGATCGCGCTGTTCGCCGTCCGGCTCTTCGAGGCCACCGGCGACGAGCGGTGGCTCGACCTGGCCACCCGCGCCCTCGCCCGCGACCTGCGCCACCTCGTCCCGCGGCCCGACGGCACGGCTCTCGTCGACCACGGCACCGGCCGGATGCTTCCCGACGTCCTGTCCGGCACCCTGGGCGTCGCCGTGGCCGCCCGCGAGCTCGGCCGGCACCGCACCGTCGCGGACGGAGCCGACGTCCGGGCTGCCGCCCTCCGGGTGTGCCTCGTCACCGGCTGGGCCACCCAAGGGCTGCTCGAGGGACGCTCCGGGGCACTGGCGTTCGCGGCGGCCACCGACGGCGAGTGCGCGGCGACCGCCGTCGCCCGCCAGACCGACGCGCTGCGCCGCTACTTCTGCCACGTCGGCGAGGAGGTCCACTTCCCGGGCCTGCTCGGCCTGCGCTTCTCCTGCGACCTCGGGTCCGGGCTCGCCGGCGCCGTCCACGCGCTGCGGGCCGTCACCGACCCCGCCGAGCACCTCCTGCCCCTGCTGGGACCCCTGCCCGCCCCGGTGCCGACCCCCATCCACGACGAGAGGACATGCCATGTCTGAGAACCACCCCGCGGTCCGACTGCGGCCGCTGGAGGACGACGACCTCCCCGAGATCCTCGGCTGGTTCAAGGGCGAGGTGGGCCGCCTGGCCCACGGCGTCCACGGCCAGGTGGAGGCCGAGGACCTCACCTCCACGAGCCCCGGGACCGGGCTGCGCGTCGCCGTCACGGACGACGAGGGCATCGTCGGGGTCTTCAACTGGGTGGACCAGGGCTCGGGCAGCTACTTCATCGGTATCGCCGTCGCGCCGCACCTCGTCGGCAGCGGCTACGGGATGTTCATCGTCGAGCAGGGCATCGGGCACCTCTTCGACCAGCTGCGGGCCCACCGCATCGAGCTGCGGGCCGCGACCTTCAACCACCACGTGATGGGGATGCTGCGCGCGGGCTTCATGACGCTGGAGGGGGTGCTGCGGGACACGATCTTCGTCGACGGCCGGTACGCCTCGACGGTCGTCGCCAGCATGCTCGAGGGCGAGTACCGCGAGCACGTCGCGGCCGGGCGCATCTACTCGCCCACGCGCAACTTCGAGCCGCAGGACCTGGACCGCGGCGCCCGTGCGCTGCGGGCCGCCCTCGGCTCGCCACGGGTGTCCCGCTCCTGGGACACCCTCCGCGATCGGGCCGACGTGTCGGCCTGACCCAGACGACGCACCCGGCGACGCCGGGTCGCGACCGACGAGCCGAGAGAGGAGGAACGCCCATGTCCATCGACGAGATCCACGACGTCGAGGTCGTCGAGGTGGCCGCTGACGTCACCGTCGCCAGCTTCCAGAGCACGTCCTGCTGACCACAGCGCCCCTGTCACGTCGACCACAGGAAAGGAGGGGTGTCCCATGACCATCGACGAGATCCACGACCTCGACGTCGTCGAGGTGGCCGCCGACGTCACCGTCGCCAGCTTCCAGAGCACGTCCTGCTGACCAGGCAGGAGGACCGGTGGGGCGGCACCCCGGACGCCCGAGGCGTCGCCCCACCGGTCCCCGACCACCCGCCGACCCATGCCCCTTCGGAAAGGAGGACAGCGTGTCCACACCCACCGCCGCCGTGAGCAGCCCGTCGATGGCCGGCGAGCACGTGCTGTACCTCTGCGCCGGCGAGGCGTGGTGCGTGCCCTTCGGCACCGGCGACCCGGCCCGCCTCGACGTCGGCGGCGGCCGGGTCCGGCACCTGCTGGGCGACCCCGACGGCGACGGCTGCGTCGCCGTCGTCGAGGTCGACGGCACGACGGAGATCCGCGTCCTCGCCGGGCCCGACGCCGAGCCCGTCGTGGCCTGGTCCGGGTCGCTCCGTCCCGTGCCACTGACCTGGCGCGGCCGCGGCACCGTCGTCCTGGGCGTCCCCGAGGAGGACGGTGACGATGCGCCCGTCACCCTCGTCGAGCTCGACGTCCACGGCCCGCACGACCTGCACCCCTCCGCCCTCTCCCATCTCAGCGCCCTCGACGAGGACTCCGCAGGCCACCGGGTCGCGGTCACGGCAGGGGTCCACCCGGCCCACGTGCGCGGGTGGCGCGGCGGCAGCCGCCGCCGGCTGCTCCGCGACGACGGCGGCCGATGGACCCCGGACCCCCACCCCTGGGGCAACCCCGCCGACGCCTGCCTCCTCGGGGGCCGGGTCTTCGTGCTCGACGACCCCGACGGCCCCCTGGACCTGTACTCGGTCCCGGTCGGGGGCGGTCCCGTCCGCCGTCACCACCTTGCGCGGCGCGGCCGCGTCACCTCGCTGCGCCGCGGCCGCGACCGGCTCGTCGTCGGCGTGTCCGGCGACGTCCTCACCCTGCGGCCGGCCGACGACGCGGTCCTGGAGGTCCGCGGCCCCGGTGGGGCCGCCGCGACCGCACCGGCCGGTGGCCCGCGCCCCTGGACGGCGGAGGCCACGACGCGCAGCCCGTGGGCGCCGGCCGTGGCCCGCGTGGGCGCAGGACGGCTCGTCGTGACCACTGACGACGACGTGTGGGCACTGCCCGCCGAGCACGGGTGGGTGACCCACGCCGACTGGACCGGCGACGGCGCGCTCACGGCCGTGGTCCGGGTCGGCGGTGCCACCGCCGTCCTCGAGGTCGAGCCGGCCACCGCCACCGTCCGTCCCCGCGCCCTGCCCGACGCAGCCGTCGTCTTCCAGGCCGACGACGCGGCCGTGGCCGCCACCGGCGTCGTGCTGGCGAGCGCCGCGGACGGGGTCGTGTGGGTTCCGCGGACCGGCCCGGTCCGGGGCCTCGAGGCGCGCCCGGCCCACCGGCGGGGAGCGCCCGTGGTGAGGGCCGACGGCTCCGTCGTCGCGTGGACGGAGGAGACCGAGCTGGCCGGCGCCGTCCTGCGGGTCGCCCGGACGTCCTCGGGAGAGGGCGCGACGGTGACCGTGCCGGGGGCCGGCGTCCGGCTGCCGGTGTTCGCGGCCGACGACCGGCTGCTCTTCGTCTCCACCCCGGTGAGCCCGCTCACCGGCAGCGCGGCGCCCGTCCGCGAGCCCAGCGTGCTGTGCGCGGTCGACCCCCACGCGGTCCTGCGCGCGCAGGCCGGCAGGACCGGGGCGCCTCCGGTGCAGGTGCTGGCCCGCGGGCTCCACGACGTGCGCGAGGTCGTCACGGACGACTCCGGGTGCTGGGTGCGCGAGCGCTCAGGCCTCGTCCCGGTGCCGGGCGTCGGGGCGGCCGGCTCTCCCAGGCCGAGGGAGGCCCGGGCCCGGCACCGAGCGTCGCCGGACCTGCCCGCCGCGACCGACGTGCCCGCTCCGCCGGACCGGGCCGAGCGGACGATGCGCCGCTGCCTGGACCTGCTCGCCGGCCGGTCGCTCCCCAGGGCCGAGGGCGCGGCGTTCCTGGACCGCTCGCTCGACCTCCTGCGCTGGGCCGCCCGCTGCGTCGGCGACGACGAGCTCGACACCGCCCTGCGCAGCGCGCTGCGCGACCTCGGGTCCTCGCACGCAGCCCTCCTCACGTCGACTGCCGCGTCCGCCCCCGGCTCCGTCGCCGGACCGTCGCCGTGCCCCTCGAGAGTGGACGAGGCGCGCGCCCGAGCCGCGGGCCGGCTCCACGGGCGGGCGCGCTACCTCGCCGTCCCCGACGTGGCCGCCGCCGGCCTGCGTGCCGTCGAGGCCCTGTGCCGGTCCTGGCGCGGGGACGAGCCGCTCGTGCTCGACCTCAGGTACAACCGCGGAGGGCCGTTCGCGGACCACCTGGCGGCCCTCCTGCTGCACCTCCTGACCCGCGACGCCGTGGCCCGCCCCCCGGGGACCGGCGAGCACGCCCTGCTGCGCGGCCCGCGCTACGTCGACGTCCTCGTCGACCAGCACACCGGGTCCGGCGGCGAGCACCTCGCGGCGGCCCTGGCCGGCCACCCCCGCGTCCTCGTCCTCGGCCGACGGACCGCCGGGGCGGGCACCGGCTTCCATCGGCGATGGTCGCTCGGCGACGGCCGGTCGCTGGTCCTGCCGCAGTACCGCCTGGGCACCAGCCGATCGCTCGGTCTGGAGAACCGCGGGCTCGACCCCGACCGCCGGAGCGAGCAGGACCTCGCGGCGGGACCCGCCCACGACGACGCCCTGCTCGACCTGCTGCCCCTGCCGCCGCCCGCCACCCCCGACGGCGCCCACCGACACCCCGAACCCGCTGCGTCAGCACCCGACGAAGGAGGCACCCATGAACGCGCCACAGCTGGAGGCCGAGGACCTCGAGAAGGTCTACGGATCGGGTGAGAACCGGTTCCGCGCCCTGAAGGGGGTCTCGCTCTCGGCCCGCACGGGGGACTCCCTCGCGATCGTGGGCCGGAGCGGGTCCGGCAAGTCGACGCTCCTGCACCTGCTCGGTGCGCTGGACCGTCCCGACGGCGGCCGGGTCCGCTACGAGGGCGAACCCGTCGACACCATGAGCACCCGGGACCAGGACCGGATGCGCAACCGGGAGTTCGGCTTCGTCTTCCAGCAGTTCCACCTGGAGGAGCGGGCCAGCGTCCTGGAGAACGTGGCGCTGCCGATGATGATCGCCAAGGTCCCGGCCAAGGAGCGGCGCGAGCGTGCCCTGGAGGTCCTCGACCGGCTCGGCCTGGCCGACCGGGCCGACGAGAACGCGGCGAACCTCTCCGGCGGGCAGCGGCAGCGGGTGGCCATGGCACGGGCCCTCGCGAACCGGCCGCGGGTGATCTTCGCCGACGAACCGACCGGCGCCCTCGACGTCGAGAACGGTGCCACCGTCGCCGACCTGCTCTTCGAGCTCAACCGGGACGACGGCATCACCCTCGTGCTCATCACGCACAGCACCGACCTGGCGCGGCGCTGTGGGCGACGGGTGACCATCGTCGACGGCGAGCTCGCCCCGGACGACCCGGCGGCGACGGAGCCGGTCCGATGACCCCCCGCGACCTGCTCAGGTCGGCGGGCCGGAACACCTTCCGCCGTCCGCTGCGGGCCTTCCTCACCATCGTCGCCATCGCCATCGGCGCCTTCACCTTCACCGTCACGAGCGGCCTCGGCACGGGCATCAACACCTACATCGACTCCCAGACCCGCGCGGTCGGGGCGAGCCGGACCGTCCAGGTCACCGGGACGAGCGTCATGTCCTTCCTCAACGAGCGGATGGAGGTCTACCGCGACGACATGGACACCGCGCGCGGCATGGACGTCGGCTCCGGCATCCTCGGCGAGGAGGACCTGCAGCGGATCACCTCGGCCCTCGGACCGGACGACGAGTACTCGGCGAACCGCCAGGTGAGCGCCCTCTACTACTCCCACGACGGCGGCCAGCGCTACCGGTTCGTCTACAACGGCTACTGGCCGGGCAAGACGGCCAACCTCGTCGCCGGCGACCAGCTGCGCGACGACACCGACCAGGCCCAGCTGATCGTCCCGTCGTACGCCACCCGGCCCCTCGGCTTCGCGAGCGCGCAGGACGCCGTCGGCCGGACGGTCGAGATCGGTGTGCTCGGGCAGGACGGCGAGGTGCGCACCGTGCCCGGGACGGTGGTCGGGGTGCAGGAGAAGTCGCTCATCGGCGGGAACCTGCCCTTCGGCAACCAGGTCCTCGACGACGCGCTGCAGGACGCCTCGTGGGCGGGCTCGGCCGAGGACGACGCGCAGTGGTACTCCAGCGTCCTGGTGACCGGCGAGGACCCGGACCGGATCAGCCGGGACGTCGCCGCGCAGGGCTACGCCACCGCCACCGCCGAGCAGACGGTCGGGGACTACAAGTCCATCGTGAACGGCATCCTGCTGCTGCTCAACCTGCTCGCGGGGGTCGCGATCGTCGCGGCCATGTTCGGGATCGTCAACACGCTGATGATGTCGATCCAGGAGCGCACGCGGCAGATCGGGATGTTCCGCGCCCTCGGGATGGGGCGTCGTCGCGTCTTCTCCTCGGTGGCCCTGGAGGCCGCGCTGCTGGGCGTCATCGGCAGCGTCGTCGCCGTGGCGCTCGGGGTGCTGGCCGGGCGACTGCTCGGTCCGATGGCCCTCGACCTCGCCGGGCTCGACCTGCCGGGTCTGGAGCTCTTCGCCTTCGACGCCACGAGCCTCGTGGCCATCGTGCTCGGCGTCACGGTCGCCGCGCTCGTCGCCGCCCTGCCGCCGGCTCTCCGCGCGGCGCGGATGGATCCCATGGACGCCCTGCGGGAGAACCGATGAGCTCCGTCGGGCTCCGGCCGGCCGACCTGCACCTGCCGCGGGGCCACCTGCTCGTCGTCGGCACCGGGGCGCTGTCGGTGTCCCTGCTGCCGGGCTGGGTCGAGACGGTGCGGGCCTGGTACCCGGGCGTCGAGGTCAGGGTCGTCGTCACGCCGAACGCGCTGCGCTTCGTCACCCCGACGACGCTGCGAGCGGCCACGGGCGGTCGCCTGCTCGGTCCGGACTGGCCCGCCGACGACGCCCTGCCGGTCCCGCACCGCGACCTCGCCGACTGGGCCGACGGGCTGCTCGTCCTCCCCGCCAGCGGGAACACCGTCGCCAAGCTGGCCATGGGTCTGGCGGACACCTTCGCCCTCACCGTCGTCCAGAACGCCCGCTGCCCCGTGGTCGTCGTCCCCGCGGTCTCGCCGGTGGTGGCCACCTCACCGATCCACCTCGCGAACGTCGAGCGGCTCCGTGACGGCGGGAGAGTCGTCCTGGACTCCGTCGAGGGCCGGTCGGCGAGCTCGCGCACCGTCGAGCCGGGGTCCCCCGCCCCGATCCACACCGTGCTCCTGGCGCTGGCCCGCAGCGTGCGCGCCCGGTCGGTGGCGTCCGGCGACGCCCTCGCCGCGGGTGCGGCGCCGGGGTGAGCACGGCGCACCCCCGGGAGGGGAGCGACGTCGAGGACCGTCACCGGCCGGTGGAGGGCCGCCGTTGGTGGCGCACGCCGGGTTTCGGGCGCCTCACGGTCTCGTGGGTCCTCGCCAACCTGGCCGACAGCGCCCTGCTGCTCGTCCTCGCCATCTGGGTCAAGGAGCTCACCGGGAACGACGGCGCCGCCGCCCTCACCTTCGCCCTGCTCGGCGCCGCGACGCTCTTCTCGCCGCTGCTCGCGGGCCTCGCCGACCGGTGGCCCCGGCGATCGGTCCTCGGCTGGTCCAACCTCGTCGCCGGCGTCGTCGTCGCCACGCTCCTGCTCGTCGACGGGCCCGGATGGGTGGGGTGGATCTACGTCGTCACCGTCGTCTACGCCGGGGCCGCCCAGCTCGGGGCGGCGGCCCAGTCCGGGCTCGTCCGTGACCTCCTCCCCGACGCCCTCCTGGCGCGGGGCAACGGGCTGCTGGCCGGGATCGACCAGGGGGCACGCCTGGTGGTCCCCCTCGTCGCGACGGGGGCCTACGTCGTCCTCGGGCCCCACGTGGTCGCGGTGGTGGCCGCGGCCGGCTTCGTCCTGGCGGGGGCGCTGCTCCTGCGCGGGCGGCCCCCGACGAGCGGCGTGCGCCCGGTGTCCGGCGAGCGGTGGCTCGTCCAGGCCGTGGCCGGCTTCCGGCACCTGCGCTCGGTGCCCGCCCTGCGCACCCTCACCCTGACCCTCGCGGTCGGGCTCGGTGCCACCGGCACCGTCCAGGTCGCGATCTTCCCGTTCGTGGAGCAGGGCCTCGACAGCCCGCCGGGGACGCTCGGCGTGCTCGTCGCCGCGAACGGCGTCGGCGCGGCGTGCGGGGCCCTCACCGCCGGCCGGGTCACCTCCCGCCTCGGCGAGGCGCGGGTGTGCCGTCTCGGGCTGGTGGTCATGGCGACGGGGATCGCCCTGCTGCTCGTCGAGCACCTCGTGACCGGCCTGGTGGGGCTCGCCCTCGCCGGCTGGGCGGTGACCTGGATGATGGTCGCGTTCGTCACGCTGCGGCAGCGGCTGACCCCCGGTCATCTCCAGGGCCGGGTCGCCGCCGCCACGATGCTCGTCGTCAACGTGCCGCAGACGGTCATGGTCGCCCTGACCGCCGCGGTGGTGACGGCGCTCGACCACCGTGTGCTCGTGGCTTTCGCGGCCGTCGCGGTGGCCCTGACGGCGACCGTGGGGGTCGGGACCCGGCGTCGCGGAGCGTGACGTCGCGTCGGGGCGGCCGGGGTCCCGGCGCTCTCGTCCCCGGCCCGCTCAGGGCCAGAAGGCGCCGGCCTGGCGCAGCATGAACTCGGTCTCGGGGTCGCGCCCGCCGAACGGGTCGCGCGCGGGCCGGCTCGCCTGGGACGTCGTGAGGTCCTCGGGGCGCAGCCGCGGCAGGTCGACGTGCACCCGCCGTTCGAGCTCGCTCCGGTCGGCTGCCTGTGCCCGCTGCCCGTCGGGTCGCGCCATGGGGACCACCTCCGTGGGACCATCGTCGCACGGCGCCGTGGCCCGGGGTGGGCGTGTCGGTCCTCCGGACTAGCGTGCCGAGCATGAGCAGCGACCAGCACTGCGAGACCGTCCGCCGGTACTGGGCGGCCGCCGAGGCACGCGACTGGGAGTCGTTCGCGGCGACCCTCTCCCCCGACGTCGTCTACCGCTGCCCGCAGACCCGTGAGGTGGTGCGGGGGCTCGACGCCTACCTCCGGTTCAACCGCGAGTACCCCGGCGACTGGCACCTGGACATCGACCGGGTGCTCGGCGACGAGGAGGGCGCGATGAGCCGGACGACGTTCACGGTCGGCGGCGAGGAGATGACGGGCCTGTGCCTCTTCCGCATGGACGCCGAGGGCCGGATCGTCGCGGTCGAGGACTGGTGGCCCGCGCCGTACGAGCGGCCGGCGGGCCGCGCGCACCTCTCCGAGCTGCAGGACTGAGCCGGGACGGCGAGAGGCCCCCACCGGATCCGGTGGGGGCCTCTCGGCGGTGCGCCCTCGCGGGCGCGCCCGCGGTCAGGCGTCGGCGCCGACGCGGAAGCGCGCGAAGCCGGTGGCCTCGGCGCCGGCCTCGTCGAGGACCGTGGCGACCGTCTTCTTCGGCTCCTTGGCGAAGGGCTGCTCCAGCAGCACCTGCTCCTTGAAGAACCCGTTGACCCGGCCCTCGACGATCCGCGGGAGGGCGGCCTCGGGCTTGCCCTCCTCCTTGGCCGTGGCCTCGGCGACCCGGCGCTCGTTCTCGACGGTCTCGGCGTCGATCTCGTCGCGGGTGAGGACCTTGGGGCTGAACGCCGCGACGTGCATCGCGACGTCCCGGGCCACGACGTCGTCGCCGCCGGTGGTCGAGACGAGGACGCCGATCTGCGCGGGCAGGTCGGGGCTCGTCTTGTGCAGGTAGGAGACGACGTGCTCGCCCTCGAGGCGGGCGACCCGCTTGATCTCGATCTTCTCGCCGATGCTCGCGTTGGCCTCGTCGAGCAGCTGCTGGACGGTCTTGCCGTCCGAGAGCGTCGAGCCGAGCAGCGCGTCGGCGTCGCCGGCCTTGGTCGCGACGGCCTGGGCGAGCACCTGGTCGGCGAGCGCGCCGAACTTCTCGCCCTTGGCGACGAAGTCGGTCTCGCAGAGCACCTCGACGAGGGTCCCCGCGCCGGCCCCGGCCTCGGCCGTGACGAGCCCGTTGGACGTCGTGCGTCCCTCGCGCTTGGTCACGCCCTTCTGGCCCTTGACCCGCAGGATCTCCTCGGCCTTCGCGCTGTCGCCGTCGGCCTCGTCGAGCGCCTTCTTGACGTCCATCATCCCGGCCCCGGTCTTCTCCCGGAGCGCCTTGATGTCAGCGGCGGTGTAGTTCGCCATGGGTTCCTATCTCGCTCGTTCGGTGGTGGATGGGCAGCGCGGACGGCGGGCCGAGGGGCCCGCCACCCGCGGTGGAGGTCAGGCCTGCTCGGCCCCGGCCCCGGCGGTCTCCGCCTCGGTGGCGTCGGCGGTGTCGGTGGCGTCGGCGGTGTCGGTGGCCTCGGCGGTGTCGCCGGCCTCGGTGGACCCGCCCTGGTCGGCGGCCACCTCCGCCTCCTGCGCCTCGGCGGGGGTCTCCTCCGCAGCGGCGGCGACGTCCTCGGCCGGGGCGGCGTCGGCGGCCGGCTCGGCCTCCGGCGCGGACGCGGCGGCGGTCTCGCCGGCCATCGGGGCGACCTGCTCGGCGGACTGCTCGGCCTCGCCGGAGAGCAGCTCGCGCTCCCACTCGGCCAGCGGCTCCTCGGTCTCGGCCTGCTCACCGCCGGCCGAGCGGCCCCCGGAGCGGGCGATGAGGCCCTCGGCGGCGGCGTCGGCGATGACCCGGGTCAGGAGGGTGACCGAGCGGATCGCGTCGTCGTTGCCGGGGATCTTGTAGTCGACCTCGTCGGGGTCGCAGTTGGTGTCGAGGATGGCGATGACGGGCAGGCCGAGCTTGCGGGCCTCGTCGACGGCCAGGTGCTCCTTCTTGGTGTCGACGATCCACACCGCCGAGGGCACCTTGCTCATGGAGCGGATGCCGCCGAGCGTCTTCTCGAGCTTGTCCTTCTCCCGCTTCATCATGAGGAGCTCCTTCTTCGTGCGACCGCTGCCGGCCACGTCGTCGAAGTCGATCTCCTCGAGCTCCTTGAGGCGCGTGAGGCGCTTGGAGATCGTCTGGAAGTTCGTGAGCATGCCACCGAGCCAGCGGTGGTTGACGTACGGCATGCCCACCCGGGTCGCCTGCTCGGCGATGGGCTCCTGGGCCTGGCGCTTGGTGCCGACGAAGAGGACCGTGCCGCCGTGGGCGACGGTCTCGCGGACGAACTCGAACGCGTTGTTGATGTACGTCACCGACTGCTGCAGGTCGATGATGTAGATCCCGTTGCGCTCGGTCATGATGAAGCGCTTCATCTTCGGGTTCCAGCGACGGGTCTGGTGCCCGAAGTGGACGCCGCTCTCGAGGAGCTGGCGCATGGTGACGACGGCCATCGTCGTTCTCCTTGGTGTGGGTGCGGTTGTCAGTTGCGTCGGTGGTGTCCGAGCCCCGGTGACGGGGTGGACCCACCTGCCTGGCGTCGCGACGCACCCCGGACGGACGACGGCCCGGGGGCCGGTGTCCGTCACTGCCGTGGTGCGCCCCGGGTCCGAGGAGACCTCGTCGCCGGAGGGTGACGCGCGAAATGTCGGTCCCCGTGCGCGGACGCACGGAGGCCATCGGACAGGATACGGGGCGAGCGGTCCGCAGCGGAAATCCGCTCGGCCGCGGGCGGCCGTCGGGGTAGCGTCCCATCCTCGTGGGGAGGCTCCTGGACGTCGTCGTGCCGCCGCGCCTGGGGACCGCGTTCCGGTGGCAGCTCTCGTCGTCGTGGGTCGCGCAGGTCGGGGACGGCGTCGCCCTCGCGGCCGGGCCGTTGCTCGTCGCGTCCCAGACCCGCTCCCCCGTCCTCATCGCGGCCGCGGCGATGGTGCAGCAGGCCCCGGCCCTCGTCCTCGGCCTCTACGCGGGCGCCGTCGCGGACCGGGTCGACCGCCGCCGGGTGGTCCTCGCGGCGAACCTCGCCCGGGTGCTCGTCCTCGTGGTCCTCGTCGCCTCCGTCGTCACCGGCCTCGTGTCGATCGGCGTCCTGCTCCTCGTGCTGCTCCTCCTCGGCGTCGCGGAGGTTTTCGCCGACAGCGCCTGGCGGGCCGTGACCCCGATGGTCGTGCCGCCGGCCGACCTCGGGATCGCGAACGCCCGGATGATGTCGGGCTTCCTCGTGGCCAACCAGCTCGTGGGGCCGGCGGTGGGGGCGTCCCTCTTCGCCCTCGGCCGCGCCGTGCCCTTCGGGGTGCAGGCCGCCGTCCTGCTCCTGTCGGTGGTCCTCTTCGCCCGCATCCGCCTGCCCGCCGTCGAGCGCGACGGCCCGGTGCAGCACGTCGGCCGGGACGTCGTCGACGGCCTGCGGTGGATGCGCCACAACGCCTCGGTCCGCACGCTCACCGTCGTCATCCTGCTCTTCAACGTCACGTGGGGCGCGCCGTGGGGGGTGCTCGTGTACTGGGCGCAGGAGCGGCTCGGGGTCGACGCCGTGGGGTACGGGCTGCTCACCTCGGCCGCCGCCGTGGGGGGCGTGGCCGGCGTGCTCGGCTACGACCGGCTGGAGCGACGCGTCCCGCTCGGCGCGCTCATGAAGGCGTGCCTGACCCTCGAGGTGCTCACCCACCTGGCCCTCGCCCTGACGACCGTGTGGGTGCTCGCGCTCGGGATCATGGTCGTCTTCGGCGGCTACGCCTTCGTCTGGGGGTCGCTGTCCTCGGCGGTGCGGCAGCGCGCGACGCCCGAGCGCTACCAGGGGCGGGTCGGCAGCGTCTACTGGGTCGGGCTCGTCGGCGGGCTCCTCGTCGGCCAGCTGCTCGGCGGGGTCCTCGCCGAGCACCTCGGCCCCGCGGCGCCGTTCTGGTTCGCCTTCGCGGGGTCCGGCGCCACCCTCGTCGTCCTGTGGCGGCGGCTGGACCTGATCGCGCACGCCGACGCCACGGCGCACGAGGGGGCCGAGGACACCTAGCCTGGCGGGATGCCCTCCACTCCCGGCCACCCGGACCTCGCCGCCTTCGGCACGACGATCTTCGCGACGATGACCCAGCTGGCGCTGGAGAAGGACGCGGTCAACCTCGGCCAGGGGTTCCCGGACACCGACGGGCCGGGCGAGGTGCTGGACGCCGCCGTCGAGGCCATCCGCTCCGGGCGCAACCAGTACCCGCCCGGTCCCGGGGTCCCCGAGCTGCGCCGGGCGGTCGCCGCGCACCAGGAGCGCTTCTACGGCCTGCGCCCCGACCCCGACACCGAGGTGCTCGTCACCGTCGGCGCCACCGAGGCCATCGCCACGGCGATGCTCGCGCTCGTCCGGCCGGGCGACGAGGTCGTCACCTTCGAGCCGTACTACGACAGCTACGCGGCGACGATCGCCCTCGCCGGTGGGGTGCGCCGCACCTCGCTGCTGCGCTTCCCCGACTTCGGCGTCGACGAGGCGTCGCTGCGGGCCGCGTTCTCCGACCGCACCCGGGTCGTCCTGCTCAACACCCCGCACAACCCGACGGGCAAGGTCTTCACCCGCGAGGAGCTCGAGCTCGTCGCGGAGCTGGCCCGGGAGCACGACGCCTGGGTCGTCACCGACGAGGTCTACGAGCACCTCGCCTTCGACGGCCGCCGGCACGTGCCGCTCGCGACGCTCCCGGGGATGGCGGAGCGGACCCTCGCCATCTCCTCGGGCGGGAAGACGTTCTCGACCACCGGGTGGAAGGTCGGGTGGATGACGGGCCCGGCCGAGGTCGTCGCGGCCGCGCGGGCGCTCAAGCAGTTCCTCACCTTCGTCGGGTCGGGCCCGTTCCAGCCGGCCATCGCCGCCGGCCTCGGCCTGCCCGACGCCGTGTTCCACGGCCTCGCGGACTCGCTGGCGGCCAAGCGCGACCGGCTGGTGGCCGGGCTGCGCGCGGCCGGCTTTCAGGTGCCGGTGCCCGAGGGCGGCTACTTCGTCCTCGCCGACGCCGCGCCGCTCGGGGTCGCGGACGCCACGCCCTTCTGCCTCGAGCTGCCGGAGACCGCCGGCGTCGTCGGGGTGCCCGCGTCGGCCTTCCACGACGACCCCGACGCCGGGCGCACCCTGGTCCGGTTCGCGTTCTGCAAGCGGGACGAGGTGCTCGACGAGGGGATCCGCCGGCTCGGGACGCTGCGGGCGGGCTGACCCCGCCGGTCGTGACCCGCGGGCGACGGTCGTCGTCCGGCGGGCCGTGGGCGGCGAACCGGCCGTCCACAGGTGCCTCCCCCGGGCGGGGTCCGTCCACAGATCGGCGGGAGCGTCTGGCCGGCGACGACGCGGCCCGCGAGGGTCGGTGACATGCCCGCCCGCCCGTCCGCCCTCGTCCTCGCCGGGGTCCTCGCCGCCAGCGCCGTGGGCGCCGTCGTGCGCGCCCCGGGCGGTGTCCCGACCGTCCGTGCGGGACCGACGTTGACGGCACCCGGTCCCGCGGCCACCGGTGCGGCGGCCCCGGCCCCGGTCCCGGCCCCCGCGCCGGCGCCCGGTGGCGCGGGCGTCCGCGCGGCCGACACCCCGTCGTCCCAGCGGGCCGACGGGCCGCGGTGGGACTGGCCGGTCCGTCCTCGCCCGGCCGTCGTGCGGGCCTACCGGGCGCCGGTCTCGCGGTTCGGCGCGGGCCACCGCGGTCTCGACCTCGCCGCCCCCGGGGGCACCGCGGTGCGGGCGGTCGAGGACGGCGTCGTCAGCCACGCCGGCGTCGTCGCGGGCCGCGGCACGGTCACCGTCCGTCACGCCGACGGGCTGCGGAGCACCTACGAGCCGCTCGACCCCCGGGTCCGGACCGGTGACCCGGTCCGGCGAGGGCAGGTGCTCGGACGGCTGCGGCCCGGAGCGCACTGCGGGGCGACCGCCTGCCTGCACCTCGGCGCGGTCCGGGACGGGAGCTACCTCGACCCCCGGCCGCTGCTCGCGGCCGGGCGGGTGCGGCTGTACCCGGTGGGCGGGCCGTGAGAAGGCTCAGGCGAGCGAGGCCGGCGCGCCGGGACCGCCGGGTGCACCGGCGACGAGCGGCGCGGAGACGTGGCTCGTCGAGGGGGCGGCGACCGGGCCGCTGGAGCGCGTCATCCACCACGTCGTCGCGACGGCGAGGACGAGCAGCACGGCGGCGGCCACGACGACGAGGAGCCGCTTCTTCCCCCGGCGGGCGGACCGGGCCCGACGGGCGGCCTCCCTGGCCTCGGCCCGGGACTGCGGCACCGGCGCCGAGTCGGGAGCGGCGGCGCCGGGAGCCGCGGTGTCGGCCGGAGCGGCCTGGTCCGCCTCGGGGGCCGGGCGCCGCCGGCGGCGGTTCGGCCCGGCGGTCCCGTCCCGTGAGTCGCCCCAGGCGAGCGAGTCCACCGGCGGCTGGATGGCGTCGAGGATCGAGGTGGTCCCGGCGTCGGCCGGTCGGTCGTCCGGCCCGGTACCGCGACCCGCCTGCGACCGTGCCGGCAGGCCGTCACCAGCGTCGTTCACCGGTGCCGCCGGCGTCGCCGCCGCGGTCGGGGCGAGCGTGGTCGGCTCCTCCGGGGAGGCGGACCACGCGGGGGTCGCGGATGCCGGCGGTCCCCCCGGCCCCGGGCGGAACGCCGCGACCTGCGACTCCCCGTCGACCGCCGGCCGTGACACGCCGTGCTGGGCTGCCGGGTCGAGAGCACGATCGTCGACGCCCTGCGGCGGGTCGGTGTCGCGGGGCCCGGTCGAGTCCGCACCCGGGCCCGCGAGGACCGGGCCACCATCGGGGACGTTCGCCTCGGGAGCGGTGCCGTCGACCCCGGACGGGGCGGTCCGCGGACCGTCGTCACGCAGCGGGGCGCGGTCGGCGACCGTCTCGTCGGCGGGCGGCGTGCCGTCGGGTCCACGGCCGGTGCCGCGGTCCCGCACGGTGTCGTCGGCCTCGGCCGTCGGGGCCGCGTCGCCGGTCGCCGGCTCGAGGTCGCCGTCCTCCGCGGAGGCTCCTTCGATCTCGGGCTCGGGCTGCGGCGCCGGGGGCCGGGCGCCGGACCGGATCGCGGACCGGCGCGCCCCGTAGCTGTCGAGGCGGTCGGCCAGGGTGAGGGTCTCTTCGGGCCGCGACGTCGGGGTCGCGCCGTTCACGCCGGTGGCCGGCGCGGTGTCTCCCTGGTCCGTGGTGGCCATGACGGCGGCAGCTTCGCCACCGGTGCCGGGCGCACCCTCGCCCCGGCCCGTCGAGGTGGAGCGGCCACGCCGCCCGGACCGCAGGTCGGACCGGCGCGGGTACGTCGCGACCTCCCCATCGGCGCCCGCGGCGGGGGCCTCGGCGTCCTCGCCGCCCTCGCCGCCGACGGGCGCCGTCGCGCGCGTGGTCCGGACCGGACGCCAGCCGCGCTCGCGCATCTCAGCGCGGCTCTTGGGCTCGACGTACATGCGTCGGAACTCCGAGACCCACTCGGGGACGTGCGTGAACTGCGGCTCGGCGGCCAGCCCGTGGGGCGTCATCGGCGCGGCGGGGCTCGCTGGCCGCATGTGCTCGGGTGCGCTCCTCTCGGGCGCGACGTCGGCCACCGCGTCCTCGTCGTCACGCACGGGGGTGCGCCTGGGCGTAGGACCGGCGCAGCCGGTCGACGGACACGTGCGTGTAGATCTGGGTCGTCGCGAGCGAGGCGTGGCCGAGCAGCTCCTGGACCATCCGCAGGTCGGCGCCGCCGTCCAGCAGGTGGGTGGCGGCGCTGTGCCGCAGGCCGTGCGGCCCGAGGTCGGGGGCGTCCGGCACCTCGCGCAGCAGACGGTGGACGACCTCGCGGACCTGTCGCTGGTCGGCCCGGCGTCCGCGTCGTCCGAGCAGCAGCGCGGGGCCGCTCTCGGTGGTGACCAGGGCCGGGCGGCCGGCGGCGAGCCACTGGCGCACGGCGTCGGCGGCCGGGACGCCGAAGGGGACCCGGCGCTCCTTGTCGCCCTTCCCGATAACGCGCAGCACGCGGGAGTCGAGGTCGACGTCGTCGACGTCGAGCCCGACGAGCTCGCCGACCCGGATCCCGGTGGCGTAGAGGAGCTCGAGGCAGGCGCGGTCGCGCAGGTGCAGCGGGTCGGCGTCGTCGGCGGCGGTCGCGGCGACGTCGAGCAGGCCGGCGGCCGCCTGCTCGGCCAGCACCGGGGGCAGCGTGCGGTGCCGCCGGGGGGCCGCGAGGCGTAGGGCGGGGTCGTGCTCGACGAGGCCGGTCTGCTCGCACCACCGGAAGAAGGTGCGCAGCGAGGCGGAGGTGCGGGCCACCGTCGAGCGGGCGGCGCCGCGGCGGGCGACCGTGCCGAGCCAGGCCCGCAGGTCCGCGAGCGTGACCGAACGCAGGTCGGCGTCCTCGACCACTCCGGCGCCGTCCAGGAACGCGCCGACATCGCGCGCGTAGGCGCGCACGGTGTGGTCCGACCGCCCCCGCTCGGCGCGGAGGTGGCGCTCGAACGCGGCGACAGCGTCGGGACTGACGACGGTCACGCGCACACCGTGTCATCCCACGGACCCCATCCGCAACGAAATGCGAAGGAATGACCCGGGAATCCCATACCGAAAGGGGGATTGCGGCGCGTCGAGGACATTCCCCGCGCTTTTCCTCGGTGTGAGTGCCCGGGCAGGGCCACCCGCCCGACGGCGCGCGCCGTACCCGGCCGGCGGGCTGCGGGGCGACGGGGGTCAGGGCGGGGAGGCGGTCCTGCGCCAGCGGTCGCCGTCGCGTTCGAGGAGACCGAGCATCTCCAGGACGGCGAGCGCCGCCGGAACCCGGCCCGGGTCGACCCCCGACAGCACCGCCAGACGGGGTACCTCGGCCCAGCGCCGGCGCGGCGCGGCCGCGAGGACGTCCTGCTCGAGCGCGGACAGCCCGTCCGTGACCCGCGACTCCCCCCGTCGCAGCGGCGCGAGCTCGGCGCCGACGGGCGCCGCGAGCTCGAGCACCTCGGCGGCGTCGGTGACGAGGTCGGCGCCGTACTCGCGCACCAGCTGGTGGGTGCCTGCGGACACGGCGCTCGTGACCGGCCCGGGCACCGCGCCGACGGGCAGGTGCAGGTCGCGCGCCTCCCGCGCGGTCGAGAGCGACCCGGAGCGCAGACCGGCCTCGACGACGACCGTCGCGCGGGCGAGGGCCGCGATGAGGCGGTTGCGGGCGAGGAAGCGGCGGGGCAGCGGCAGGGCACCGGGCGGCACCTCCGCGACGAGCGCCCCCGTCCGGCCGATCTGCGCGATGAGCGCGGTGTTCTGCGTCGGGTAGGCCCGGTCGAGACCGCAGGCGAGCACCGCGACGGTGTCGCCCTCGGCGGCGAGGGCCCCGCGGTGCGCCGCGGCGTCGATGCCCGCCGCGGCGCCGCTGACGACGACCCACCCCCGTCGGGCCAGGCCGTCCCCGAGCTCGGTCGCCACCTCCCGCCCGTACTCCGTGCAGATGCGCGACCCGACGACCGCCACCGACCGCTCGCCGAGGAGGCCGAGGTCGAGGTCGCCTGCGACGTAGAGGCAGTACGGCGGGTGGAGGAGGCGGTCCAGCGCGGGTGGCCAGTCCGGGTCGTCCGGGACGACCACCCGCAGACGGCGGCGGCGGACCTCCCGGGCCAGGGCGTCGAGGTCGAGCTCGCCGAGCCGGACGCCGAGCTCGCCCACCCGGCCGCGGCCCTCCCGGATCGCGGCGAGGACGGCGGCCCCACCCTCCCGGGGCAGGAGGTCGCGCAGGACGGCGTTCCGCGGCTCGACGAGGAAGGACAGGGCGACCCGGGCCCAGCGCTCGTCCCCGGGGTCGGCGGTGGGCGCGGCGGGCGCGGTCACGCCGCCACGTCCTCACCGCGGCGCAGGGAGAGCCCGAGCGCGAGGTCCTCGTGGGTGGGCACGGTGCGCCCCGCGAGGTCGGCCGCGGACCACGCCACCCGCAGCACCCGGTCGTAGCCGCGCAGGGTGAGCCGGCCGTGGTCGAGCGCCCGGTCGACCACGGCCGTCGTGGCCCGGGCGAGGCGGTAGGGCGCCCGCCGCAGCACGTGTCCGGGCACGAGCCCGTTGAGACCCCAGCCGCCCTCGGACCAGCGCTCGGCCTGCACCTCGCGGGCCGCCCGGACCCGGGCGGCGACCTCGGCGCTGGGCTCGCCGCTGCCCTCCCCCAGTGCGGCGGGCCGGACCGGCGCCACCTGCACCTGCAGGTCGACGCGGTCCATGAGCGGCCCGCTCAGCCGTCCGCCGTAGGAGCGCAGCTCGCGGGCCGAGCACGTGCAGTCGACGGCCTTGCCGAACCGGCGCCCGCACGGGCACGGGTTGGCCGCGAGGACGAGGAGGAAGCGCGCCGGGTAGCGCACCGCCTGGCGCGAGCGGGCGATGACGACCTCCCCGGACTCCAGGGGCTGCCGCAGCGTCTGCAGCACCCCGGTGCGGAACTCGGGCGCCTCGTCGAGGAAGAGGACGCCGCGATGTGCCTGCGAGACGGCCCCGGGCACGATCGTGCCCGAGCCGCCGCCCGTGAGCGCCGCCTCGGTCGTCGTGTGGTGCGGAGCGACGAACGGCGGGGTCCGGTCGAGGGCGGTGACCTCCCCGACCGGCGCCACGAGCGAGCGGACGGCGTGCACCTCCAGCGCCTCCTCGCGGGTGAGCGGCGGCAGGACCGTGACGAGCCGTTCGGCGAGCATCGTCTTCCCGACCCCCGGCGGCCCGGAGAGCAGCAGGTGGTGGCCCCCGGTGGCGGCGAGCTCCAGGGCCGTGCGGGCGGTGTCCTGCCCGACGACGTCGGCCAGGTCCACGGGCACCCGATCGACCGGCGCGTCGGCGGGCCGCCGCGGGGCGAGCGGCAGCACCCCGCCGTCGGCCGCCTCGCGGTACCAGCCGATGACCTCGGCGAGGCCGGACGCCGCGTGCACGGCGATGCCGTCGACCAGCTGGGCCTCGGCGACGTTCTCCTCCGGGACGACGACGTGGCGCACCCCGCGTCGCTGCGCGCCGAGCACCGCGGGCAGGACCCCCCGGACGCCGCGCAGCCGGCCGTCCAGCCCGAGCTCGCCGAGGTGGACGACGTCCTGCACCGCCTCGCGCGGAAGCACCCCCGCCGCGGCGAGGACGGCGACCGCGATGGCGAGGTCGAAGCCCGAGCCGCGTTTGGGGATGGACGCCGGCGACAGGT
Organism: Phycicoccus flavus; assembly: GCF_004025965.2. Lineage (GTDB taxonomy): Bacteria > Actinomycetota > Actinomycetes > Actinomycetales > Dermatophilaceae > Phycicoccus > Phycicoccus flavus. The sequence goes on along the minus strand of NZ_SAYU02000005.1, from coordinate 24,510 downwards.
TCACCGTGACCCGGTGGGGCGGGACCGGGGTCCCGGCCGTGGACGCCGCGGCCTTGACCCGCTCCCCCGCCTGCGCGCACGCGGCGTCCGGCAGGCCGCCGACGATGAACGCGGGCAGGCCCTGGGCGATGTGCGACTCGACCTCGACCAGTGTGCCGTCCAGACCGCTCAGCGCCACCGACCGGGTGCGCCCGAGTCCGAGGGTCACGACCCCACCCCGACGACGTGCCGCAGGCGGGGCGGCGAGCCCGGGAGGCACAGCACCCCGACGACGTCGAGGCGGATCGGCCCCCGGTGCGGTCCGTGCTCGCGGACGTAGGCGGCGGCGAGCCGGCGCAGCCGCAGCGCCTTGGCGACGGTGACCGCCTCGACGGGGTCGCCGAAGCCGGTGCCGCGCCGGGTCTTCACCTCGACGACGACGAGGCACGGCCCGTCCCGTGCGACGACGTCGATCTCGCCGTGCTCGCAGCGCCAGTTGCGCTCGACCACCTCCAGCCCCTGCTCGCGCAGGTAGCGGCAGGCGAGGTCCTCGCCGTAGGCCCCGAGCCGGGCCCGCTCGGGCCGCGCCGTGTCGTCCGCGTGTGTCGTCATGGGTCCGAGCGAAGCCGACGACCCCGGGCGGGGACACCCCGCGCGGCGGATCTGTGGACGACGGCGGGCCGACGGGGCGCCTGTGGACGACCGGGGCCGACGCCTCGGCCCGGCCCCGCTGTCCGGACGGTCCGGGTGTCGGCGCGGCGTGCGAGCATCGGGGACGAGGACGCTCCCGACGACGTGAGGACCCCCGATGACCGACTACCACGTGGTCGACCCCGCCACCGGCGAGACGCTGGCGACCCACCCGGGCGCCACCGACGAGGACGTCGACGCCGCGCTCGGCCGGGCGCACGAGACCGCCCGGACCTGGCGCGCCACCCCTGTGGCCGAGCGGGCCGCCGTCCTCGCCCGCGCCGCCGGGCTGACCCGCGAACGGCGCGAGGACCTGGCCGCCGTCGTCACCCGCGAGATGGGCAAGCGCCGAAAGGAGGCCCTGGGCGAGGTCGGGCTCGTCGCCGACATCCTCGACTACTACGCGCAGGACGGCCCGGACATGCTGGCGGACGAGGTCTTCACCCCCCGCGCCGGCGGGCGGGCGGTGCTGCGGCACGAGCCCGTCGGGGTGCTGCTCGGGGTCATGCCGTGGAACTTCCCGCACTACCAGGCCGTGCGGCTGGCCGCACCGAACCTGCTCGCCGGCAACACCGTCCTCCTCAAGCCCGCCCCGCAGTGCCCCGAGAGCGCGGCCGCGGCGGCGCAGGTCTGGCGCGACGCCGGCCTGCCCGAGGGCGCCTACGAGGTGCTGCTGGCCTCCGACGACCAGGTCGCCCGCGCCGTCGCCGACCCCCGCGTCGCCGGGGTCTCGGTCACCGGCAGCGAGCGGGCGGGCGCGGCCGTCGCCGCCGAGGCCGGGCGGAACCTCAAGAAGGTCATCCTCGAGCTCGGCGGCTCCGACCCCTTCGTCGTCCTCGCCGACGCCGACCTCGGCCGCGCCGTCAAGCACGCCGTCTCGGGTCGGATGCAGAACACCGGCCAGGCCTGCAACGCCGCCAAGCGGTTCTTCGTCGCCGACGCCGTCCACGACGAGTTCGTCGAGAGGTTCGCCGCCGCCCTCGGCGCCCTCGAGCCCGGCGACCCGGCGCAGGACGGCACGGCGCTCGCCCCGCTGTCCTCCGAGCGGGCCGCCGCCACGCTCGTCGAGCAGGTGCAGGACGCCCTCGACCAGGGCGCCACCGCGGTCGTGGGCGGCGCCGCGCGCCCCGACCGCCCCGGCGCCTACGTCACCCCGACCCTGCTCACCGGCGTCCGCCCCGGCATGCGCGCCCACGACGAGGAGCTCTTCGGGCCGGTGGCCGTCGTGCACCGGGTGGCCGACGCCGACGAGGCCGTGGCCCGCGCCAACGAGAGCGCCTTCGGGCTCGGCGGCGTCGTCTTCGGCGGCGACCCCGAGGTCGTCGCCGACGTCGCCGACCGCCTCGAGACCGGCATGGTCTGGCTCAACTGCATGCAGGGCTCGATGCCGGACCTGCCCTTCGGCGGCACCAAGCGTTCGGGCACCGGCCGCGAGCTCGGCCGGCTCGGCATCCGCGAGTTCGTCAACACCAAGCTGATCTACGACCCCGCCGGCTAGGACCTCGGCGGGGCCGGGCTCAGAAGTCGCCCTTCGGCAGCTCGAGCTCGCTCTTGGCCAGCTCCTCGACGTTGACGTCCTTGAACGTCACGACCCGCACCGTCTTGGCGAAGCGCGCCGGCCGGTAGATGTCCCACACCCAGGCGTCGTGCATCGTCACGTCGAAGAAGACCTCCCCGCCGTCGCTGCGGACCTTCACGTCCACGCTGTTGCACAGGTAGAAGCGGCGCTCGGTCTCGACGACGTGGCTGAACAGCCCGACGACGTCGCGGTACTCGCGGTAGAGCGCGAGCTCCGCCTCGCTCTCGTACTTCTCGAGGTCCTCCGAGCTCATCGCTCTCCTGCTCGCATCAGACGGTCGGGCGGGAACGGGTCGGCGACCTCGTCCCCGGGGTGGGCCGGGGCGGGGCCGACCGGACCGGCCACCCCGGCACGGTCGGCGGGCTCGCCGGAGGGGGTGGGGACGGGCGAGAGCACCCCGCCATCATCGTCCATCGCGCCGGGCAGCCGCCACGAGCGTCGGTGCCACACCGACGGGCCGTGCACGCGCAGCGCCTCGAGGTGGTCCGGCGCGGCGTAGCCCTTGTTGCCGACCCAGCCGTACCGGGCGTGCTCACCGTCCTCGGCGCCGAGGTCGACCATGATCCGGTCCCGGGTCACCTTGGCCAGCACGCTCGCGGCCGCCACCGACGAGCACCTGAGGTCGGCCTTGACCATCGTCGTCACCGGAGGCGTCACGACCTCGTCCTCGTGCGCGAAGGCGAGCAGCCCGACGTCCTCGGGCGAGGTCAGCCAGTCGTGGTTGCCGTCGAGGATGACGAGGTCGGGACGCACCCCGCACGCCGCGAGCGCGCGGGTGCCGGCCAGCCGAAGCCCGGCGATGATCCCGATCTCGTCGATCTCGGCGGCGCTGGCGTGGGCGACGGCGTGGCAGAGCGCCCAGCGCCGGATACGCGGCACCATCGCCTCGCGGACCTGCGGCTGCAGCAGCTTGCTGTCCCGCACCCCCTGCGGGGCGCTCCGGCAGGTCTCGTCGATGACGACGACGCCGACGGTGACCGGCCCGGCCAGCGCGCCGCGGCCGACCTCGTCCATCCCGGCGAGCACCCGGTGCCCGTCGCGCTGCAGCGCCCGCTCGACCCGCAGGCTGGGCCGGCGGGGCCCCTGGGGCGGGCGGGCGGCACGGGTCGTCCGGCCCGCGGCGGCCGGGCTCACGGGGACGCGGTCGGCGACGGGGACGTCGTCGTGGCCGGGGCCGACGACGGCGCCGGGACGCCGGAGAACGTCGCCGGGTAGTCGGAGAGCCAGCCGAACCGCGAGAACGGCCACACGACGGCGACGGCGCGCCCGGTGACCTTGTCGATCGGCACCGAGCCACCACGGCCCGTCCCGTCGGGGTCGTGGAAGCGCGAGTCCTCGCTGTCGGAGCGGTGGTCGCCCATGACCCAGACCCGGTTCGCGGGCACGGTGATGTCGAAGGTCATCGTGCTCGGGACGTCGCCGGGGTGGATGTAGGGCTCGTTCAGCGGGGCACCGTTGACGGTGAGCCGCTTCTGCGCGTCGCAGCACACGACGTGGTCGCCGGGCATGCCGATGACCCGCTTGATGAGGTGGTCCTCGGACTCGCTCGGCAGCAGCCCGACGAAGACGAGCGCGTCGTGCGTCACCTTGGCGACGCCGGTGCGGTCGTCGACGGTGCCGAGCCCGCCGAGCCAGTCGCCCGGGTCCTCAAAGACGACGACGTCCCCCCTCTCGAGGTCGATCGGGCCCGGGGTCAGCTTGGAGACGACGACCCGGTCCCCGACCAGCAGCGTGTTCTCCATCGACCCCGAGGGGATGTAGAACGCCTGCAGCAGCCAGGTCTTGACGACGAAGGACAGCACCATCGCCATGACGAGGACGAGGACGACCTCCTTGAGGGCGGCGCCGACCCAGCGGCCGAACGACGCGGCCCCGTCCCGGGACGTCGACGTGGCCCGCGGCTCGTCGACGTCCTCGCGGGACTGCTCGGGCGCGCTCACGAGCCGGTCCGCACGAGGTCGACCGGACCGAACCGGTCCAGCGGCCAGAACCGCCACACCACCGAACCGACCACGTCGCCGCGGGCCGCGGTCGACGGGACGAGCCGGGCGGCGCCGTCCGCGCCCTGCACGAGCGCGACGTCACCGGCCTCGGCGCGGTGGTCGGTCTTCAGGACGAGCACGCGGTCTCCTGGCTCGAAGGTCGGCGCGTCGGCCGCCGACGGGACGAAGTAGGACTCGATGAGCAGCCCGCGCACGAGGGCCGCGACGACGACACCGATGGCGAGGGTGGCGACCACCCGACGCCCTCGCCCCGGCGCCGCCGCGAGGGCGGGACCGGGGTCGGGGTGGGATGCGGCCGTCACTGGAGCGAGGGTAACCGCCGTTCCCGGACGGATGGCCCCCGCTCCCCGGGGGTCGCTCAGACGCCGGCCGGGGTGTCGCGCTTCTCGCGGATCTTGGCGGCCTTGCCGCGCAGGTCGCGCAGGTAGTACAGCTTGGCGCGCCGCACGTCACCGCGGGTGACGACCTCGATCTTGTCGACGATGGGGGTGTGCAGCGGGAAGGTGCGCTCGACACCGACGCCGAAGGACACCTTGCGGACGGTGAACGTCTCGCCGACGCCGCCGCCGTGGCGACGGATGACGACGCCCTTGAAGACCTGGATGCGCGAGCGGGTGCCCTCGACGACCTTGACGTGGACGTTGACCGTGTCGCCGGCGCGGAAGGCGGGGACGTCGGTCTTCATCGACGCGCGGTCGAGCTCGTCGAAACGCTGCATGACGGTGTCGCTTTCTCGCGGGCTGCCACAGGTCATCCGCGGTTCTCGGTGCTGCACTGGTCGATCGGGTGCGTCCGGCCGGGCCTCATGCCCTGCTCGGACCGGGGTCCGGGGCACTCCCCCTGTGGCGGGGGCCGTTCGTCGGCGGGACGCAGCGCCCCAGTCTGCCAGAGGCGGAGGGGCCCGGCGAAATCCGAGCCGCGCCGTCCCGGCCGGGCCCGCACGGCGCCGTCACCGCCGCCGCCTATCCTGCGGCACGTGACGATCGACCCGGGGATCCCCGTCGCGCTGGCCGTCGTGCTGCTGCTCGGCATCACCGTCGCCGGCTACGTCCTCGGCCGGCTCCCCGGCCCCGGCTCCCCCGTGCTCGCGATGGCCCGAGCGGTCGGCCAGCTCGGCGCGGCGGCCCTCGTCATCACCGCCGTCGTGCGCTCCCTGTGGCTCTCCGTGCTGCTCCTCTGCGCGATGTTCGCCGTCGCCGTCGTCACGACGACGGGCCGGATCGAGGCCCGGGAGGCCTGGCCGTGGGCGACGCTGGCCATGCTGGCCGGGCTGCTGCCGGTCGTCGTCGTCGTCCTCGCGACCCGGACGGTGCCGCCCACCGGGCTGGCGCTCGTGCCCGTCGTCGGCATCATCGCCGGCAACACGATGAACGGGCACACCCTCGCCTGCCGGCGGGCCTTCGCGGCCCTGCGCGAGGAGCACGGCCAGTACGAGGCCGCTCTCGCGCTCGGCCTGACCCGGGCCCAGGCCATCGAGGAGGTCGTCCACCGCCGCGTCCCGGAGGCGCTCGTCCCCGGCCTGGACCAGGTCCGCACCGCCGGGGTCGTCACGCTGCCCGGGGCGTTCATCGGGGTCCTGCTCGGCGGCGGCTCCCCGGCGCAGGCGGCGGCCGCGCAGGTGCTGGTCCTCGTCGGGATCATGGCCGCGCAGACCGTGACCGCGGTGGTCGCCGAGCGGCTCGTCGGCGCCGCGCTGCTGCTCCCGGCCGACCTGCGCGCGTCCCTGAGGCCCTGACCGCAGGACGGTGACGTCGACGCGGCGGCGTCCTCAGCCGCCGGTCCGGCGCGCCTTGACGAGGTCGACGGTGCCGGGGAAGGTGCCCTCGCCGGGCAGCAGCCGGTAGCCGGAGCGCCGGTAGCGGCGGATGTTGCCCTCGCTGACCCGGCCGGTGTTGATCCAGTAGGTCGCCACCGCCGCGGGGGCGGCGGCCTCGGCGAGGGCGAGGAGGGCCCGCCCGAGCCCGCGGCCCTGGAGGTCCGGGGCGACCATGAGGCGGCCGGTCTCCCACACCGACGCCTCGCCCGGCCGCTGCCGCCCGCGCACCGACGCGACGAGCCGGCCGGGCGCACGCCCGTCCACCGGCACCCGCGCCACCCACGTCGTCCACGCGCCGAGCCCCGCCAGCACCTGGTCCAGGTCCTCCTCCAGCGGAGGGATGTGCCACGACCCGGAGATCCGCCCCTCCTGCATCCAGCACGCCCGCTGGAGGACGAGCAGATCGGCGGCGTCCGCGGGGGTCGCCACGCGCACCTCGAGGTCGTCCAGCCCGGTCACCGTCGCCGCGGCGGGCACGAGGTCGGGACGCCGCGCCGCCGTGCGCTCCACCCGCTGCGCGTGCCGCCAGGCGCCGATCTCCGCGTGGTGGCCGGAGAGCAGGACCGGCGGGACCTCGCGCGTCGTGCCGTCGTCGTCCCAGACCGCCGGCCGGGTGTAGACCGGGTACTCCAGCAGCCCGCCCTCGTGCGACTCCTCGAGCAGCGACGCGGCGTTGCCGACGACTCCGGGCAGCAGCCGGGCGACGGCCTCGACGATCGCGAGCACCGCCACCTCGCCGCCGTTGAGGACGTAGTCGCCGAGCGAGACCACGGTCACCGGCATCCGCTCGGCGGCGTGCTCGTAGACCCGCTCGTCGATGCCCTCGTAGCGGCCGCAGGCGAAGGCCAGCCACTCCTGGTCCGCGAGCTCGTGGGCCAGGGCCTGGGTGAACGGCACGCCGCCGGGGCCGGGCACGACGAGATGCGGCACCGGGGCGCCGGGCCGGGACCCGGCGGCGACGACGTGCGCGAGCGCGGCGGCCCACGGCTCGGGCTTCATGACCATGCCCGCCCCGCCACCGAACGGGGTGTCGTCGACGGTGCGGTGCCGGTCGTGGGCGAAGTCGCGCAGGTCGTGGACGGCGAGGTCCAGCAGCCCGTCACGGCGGGCCCGGCCGATGAGCGAGAGGTCCAGCGGCGCGAGGTACTCGGGGAAGATCGAGACGACGTCGACGCGCACGGCCGCTCAGCCCTCGAGGTCGAAGAGCCCGGCCGGGACGTCGAGCACGACCCGCCCGCCCGCGAGGTCGACCTCGGGCACGAGCGCCGCGACGAACGGGACGCGGCCCTCCCGGCCGTCGGGCCGCCGGACGAGCAGCCGGTCCTGGGCGGCGCCGACCTCGAGCCCGACGACCTCCCCCACCGGCGCGCCCTCGGGGTCGACCGCGGCCAGCCCGACGAGCTGCTCCTCCGCGAAGGTGTCGGGGTCGTCCTCGACCGGCCCGTCCTCGGCCTCGTCGAGCACCAGCCGCGTGCCGCGCAGGCCCTCGGCGCTCGTGCGGTCGGGGATCTCGTGGAACGCGACGAGCCAGATGCCGCGGTGCACGCGGGTGGAGCGCACCGTGAGGGCCCGCGGCACGCCGGAGCCGGGTGCGGCCTCGGTGGCGAGGACGGTGTCGTCGGCGAGCCGTCGCTCGGGCTCGTCGGTGTGGAGCTGCACGGTGACCTCGCCGCGCAGGCCGTGCGGCCGGCCGATCCGGGCGACGACGGGTCGCTCGCTCACGATGCCTCCTCGGGGACGACGACGGCGGGGCGCCGCCCGGACACTGCCGGGGGCGCCCCGCCGGGACGTGGTGGGGTCAGCGGACCCGGTCGGTGTCGACGATGTCGATCCGGACCCCGCGCCCACCGGCCAGGGCACCCATGACGGTGCGCAGGGCGCTGGCGGTGCGGCCGGATCTGCCGATGACGCGGCCGAGGTCGTCGGGGTGCACCCGCACCTCGAGGATCTCCCCGCGGCGCAGCTCCTTGCGACGGACCCGGACCTCGTCCTTGTGGTCGACGATGCCCGTGACGAGGTGCTCGAGAGCCTCCTCGAGCACGGTCAGGCCTTCGCGGCGTCGGCGTCGGCGTCGGTGGACTCCGCCGCGGCGCTGCCCGAGTCGGTGTCGGCCGCCGGGGCGGTCTCGGCCGGGGTGGTCTCGGCCGGGGCCTCGGCCTCGGCGCTCTTGGCGGCGCGCTTGCGCGGCGTCGTCGCACCGGAGGAGTCGCTGCTCGTGGAGCCGGCGGCGGCGAGGGCGGCCTCGTAGACGTCCTTCTTGCTCTTCTTCGGCTCGGCGACCTTGAGGGTGCCGTCCGTGTAGTGCTTGAGCAGGGCGGCGACGGCCTCGGTGGGCTGGGCGCCCTGGGAGATCCAGTAGTCCGCGCGCTCGGTGTCGATCTCGATGAGCGAGGGCTCCTGGTTGGGGTCGTACTTGCCGATCTCCTCGATCGCCCGGCCGTCCCGCTTGGTGCGGGAGTCCATGACGACGACGCGGTAGATGGCGGTGCGGATCTTGCCCATCCGCTTGAGTCTGATCTTGACGGCCACGCTCGTGGTCTCCTCGTACGTCGTGGGCGCGGCGAGACCGCACGGTGCGTGCGGGGTGCCGACCACCCGGTGTGTAGGCGTCCGGTCCGGCGCGCGGCCTCCCGGGAGGGAGGGGGCGACCGGACGGGTACAGCCGTCCAGTCTGCCAGAGCGGGCCGCGGCGACCGAATCGGCCGCCGGGTCAGCGGTTGACCCAGGCCTCGGGCTGCTCGAGGAGGTCGCGGACGTGGGCGGGCAGGTCACCCGCGAGGAGGTCGGCGAGCGTCGTGCGGTCGAGCACGTCCCGCAGGCTGGAGCGGACCGCGACCCACAGCGCCGGCAGGTGCTCGGCCACCCCGGTGTAGCTGGTGTCCTGCGGCCGCAGCCCCCGGACCTCGGCCAGCGGGCCGGAGACGGCCCGGAACACCTCGCCGACGACGATCTCGGCGGCCGGACGGGCGAGCGCGTACCCGCCGTGGGCGCCGCGCCGGCTCTGCACGAGGCCCGCGACCCGCAGGTCGGCGACGACCGCCTCGAGGAACTTGCCCGGCAGGCCCTGCGCCCGGGCCAGCGCGTCGACGCTGACCGGCCCCTCCCCCTCGGCCGCCGCGAGGGCGAGCATCGCCCGGACGGCGTAGTCGGTGCGGGCGGAGATGTCCACGCGTCCATCCTCGCAGGCGGCGGGTCCGGGCGACACGCGCCGTGGACGGTGGTGTCGGCCGTCAATTCCTACCGCTATGCTCTGGATTAATTTCCTACTGACTCGATCGGATTTAGACCCATGCGCAGACTCATCCTCCTCGCCCTCGTGGGGCTCGGCGCCCAGCTCGTCGACGGCTCGCTCGGCATGGCCTACGGCGTCACCTCGACGACGCTGCTGCTCGCCGTCGGGGCCAACCCCGCGGCGGCCTCGGCCACCGTCCACCTCGCGGAGATCGGGACGACGCTCGCCTCCGGCGCCTCCCACTGGCGCTTCGGCAACGTCGACTGGCGCGTCGTCCTGCGCATCGGCATCCCCGGCGCCCTGGGCTCCTTCGCGGGCGCGACCTTCCTCTCCTCCCTCGACACCTCGGTCGCCGCCCCGCTGATGTCGGTGCTGCTCCTCGGCCTCGGCCTCTACGTCCTCACCCGCTTCACCGTCCGCGGGATCCGGCGCGACCGGATCGGCCGGCCGCTGCGCCGGCGCTTCCTCACCCCGCTCGGGCTCGTCGCCGGGTTCGTCGACGCCACCGGCGGCGGCGGCTGGGGCCCGGTCGGGACCCCCGCCCTCCTCGCCAGCGGACGGCTGGAGCCGCGCAAGGTCGTCGGCTCCATCGACACCTCGGAGTTCCTCGTCTCCGTCGCGGCGAGCCTCGGCTTCCTCCTGGCCCTGGGGTCGGCGGGCATCGACCTCGCGTGGGTCGCGGCCCTGCTCGCGGGCGGGCTCGTCGCCGCCCCGGTGGCCGCGTGGCTCGTGCGGCACGTCCCGCCGCGCGTCCTCGGCTCGGCCGTCGGCGGGCTCATCGTCCTCACCAACTCCCGGACGATCCTGCGCAGCGACTACGTCGACGCCCCGGACGCCACCCGGTACGCCGTCTACGCCCTCGTCGCCGTGCTGTGGGCCGGGGCCGTCGCGTGGTCGGTCCGGGCGCACCGCGCCGAGCGCGACGAGCTGGACGCCGAGCTCGCGCGGCTCGACGAGGACACCGAGCCGGTCAGCCGCTGAGCGGGGCGGGGGTCGCGCCGGTCGCGTCCGACCCGGTCCCGCCGCCCGGCGGGGTCGGGAAGGGCACGACCGGCAGGCCCTGCGAGGCCGCCGTCATGATGTCGTGCCAGTCGGGCGCGGCGATGCTCGAGCCGTAGACGCCCGGGTAGAACGTCCCGCCGACGGTCACGTCCGTCATCCCGAACGGCACGGTCGGCGTGCCGACCCACACCGCCGTCGCGAGCTGCGGGGTGAAGCCGGCGAACCAGGTCTGCGCGTGGCTGTCCGTCGTCCCGGTCTTGCCGGCGGCGGGCCGCCCGGGCAGGCCGAGACCGGTGGCCGTGCCGAGCGGGTCGTCGAGCGGCGCCTGGAGGATGTCGGCCACCTGGGCGGCGACGTCGGCCGAGATCGCCTGGTGGCAGCCCGCGCCGCGGACCGGCAGCCGGTGCCCGGCGGCGTCCGTCACGGACTCGACGGGGACCGGCGTGCAGTACACGCCGTGCGCGGCGACCGCGGCGTAGGCGGCGGCCAGCGTCACCGGGCTCACGGTGGCCGCCCCGAGGGCCACGGTGGGCACGGACGGCACCGGCGAACCGTCGCCGAGGTGCATGCCGAGGGCGTCCATGGTCGCGACGACGTGGCAGAGCCCGACCCGCATCGTCAGCGCGGCGAAGGCGCTGTTCACCGACTGCGCGGTCGCCTGTCGCAGGGAGATCGGCCCGCCGGCCCACGGCTCGTCGTTGCGGACCTGCCAGACGTTCCACGCCGTGCACGAGTCGGAGTTCTCGCTCGGGGTGAAGGTCGTCGGCTGCGAGGGCCCGGCCGCCGGCGCGTCGACCGTCGCGTCCTCGGGGATGCCCTGCGCGAACGCCGTCGCGAGGACGAACAGCTTGGCCGTCGAGCCGCTCTGGAAGCCGTAGGTCGACCCGCCGTCGGCGCGGTCGGCGGCCCAGTCGACCTCGGTGCTCGGGCTGCCCGTGAAGCGGCTCGTCTGCCCGAGGGCGAGGATCCGGCCGGTGCCCGGCTGGATCACGGTGGCCGCCGAGCCGACGCCCGAGGGATCGCCCGCGGGGTCGCGCGACTCCAGCACCCGCCGGACGGTGTCGGACAGGCCCGGGCGGAAGGTGGTGCGGATCGTCAGGCCGCCGCGGTCGACCGCCGCCCGCCGCGCCGCCGGCGTCGGCCCGAGGGCGGGGTCCTGGGCGAGCCAGGACAGCACGTACGTGCACTCGTAGGGGTGCGCCGAGCTCGCGCACGTGCCCCGCGGCACGCTCGGCCGCAGCAGCGCGGACACCGGCACCCGCCGGGCGGCCCGGGCCTGACGCCGGGTGACGACGCCGAGCTGGGCCATCCGGGCCAGGACGACGTCGCGGCGGGCCTGTGCGGCCCTCGGGTGCTGGAGCGGGTCGAAGGCCGACGGCTCGCGGACGATCCCGGCGAGCAGCGCGGCCCGGCCGAGGTCCAGCCGGGAGGCGGGGAGGGAGAAGTAGCGCTCCGCCGCCGCCTGCACCCCGTAGGCCTGGTCGCCGTAGTAGGCGAGGTCGAGATAGCCGGCGAGGATCTGCTGCTTGGACTCCCGTTGCTCGAGGGCGACGGCCTGTCGCAGCTGTCGGACCTTGCGGGCGATGCCGGCGGCACCCTGCTGGGTCGTCGCGGCCCGCTCGGCCGCGGCGCTGCCGCGCACCCGGGCGTTCTCCTCCTCGACGAGCTTGACGTACTGCATGGTCAGGGTGGACGCGCCCTCGACCGTGCCGCCGGCGGTGGCGACGGCGGCCCGGGCCAGCGAGCGCGGGTCGAGGGCACCGTGACTGAAGAAGCGGCTGTCCTCGATGGCCACCTGGGCCTGCTGCATCACCGGCGCGATGCGCGAGAGGGGGACAACGACGCGGTCGACCCCGTAGGCGGTGGCGAGGACGTGGCCGTCGGCGTCGAGGATCCGGGTGGGCTGCAGCAGCCCGTCGGCGGGCAGCCGGGCCGGGAGGTCGTCGAAGGCGTCGATGCCACTCGTCGTCGCGGCGTCGAGGGCCACCGTGGCCGGGGCCGCCAGCCCCGCGAGCAGCAGCCCGACCGCGAGCGACCCGACGACGAGGGCGGCGAGCCCGTGGACGAGGCGGCGCATGGTGGTCCTTCCGGTCCGCCGCGAGGCCCGGGCCGGCGGGTCCGGGACGGCTCCGCGGGCCTGCGCCACCCGTGCGGCGGGACGCTCCCGACGCTGCGCCCCGCGGCTCGACGCCGGCTCCGAGGTGGCTGGACCGGACCTGTGAGAGACCCGGGTCAGCCGACGACGGCGCCGCGCAGGACGACCGCCCGGGGGTGGGCGAGGACGCCGACGTCGGTGCGCGGGTCGGCGGCGTAGACGACGAGGTCGGCCTCCTCCCCCTCCTCCAGGCCCGGCCGGCCGAGCCAGGCGCGGGCCGCCCACGTGGCGGCGTCGAGGGCCTCGAGCGCGGAGAAGCCGCACCGGGTGAGCCGCTGCACCTCCTCGCCGGCGAGCCCGTGCGGCAGCGAGCCGCCGGCGTCGGTGCCGACGAAGACGGGGACCCCGGCCTCCCGCGCCGCGGCGACGGTCTCGTACCGCCGGGCGTGCAGGTCGAGCATGTGCCGGTGGTAGTCGGGGAACTTCTCGCGTGCCGGCTCGGCGATCTGCGGGAAGGTGTCGATGTTCACGAGCGTGGGGACGACGGCGATGCCCTGCCGGGCGAAGGCGTCGATGCTCTCGGGGACGAGCCCGGTGGCGTGCTCGACGCAGTCGGTGCCGGCGGCGGCGAGGTCGTGCAGGCTCTGCTCGCCGAAGCAGTGCGCCGTGACGCGGGCGCCCTCCTCGTGGGCGGCGGCGACGGCCTCGGCGAGGACGTCGGCCGGCCAGCAGGGGGTGAGGTCGCCGGCGTCGCGGTCGATCCAGTCGCCGACGAGCTTGACCCAGCCGTCGCCGGCACGGGCCTCGGTCCGGACCTGCGCGACGAGGTCCTCGGGCTCGACCTCCCAGGCGAAGTTGCGGATGTAGCGCCTCGTCCGGGCGATGTGCCGGCCGGCCCGGACGATGCGCGGCAGGTCGGCGCGGTCGTCGACCCAGCGGGTGTCGCTCGGCGAGCCCGCGTCGCGGATGAGGAGCGTGCCGGCGTCGCGGTCGGTGAGGGCCTGCTGCTCGGCGGTCGCCGCGTCCGTCGCACCGGTGGCGACGAGGCCGACGTGGCAGTGCGCGTCGACGAGCCCCGGCAGCACCCAGCCGTCGACCGTCGTGACCTCGTGGTCCCCCGCCGGCCGGTCGTAGGTGATCCGGCCGCCGACGACCCAGGCCTCGGCGCGCTCCTCCTCGCGGCCGACGAGGACGGGACCCGTGAGGTGCAGCACCGATGCCATGGCCCGACCCTAGCGAGGCCCCCCGCCCCGACACCCCCTCCGCGACCCAGCCCCACCCCGTCCGCCCCCGGCCCCCGTCCCCTCCCGACCCGTCCCCCGTCCCCGCCCCCGTGCTCGACCTCGTCCCGTTGCCGTCCTCCCCCCGTCCGAACTTTCTCGCCTGATCCCGGAACCTTCGGGTTCGCGCACCCTCGGTTCCTGCGCGAACCCGAACCTCGCGGGATCAGGCGAGAAAGCTCACGCGCGCCGTAGACGTGAGAGGAACCTCTCGATAGGGTTCTCTCACGTTGACCGCCACGACGATCTGGAGCAACCGTGACGAACCCGTACGGCGACATCGAGCTCGACGCCCGCGGCATGCGCGCGCTGGCCCACCCGGTGCGCGTCCGCCTCCTCACCCGCCTGCAGCTGGGCGGCCCGAGTACCGCCACCCGGCTCGCCCCCGAGGTCGGCGCCTCGCCGTCGGTCACGAGCTGGCACCTGCGCCACCTCGCCGAGCACGGCCTCGTCCGCGACGCCGCCACCGCCGGCAGCGGCCGCGAGCGCTGGTGGGAGGCGTCGGCGCGCGGCTTCCGCTTCCAGCGCACGTCCCCCGGCGGGACGGAGGCGGCCCGCCTGCTCTCCCGCGTGATCGAGGAGACGGAGGGCGACGTCGTCGGCGACTGGCACCGCGAGGTCGAGCCCCGGCTCGACCCGGAGTGGCTCGCGGTGTCCGGGCGGTCGAGCACCCGCGTGCTCGTCACCGTCGAGGAGGCGCAGGCGTTCGAGGCCGCGGTCGAGCAGCTGCTCGCGCCCTACGTCCTGCGCAAGGATGACCCGTCGTCGGCTCCTCCGGGCGTCCGGATGGTCCGGCTGCTGCGCCACACCCTCCCCGACGCGGCCCCCGGCGATGACTGACGGCACCGGCGTCGCGGCCGGCGGCCCGCCGCGAGAGGTGCACGACCCGCCGGACGCGCCGGTCCCGTCACGCCTGCCGTTGTGGCGCACCGGCCGGTTCGTCCGGGCCTGGGGCGCCCAGGGGGTCTCCGAGCTCGGCGACCGCGTCTCCGAGCTCGCCCTGCCCCTCGTCGCCGTCACCTTCCTGGACGCGAGCGCAACCGAGGTCGCCCTGCTGACCGCGGTCGTCTGGCTGCCGAACGTCCTCGCCCTGCTCGTCGGGTCGTGGGTGGACCGGCAGCACCGCAAGCGCCGGCTGCTCGTGCTGGCCGACGTCGTGCGCGCCGCCGTCGTCGTCACCGTGCCCGTCGCCGCACTGCTCGGGGTCCTCGGCTTGGCGCACCTGTTCGCCGTCGCCGTGCTGCTCGGTGCCTGGTCGACGTTCTTCCGCTCGGCGTGGAACCCCTTCTTCGTCGCCCTGGTCCACCGCTCGCAGTACGTCGAGGCCACCAGCCTCTTCAGCGCCACGAGGTCCGGGTCGTTCGTCGCCGGACCGGCCGTCGGCGGCGGGCTGGTCCAGCTGCTCACCGCCCCGGTCGCCCTGCTCGTCGACGGGCTGTCCTTCCTCGCGTCCGCCCTGCTGCTGCGCACGGTGGACGTCACCGAGCCCGCGCCCGACCCCGACGACGGAACGTCGCTGCGCCGCCGCCTCGCGGAGGGCGTGGGCTTCCTGCTGCGGGACCCCTACCTCGCCCCGTTGCTGCGCTGCGTCACGTGGGTCAACTTCTTCACGATGGTCGTGTTCTCGCTGACCGTCGTCTTCGCGAGCCGCGACCTCGGCCTGCCCGCCGGCACGATCGGCCTGGCGATGGGGGTCGGGGCGGTGGGCGGCCTCGTCGGGGCGGCGGTCACGAGCCGGACGATCACCCGGCTCGGCGTCGGCCGGACCCTCGCGGTCGGCGCACTGCTCTTCACCGCCCCGCTCGCCGCGATGCCGCTGGCTCAGGGCGGCCAGCTGGGCAAGGCCGTGGTCCTAGGCGCCGTCGAGTGCGTGAGCGCGTTCGGGGTCATGCTCTTCGACATCCCTGCGAACGCCGTGAAGACGGTCGTCATCCCGGACGCCGTGCGGGCCCGGGTCAGCGGGGCGTTCACCACCGTCAACTACGGGGTCCGGCCGCTCGGGGCGGCGAGCGGCGGCCTGCTCGCCGGGCTCGTCGGCACCGGCCCCGCGATCGTCGTGGGCGGGCTCGGCGGCGTCCTCTGCCTCGTCTGGATCGTCCGCTCCCCCGTCCTGCGACTGCGCACCATCGAGGACCTGCCGGTTCCCGCCGCCCCGCCCCGCCGACTCCGGCGGCCGTAGCCGGGGACTCCTCGTCCGGGGTTAGGTGCGGCCTTCCTCCGCTCGCGTCGACTCCGCACGCTGGAGCCATGACCGAGAACACCACCAGCACCCAGCAGAAGATCGCCCTCGTCACGGGGGCCAACCGCGGTCTCGGCCGCGAGGAGGCGCTCGCCCTCGCCCGGGACGGGGTCGACGTCGTCGTCACCTACCGCAGCCACGAGGACGAGGCGCGCGCCGTCGTCGCCGAGGTCGAGGGCCTCGGACGCCGCGCCGCCGCCCTGCGGCTCGACACCGCCGACCACGACGCGATCCCCGCGTTCGCCGCGACCTTCGTCGACACCCTGCGCTCGACGTGGGGCCGCGACACGTTCGACGTCCTCGTGAACAACGCCGGCATCTCCGGTGACACCGTTCTCGGCCAGATCACCAGGGAGCACGTCACCTCGCTCGTCGACGTCCACTTCACCGGCGTCGTCCTCCTCACCGACGCCCTCGTCCCGCACCTCGTCGACGGCGGGCGCGTCGTCAACACCTCCAGCGGCCTGGCCCGCTTCAGCTCGATGTTCACCTACGCCGTCTACGGCGCCGTGAAGGGCGCCGTCGAAGTCTGGACCCGCTACCTCGCGCACGCGCTGGGGCCGCGCCGGATCACCGTCAACGCCGTCGCGCCGGGGGCGACCGCCACCGACTTCGGCGGGGGTGGCCTGCGCGACGACGAGGGCATCCGCGCCGGACTGGCGCAGGTCATCGCCATGGGCCACGTCGGGCGGCCCGAGGACATCGGGTCGGCCGTCGCCGCCATCGCCTCCGACCGCATGGGCTGGGTCACGGGGCAGCGGATCGAGGCCTCGGGCGGGATGCTCCTGTGACCGGGCCCGCCTCCCGCGCGAGGATGGACGCGTGACCGGCACCAGAGGCGACCGCGCGCAGCTCGCGCACTTCCTCCGGACCCGTCGCGAGGCGCTCCGGCCCGAGGACGTCGGCCTGCCTCGCGGTCCGCGCCGCCGGACCGGCGGGCTGCGCCGCGAGGAGGTCGCGGCCCTGTCCGGGATGTCGAGCGACTACCTCGGCCGGATCGAGCAGCAGCGCGGCCCGCACCCGAGCGAGCCGATGCTCGCCGCCCTCGCCCGCGGGCTGCGGCTCAGCCTCGACGAGCGCGACCACCTGTTCCGGCTCGGCGGCTTCCCGACGCCGAGCCGGGCCGGGCGCCACCAGCACGTCGACGCCGGGATCATGCGGATCCTCGACCGGCTCCAGGACACCCCGGCGATGGTCCTCGGCGCGGCCGGCGAGTGCCTGGCGATCACCCCGCCCGCGGCGGCGGTGTTCGGCGACCACACCGGCGCCGACGGGCCGGGGCGCAGCGCCGTCCACCGGTGGTTCACCGACCCGGCCTCGCGCGAGGTCTACCCCGCGCAGGACCGGGAGCAGCGCGGGGCCGAGATGGTCGCCGACCTGCGGGCCGCCTACGCCCGGCACGGGGACGCCTCGACCGCGGGCGAGGTCGTCGCCGCGCTGACCGCCGAGAGCGCCGAGTTCCGCGCGCTGTGGGCGCGCCACGACGTGCGACACAAGCACTCCCAGCGCAAGCGGCTCGTCTCCGACGTCGGCCTGCTCGAGGTCTACTGCACGACCCTGTTCGACGCCGAGCAGAGCCAGTCGCTGCTCGTCTTCACCGCGGCGAGCGCCGAGACGGCGGAGCGGCTGCGGCTGCTCGGCGTCATCGGGACGACGTCCTTCCCGCCCGGTGACGAGCCCGCCTGAGGCTTCGGTCAGAGGGCGCGCAGCACCCGGCGCAGCGTCTCGACGACGACGCCCGGGGCGTCGGTGTGGACCCAGTGCGCCGCGCCGTTGACCCGGACGAGCCGGGTGCGGGGGAAGAGGGCGCGCATCGCCGGGACGTCCTCGTCGCGGACGTACTCCGACTCGCCGCCGGCGAGCCAGACGACGGGCCCGTCCCAGCGCGCGCCGGCGAGGTCCGGAAAGCCCGCGATGAGCGAGCCGCTCCCCCGCTCCGCGTCGGCGTGGACGAGGTCGAGGTTGGCCTGCCAGGACCACTCCGTGCCGCTGCGGCGCAGGTTCTGCAGGAGGAAGGACTTGACGCCCGGGTCGGGCTCGGCGAACCGGCCCTCGGCGTCGGCCCGGCTCGTCAGCGCGGCCAGCGGCAGCCCGCGCATCTCGTCGATGTAGCCCTGGAAGCGCTCGAGGCTGCCGTAGCCCCTGGGCGCGATGTCGACGACGACGAGGCTCGCCACGAGGTCGGGGTGGGTCAGGGTGAGGACCATCGACACCTTGCCGCCGAGGCTGTGCCCGACGACGACCCACTGCTCCCCCGGCGCGTGCGCCTCGAGCGTCGCGGCCACGGCGTCGGCGTACCCCGCGTAGGAGAAATCCTCCGACCACGGCGAGCGGCCGTGGTCGGGCAGGTCGACGAGCAGGCAGCGCGCGGCGTCGCCGTCCGGGCCGCTCAGGGCCTTGGCGATCTGGGTCCAGTTGCGGCCCTGCCCGAAGAGGCCGTGGAGGAAGGCGACCCGGGGCCCGGCCGTGCCGACGGCGAGGGTGTTGAGGGGTGTGCTCATGCGGCGGGCCTACTCACCGGTCGACGCCGACGGCGGCCGGGGACGACGGCACGACGGGGGGGCGACACGACGCGGTCCGCAAGCCGCCGACAGCGGCGTGTCGGTGAGGTCCGACGACGGTCGTGTCGTCCGCTCGTCCGGGACGGGGGTGGCGCGGGGCAGCGGGGCGACGACACGCGACGGGGCCAAAAACCCCCAGGAGCGGCGTGTCGGTGGGGTCCGACGACCAGCGTGTTGTCCGCTCGTCGGGGACGGGGGTGGCGCGGGGTAGCGGGGCGACGACACGACGGGGTCCGCAAGCCACCGACAGCGGCGTGTCGCCGGGCCTGACGACCGTCGAGTCGTCCGCCCGTTGGGTGCGTGACGCAACGGGAGGACGACACGACGGGGTCCGCAAGCCACCGACAGCGGCGTGTCGCCGGGTCCGACGACCATCGTGTCGTCCGCTCGTCGGCGACGGGGTGGCGCGCGGCGACGGGGGCGGCGACACGACGGGTCGCGTCGCCGGCCGGGCGGTCACTTGCCGAGGAACTTCTCGAACCCCTTGGGCAGCTGCGAGGGGTCGATGGAGGAGGGGTCGAAGCCGCCGGGGCCGTCGGCGCCGCCGAAGCTCGTGCCGGTGGGCCGGGGCTGCGTCGACTTCTCGCGGGCGGCGCGCTCCTCGGCCGCGCGCTTGGCCGGGTTGCCGGACTTGGACTTCTTGCGCTGCGGCTGCTGCTTCCCGCCGCGCTTGCCGGGACCGGCGCCCATGCCCGGCATCCCGGGCATCCCCGGCATGCCCCCGCCCTTGGCCAGCTGCTTCATCATCTTCTGCGCGTCGCCGAACCGCTCGAGCAGCTGGTTGACCTCGGAGGTCGTCACGCCCGAGCCCTTCGCGATGCGGGCCCGCCGCGAGCCGTTGATCTGCTTGGGGTGGGTCCGCTCGAACGGCGTCATCGAGCGCACCATGGCCTCGACGCGGTCGAACTCGCGCTCGTCGAAGGAGTCGAGCTGGGCCTTCATCTGGCCCATGCCCGGCATCATCCCGAGGATCGACTTCAGCGAGCCCATCTTCTTGATGGCCGCCATCTGCTGGAGGAAGTCGTCGAAGGTGAAGTCCTCGGCGGCGAGGAACTTGCGCTCCATCTCCGCGGCCTGGGTGCGGTCGAACGCTTTCTCGGCCTGCTCGATGAGGGTGAGCACGTCGCCCATGTCGAGGATGCGCGAGGCCATCCGGTCGGGGTGGAAGACCTCGAAGTCCTTGGTGTTCTCGCCGGTGGACGCGAACATGATCGGCTGCCCGGTGACCGAGGCGACCGACAGCGCGGCGCCGCCGCGGGCGTCGCCGTCGAGCTTGGACAGGACGACGCCGGTGAGCCCGACGCCCTCGAGGAACGCCTCGGCGGTCTCGACGGCGGCCTGGCCGATCATCGCGTCGATGACGAAAAGGACCTCGTCGGGCTCGATGGCCGCGCGGATGTCGGCGGCCTGCTGCATGAGGTCGGCGTCGACGGCCAGCCGGCCCGCGGTGTCGACGACGACGACGTCGTGCTGGCGGGCGGTGGCCTCGGCGATGCCGGCCCGCGCGACGGACACGGGGTCGCCGTGCGAGCGGGTGCCCTCGATGTCGGCGCCGACGGCGTCGTGCCCGGCGACGTTGCCGCGCTCGGGGGCGAAGACCTTGACCCCGGCCCGCTCGCCGACGACCTCGAGCTGGGTGACGGCGTTCGGGCGCTGGAGGTCGGCGGCGACGAGCAGTGGGGTGTGCCCCTTCTCGCGCAGCCAGTACCCGAGCTTGCCCGCGAGCGTCGTCTTCCCGGAGCCCTGGAGCCCGGCGAGCATGATGACCGTGGGCGGCTGCTTGGCGAAGCGGATGCCGCGGGTCTCGCCGCCGAGGATGTCGACGAGCTCCTCGTTGACGATCTTCACGACCTGCTGCGCCGGGTTGAGCGCCTCGCTGACCTCGGCGCCGAGGGCCCGCTCGCGGACGTTGGCGGTGAAGGCCTTGACGACCGGCAGCGCGACGTCGGCGTCGAGCAGCGCCAGCCGGATGTCGCGGACCGTCTTGTTGACGTCGGACTCGCTGAGGCGGCCCTTGGTCCGCAGGTTGCGGAAGGTCTCGGTCAGGCGGTCGGACAGGCTCGTGAACACCGGTCAACCCTAACGGCTGGCCCGCCCCCGCCCGCCCCGACCGCGTCCGCCACCCGCGTCCCGGGCCGCCGCGGGTGGACCGCGCTCCGCCGGCACACGCTGCCCCGGCGAGAAGCGCCGGCGTCGGCCCACCCCGGACGTGGGAGACGTCGCGGCGGACTAGGAGGGGGTGACGCCGTCGCAGGTGTCGATGACGAGGCTCACGGCCTGCGCGACGCGGGCGGGCGGCAGCGGCAGGCCGTCGCTGCCGGTGAGGTAGAAGGTGTCGAGGGTCTGCCCGGCGTAGGTGGCGATGTGGGCCGACCGCACCGACATGCCGGCCCTGGCGAACGCGGCCCCGAGCTCGTAGAGCAGGCCGGGCCGGTCCTGGGCGCGGACCTCGAGCACCGTCGCCTCCGAGCTCGCGCCCGGGACGACGAGGGCACGGGCCTGGCCGGGCGAGCCGACGCCGGAGTCGCGCGAGGGTCGGGCCAGGTGCGCCCGGCGGCGGTCGAGGGTCTGGAGCGGGCCGCGGTCGCCGCGGGCCAGCCGGGAGAGGCCGCGGACGATGCGCTCCGGCTCGGGGACGGCGCCGCTCGGCGACTCCACGTGCCACTCGTTGGCGGCGACCCCGTCGACGGTGCGCAGGATCGCGGTCCGCACGGTGTGCCCCTCGGCGGCGAGCAGCCCGGCGGTGTCGGCGAACAGCCCCACCCTGTCGGTGTCGAGGATGTCGAGGCGGTGCGACCCGCCCCCGGAGACGACCCGCACCTGCGGCTCGCCGGAGCGCACCGCGTCGGCGACGGCCGGGTCGAGCGCGCCGACCGGGGTGACGGCGACCGGCACGTCCTCCCCCGCCGCCGGCCGGGGCGCGTCGAGCCGTGCCCGGACGGCGACGGCCAGCTGCTCGAGCAGCGTCGCGCGCCAGTCGGTCCAGGCCAGCGGTCCTGCGGCGGAGGCGTCGGCCTCGGTGAGGGCGAGGAGGATCTCGAAGACCTCGCGGTCCCCGCCGACCGTCGCGACGGCGGCGTCGACGGTGGCCGGGTCCTGGTGGTCGCGGCGGGTGGCGAGCTCGATGAGGGTCAGGTGCTCGCGCACGAGCAGCTCGAGGACGTCGACGTCGCGCTCGGGGAAGCCCCAGCGCAAAGCGACGGCGCGGGTGATCGCGGCCCCGGTGACGGAGTGGTCGTGCGCGCCGCGGACCTTGCCGATGTCGTGCAGCAGCGCGGCGGCGAGCAGCAGGTCCGGACGCGAGGTGCGGCGCACGAGCCCGGCGGCGCGCACGACGGTCTCGACGAGGTGCCGGTCAACGGTGTGCCGGTGGACGGCGTTGCGCTGCGGCCGAGAGCGCACGTCGGTCCACTCCGGCAGCCAGCGCTCGACGATGCCGACCTGGTCCAGGCCCTCCCACACCGTGACGAGCCCGGGCCCGGACGCGAGCAGGTCGCCGAGCAGGTCGCGGGCGTGGTCCGGCCACGGCACGGGCAGCTGCGGACCGGCGCCGGCGAGGTTGTCCAGCGTCGCCGGGGCGAGCGGCAGCCCGGCCCGGGCGGCGACGACCGCGGCCCGCAGCGGCATGCCGGCGTCGGCCTCGGCCAGGCGCGAGGAGCCGAGGACGACCTCCCCGTCGCTGGCGAAGAGGCCGTGTCCCAGCGGGGTCATCTGCGGCCGGCGCGGCCCGACGCGCAGGGTGCGGGCGCGCTGCGACTGCCCGGCCCGGCGCATCGTGCCGTCGAGGGCGTAGGCGATGAGCCGGCCCGCGTCCGAGACGGAGGTGAGGAGGTCGTCGGCGTCGGAGTGCCCGAGCAGCGCGGCGACGGCGTCGTGGTCCTCGCGGCCGAGCCGGTTGCGGCCCCGGCCGGTGACGACGTGGACGGCGTCGCGCACGTCGAGCAGCAGCCCGTACGCGGCGTCGAGCCCGCCGTGCGGGCGGTCGGCGAGCCAGGCCTCGGCCAGGGCGGTGAGCACGGTCATGTCGCGCAGGCCGCCGCGGGCCTCCTTGAGGTCCGGCTCGATGGTCTGCGCGAGCTCGCCCTGGCGGGCGTAGCGGGCGGCGAGCGCCTCGACGAGCTGCGGCAGCCGCTTGCGGGCGTTGCCGCGCCAGTCGTGGGCGACCGTCGAACGGGCGGCGGCGACGATCTCGGCGTCCCCCGCGACCGCCGAGAGGTCGAGCAGCCCGACGGCGGCCGTGAGGTCGGACGCGGCCACCTGGCGGCACTGGGTGACGGTGCGCACCCCGTGGTCGAGGCGGACCCCCGCGTCCCAGATCGGGTACCAGACCCGGTCGGCGAGCGCCGTCAGCTCCTTGGCGGGCATCGAGCGCTCGGAGTGCAGCAGGAGCAGGTCGTAGTCGGACAGCGGGCCGGCGTCACCGCGGCCCAGGCTGCCGACGGCGGCGAGCGCCACCCCCTCGGTGCGCGCCCCGCCCGTCGCGGAGCGCCACACCTCGGCGAGCCACGATCGGTTGAACGCGGACAACGCCTCCCGGCGCGCCCGGCCGGCACCGGCGACGTTGAAGTCGCGGGTGCCGGCCAGGTCGAGCCTCCGGGAGCCGATGTCGCTCGAGGAGGTCGGCATCGCTCAGATCGCCTCGACCCCGCGCTCCCCGGTGCGGACCCGGGCGACCTCCTCGACGGGGGTCACCCAGACCTTCCCGTCACCGATGCGGCCGGTCTGCGCCGCCTTGAGGACGACGTCGACGACGGAGCTGGAGTCCATGTCGTCGACGAGCACCTCCAGGCGGGTCTTGGGCACGAAGTCCACGGTGTACTCCGCGCCGCGGTAGACCTCGCTGTGCCCGCGCTGCCGGCCGTAGCCCTGGGCCTCGCTGATGGTCATGCCCTGGATCCCGAAGGCCTCGAGGGCCTCCTTCACCTCGTCGAGCTGGTGCGGCTTGATGATGGCGGTGACGAGCTTCATCGCTGGACTCCTTCGAGGTCGTGCGTCTCCTCGTGCTCACGGGCCGAGGCGGTGGGGGCCGGGGCGAACGAGCCGCCCATCCGGCCACCCCGGGTGGCGAACTCGTAGGCGGACTCGGCGTGCTCCTCCTGGTCGATCCCGGAGACTTCGACGTCCTCGTCGATGCGCCAGCCCATCGTGGCCTTGAGCGCGAGGGCGATGACGAGGGTGACGACGCCGGAGATGACGACCGTGGCGAGGGCGACGACGACCTGGACGACGGTCTGCTGGATGCCGCCGCCGTAGAAGAGGCCGGTCTCGGTCGCGAGGAGGCCGGCGCCGACGGTGCCCCAGAGGCCGGCGACGAGGTGGACGCCGACGACGTCGAGCGAGTCGTCGTAGCCGAACTTGTACTTGAGGCCGACGGCGAGGGCCGAGAGGCCACCGGCGACGGCGCCGAGGATGATCGAGCCGATGGGCGAGAGGCTGCCACAGGCCGGGGTGATGGCGACGAGACCGGCGACGACACCGGAGGCGGCGCCGACCGAGGTGGCCTTGCCGTCGCGGACCTTCTCGACGACGAGCCAGCCGAGCATCGCGGCGCAGGTGGCGACGGTGGTGTTGACCCACACGAGCGCGGCGGTCTCGTCGGGCGCGAGCTCGGAGCCGGCGTTGAAGCCGAACCAGCCGAACCACAGCAGGCCCGCGCCGATCATGACGAGCGGCACGTTGTGCGGGCGCATGAGGACCTTGCCGAACCCGACCCGCTTGCCGACGACGAGGGCGAGGACGAGGCCCGCCATACCGGCGTTGATGTGGACGACGGTGCCGCCCGCGAAGTCGATCGGCGCGACGTCGGCCGCACCGTCGGTGGACCCGAAGAGCAGTCCGGAGATGCTGCTGCCGGAGCCGCCGAGGATGCCGCCGCCCCAGACCATGTGGGCGATCGGGAAGTAGGCGAGGGTGGCCCAGATGGGGGCGAAGACCATCCAGGTCGAGAACTTCACGCGGTCGGCCACGGCGCCGCTGATGAGGGCGACGGTGATGACGGCGAAGGTCAGCTGGAACCCGACGAAGGCGAGCTCGG
>NZ_SAYU02000049.1:20303-29486 GCF_004025965.2 Phycicoccus flavus | reverse complement strand
CAGGCCCCGAACCTGCTGGACCTGGGCGGGACACTCCACGTGCGCAACGAGTCCAACGGTCGCCTGACCGTTAGCCTGAGCGTCGAGGAGCCCACCGCCGTCGGGGCGGTCCGGGCCTGAGGACTGGAGGGTCCCTGTGCCGATCAGTGTCGTGCTCGTCGACGACCACGCGGTGGTCCGCGAGGCCGTCGCCGGGATGCTGTCCTCGCAGGACGAGATCAGCGTCGTCGGGCAGGCGGGCTCGCTGGCCGAGGGGCGCGCGCTCTTCGAGAAGCTGCTGCGCACCCCGCCTCCGGGTCGGGTCGTCGCCGTCGTCGACGTGACGATGCCCGACGGCAGCGGCCTGGACCTGGTCCGCGCCGTCCGCGAGCAGTCCAAGGACATCGGCCTCGTCGTGCTGACGATGAAGGACGACGACGCCACGTTGCTCGAGGCCCTCGACACCGGAGCGTCGGCACTCGTGCGCAAGAGCGCGCCGTCGGACCAGGTGCTGTCCGCCGTCCGCCGCGCCGCGGACTTCCCCGGCGAGTTCTCCGCCAGCGGCCTCGCCGAGGCCATGCGGCGCCGGCACGAGCAGCCGCAGACCACGCTGACCGGCCGCGAGACCGAGGTGCTGAAGCTTCTTGTCGAGGGTGCGTCCGTGGCCCAGGTCGGGCGCTCGCTCTACATGAGCCAGTCGACGGTCAAGACCCACATCGGCAAGATCTACGACAAGCTCGGCGCCCACAACCGCGCCAGCGCCGTCATCGCCGCCGTCCGGCTGGGCCTCGTCCAGGACGTCGACCGCGCCTGACCGCGACACGTCTCGCAGACGAGGAGGGGCCGGTCCAGACGGACCGGCCCCTCCTCGTTCGTGGGGCCTATAAGAGCGGGCCCCATTCGTCAGAGTCCGGAGAACGTGTTGACGATCTGGATCGCGCCGGGGCCGATGATGACGATGAACAGGGCCGGGAAGATGCAGAGCAGCAGGGGGAACAGGATCTTCACCGTGACCTTCTGGGCCTGCTCCTCCGCCCGCTGACGCCGTACGACGCGCATCTCCTTGGTCTGCTCGCGCAGCACGGCGGCGATGGGAAGTCCCAACCGGTCGGCCTGGACCAGTGTGCTCACGAAGTTCTTCACCTCGGGCGCGGTCGTGCGGTCCCCGAGAGCCGAGAACGCCTCGCCGCGCGACTTACCGATCTGCATCTCGGACAGGACGCGCGCGAACTCGCCGGCGATCGGCCCCTCGACGGTCCGCGCCACCTGCAGGATGGCGGCGTCGAAGCCCTGGCCGGCCTCGACGCAGACCGTGAGCATGTCGAGTGCGTCGGCAAGTCCCTTACGCATGTCCGTCTGCCGCTTCGTGCCCATGTTGTAGACGAGGAGGTCCGGGACGAAGAAGCCCGCGGCGCCCAGAGCGGCTGCCGCGAGGAGACCGTTGAGGGACAGACCGAAGAGCAGGAGCATCACGGCGATGCCGATGAGCAGGCCGGCCCCCTTGGCGCCCATGACCCGCTCGACGGTCCAGGCACCGGGATTGCCTGCCTTGTCCAGCGAGCGGGTGATGCGGTCACCGGTGCCGGACGGGGACAGCCTCACGGCGAGCCCGCGCAGCCGGTCCATGGCCGGCGCGACCAGACGGTCCTGCGCACCCAGCTCGTTCTTCCCGACCTCCTGCCGGACGGGCTTCTGGTTGAGCAGCTCGAGGGATCGGGCGACACCGGTGTTGGTGTTCGAGCCGACGACGAGGGCCAGTACGACCACCATGAGGGCGACCATGATGAAGGCCATGCCGAGGATCAGGGGGATCATGACGGGCTCACACCTCGATCTTGACGACGTTGCGCATCCAGAAGATGCCGATGACGAGGGACACCAGGCCGATCGCCAGCATGATCCAGCCCAGGACATTGGTCCACAGCATGCTGATGTAGTCGTAGTTCGCCCACATGCTGTAGAAGAACAGGAGGATGGGCAGAGCGATGAGGATGTAGGCCGAGAGGCGACCTTCGGCGGACAGTGCCTTGACCTGACGACGGAGCATCTCGCGCTCGCGCAGCGTGCCGGCGGTGGTCCGCAGCGTCTCGGCCAGGTTTCCGCC
Source organism: Phycicoccus flavus (assembly GCF_004025965.2). Taxonomy (GTDB): domain Bacteria; phylum Actinomycetota; class Actinomycetes; order Actinomycetales; family Dermatophilaceae; genus Phycicoccus; species Phycicoccus flavus. Next base: position 27,403 of record NZ_SAYU02000049.1, on the reverse strand, counting down.
GACTTCGCGCTGGATCCGGATCGCCATCGTCGTCCAGCGCATGTTGTGGCTGTCCATCCGCACCGCCATGTGGTCGAGCGCGTCGCTGACGTCCGAGCCGATCCGCGCTTCGGCCAGGGCCCGGCTGAACTCCTTCGCGGCCGGCTCCGGGGCGTCCTTGGCCACGGAGTCCAGCGCTTGGAGGAGGCTGAAGCCCGAGGACAACGAGGTGGCGACGAGCATCATGACGTCGGGCAGGACGATCTCGAACTTCTGACCGCGCCTGTTCGCGAGGAACCGAAGCAGGAGAGGCGGCAGCAGCAGCCCGAGCAGCGCTCCGATGGCTCCGCCCACGAAGCGGTAGGTCGAGTCGAGGACGAGGCCGACGGCGAACCCCACGACGATGGCGATGATGCGCAGGACGAGCCACTCACCGGCTCGCCAAGGAAGGTCGGCACGGGTGAGCAGCGCCATGGTCTTGGTCGTGGACTCCCGACCCTCCATGAACTGGTCCCCCATGTGGACCAGCTGCTCGCTGATGACGGCGGTGGACGCGGCCTGCTTCTGCCCGGTGGTCGACCGGCCGAACCCGTACGCTTCCACCGCCTCGATGCGCTCGCTGCGACGAGAGCGGAAGGCCGGCGCGCCGACGGCCAGGCCGAAGGCGAAGACGCCGAGGAAGACGACCGCGATGGCCGGCAGGAGCAGGCTCCAGGACAGCGCGTTGAGCGGCGAGGTGTCGGCAGGGACACCCGCTGCGGCGATGGGCTCGGCGGTGGGAGTCGGATCCGGTTCCACCTCGACCGGGGCAGTGTCGCCGAGATCGATCCTCTGCGTCACTTCGAAGGTCTCCCCCGACGCCGTGCCCTTGACGACGACGCTCTTGGGACCCGTGACCCCGGCCGGACGCTTGATGTCGAGCACCGCCTGCGAGGTGAGCGCGCGTGCCGCCGCGCTGAAGGCGGTCGAGACGGCCTCGGTGTTGCTGGCCTTGACGACGAGTCCTCCGCCCGCTTCGGCGAACTGGTCGAGCACCTCGGTGTTGCTGTCGGCGGACTTGAAGGACACGACCTCGGCCCGGACCTTGGCCTTGCTCAGGGCCTCCAGCGCCTTCTTCCGCTCGGCCCGCTCGCGGTTGTCGCCACCCTGGGCCCGCGCGACGGTGTCACCACCGTCGCTGAGGAGGATGATGCTGCGCTCCCCGTCGGTGCCCAGTCCGCGCACGGCGTCCTGGATGGCCTCGTAGAGCGCGGTCTCGCCCTTCGACCTCAGCGAGCCCACCTCGCGGCTCACCTCGGCGTGGTCGGTGGTGGGCCGGACGTCGACCCCGGAGGTCGAGGCGAAGGAGACGACCCCGACCTTGACGTCGTCGGGGACCTCCGAGAGGAACTCCTTGACCGCCGTACGGACGGTGGCCATACCCGAGGCCTCCATCGACCCACTGGTGTCGATGACGAGCATGGTCGAGCGGGCCGTCGAGGCCGCCGGCTGGACGGTGACGTCGGCGTCCTTGCCGCCGATCGTCACGCTGACGGACTTCGGGTCGACCGTCAACGTCTGCGCCTTGGACCGCAGGATGAGCGTCGCCGACAGGGCGTCCTTCGTGACGCGGACGTCGCTGAGGTCCGAGTCGGTGGCCGCCGTGGCCGAGCCGGCTGCGAGAACGGGGACGACCAGGGCAGCGACTACGGCAACCGCCAGGGGGAGGACACGACCCGATCGTGCGCGACGGGACAGTCTCATGTCAGCCGCGTTCCGAGCATGAAGAGGTGCGGCGAGACCTCGACGCCGAGGTCGTTGAGCTCCTGGAGGAACTTCGGTCGCAGTCCGGTCGACATCAGCGTCCCGCGGAAGCGGCCGTTCTCGTCGCGTCCGGCGGACCAGTCGAAGGTGAAGATGTCCTGGAGGGTGATGACGTCCCCCTCCATGCCGACCACCTCGCTGATGGCGACGATCCGGCGGGAGCCGTCCTTGAGGCGGGCCTGCTGGACGACGAGGTCGAGGGCGCCGGCCACCTGCTCACGGATGGCCCGGACGGGCAGGTCGACGCCGGCCATGAGGACCATCGTCTCCAGACGCGAGAGCGAGTCGCGCGGCGTGTTGGCGTGGACGGTGGTGATGGAGCCGTCGTGGCCCGTGTTCATGGCCTGGAGCATGTCCAGCGCGGCGCCGTCACGGACCTCACCGACGACGATGCGGTCGGGACGCATACGCAGGGCGTTCTTGACGAGGTCGCGGATGCCGATGGCGCCGCGACCCTCGATGTTGGCCGGACGGGACTCGAGCCGCAGGACGTGGTCCTGGTTCAGCTGGAGCTCGGCGGCGTCCTCGATGGTGACGATGCGTTCGTCGTCCGGAAGGAAGGAGGAGATGACGTTGAGCGTCGTCGTCTTCCCGGAGCCGGTACCGCCGGAGATGATGATGTTGCGACGACCGAGCACACACGCCTTGAGGAAGTCACGGACGCTGGGAGTGATGGTGCCGAAGGCGATGAGGTCGGCGTCGGTGTAGGGGTCCTGGGAGAACTTCCGGATGGTCAGCTGGGCGCCGTCGAGGGCGATGGGGGCGATGACGGCGTTGACACGCGAGCCGTCTGGAAGACGGGCGTCGACGAGCGGGCTGGCCTCGTCGACACGCCGGCCGACCCGGCCGACGATCTTGTCGATGACCCGTCGCAGGTGGGACTCGTTCGAGAAGTGCGTCTCGACCCGGTACAGCTTGCCGGCGCGCTCGACGTAGATCATGTCGGCGCCGTTGACCATGATCTCGGTGATGTCCGGGTCGCGGAGCAGCGGCTCCAGCGGTCCGTGACCCAGGATCTCGTCCGAGACCTCCTGCGCGATACGGGTGCGGTCGGCGTGCGACAGCGGCGTCTGCTCGGCGTCGATCGTCTGCTGCAGGGTCTGGCGGACCTGGGCGGCGAGCTCGTTCTCCGGCAGGTGCGGGTCGTAGAGACGCGGGCCCAGGGTCTCGATGAGGCCCTGGTGCACGCGCTCCTTGACGGCGTTGAAGGGGTCCGCGGCCCGACGCTTGGCGGCGGCCGCTCCCGGCCGGGCCGCGGCCTGGGACGACTGCGGTGGTGCCTCTGCCGCGGCCTGGGCCCGGCGGACACTGTCGAGACGGTCGGCGAGACTCATTTACGCCCCCTGCTGAACAGGCTCTTGCGGGCCGGCGCCGCGGCAGGGGCCGACGAGCCGTTGTGCCCGTTGGTCTCCTCCTCGGCCGCCCCGACGCGGATGTGGGTGTCGACGAGCGTCTTGATGGAGGTCGCCACCGGCGCCTTCGGCTCGTCCAGGACGATGGGGATGCCCCGGTTCACCGACGCGGGGACGGTGAGCGAGTTCGGGATGTTCACGGCAATCTTCGCCTTGATGGCCGACTCCACGTCCTCCGGCCGCAGGCCGACCTTGGCGTCGGCCCGGTTGAGGACGATGATGCGAGCGTCCCGTGGGCTGCCGATCATGTCGAGGGTGTCGATGGCGACCCGGAGGTTCTTCACGGCGGGGATGTCGAGCGTGGCGATGAGGACGAGCGCGTCGGAGATGTCGACCGCCGCCAGGACGTGCTCGGTGAACGACGGCGGGGTGTCGACGACGACGTAGTCGTAGTGCCGACGGGCCACCTTGATGATCTCGGTGACCGTGGGCACGGGGATGCGGTCGGCGTCCCCGGGGTCGTTCGGGGCGCACAGCACGTGCAGCCCGCTCTCCTCGTGCACGACGGTGATGCCCTTGAGGGCCTCCTCGTCCAGGTGCCCGCTCATCGACACCGCGTCGAAGACGGACTGGGTGGGCACCAGCTGCAGGCTGATGGCGACGTCGCCGAAGGAGAGGTCCAGGTCGATGAGGAGCGTCCTCAGTCCGCTGTGCGCGAGATGCACGGCGGTGTTCGTCGACAACGTGGTCTTCCCGACCCCGCCCTTGGCGGAGAAGATCGTCACGACCCGTCCGTCCCGGATCTGCCCGCCCGAGGCGTGACCGATGAGCCGCGACGTGAGGTCTCGGCTGCGACGCAATGCCTCGGCGATGGCCGTGTGGTCGTCGGCCGACACGACCTCGCGCACCCCGGCGCGCAACGCCTGCGAGAGGGCCGTGACGTCGACTCGCGTGCGGAGCAGGATGACGCCGAGCTCGGGCCGGTCCAGACGTGCGGCCTCGGCGAGCTGACAGGCCTCGGTCAGCGGCACGTCCGATCCGATGATGACCTGCTCGACCTGGGCGTTGTCGTGGATGGCCCGGGCGACCATGCCCGAGGAGTCGAGGGCTTGCGTGTCCGCCCCCAGCGCGAATCGGTACCGTTCGATCGCACTGGGATCTGAGTCCCAGAGGATGTTCACGTCACTTCACCGCGCCGGGCAGCAGATCCGGGTCGGCGACGAAGAGGTCCTTGGGGATGGTGAGCTCCGACCCGCGCAGGCCGGCGTAGAGCGTGTAGTTGTTGATGCCGTGGATCAGCTTGGCAGCGTCCTCGGCATCGACCTCCACCGTGACGAGGAACTGCGGAGTCGCGTTGGCCTGGGCAGTGGGGTCCTGGTTCGCGTCTTCGGTCGCCTGCGGCTGCTGTGGCGTCAGGGACTGGGTGCCCATGGCGATGACCTTGACGTTGTCGAGGAGGACCGAGGTCGCCTTGAGGTCGGCCTCGTTGTAGGCCTTGGCCTGCTCGGACGTCCCGATGTCTTTGAGGGCATATGACACGAAGATCGTGAGGTATGAGCCGGGCCGCACGAAGTCACCGACCCGCGCCGGGTCGTTCAGCTGCACGGAGACTGCCAGCTTGCCGGACGCAACCTGAAGGGCCTTCTCCCCGATGGGGGTCTCGCCGAAGGCGGCGTTGAGCACGTACTGCCCCGGGGCGATGTCGGCCATCGCGACGAGCGCCCCGTTGGTGTCGTCGATTGTCTCGAGGGCCCCCGCCGGCTTGGCCCGCGCGGCGACCTCCGTCTTGGACATCTGCCCGAGACGAACCGCGTCCTTCAACGTCGTGCCGGCCGGGACCAGCGCGGTCGTCGTGTAGACGGTGGTGGGGCTGGCCGCCTCGACCGCCCTGGCGTCGGCGCCACGTGCGTACAGGAGCACGAGGACGGCACCGACCAGCGCGATGACGGCGGCGGAGATGATGGCGAGGATGCGTCGGCCCATCGTGAGATTTCCTTAGCTGAAGGATGCGTTCGAGCGGAGAGTGGATGGACGTCTAGCCGGCGGCTTCGGTCACGCTGTAACCGAAGTCACTGGCGTTGGGGTCGGTGTCGATCTCCCCGACGCCCACGAGATCCTTGACGAACTTGCCGTAGATGCATTGCTTGTTGTTGGTCTGGAACTGGCAGTCGTTCTTGGCGTCAGCACCCGGAGTGCCGATCGTCTTTCCGGTGAGGTCGACGGCCGTGACGACAAAGGCGGCCATTCCGGCGATGTGGTAGTTGGTCTTCGAACTGACGGTGTCGTTGGGACAGAACGTCTTTGAGTCGTTGATGCAGTCGTAGATGGGGATGAAGATCTCGACTCCGACGTTGAGCTTCGGCAGGCAGTCGTTTCCCGTACCGTTACCGGGCCAACCCGGGACCCACGCGTTCTTGTCCGCTGACACCTCGCACACCCCGGTGGGATGGTCGAGCCACCCGAAACCACCGGCATAGTCGTGCCCGTTGAAGTTGGCACAGGTGGCGTTCTTGGTGTCGTAGTTGACCCCGAGCGCCACCTCCTTACCCCAGACTGCGGCGCTTGTGTCGAATGTCTTGGTGACGGTGTTGTAGGTGGCACCCACCGCGCGGGCCCATTCGCAGGCTCCGAACGTGAGTGGCAGTACTCCCGTCTTCTTCGCCGGGCCCCAGCCGTACCGCGCGCAGGCGTCCGTAGAAGTTGCCTGTTGGCTGAAGAAGCCTCGGAGCTTGTCCGTTCCCGTCGCATTGTTGAGAGTCTTGGAGTAAACCTCGACGTACTTGAGCTTCGGGTTCGACTTGTACTTGGAGGGCAGAGGAGGGCATTCACCCAGGTATTTGAGATCCGCGTCGGTGGTGGCTGAAGTGCACGTCGGGATCGTCGCTCCCGGCACGCGGCCGCAGATCTTCTTGATCTGCCCGGAGTGGTCCGCGGTCAGTCCTGAGAAGTTGCCCTGGATGGCCGTTGTGACCGGCGCGGTCGCATTGGACGTCGTACAGAGAGTGGCGTCCTTTCCACACAGCTGCGCAAGTCGGTACGCGCCGGCATCCGCGCCGTTCTGCTGTTGACGTCTGTCCAGCATGATGTTGCCGACGTCCACCGCGAGGGCCGCAGCCCCGAACATCACACCCGCCGCGAGGATGACGACGACGAGCGCCGCCGCGGCGCCCCTCTCGCTGCGCCGGCGCCCACGTCGGTCACGCTGCTGTCCTCTTGCCCTCATCATCAGCACCCCATTTGAGATCTGCTGGAGATCGTGTGCGGAAGGCCCGGGATGAAGCCGTCCAGGAAGAAGTACGAGAAGTTCGACACCGTCGCCGTGACGACGACCGTCGCCGACGGAGTGAGTGCGGAACAGTCCCCGGTCACGCCCACGACGACCGGGTAGCCGGAGTCGACGACCGGCTTGGCGGCGGCCTGTGTGCGGGTGGTGATGTCCGCGACCGGCGACTTCGTCACCGCAACTCGGGTCCCCTCACGGGCGGCATTGGTGAGAACGATCTGCGTGAAGTAGGCCCGCCCGAAGTCCACGATCCCGCCGATGATGAGAACAAGGACCGGAAGCAGGATGGCGAACTCCACGGCGGCGGCACCGCGCTCGGGGCGGTGTGTACCTCGTGCCATGGCGTGTGGCCTCCTGGGCGAGTGACGGTCGGTGGGGCGAGAGACCCAGACCGGTTCAGGGCAAATGAAAGCACGGCGGAGCGGTCCTCCGGGAGTGCTTCCGGAGCGCCGGCTCTGCCGGCTGCCCGGACGGGCGGGCGCCGGCAGGTCCGGGGTCAGATCTTGTCGGCCGCGTCGCTGAAGACGCTGCTGAGCTTGCTGCCGAGCAGGATCACCGCGGTGATGATGATGAGCGCGATGAAGGTGACCATGAGGGCGTACTCCACCGCGGTGGCACCGGTTTCACGGCGGTCCTTCGCGGCGAGGAGCAGACGGGTGAGCTGCAGGGTCATGAGACGTGAC
>NZ_SAYU02000049.1:0-20293 GCF_004025965.2 Phycicoccus flavus | reverse complement strand
CCGGCCGGTGGGCTGAACCCTCCGGCCGGCGCCCGCCTCGCTCGCGTCAGATCTGGGAGGCGACGTTCGAGAAGAGGCTGCTGAGCTTGGTGCCCAGGAGGATGACGGCGGCGATGATGACGACCGCGATGAGGGCGACCATGAGGCCGTACTCGACGGCGGTGGCGCCCTCCTCCTTCTTCATGGTGTGCATGCGGGTCTGGAGGGAGACGAGAGCCTTGGTCATGACGGTGGAACCTTTCGGGAGTGGTCTCGGGTGGAGCCGAGTGGTTGTCGAGCAAGGGCAACTTTTCCAGGGTCGGCGAAGAGACTCCATAGGCCGATGGGGCGTCGCTCACACACCGTTCGAGGGAGCGAGATCATCCGTTCGGTCGATCCGGCCACGCGCCTACGATCAGACCTGACATGTCATCAAAAAGACTGTCTAGCGGCGAAATTGAACGGAAATTCAGCGCTCGAGGAGCACGAGCCCGTCGCGGCGTACGGTCTCCGTCCAGCCCTGGGCGGTCACCTGGTCGACGCACCGTGGCTGGACCACCACGGCCACCAGCTCGACGGCCGGAACCCGACAGTCGTGGAGGAAGTCCAGGAAGCGCACCTGCGTGGGGCCGTCGAAAGCATCGATGGGGTTGGCCACCCAGACCTGCAGGCCCTGCTGGGCGAAGGTCTCCGCGGCCGGCTCGACGGCGAGGACCGTCCCGTCCCCCGCGGCCTGCCGCAGGATCGGGACGAGCGACTCTCCCGGCGGCCCGATCCACTCGGCGCGCTGGTCGAGGATGGTCCCGACACCACCGAGGGCCACCGTCCCCGCCAGCGCCGAGGAGAGGACTGCTCGTGGCGTCGGCCGGAACCATCGCCCGGACTCCCGTAGGCGGGTGCCGGCGGCCACCGAGGCAACGGGTGCGAGGAACAGCAGCAGCCACACGCCGTGCCTCGCCGCGGACGCGGTTCCGACGACCAGGCCTGCGACGACGAGCCATTCCCAGAGCCGTAGGGAGCGGGCGGCCCCGAGGAGCAGCAGGAGCGCGGCGAGCAGGAGCACGACGTCGAGCGGATGCGTGAGACTCGGCCGCGACCACAGGTCGGTCCCGCGGGCCGCGGCCTCGTTGCCCAGCGCCGACACGTAGTACTCCGGCGTGCGCAGACCCGCGGATGTCGCGACGAGGGCCAGCAGGCTCAGCAGCCCGGCCCCCACCCGGAGTAAGAGATCCCGTCGGCCCGCAGCGAGCACGAACACCCCGAGCACCGCGAGGCCGACGAGCACCGCGCCGTGCAGGTTGCCCCAGAGGACCATGAGGGGCGGAACGAGCCAGAGCGCCCGGCGATGACCACGGTCCCAGGCGCGTAGCAACGCCACGAGCACGACGAAGGGGAGCAGCGACAGCGACGGAAAGCGGACGACGACGAGGGTCGCGGACGCCCCGGCGACGAGCAGGCTGACGGCCACCGCCAGCCGGACGTCCCGGCCGCCGGCGCGCCGGCCGTCGCCGACGACGACGAGCAAGGTGGCCGCGACGATCAGGAGGTGCAGACCCGCCAGTCCGGCCCGGCCGAGTGAGTGCCCACAGGACAGCAGCAGCTCCGCCAGCACGACGGGGTTGGGCCAGTCCGCCTGCGGCGCGACAAGGTTCGGCACCTGGGCGGGCACCGTCCCGTCAGCCCTGACGGCGTCCCCGAAGGACACGACCCACATGAGGTCGGCGCCGAGGATCACGAGAGCTGCCAGCGCGGCGACCCAGAGCAGGACCGCGGAGGTCGCGACCCATGGGCCGCGAGTCCGGTGCTCCGGGTCCTCCATCGCAATATTCCTCAAGGGGCCTCGACGGTGATCGGGCTGAACGATAATCGACGCCGTGAATCGCCGGCGTCGTGACTGGTGGCTCGTCACGGCGTGGCTCGGCTCCCTGGCCCTCGTGCGGGCCGGCAGCATCGAGGACACCGACCCGTACTGGCAGGTCCGGGCCGGTGTCGAGACGCTCCGCGGGCTACCGCTCGTCCGTCCCGACTCGTGGAGCTGGGACCCCGTGGCCACGCCGTTCTTCCAGACCTCGCCCGGCTGGAACGTCGTCCTCGGGCTCGGCTGGGACGCGGCCCGCTACGCAGGCGTGTTCCTCGTCGGGCTCGCCTCGATCGGCACCTACCTGCTCGTCGCAGTGCTGCTGGCCCGGCGGCTGGGCGCACGGCCCCTGCCGACCCTCGCGGGGGTGCTGCTCTGTGTGCTGCCCGCGCTCGCCATGGTCTCGCCGCGGGCCACCCTCGTCGCCCAGACCGTCTTCATGGCCGCAGTCCTCGCGGCCGACTCCTGGCGACGCCGCCCACGACCGGCCGCCGCGGTGGACATCGCCGTCGTCCTGGCCGCCGCGTGGGCCCTGACGAGCCTCGGCTCGTGGGTTCACCTGTCGTGGGTGGCGCTGGCCCCGGCGACGGCGGTGTGCTGGGCGGTGATCTGGTTCACCACGGCGGAAATCGCACGTGTGAGGGCTCTGCTCTTATCCGCGGCCGGCGCGGTCGGCGCGGCTGCCGGTGCCCTCACCGGTCCCTACGGCTTGGACGTTCTCGTCTACACCCGGCGAGTGCGCGGCGCAGCCGACGGACTCGTCGTCGAGTGGCTGAGCGTCCTCACACCTGGGCTCGCACTGCGGTGGCTGCCGGCGACGCTCCTCGCGCTCGTGGTGTCCGGCGCCGGGCTCCTGCTCGCGTGGCGGCGGTGGCGGACCGATGCGTCCGACCCCCGGGCCGGGCTGGTGGCCGCGCTCTGCATCGTCGCGCTGCCGGCCGCCCTCGCGTCCTTCTCCGCCATCCGCTTCGTCGGCATCGCCCTCCTCGCCGTGGCCCCGGTGGGCGCCGTGGCGGCCACGGCGACCTGGGACCGGATCCGGGCCCGCGCCGCCGAGCGACCGCCACGCGGGCCCTTCCGCTCCGCGCGGGTGCGGTTCTGGTCCGATGGGGCTCGTTGGCGGGTGGTTCTCACAGTCGTCGTCGCCATCCTGGCGCCGGGCACGCTTCTCCTCACGCTGCCGCTGTCCCGGCCGCTGCCGGAGCTGGCCGCGGCCGACGCACTCCCGGACAGCTGCCGGCTGGTCTCGGACACCTCGAGCGCCGCCGTCGTCCTGCTCGCCCGCCCAGACGTCCCGGTGTGGTTCGACGGCCGGTTCGACTACTGGGGACACGACCGGTCCGCGGCGGCAGTGCGCACGCTCGCTCGGGCGGACCTCACCGCGCCGCCGTTCTCCGACGCGGGCTGCGTCATGCTCACCACCGGCAACGACCTGTCCGGTGGCGCGCTGGAGGCGGCCCTGGACGCATCGGCGCAGTGGCGTCCGGCGGGTCCCGGTGGTCCTGTGCGGGTTTGGGTGCGAGGCTGACCCGGCCATGACGACAGACGAGGCGACGACGACGGACGCATCGACGAGCCCCGAGGCCTCTGCCCGCCCCAGACCGCGGCTCATCACGGTCGCGGCGAGCGTCGTCGTCGCCCTGGTCCCCCTCGTCCTGCTCCGCCAGCTGCTGCGGCCGATCAACGACCCGGACACCTACTGGCACATCCTCTCCGGACAGAACGTGTGGCGGACACACGAGGTCGTCGTCAGCGACCCGTTCGGTCGCTTCAGTGAGAACCCATGGGTGCAGATCGACTGGCTGAGCGACCTCGCGATGGCCGCCGCCTACCACGTCGCCGGGTTCTCCGGCGTCGCCTGGCTGTACATCAGCCTGGGCGTCGTCCTCTTCGCCGTGATCTACGCGTCGTGCCGCACCGTGGCCGTACCGGTCGTCGCCGGTATCGCCGCCGTCGGCGGCTGGGTCGGCACCTACGCGAGCCAGGGTTTCCGGCCGCAGACGTTCTCGTTCGTCCTCCTCGCCGTGACCCTGCTCGTCTGGGAGCTCGTACGCCGCGACCAAAGGACCCGGCTCGCGTGGTGGCTCGTGCCTCTGGGCTACCTGTGGGCGTGCCTGCACGGGCTGTGGGTGCTGGGGCCGATCGTCGGGGCCGCCGTCGTCCTCGGGATGGCGTGGGACCGCGTGCTGCCCTGGCGCCGGCTCGGACTGCTGGCGCTCGTCCCCGTCGCCGAGGTGGCCGTGGCAGCCGCGACCCCCATCGGTCCCCGCCTGCTGCTCGCGCCGTTCACCGTCAACGGGTACGCCCGTCTCGTCACCGAGTGGCGACCGCCGGACGTCCACGAGGTCTACGTCGCGGTCACCGTCATGCTCGTCGCGGTCACCGCGGTGGCCTGGGCCCGCTCCGAGAAGCGTCCATCCGGCGCCGAGCTGCTGCTGTGGCTCATGGCGCTCGGCTGGACGCTGTTGTACTCGCGTACGGTCGCCGTCGGCGCCGTGATCGCCGCCCCGCTGGCGGCCCGGGCCATCACTTCACTCCTGCGGGTGCCGCCGGACCGTGCCGCGGGCCGGGCCGACCGGTTCGTCGTTCCCGCCGGGGCCCTGGTCGGCATTCTAGCGGCCGCCCTGCTCGCGCCGAGCCAGGCCTCGGGCCTCGGCAACGTCCCGACCTCGCTCGAGACGGCCATCGACCGGCTGCCCGCGGACACGGTGGTCGTCAACGACGACGGCCTCGGCGGCTGGCTGCTGCTCGAGCACCCACAGGTCCACCCGGTGCTCGACACCCGCACCTACCTGTTCACCGTTCCGTACATCGAGAGCTACATCCAGTTCCGCGGTGCGCTCGGCGACTGGCAGGGCTTCGTCCGGAGGACGGGTGCCACGGCGGCGCTGCTGCGTGAGGGCGAGCCCGTGCTGGGCGAGCTCACCGGCACGCTGGGCTGGACCGAGGTCGGCCGCGGCGAGGGCTACGTCCTCCTCACCGCCCCCGGGACTGGCAGATGAGCACCGTGGGCACGTCGGCCGGGCCCCGGACCGACCTCGGGTCCGACCCGGCACCGGCGTCCCCGCCCATCCGCACCCGTCGGCTGGCCGTCGCGGTCGTCGCGGCCGCCCTCGCTGGGCTCGTCGTCGCCGCACTCGTCCCTTCCCCCTGGCTCGCGGTGCCGTGGGCAGTCGCTCTCGTCGTCCTCGGCCCCACGTCGGATCGTCTGGACCGCCGCCTGGCGGTCAACCTCGCCTTGGTCCTCGGGCTCCTCCCGGTGACGCTGTGGCTGCCGCCGCTGCTCGGCGCCCGGACGGCTGCCGTCGCCGCGCTCGCCCTCGGGACGGCCGCTGTCGCGGGTGGCGTCGCGACCCGGCAGGGCAGCCTGCTCCCCCGGGTCCGTGCACGCGACGGCGTCGTCGGGGCAATCGGGGTCCTTGCTGCCGTCGTCGCACTGCCCCTTGCGCTGGCCGGCACGCCTGCGCGGGCCCTGGCCATGCTGAGCACGGGCATCGACAACGCCTACCACTTCGCGATGTTCCTCGAGCAGCGGCTGGGCACGGCCGGGTCACCGCTGCTCGCCGCCCGCGCCGACGGCTCCGGCTTCGCCTTCGACGACTACCCCCAGTGGTTCCACAAGACCCTCACCGTGCTCGCTCAGCTGGCCTTCGGCGACCCGGGGTCCGCTCCGCTCGAGCTGGTCCGCTTCGCCCGGCTCGAGTGGGTCGTCTTCGTGCTGCTCGCCGTGCTCGTGACGGCGGCGGTGCTGCAGGCGCTGCCCGACCGGGTCGCGCCGTCGCTGCTCGTCGCCGTCACCGCCGTGCTGGCGAGCCTTCTGCTCGGCGTTCCCGGCGGGATCAACCTGCTCCAGGGGCACCTGAGCTTCCTCGTCGCCGCATGCGCCCCGCTCGTGATGTTCCTACTGGCCACAGGGCGGTCCCGTCCCGGCGTCGGCCTGTTCGTCGTCCTCGGCGGGCTCGTGCTCGCCACCGCCGCCTGGCTGCTGCTGCTGCCGATGGCAGGTGCTGCGTTGCTGGTCCCCGTGGTCGCGGTCTGGCGGCGTCAGAGCGCCTTGGTCCGGTGGGGCACCCTGGCCGGCATGGCCCTGGCCCTGGTGCTCGCCTTCCTCCTTTTCGTCCGTGGACCACTGCTGACCGGTGGTGGGTTCTCGGCCGTCCTGCGGGACGGCACCGTGCCACGGGTCGGACTGCCGACGTCGGTCCCGGTGCTGCTCGGATGCCTCGCGGTCGTCGTCGTCCTGGCCGTGCGCCACCACGGGCTCGGGCTGTGGGGGCACGTGCTGCTCGTCCTCGCCGCCGTGGTCCAGGTCGCTGTGCTCGGCGGCTACATGCTCGCGGCCGCGGGCACCCTCACGTACTACTTCTGGAAGCTCATGCTGGGCTCACTGCTCGTCGCCGTGCTGGTCACGGTGCACGCCCTGGTGCGGGTGCTGGCGCAGCGGTCGGACGCCGGGCGGATCCGTCCCCTTCTGCTCACCGTCCCCCTGCTCGTGGCCGCCGCCGGCCTCGGCCTCGGGTTGCAGACCTTCACCGCCCCCTCGGCCGTCTGGGCGGCCATCCTGCCAGGGTCGCTGGAGTCGCGGACCACCTCGGGTGACGCCGGTGACGTCGACCTCGTGCTGCGGTTGGCGGCGACCACCCCACCGCAGCAGGCCGCCCGGACCCGACTGCTGGCCACCCGCCCCGGGGACATGAACGCCGCCCACGCGTCCGAGTGGTTCCACGACCTCAGCCACTCGGCCACCCGTCGAGCGGTGAGCGTCGACGACGGCGTCTACGACCTCGCGAAGCATCCTGACAACACTGCGCTCGCCGTGCGCCTGGCGGCGGACACGCTGGCGACGACCGACGGGCTCGTCGTCGTCACCGACCCTGCCCTCGACGCCGCGGTGCGGCAGGCGGTGCCCGACGCCGCGGACCGGGTGACCCTGGTCGACTGAACGGCCGAGACTGAGCGCGAGCCCTCGGCGTAACGCGTGGGACGCCCGTATCCTGACGGGACCTCTGAACTCCCACCGGAAGACCTCACGTGACCGACGACGGCCTGGGCGCGCTGCGCATCGCCGCCATCGTCCCCTGCCACGACGAGGAGGCCGCGGTCGGCACCGTCGTGCGCGACCTGCTGGCCGCCGTCCCCGCCATCGACGTCTACGTCTACGACAACGCGAGCACCGACCGCACCGCCGAGGTCGCGCGCGCCGCGGGGGCGCGGGTCCGCCGCGAGGACTGCCCCGGCAAGGGCAACGTCATCCGCCGCGCGCTCGCCGACATCGAGGCCGACGTCTACGTCATGGTCGACGGCGACGACACCTACGACGCCTCGGCCCTCCCCGAGATGATCCGCACCATGCTCGACGGCCCGTACGACCACGTCACCGGCGTGCGGGTGGCCCAGGCCAAGGGCGCCTACCGCTCCGGCCACGAGCTCGGGAACCGGTTCTTCAACACCGTCGTCTCGCGGATCTTCGGCCGTCCGGTCACCGACATGCTCAGCGGCTATCGGGTGTTCTCGCGGCGGTTCGTCAAGTCCTTCCCGGCCATTTCGCGGGCCTTCGAGATCGAGACCGAGCTCACCGTCCATGCCATCAACAACCGGGTGCCGCAGACCGAGGTCCCGGTGGGCTTCAAGGACCGCGCCGAGGGCTCGGAGAGCAAGCTGCGGACCTACCACGACGGGTTCCGGATCGCGCGGATGATCACCCGCCTGCTGCACCACGAGCGGCCGCTGGCGCTGTACGGCGCCTTGGCCGTGCTCACGGCGCTCACCGCGGTCGGCATCGCGGTCCCGGTCGTGCAGGAGTACCTCCGGACCGGCATCGTCGGCCGCTTCCCCACCGCCTTCGGCGCCGCCTCGCTCGTCGTCGTCGCCTTCATCGTCCTCGTCGTCGGGATCCTCCTCGACGGGCTGCGCAAGGTCCGCCAGGAGACGACCCGGGTCGCGTACATGACGGTCCCGGCGCCGCCGCGTATCGCGCGCGAGGTCGTCGACGTCGTCCTCGACCCGGCGGCGGACGAAGATCCGGCGCCCGAGCTCGAGGGCGTACAGACCGCCGCCGACGAGCCCGTAGCCACGGTGCCGGCGCACGACGAGACGGCGGACGAGGACGGGGACCCGGAGCCACCTGCCGAACCCGCGGCGCCCGCCGAACCGGCTGCGCTGGCCGAGCCCCGTGCACCCGCTGCCCCGGCGCCGGCTGCCAGCGGCTCTGTCCCGTGGCGGCGGGCCTCGGAGCGCGTGTGAGCGTCAGCGTCGTCGTCGTCGGTTTCGGCGACGAACCGGTCCTGCGGGCCTGTCTGCAGTCCGTCGTCGCCCAGCTCGGACCCGACGACGAGGCCGTCCTGGTCGACCACGGCGTGACCACGCTGCCGGACGTCGCGGGCGTCCGCGTCGTCACTCCCGCCTCGAACACCGGCTTCGGCGGCGGCTGCGCAGCCGGGGTCGAGGCCACCAGCGGCGACGTCCTCGTCTTCGTCAACTCCGACGCCGAGCTGCGGCCCGGCGCCCTCGCCGCCCTCGCTGCGATCGTGGCGGACCCCGGGGTCGGCCTGGCCGGCGGGCTCGTGCTGCTTCCGGGCGATGACGACGTCGTCAACTCGGTCGGCCTGCCGGTGCACCTCACGGGGCTCAGCTGGTGCGACGGCTACGGCGAGCGGCTCGCCGACCGGCACCGCAGCCCTCGGCCCCTGGCCTCGGTGGCCGGCGCCCTCTTCGCCTGCCGCCGCGAGGTGTGGGACCGGCTGGGCGGCATGGACGCCGGCTACTTCATGTACCACGAGGACACCGACCTCAGCCTGCGCTGCCATCTCGCTGGGCTCGACGTCGTGTACTGCCCCGACGCCGTCGCCGTGCACGCATATGAGTTCTCGCGCAACGCCCGCAAGATGTTCCACCTGGAGCGCAACCGGTTCCTCACCGTGCTCGCCGACTACCCGCCGCATCTGCTGGCCCGGGTGCTGCCGGTGCTCGCGGTGCTCGAGCCGCTGTACCTCGTCATCGCCGTCCGTGACGGCTGGTGGCGCGAGAAGGTCCGCGCCTGGGGCTGGCTGCTGCGCCACGGCGGCCGGGTGCGCGCCCGTCGCCGTCGGGTGCAGGCGGGGGTGGTCGACCCGCACGCCTTGGACCGCCTCCTCTCCCCCGCGGTCACCCAGACCCAGCTCGAGCAGCCGGGGGCCATCGCTCTTCTCAACGTCGTGCTGCGGCTTTACTGGTGGCTCGCGAGGCCCCGCCCTGCCCGGGGCGGCCGGCCCGACGTCGTCGTCCTGCGCACGAATCCGAAGGACTCCTCGCTCCCCCGTCTGCTGACGATCCTCACCGCACGCCACCGCACGCTGGCCCTGGTCTGGGACCGGACGGCCGACTACCGCTGCCCGGTCGCCTCCCCGCGGTTGCGCGTGGACGCGAACCGGCGTCGCGGGGAGTACTACCGGCTGAGCACCGTGATCACCGTGGCGAGCCTTCAGCCGTGGTTGCTCTGGCGGGCCCTGCGGGCCCGGCCCCGGGTCGTCCACGCGATGGACCTCGACACCGGCGTCGTGGGACTGCTCGCGGCCCGGTTACTGCGGGTGCCGTTCGTCTATCAGTGCCTCGACCCGTACGACGCGCACCTGCCGGCTGGTTGGCCTCCGGTGGTGGCGCGGCTCGTGCACCGGGTCGAGAACGCGGTCGTCACGGCCGCCGACCTGTTCGTCGTCACCGACCTCGGCCGGATGCCGCAGCACGACGGCTCGCAGCCCCGACGAGTCGTCGAGCTCGCCAACGTGCCGATGCGGCCCGCCGATCCGCGGCCGGTGGGCGAGGACGACGGTCTCGTCGTCGGGTACGTCGGGTCGCTCGTCCCACATCGAGCCCTTGACGTCCTCGTCGACGTCGTCGGGTCGCTCGCCGACGACGGGGTGCGCCTCGTGCTCGGCGGGTTCGGCCCCCTGGAGGCGGAGCTGCGTCGGCAGGCGGCGTGCCACTCGAACGTGTCGTTCCTCGGATGGGTCCCCGATGACGAGATCATGTCGGTCATGGCCGCCTTCGACGTATTCGCCGTCGTCGAGGACCCCGACCACCTCGCCTACCGTTGGACCAGCCCGAACAAGGTCTTCGAGAGCATGGCCCTGGGCCGGCCGGTGCTCGTCGCCGAGGGCACCCTCGGGGCCGAGCGAGGCGTCGAGGCCGGACACGGCGTGACCGTCCGCTACGGCGACCCGGCCGACCTGCGCGCGACCCTCCTCGACCTGCGCGACGACCCCGCCCGCCGCGCGGCCCTCGGACGCGCGGGACACGCGGCCTTCACCGCCCGGTGGTCTCCCGACCGCCTCACCGAGCAGGTCCTCGCCGCGTACCCTCTGCCCGCACCGGCCCGAGCCGAGATGCGGCGATGACGACGCCGCCGCACGTGGGCGCACCCCGCTCGACGCCGAACCAGCGGCACCTTGCGTTCTACCTGCCGCAGTTCCACCCCATCGCGGAGAACGACGAGTGGTGGGGGCCTGGCTTCACCGAGTGGGTGAACGTCGCCAAGGCCCGCCCACTCTTCCACGGTCACCGACAGCCTCACTTGCCGGGCGAACTGGGCTTCTACGACCTGCGCCTCGCCGAGACCCGAGCGGCCCAGGCGGAGTTGGCGGCGGCCCACGGCATCGACGGGTTCATCTACTACCACTACTGGTTCGGCGGCCGACGCCTGCTGGAGCGTCCCTTCGACTCCGTGCGCGCGTCCGGGGAGCCCGACCTGCCGTTTGCGCTCTGCTGGGCGAACGAGGCGTGGACACGGGCCTGGGACGGTCACACCCGCGAGGTCCTGATGAGTCAGGACTACGGCGACGACCGCGCCCACGCCCGATGGCTGGCCGAAGCGTTCGCCGACCCCCGGTACATCCGCGTCGACGGCAAACCCATCTTCCTGGTCTACCGGGCCTCCCGGTTGCCCGATGCCCGCCGGACCACCGACGTCCTGCGGGAGGAGGCCGAGCGGGCCGGGGTCGGGCCGCTCTTCCTCGCCCGCGTCGAGAGCTTCACCGACGAGCGCAGCGACCCCGCGGCGCTGGGCTTCGACGCCGCGGTGGAGTTCGCCCCCGACTGGAAGGTCGTCAACGGCGGGCTGACCCGCCGGGCGGTGTCCGCCGCCCGCCGGCTGTTCCCGAGCCGCCGTCCGTGGCAGACGCGCAACTACCAGGACCTCGTGGCGGGCATGCAGGCCAAGCCGGCCGTCGACCACCTGCGCTTCCCGTGCGTCACCCCGCGGTGGGACAACAGCCCCCGCCGTGGCCGCAACGGGTTCGTCCTCACCGGGGACACTCCCGAGCGCTATCGCGATTGGGTGGCGTGGGCCGCCCGGACCGCCCCGGCCACCCCCGGTGGCGAGTCGCTCGTGTTCGTCAACGCGTGGAACGAGTGGGGCGAGGGCGCACACCTGGAACCCTGCCGCGAGCGCGGGCGGGCCTTCCTCCAGGCGCACAGGGACGGCCGCGCCGCCGCGGGCGATCCTGGACGGACGCAGCCGTGACCTCGCCGGTCGCCGCCGTCGTGATCCACCACCGCCATTTTCCGAAGGTGCTTGACACGGTGCGCGGCGTCGTGGAGGCCGGCGTTCCGGCCGAGGCGGTCGTCGTCGTCGACAACAGCGAGGACGACGGCATCGCCGACGGATTGCGGGCCGCCGCGCACGGGTGGACCGTGCTCACCGTCCCGAACCACGGCTACGGCGCGGCCGCGAACATCGGGGTCGCCGCCGTCGCCGACTCCGAGGTGGTTCTCGTGCTCACGCACGAGGTCGTCATCGACGCCCCGTCGCTGGCGGCGGTCATCTCCCGGGTGCGCGAGGACCCGCGAGTGGCTGCGTCGGGTCCCGCGCTCATGCTGACGGACGGCGACCAGGTCTGGTCGCGCGGTGGTTCGCTGTCGCCGCGTCTGCTCATCCCCCGGGGGATCCAGACGGCCTCCGTCGCCGACGCAGCGGACACAGACGTGCACTGGCTCGACGGTGCGTGCGTCGCCTACCGCACGTCAGTGCTCCTGGCGACCCCGTTCCGCGAGGACTTCTTCCTGTACTTTGAGGAGACGGACCTGCACGCCCGACTGCGGGCCGACGGCTGGCGGGTCGTCACCGCCACGGGGTCGACCGCGCACCAGGGCACGCAGGGCATGCCCTCCTACCTCGGCTGCCGCAACTTCGTCATGTTCGTCTGGGCGCACGGCGGCCGCCTCGCCCGGATCGTGGCCCCGCTGCACTTCACCCTCCGTTCCGTCGCCATCGCCGTGCAGGAGCGCCGTTGGACAGGCGTCCAGCAGTCGGTCGCCGGTCTGCTCGCCGGGTATCAGTCCCTCGCCCGGGGTCGGTCGTGAGCACGAGGTCACTGCGGGTGGCGCTCTACCACCACCTCCCTCCGGGCGGCGCGCTGCGGGTGGTCCGTGAGTTCCTCACCCGATTGCCCGACGACGTCGAGGTCGACCTGTACGGACTGGAGGACGGCCCGGGATCCCCGTTCCCACGGGCCTCGACGCTCGTCCCGCCCGGCGTCACCCCACGCCTCGTACCGCTGGACGGCGGCCGGGTTGCGGCGGCACTCAGCGGCCGGCTCGCGCGCCCGGCGCTCGCGACCCGGCTGGCATCGGCCGAGGCCCGGGTTGCCGATGCGGTCAACCGCGGCGGCTACGACGTCGCCTACGTACACCCGTGCTGGATGAGCAACGCCCCCGGGCTCGTCGCCGAGCTGCGTGTCCCCACCGTCCTGTACCTGCAGGAGGTACGGCGGGCGACCTTCGAGCCGTCGTACCGTCACCGGCCCGCGGCCACTCCACGAACCATGCCGGGCATCGCCGTCATCGCTGCGACCGAGAGCCTGCTGGCCCGCCGGGACCGGCAGGGCGTCGGGGCCGCCACTGCCGTCGCGGCCAACTCGCTCTATTCGGCCGAGCGGATCCTCGCCTCGTACGGTCGGACGGCCGAGGTCGTCGCACTCGGGGTCGACGAGAGGACGTTTCACCCCCGGGTGGTCGACACGCCCGGCCGACCGCTAGTCCTGGCCGTCGGCGGTCTAGAACCCTTTAAGAACCAGCTGGACGTCGTGCGGGCGGTGGGTGGCGTCCCCACCGGGCTACGGCCGACCCTCGTCCTGGTCCACGAGCGGTGCGACGAGCAGTACCGAACTCAGGTTCTCTCCGAAGCCGCTCGGTTGGACGTCGAGGTGGTCGAGCGCCGAGGCATCTCCGACGACGAACTGGCGCAGCTGTACTCGCAGGCGTCGGCGACCCTGCTCGCCGCACAGCTGGAGCCCCTGGGCCTCACTGCCCTGGAGTCGATCGCCTGCGGGACCCCGGTCGTGGCCGTCCAGGAGGCCGGGTACCGCGAGACGGTCGGCCACGGGGTCAACGGGCTGCTGGTCCCACGAGCCGTCGACGGCCTCGCGGACGCCCTCACCGCGGTCCTGGCAGGTAAGGCCGGGCTGGTCGACAGGGGCTCGCTCCCCGGCACGATCCTGCCCTTCTGGTCGCAGGCCCGCAGTGCCGCACGCCAGCTCAACCTGCTGCGACGTACCGCAGCCAGACGACCCGAGTGACCGCCCGTGGCGAGGCTCCACGGAAATCCCGGCCGCACCGGTACCGTCGCGGCCGTGCGTCGATACGTCAGAGCTGTGAGGCACGCGGTCCAGCAGGCGGGTGCCCCCGACCGGACCGACGAGGTGCTCGCGGCCGTCGGGCACCTCGAGACCAGCCTCCTCAGTCTGCGGAACCCCGGGTCGCTGAACGAGGCCGAGTTCAAGGTCTTCTCGCAGTTCGGTGAGGACGGGGCGATCCAGTACCTGCTGCATCACGTCCAGGTCCCGGAGACCACGTTCGTGGAGATCGGGGTCGAGAGCTACCGCGAGTCCAACACCCGCTTCCTCGCGGTCAACGACAACTGGCGGGGTCTGGCAGTCGACGGGTCGGAGGATCACGTGCGGTTCATCGCCGAGTCCGACCTGGGGTGGCGCGCCGACGTCCGCGCGGTACAGCGGTTCGTCACCCGCGAGAACATCGACGCGCTTTTGGAGGAGCACGGGTTCACGGGCGATATCGGGTTGTTGTCCATCGACGTCGACGGGATGGACTACTGGCTGTTCGAGGCGGTGACCGTGGCCAGGCCCGCCGTCCTAGTGATGGAGTTCAACCCGCTCTTCGGCCCGGACCGACGTCTCACGGTCCCCTACTCCCCGGACTTCGTTTACTCGCAGGCCCATTGGTCACGGCAGTACTATGGTGCGTCCCTGGCGGCTCTGGAATCCCTCGCGGCCACCAAGGGCTACGTCCTGGCCGGCGTCAGCAATCACGTCGTCAACGCTTTTTTCGTGCGCGCGGACCTGGCGACAGGACTATCCACGACGACCAGTGCCGAGGCCTGGCGCCCGAGCCGCGTGCTCAGCAGCCGCGCCGAGGACGGGTCGCTGCAGCCTGTCGCGGACATCCGGCAGCGGTTGGCGCCGATCGCGCACCTTCCGCTGCTAGATCTGGAATCGGGCCAGGAGGTCAGGGTCGGCGTACTCTTGGATCGCTGAGAGGCAGGACCGTCAGCCAGGTCCGGGCCGCAGCACCGTCCTGACGTCGGCGACGCCGATGCCCTCGGCCCGTGCCGCGCACGCGGAGGTCACCACGACGAAGCCCGCGCCTACCCCGACCAGGCTCAGCCAGCTCTGCGCGGCGTCGAGCCCGGTCAGGACGACGAGCGCAACGGCCACGACCGCCACGAGAGGCGCTGCCCAGGGTGGCCGGACCCAGGCGGCGAGATGCCGACGGGACAGGACGATGAGGACGACGGTGCCGGAGAGGTTGCCGATCACGGAGCCGAGGACCGCGCCGTAGAGGCCGATTTGCACGGTGAGGACGAGGCTCGCGACGACGTTGACGGCCATGTTCGCGAACGCGGACGCGGCCGCCACGTGGTGTCTCTGCTCACCGAACGCCTGGATGGCCAGCGGCGCGCTCACGACGTTGAGCGCGACCGCGATGGTGAAGATCCGCGCGATGGTCCCGGCCTGCTCGTATCCGGCGCCGAGCCAGAGTTCGAGGAACGCCGGGGTGAAGGCGTAGACCCCTCCGAGCACCACCGCGCTCGTCGCTCCGGCCGCCTTCATAAGGCGCCGTTGCAGGCCCAGCGCCTCGTCGGACCGTCTGACCCGCAGCTCCGAGATGCCGGCCAGCAGGGGCGTCAGCGGCAGGAGCGCCAGCACCTTGGCCTGGAGGACGACCATCGTCCCGACGTGGAAGGCAGTCACTGAGGTGGGATCGATGAAGTGGGAAATCACCAGCTTGTCCCACTGCGAGTCGACGACGTCCCCCAGCTGAGATAGGAGGGCGAGGACGGAGAGGGAGAGGTAAGAGGCCAGCACCGGGAGGGGCGCCCGCGGAAACCGGAGGCGCAGGTCGGGCGCCAGGCGACGGAGGGCTCGCCACTGCATCGCACCGACGACGACGCTGGTCACCACCTGTGCTACGAGCAGGGACCACAGTCCCCACCCGGCGAGGATCCCGACCAGGAGTGCCAGACCGTAGGGCGGGAGGGCCGAGACCTGGCTGAGAGCCTGCAGGTCACTCCGTTGCAGCCCACGCAGAGTGGCGAAGTGGGCGCCCAGGACGAGGTTCGCGGCCATGACTAGCGCGAGGAGCCGGATGACCGTCTCCACCTGGGTCGTCGAATAGCCCGTCACACCGTCGGGCAGCACCAGCCGCGCGAGGAGGGGGGCTCCGACGATCGCCCCCACGGCGACGGGCGTCACCATAAGCAGCATTGCGCTCGTGCCCACGTGGACGACGCGCATGAAACCCGCTCGGTCCGCGGCGCCGTGCGCCGCCGCCACACGACGCGCGATCTCCGTCCCGATCCCGGCGTCCGCGAGTGAGCCGACGGCGACCAGGGCGGACAGGGCGATCCAGGCGCCGTAGAGGTCCGCCCCGAGCCGGTCGAGGACGAAGGGCAGGATGAGCAGATTGAACGCTAGCGTCAGGGCGGCGGCCACCGCACCCGACCGGATGGCCTGGGCCACCGTGCGCGCCGAGGTCCCGGACCGGGACGGTGAGGGTTCCGTCATCGGTCGCGGAGGCCGCCGCACGGTGACGGCAGTGCTGGCGGACGGGAAGGCACGGGTGGACTCCCTCCGCTCTCGCAGTGCTCGCCGGTCCGGGCGATCCTCCCAAAACGAGCCGCCGTAGGTGCGCACCGCCGCACCTACGGCCGTGAAAGATGCTCCGTGGCCCGGGCTCCCCTGATTCGCGCGACCGACCCCCCGGTCGGCCCTATCGTTGTCCCAGCCACGCTTCCGGACCATCCGTCCCGCCGTCCCGAGGCTGTGGCGGACCGGTCGCTGGCTTGATCACCATCTTTGCGGAGGCGCAGCATGACAGCGGTACTGCCGGACTTCCTGCGGTACCGGACCGCCGACGATCTCGTGCGCCTCGGCCGCGACAACGACGGCGGGTACCTCGTGTCCCGGGCGGACGTGCTGGCATCGGACGCGCTGGTAGGCCTCGGGATCAACGACGACTGGAGTTTCGAGAGCGACTTCGCGGCACTGCGACCCGTGCCGGTGCGGGCGTACGACGGCTCGGTGAGCGCGCGGCATTTCCTCGGCCGCAGCGCGGCGGCGGTTTACAACCCGTGGACATTCATATACTGGGTCAAGGTATTCCTGGGTCACCGGCGGTTCTTCGCCGGGCCGAACGAGCACTTGGAGCGGTTCGTCGGGGCGGAGGATGGCCCGCGAACGGTCTCGATGCGGCGAGTGCTTGCCGACGCCCCACCAGGTGCGCTGTTCCTCAAGGTCGACATCGAGGGTTCGGAGTACGAGATCCTCGACGTCATCGCGGCGGCGGCGGACCGGACCTCGGGGCTCGTCATCGAGTTGCACGACTGTCCCGAGCACCTAAACGAGATTCGCTCGTTCGTGGAGGACTACCCCCTCCATCTCGTCCATGTCCACGCAAACAATTTTGCGACAGTCGACACGCTCTCCGGTATGCCCCGCGTCTTGGAGCTGACGTTCAGCACCCGAGCGAGCCGGCTAAATTCGGCCGTGCTCCCGCACGAGCTCGACATGCCGAATCATGCAGCCTCCCCGGATATCAAGCTGGCGTTCGGGGACACCTCCCCCCCGTCGGATCGCTAGCCGCGCCAGATGCTGATTCGGGTCAGGCGGCGTCGGGAGCGACCGCCGGGCCTTCGGCGGATGAGGCTTGGCTGTGGGTTGTCCAGCGCGGTCGCACGAGGACAAGGCGCGGAAATGCAGACGCGCGCACGCCCGGGCGATGGGCGAGCACGGGGCGCTCAAGGAAGACGAAGCTGAGCATCGTCGCCATGGCGGTGCCCGCGACGACGAGTCCGGCCTGGATCCACGGAGACACCCCACGGCTGTTCACCCAGACGAGCCACAGCACGGGCAGATGCCAAAGGTAGAGGCTGTAGGCGCGACGTCCGACCGCGCGCAGCGGCCGTGCCGCCAGTTTGCGGGCGGCGGAGTTGCCGGCCCAGCAGCCGTGGAGGACGACCAGGGTCGCAATCGTGGCTCCCGGGAGCACGGAAAGCTTCCAGCCCCAGCTGAGCGGATAGCCGGGCAGGAGGACAAAGATGCCGAGTAGTACCAGCGCCATGGAGGTGCGGGCCGGGTCGACGGCCCACGGCTCACGGTGGGTGCGGTGCCAGGTAGAGAGAGTCGCCCCGGCGAGCAGCACGCCGAGGTTCGCCACCGGCAGCAAGTAGAAGCCCGCGAACGGCAGCGCCAGACCGGCGCCGTACAGCGCCACCGCAGTGCCGGCAAACAGCGGCACGGCACGCTCTGGGTCGACCCCGCGTCGGCGGAGAGTGACGAGCGCCAGGGGGAAGAGCAGGTAGAACGTCCACTCGACGGTGAGACTCCACGTCGGGAGGAACGCGACCGAGGGCGGCACGTCCGCGGCATAGAAGAACGCGGTCGTCTGGGTGACGGCCATCAGCCCGCCCCGGACCACCTCACGGACCGGGTGCTGACCGAAGGCGATGAGCAGCGAACCGCCCACGACCACGAGCCCGAACAGGGCCGGGGCCAGCCGCACGATGCGGCGGCGCACGAAGATGCGCCACGCCGACATGGTCGGCTCGAGGTCCCAGCAGATGCCCGCGATGAGGTAGCCGGACAGGACGAAGAACACGATCACGCCCATGATCCCCAGCGGCGGGTACGGCAGCAGCCCCAGGTGGATGGCCATGTGCGCGGACACGACCGCGAGGGCGGCGAACCCCCTCAGCCCGTCCATCGCGGCGTTGCGCGTACGCCCCGCCGACCGGTCCTCACGCATGGGTACGGCACCCCTAGGCCGGAGGTCGCTGCCGACGGACGACTGCGGATCCCTGCTTAGCGGCGACGTCGACGGGCCCTGCCCCGGATCTCCGTGCACCCGGTCAACGGTGAAGGACGAACGTCTCGGGCGCATCGGCCAAATGGTTGGCGGCCCGGAACCGAACGGGTCGTGTCCCCGACCGTGGAAAGGTCCTGACCTGCTGCGTCACCGCAGAGGAAAGACCTCCTCGGTCACGGGCTCGGGACGACGGCGACGGCGCCGGGCCCCGTGCGGGGTCCGGCGCCGTGGCTGGTGGTACGAGGGAACTCAGTACCGGTAGTGCTCCGGCTTGTACGGGCCGGCGACGTCGACGCCGAGGTACTCGGCCTGCTCCTTGGTGAGCTCGGTGAGCTCGGCGTCCAGGGCCTCGAGGTGCAGCTCGGCGACCTTCTCGTCGAGGTGCTTCGGCAGCGTCGTGACGGTCGGCTTGCCGTCCTCGTCGTAGTACTCCGCGTCCTTGCCGAACAGCTCGACCTGGGCGATCGTCTGGTTGCTGAAGGAGTTGGACATCACGAAGCTCGGGTGACCCGTCGCGTTGCCGAGGTTCATGAGGCGGCCCTCGGACAGGATGATGATCGAGTCACCGTCCTCGAAGGTCCACTCGTGCACCTGCGGCTTGATCTCGGTCTTCGTGACGCCCTTGACCCGGGCCAGGCCGGCCATGTCGAGCTCGTTGTCGAAGTGCCCGATGTTGGCGAGGATCGCCTTGTTCTTCATCTTCTGCATCTGCTCGGCGGTGACGACGTTGAAGCAGCCCGTCGAGGTGACGACGATGTCCGCCTGGTCGACGACCGACTCGAGCTTGGCGACCTGGTAGCCGTCCATCGCGGCCTGCAGCGCGCAGATCGGGTCGATCTCGGTGACGATGACCCGGGCGCCCTGGCCGCGCAGCGACTCGGCGCAGCCCTTGCCGACGTCGCCGTAGCCGCAGACGATGGCGACCTTGCCGCCGATGAGGACGTCGGTGGCACGGTTGAGACCGTCGATGAGGCTGTGGCGGCAGCCGTACTTGTTGTCGAACTTGCTCTTCGTGACCGAGTCGTTGACGTTGATCGCCGGGAAGAGCAGCTCGCCGGCCTCGGCCAGCTGGTAGAGGCGGTGGACGCCGGTGGTGGTCTCCTCGGTGACGCCCTTGATCTCGGCGGCGACCTTGGTCCACTTCTGCGGGTCGTCCTGCATCGTGCGGCGGACGAGCGCCTTGAAGACGCCGAACTCCTCGGAGTCGTCCTCGGTGGTGGGCGGCACCTGGCCGGCGGTCTCCCAGTCCTTGCCCTTGTGGACGAGCATCGTGGCGTCGCCGCCGTCGTCGAGGATCATGTTGGCGAACTCGCCGCCGGGCCAGGTGAGGATCTGCTCGGTGCAGTCCCAGTACTCCTCGAGGGTCTCGCCCTTCCAGGCGAAGACGGGGACACCCTGCGGGTCCTCGGGGGTGCCCTTCCCGACGACGACGGCCGCGGCGGCCTCGTCCTGGGTGGAGTAGATGTTGCAGGACGCCCAACGGACCTGCGCGCCGAGGGCGACGAGGGTCTCGATGAGGACGGCCGTCTGGACGGTCATGTGGAGGGACCCGGCGATGCGGGCGCCGGCGAGCGGCTGGGCGTCGCCGTACTCCTCGCGGAGGGACATCAGGCCGGGCATCTCGTGCTCGGCGAGGCGGATCTGGTGGCGACCGGACTCGGCGAGACCGAGATCGCGAACCTTGTGGTCAACGGACATGCGTGAGCTCCTTGTGAGAGGTCGTGCGGTTCGATTGACCGGCGTCGCCCTTCTGGGCCGCGTCGTGCGAGGGTCATCACCCAAGCCGGTTCTGCACCGACCAGGGTAGCGCAGGGGCCCCGCACGGACCCAACCGTTCGACGTGCCGGCGACGAGCGGCGGGTCGTCGGCCGGCCACGGCGGCGACCCCGGCGAATAGGGGTCGGCGAGGGACCCGTCGGTGCCGTCGGGACCGCGTGTCCGCCCGCGACACGCCGTCGGTCATTCGTGCAGGGACAGCAGGACCGCGAGGGCGTGCTTGCACGGACCCCGGCTGCCTGCGTGCTCGGCCTCCCAGCGGCAGGTGCAGCGCATGCGCCCGTCCGCGGACGTCACCTCGTAGAGGTCCCCTTCGCTGCCGAGGAC
>NZ_SAYU02000048.1 GCF_004025965.2 Phycicoccus flavus | reverse complement strand
TCGCGCTCGTCGGTCTGCCCGTGCCGTCGATCGCGCTCTTCGTCGCCTTCCGGCTCGCCCGGCCCGAGTCGTTCTGGGCACGCCGCTTCTACCGGGACAAGCCGAAGAAGCTCGCCCGGGCGCGGGCACGGGCCGCCCGGCTGGACGGCCTGCGCCGGCGGGTCCGGGACGCGGTCTCCTTCGGCGGCTTCGGCCCGGCCGGCTGACCGCGGCGGACCGGCCCCCCAGGCCCACCCCCGCGTCGGGGTGGCGGCCGAGCGGGAGCCCCGGGCCGGTCACGACCGGCGGACCCGCGAGAACAGCTCGGCGGCCATCGCCCGGGAGCCCTCGACGGCGACGCGCCGGCCTTCCGGGTCGCCGGTGACGAGGGCCTTGGCGACGCCCATCGCCTGCTCCAGGCTCACGTGCGCGGGCAGCGGCGGGACGTTGCGGTCGACGACGGCGTCGATGACCACCGGCCGGTCGGCGGCGAAGGCGCGGTCCCACACGGCGTCGACGTCCCCGGGCGCGTCGAGCCGGATCCCCTCGAAGCCGAGGACCCGCGCGTACTCGGCGTAGTCCATGTCCTCGACGAGCTGGGCGGTGTCCCAGCGCGGGTCACCGGCCTCGCGCATCTCCCAGGACACCTGGTTGAGGTCGTCGTTGTGCAGGACGAGCACGACGAAGGTGGGGTTCGACCACTCCCGCCAGTGCCGCTTCACGGTGATGAGGCCGTTCATCCCGAGCATCTGGAAGGCGCCGTCGCCGATGGTGCAGACGACGGGCCGGTCCGGGTGCGCGAACTTGCCGGCCATCGCGTACGGCATGGCCGCGAGCATCGTCGCCAAGCGCCCGGAGAGGTTGCCCAGCTGCTCGCCCCCGAGGCTGATGTGGTGGCCGAACCAGTCGGCGGTCGTGCCGGCGTCGGCGGTGATGATGGCGCGCTCGGGCAGCCGCTCGTTGAGGGAGTGGAACACCCGGCGCGGGTTGAGCGGCTCGGCGTCGGCCATGGCGACCCGCGTCGTCTCCTCCCGCCACTCGCGCATGCCGTCGGCGATGCCCTCCTGCCAGGACAGGTCCTCCTGCTGGTGCAGGTGCGGCAGCAGGCCGGCGAGCGTGGCGCCGGCGTCGCCCCAGAGGTTGACCTCGGTCGGGTAGCGGATGCCGAGGTGGCCGGGGTCGGTGTCGATCTGCACCGCCCGCACCGCGCCGGACTCGGGGAGGAACTCGGCGTAGGGGAAGTTGGTGCCGACGAGCAGGAGGGTGTCGCAGTCCTGCATCATCTCGTAGCTCGGGCGCGAGCCGAGGAGGCCCAGCTGCTGGGTGTGGTACGGCACGTCACCGGGCACGACGTCCTTGCCGAGCAGGGCGGTGATGATCCCGGCGCCCAGGCGCTCCGCGACGGCGAGCACCTCGGCGCGGGCCCCGCGGGCCCCCTGGCCGACGAGCATCGCGACCTTGCTCCCGGCGTTGAGGACCTCCGCGGCCTCACGCAGCGAGTCCTCGGTGGGCGCGAAGCGCGGGGACGCGTGGCCGACGCCGCTGCGCGAGATGCCGTGCGCGACCCCGGGCTCCTCCATCTCCAGCTCCTGGACGTCGACCGGGAGGATGACGACGGCGGGTCCGCGCCGGGCCGCGGCCAGCCGCACCGCCTTGTCGACGACGAGCGGCGCGTGCTCGGGAGTGAGGACGGTCTGGACGAAGACGGCGACGTCGGCGAAGGTCCGCTCGAGGTTCAGCTCCTGCTGGAAGTCGCTCCCGGTGGCGGCCCGGGCCTGCTGCCCGACGACCGCGACCACCGGCTGGTTGTCGCCCTTGGCGTCGTAGAGGCCGTTGACCAGGTGCGCCGCCCCGGGGCCGGAGGTGGCCATGCAGACACCGACCTCGCCGGTGAACTTCGCGTGGGCCGTCGCCATGAGCGCGGCCTCCTCCTCGTGGGTCGGCCGGACGTAGGTGAAGTCCTTGCCGTCCCGCTCGGCCCGGCCGAGCGCCCCGTCGAACCCGCCGATGCCGTCCCCCGGATAGCCGTAGAAGCGGTGCAGGTCCCAGGCGATGAGGCGGTCGATGACGAAGTCGCTCACGGTGGCCATGACTCCCGCATACCCGGGGGGTCCGGCGGGAAACTGCGAGCCACCTGTGAACCGGCCGGGTGGCGAGGACGCCTACCCTGGCCGGATGTCACGTCGTCGCAGGTCGCGGCCGGGATGACCCGGGACCACTCCGCGGCCTCGGCGCCGGACGCCGCAACGACGGCCGCGACGCCCCCGGCGGCGGTGAGCCCACCAGCACCGGAGGATCCCGCGACGCCGGACGGCGGCACGTTCACCGAGGGGCACGACGCCGCCGAGCTCGTCGCCGACGCGGCGACCCCGATGCGGGTGCGCGTCGTCGCCGGTGTCCTCACCGCCCTCGTCGTCGGGTCCGTCGTCGCCGTCGTGGCGGGCGGCGACCTCGCGGCCGTCCAGCGCTTCGTCGCCTCCACCGGCGTGTGGGGACCGCTGGTCTACCTCCTCGTCCACGTCGTCCTCACCCTCGTCCCGGTGCCGAAGAACCTCCTGGCCGGCATCGCCGGGGCGCTCTTCGGCGTCGCCTTCGGCATCGGGCTGTCGTGGACCGGGGCGCTGCTCAGCGCGCTCGTCACCTTCTGGCTCGCCGGACGCCTCGGCCGGGACGCCGTGGCGTCGCTCACCGGGCGCCGGGTCCAGCGGGTGCAGCGGCTGCTGCGCGAGCGGGGCCTGCTCACCGTCGTCGTCGCCCGGCTGCTGCCGGTCCTGCCGTTCACCGTCATCAACTACGGCGCGGGCGTCAGCGCGGTGTCGCGCCGCGACTTCGTCCTCGGCACGGCGCTCGGCATCGTCCCCGG
The DNA here is from genome assembly GCF_004025965.2 of Phycicoccus flavus. Lineage (GTDB taxonomy): Bacteria > Actinomycetota > Actinomycetes > Actinomycetales > Dermatophilaceae > Phycicoccus > Phycicoccus flavus. Next base: position 26,805 of record NZ_SAYU02000048.1, on the reverse strand, counting down.
GACGGTCGCCTACGTCGTCGTCGGCGCCTCCGCCGGGGAGGACACCCGCGCCATCGGGCTGGCCGGGGCGGCGGGCGTCGTCCTCCTCGTGGCCGCGGCGCTGCTCGCCCGCCGGCTGCTCGCCCGCGACCGCCGCGCGGCCTGACCCGCCGGGTTCGACGCCCGCCCCGGTGCCTGCCGACACGCACGTGCAGGACGGCGCCGATGCGGGTACGGGACCACCGAGACGCGCCGGCACCGGCCGGCCCCGACCACGAAGGAGCACCCGCGCAGTGACCCGTTTCGGCTACACCCTCATGACCGAGCAGAGCGGACCCAAGGAGCTCGTCGAGTACGCCGTCCGCGCCGAGGAGGCCGGCTTCGACCTGCTCGTGTCCAGCGACCACTTCTCCCCCTGGCTCACCGAGCAGGGGCACGCCCCGTACGCCTGGACGGTGCTGGGCGCCGTCGCCCACGCCACCTCACGCGTCGAGCTGGCGACCTACATCACCTGCCCGACGATGCGCTACCACCCCGCGGTCGTCGCCCAGAAGGCCGCGACGCTGCAGATCCTCGCCGACGGCCGGTTCATCCTCGGCCTCGGCGCCGGCGAGAACCTCAACGAGCACGTCATCGGCCAGGGCTGGCCGCCGGTGGCGCAGCGCCAGGACATGCTGGCCGAGGCCGTCGAGGTCATCCGCGCGCTGCACACCGGCGAGCTGACCACCTACCGCGGCGAGTACTTCGACGTCGACTCCGCCCGCATCTGGGACGTCCCGGAGCAGGGCGTCGACATCGGCGTCGCCGTGAGCGGCCGGGCCGGCATCGAGCGGTTCGGCCCGCTGGCCGACCACCTCATCTCGACCGAGCCCGAGGCCGAGCTCATCGGGCAGTGGAACGAGCTCGCGGGGTCGACCATCGGCTCCGGGGCGCGCGCCATCGGCCAGATCCCGATCTGCTGGGACCCCTCGAAGGAGGCCGCGGTCACCCGGGCCCACGAGCAGTTCCGCTGGTTCGCCGGCGGCTGGAAGGTCAACGCCGACCTGCCGACGCCGATGGGCTTCAGCGGGGCCACGCAGTTCGTCCGCGAGGAGGACGTCGAGGCGTCCATCCCCTGCGGCCCGGACCTGGACCACATCGTCGAGTCGGTCCAGCCCTTCTGGGAGGCCGGCTACACCGACATCGCGCTCGTCCAGATCGGCGGCGACCACCAGACCGCGTTCCTCGACGAGGTCGCCCCCGAGCTGCTGGAGAAGCTCCGCGCCGCTGCCCCCTCCTCCTGACCCTCCGACCCACGCGGGTCGGGTGCTCGGGTGGCTGCTCCGGCGACCACCCGAGCACCCGACTCGGGCAGGGGGGTCAGTGCGCGGGGTCGGCGTGCCCGCGCTCGGCGGCCTCGGCGTGCGCGGCACCGCCCGCCTCGTCGTGGCCGCCGCCGCGGGCCCGGTGGACCAGGGTGACGACGGTGACGACGACGGCGCCGACCACCGCCCCGGCCATGGCGGACCCGAGGGTGTTCGTCAGCCAGCCGAGCACGCCCCCGAGCGCTCCGGTGGCCTCGTGGACGGCCTCCTCGGCGTGGTGCACGAGGTCGTAGGGCGCGTGCCACTCGAGCTCTTCGGCACCGACGAGCAGGATGTGCCCGCCGACCCACAGCATGGCGACGACGCCGAGCGTGGAGAGGCCGGAGAGCACCTTGGGCATGGCCTTGACCAGGCCCTCGCCGACCCGGCGCACTCCGGGTGAGTCCCGCTCGGCGAGGTGCAGGCCGATGTCGTCCATCTTCACGATGAGCCCGACCACGCCGTAGACGAGCACGGTGATGAAGACGGCGACGACGACGAGGACGGTGGCCCGGGTCCAGAACCCCTCGGACGCGACGTCGTCGAGGGCGATGACCATGATCTCGGCGGAGAGGATGAGGTCGGTGCGGATGGCCCCGGCGACCATCGCCTTCTCCTGCTCGGGCCCGACGTCGGTGACGGGCGCCTCGTGCGTCTCGTGGTGGGCGAGCTTCTCCCAGATCTTCTCGGCGCCCTCGAACGCGAGGTAGGTGCCGCCGAGCATGAGGATCGGGGTGAGCAGCCACGGCAGGAACTGGCTGAGCAGCAGGGCGATCGGCAGGATGATGAGCAGCTTGTTGCGGATCGAGCCGATGGCGATCTTCTTGATGATCGGCAGCTCGCGCTCCGGGGTGACGCCGGTGACGTAGCGCGGCGTGACGGCGGTGTCGTCGACGACGACCCCCGCGGCCTTGGCGCTGGCGCGTCCGGCGGCGGCACCGACGTCGTCGACCGACGCGGCGGCCAGCCGGGCGATCGCGGCGACGTCGTCGAGCAGGGCGACGAGCCCTCCGGCCATGGGGATGACCTCCCGGTCGATGGCGCGGCGGCCTGTCCCCGCCGCGTCCGCGTGGGGTGAACGCTACTGCGCGGACGCGGCCGCCGTCGCCACCGTCGCCCGCCGCCCCTGCAGGAACGCCCGCTCGCCGGGGTTCGTCGCCAGCGCGAGCGCCCGGTCGTAGGCGTCGAGCGCCTCGGCCGGCCGGCCCAGGCGGCGCAGCAGGTCGGCCCGCGTGGCGTGGAGGGCGTGGTACCCCACGAGCGCGTCCCCGAGGCCGTCGACCTCGGCCAGTCCGGCGGCCGGGCCCGAGACCTCGGCGACGGCGACGGCTCGGTTGAGGGCGACGACGGGGGTCGGGGTGGCGGCGAGCATGAGGTCGTAGAGCGCGAGCACCTGCGACCAGTCGGTGTCCTCGGCCCGGGCGGCGTCGGTGTGCACGGCGTTGACGGCCGCGAGCAGCTGGTAGTGCCCGGGACGGCCGCGGCGCAGGCACTCCCGGACCAGCGCGTGCCCCTCGGCGATGGCCGCCCGGTCCCAGCGGGCCCGGTCCTGCTCGGCCAGCGGCACGAGGACGCCGCCCACGAAGCGGGCGTCCCGCCGCGAGTCGGTGAGCAGCATGAGCGCGAGCAGACCGGCGACCTCGGGCTCGTCGGGCATGAGGTCGCGCAGCAGCCGCCCGAGCCGCAGGGCCTCGGCGGTGAGGTCGGCGCGCTGCTCGGCGCCGCCGGACCCGGGCAGGTGCCCCTCGGTGAAGACGAGGTAGACGACGGCCAGGACGGCGGCGAGCCGCTCGGGCAGCTCGGCGTCGCGGGGCACCCGGTAGGGGATGTTCGCCGCGCCGATCTTGCGCTTGGCCCGGGTGATCCGCTGCGCCATCGTCCGCTCGGGGACGAGGAAGGCGTCCGCGACCTCGGGGACGGTGAGCCCGCCGAGCAGGCGCAGCGTCAGGGCCACCCGGGCCTCCGGCGCGAGCGCCGGGTGGCAGCAGGTGAAGATCAGCCGCAGCCGCTCGTCGGTCACCGACGTCACGCGCGCGCCGGGGTCGGCCTCGTGCTGCTGGTGGAGCATGTCGGCCTCCTCGTGCCGGGCCTGCCGGGTGGACTCGCGCCGCAGCCGGTCCAGGGCCTTGTTCCGCGCGACCACCGTGAGCCAGCCGCCCGGGTTGGGCGGGGTGCCCTCGACCGGCCAGCGGCGGACGGCCTCGACGAACGCCTCCTGGGCGCAGTCCTCGGCGAGGTCGAGGTCACCGAACCGGCCGGCCAGCGCCGCGACGACGCGGCCGAACTCGGCCCGGTGGACCTCCCCGACGTGCGGGCTCACTCGTCCGCGAAGGGCCGCACCTCGACCCGGCCGCGGCAGGCCTTCGACCCCCGCGCGGCGAGGGCGAGGGCGGCGTCGAGGTCGGGCGCCTCGACGACCCAGAAGCCGCCGATCTGCTCCTTGGCCTCGCTGAACGGTCCGTCGGTGGTGACGACCTGGTCGCCCTGGCCGTCGACGACGGTGGCGGTCGACGGCGGGTGCAGACCGCCGGCGAACACCCACGAGCCCTCCTGCTGCAGCTGCTGGTTGAAGGCGTCGGTGTCGGCGAACGCCTGCTGCATCTCCTCCTCGGAGGCGTACACGTCCTCGCCCTCGGTGTGCCACACGGACATCAGGTACTGCGTCATGGTGCTCGGCTCCTTCGCGGTGTCGGGTCACGGGCGGCCTGTCGTCGCCGTCCCGTCACCTGCTCCACGAACGGGCGAGGCCGGATGCGACAGGTCCCCCGGAAGAATTCTGGAGGACGTCCGGCCGGGACCGGGAGGGCCCGGCCCCGCGGCGGTCAGCCGGTGGCGAGCGCCGCGGCCTCGACGTCGGCGAGGACCTGCCCGAGGTCGTCGTAGACGGCCTCCCGCGACAGCTTCGCCAGCCGGCAGCAGAGGCGCGAAGGGGTGCCGCGGCCGAGGCAGGCGGCGATGAGGTCGTCCTGGCGGGCCGGGAAGGACTGGTCGGCGAGCACGAGGCGCAGGTCCGCGAGGTCGGCGGCCAGCGAGCCGTCGGCGCGGTCACCGGTCGTCCCCGGCGCAGGGTGCACCATCGTCATCCGCCGGACCTCCTCGTCCGTCACACCCGCTCGCACGGGAGATGTGGACCATACCCACATCCGGCGTCCAGAAAACCGGGATCACGACAGATCCGCAGGTCACAGGCCCCGGAAGCACCGGAACGGACGACCCCGGGACCGGCGGAGGCGTCGAACCCCGTCGATTCCCGAGCACGTGGGTGGCACGCGCGGGCTACCACGGGGTAGCGTCCTTGACGTCCACCTCAGGTGGACGCGATGGTCGAGCAGCGCGCCATCGGTCCGTTCAGGATCGGAGGCACGTATGACCGCACCCACCGTCAGCCGTCTGCACGGCGAGTCCTCGCCCGGGGCCGACCTCGAGCTCGAGGACCTTCTCCTCGCCCTCTCCCACACCGACGACGACGCCGAACGCGCCCACCTCGTCGAGTCCGTCGTCCACCTCACCCTCCCGATGGCCGACAGCCTTGCGTCGCGCTACTCCGGTCGGGGGATCGACACCGAGGACCTGGTCCAGGTGGCCCGGACCGCGCTCGTCGCGGCCGTCCACCGCTACCGCCCCGACGCCGGGCACGGCTTCGCCGCCTTCGCCGTCCCCACCATCCGCGGCGAGCTCAAGCGCCACTTCCGCGACGCCGGGTGGACCGTCCGACCGCCCCGGGGCCTCCAGGAGCTGCGTGCCGAGGTGGTGCGCGCCGAGGAGGACCTGCGGATGCGGCTGGGCCGCGAGGTCAGCCTCGCCGAGGTCGCCGCCGCCGTCGACCGGGACGTCAGCGCCGTCGCCGAGGCCCGCGCCTGCGCCTCCGCCTTCACCCCCGGCTCGCTGGACGCGCCCACCGTGGCCGGCGGGACGGCCGGGGACCTGCTCGCCGCCCCCGGCGACGACGCCGCCGCCGTCGACCTGCGGATGGCGGTCCGCGCCGAGGTCAGCCGGCTCACCGCCCGCGAGCGCCTCATCCTCGACCTGCGCTTCGTCGAGGAGCGCACCCAGAGCGAGATCGGCGAGGTCGTCGGGGTCAGCCAGATGCAGGTCTCGCGGGTGCTGGCCTCGGTGCTCCGCCGGCTGCGGGAGAGCCTGGACCCGGTGACGGCCGCCTGACCGGCCCACGGTTGCGGCCCGCCCGGTCCCGGGGGCCGGAGCCGGACCCGCCTCCCGGGTAAGCCGTCGGCGTCGTCTCCCCGCGACAGGTGCGCGGCGCGCCCGGCCTCGGGCGGTAGCGTCCCGCCCATGCGTGTGCTGCGCCGGGTCCTCCTGCTGCTGGTCGTGCTCGCCGTGGTGGCGGCGGCGGCCGGGTACCGCTACGCCCGTCCCCTCGTCCACACCGGGACGGGGTACGCCGCCCACAACGCCTGCGCGGTGACCTTCGTCGCCGGCCGCGACGACGCCGACGCCGACCTCCCGCCCAACCCGCTCGTCCCGTACCTCACCGGCTACGACAACAAGGCCGGACGCTCGAGCACCGCCGCGGCGCTGTGGCTGCTGGCCAAGCAGAAGGCGTACTACACCCCCGGCTACGGCTGCACCCTCGCGGCCGAGCGCCCGGACCTCGGGCGGGCCTCGGAGGTGCCGAGCGACCCCAACCCGCTGAGCGACGCCCCGGCCCCGGAGACCGACCCCGACGTCGCGGCCGCCGTGGCCCGGGCGTTCGGCGACGACCTCGCGACCTCCGCGCGCGAGGACCTGGACACCCGCGCCGTCGTCGTCCTGCGCGACGGCAAGCTCGTCGCCGAGCGCTACGCCGCCGGCTTCGACGCCCGCACCCCCCAGCTCGGCTGGTCGATGGCCAAGAGCGTGACCAACCTGCTCGTCGGCCGGTACGTCCGCCAGCGCAACCTCGAGACCGACCAGGCCGGCCTGCGTCCGGAGTGGACCGACGAGCGCCGCGACATCACCGTCGACGAGCTCATGCGGATGACCAGCGGCCTCAGCTGGGACGAGACCTACGCCCTGGGCACCCCCATCACCCAGATGCTCTACGCCGAGCCGGACATGGGCGCCTACGCCGCGAGCCGGCCGCTGGCGCACCAGCCGGGCACCTACCAGCAGTACTCCAGCGGGTCGACGAACATCCTCTGCTCGTGGCTGACCTCGCTCGCCGACGTGCCCGACACCGACTTCCCGCGCAGCGAGCTGTTCGCCCCGCTCGGCCTGTCCTCGGCGGTGTGGGAACCGGACGCCACCGGCATCCCGGTGTGCAGCTCCTACCTCTGGGCGACGCCGCGCGACTGGGCGGCCATCGGCCAGTTCGCGCTGCAGGACGGGGTGTGGAACAAGAAGCGGCTGCTGCCCAAGGGCTGGATGAAGACCTCGACGACGGCGACGAAGGTCGCCCGCAGCGAGGAGGACGGCTACGCCGCCGGCTGGTGGGTCAACACCCGCGCCGACGGCTCGCTGGTCTCCCCCGACCTGCCGGCCGACACGTACTGGGCCAGCGGCCACGACGGCCAGCGGCTCTACGTCGTCCCGTCCGCCGACCTCGTCGTCGTCCGGCTCGGGTTCTCCCCGGAGGTCGGCGGCCGGGACCTGCGCACCGACACCCTCGTGCGCGACCTCGTCGGGCTCACCGCGCCGGAGTGACCGCGCGGGTCACAGGCGCGGGGTGACCTGCACCTCGCCGCCGGCGTCGACGGCCTGGAAGAGCGGCAGGCAGGTGACCGCGGTGGGTCCGCCGCTGCCGTCGGGGGTGGCGGTGCACAGGGTGTCGACCTCGCCGCCGTCCTGGCCGGGGAAGGTCATCGTGAAGATCGACGGCTCCTGGACGCCTGCGCCGAACGTCGCGTCCATCCCCTCGACGCGCTGGCCGACCCCGCCCCCGTCCGCGACGCCCCAGCCGTCCTCGACGGTGGCGGACCCGACGTCGAACCCCTCACCGACGGTGACGACGACGACGGCCGCGGAGTCGCCCTGGCTGTCCAGCTGCTGCTGGACGTCGTCGACGCTGCGCACGACGTTCGCCCCGAACCAGAAGAAGGCGACGACGACCGCGACGACGAGCAGGAGGACGAAGACGACGGCGGCGATGAGGCAGCCCTTGGCGCCGCCGCTCATGCCGGAGCGCTGCTGCTGGTACCCGGCGGGGGGAGGGTTGTAGCCAGTCTGCTGCGGCGGGCCGTACCCCGGCTCGACGGCGCCGTACTGCTGCGTCGGGGCGACGGGGTCGCGGAAGTGCTCGGTCCACTGCTGGCCGTCCCACCACCGCTCGCGGCCGTCGGGCTGCGGGTGCCATCCGGGGGGTGCGCTCATCGCTGCTGCTCCTCACCGCGGCCTCGTCGGCGGCCGCTGCTCTGCGACCCCAGGCTACGGGCCGGTGCCCGAGGGGCGCCGGTGCTCCCGGGCCGGCGGGGTCGCTCGGCCCGCCCGGGGCCCGTCGGACGTGCGGGCGGGCCCCACCGTTCCCGCGACCCGGCGACCCGGCGACGCGGTCCGCACGCCCGGGGCCGCCGGGTCAGGCCCGGACCACCCGCACCTCGGGCTCCTCGCGCAGGCTCTGCCCGACGACGCAGTACCGCCCGGTCGAGCCCGCGAGCCGCTCGAGCACGGCGTCGTCGGCGTCGGTGTCGACGGTGAAGGTGACCGTCACCGGGCCGATGCCGACCGGCGCCGCGCGGTCGACGCCGAGGGTGCCGCGGGCGTCGAACGAGCTCTCGGCGACGCCACGGACGTCCCGCAGCTCGACGTCCATCGCGGTCGCGACGCTGCGCAGGGTCACCCCGGCGCAGGCCAGCAGCGCCTCGAGGAGCATGTCGCCGCTGCAGGCGTCGGTGCCGTCACCGCCGGTGGCCTCGTGGAGGCCGGCCCGGACGGGTCCGGCGAACCCGTCGACGGTGCACGTGACGCCGTCGTCGCGGTGGTCGCCGGTCGCGCGCAGCGGCGTGTGCGCGCTGCCCGGGTCGACGGTGTACCGCTCGCGGAGCGGGGCCTGGATGCTGCGGAGCTCGGCACGGTCCATGCCTCCAGCCAAGCACCCGGCCCCCACCCGCGCACCCTCCACCCGAACGGTCCCCGCCGCCGCGCCGGCGCGTCCCGGGTGGGGGCGGGGTCAGCCGGCGTCCGGCGGGGCGGCGCGCAGGACCCCGAGGCGGGCGCGGTACTCGCGCTCGTCGATGTCCCCGGCGGCGAACCGCGTCGCGAGGGTCTGCTCGGCGCTGTCACGGCGCGCGCCGCCCGGCCCGAGGCCGCGACCGCCCCAACGGCGGACGACGAGCAGCCGGACCAGCACGGCGACGAGGACCCAGAACAGGACGAACCCGAACGGGAAGAAGAGGAACCACCAGTGGAAGCCGCCACCGCCCGCGTACGGGGAGGGGTGGGCGGCGAGGGCGGGGAGCGCGGTCATGTCGCGTCCTTTCCGGTCGTCGTGACCGGCTCTCGGCCACGACCCCACCGTCGCGCCGCCGGCCCTGTCACCGCGTCGGCCCACGGGTGCGTCCCGCCCTGCTCCCCCCGGGGTAGGCCGGTGGCTCAGGCCATCCAGCCGGGACGGACGAGCCCGCTCTCGTAGGCGAGGACGACGAGCTGGGCCCGGTCCCGGGCGCCGACCTTGGTCATCGCCCGGCTCACGTGCGTCTTCGCGGTGGCGGGCGAGAGGAACAGCCGGGCGGCGATCTCGTCGTTGGCGAGGCCCTGCCCGACGAGCCCGACGACCTCCCGCTCCCGCTCGGTGAGGGCCGCGAGCGCGCGCACCTGCTCGACCGGCGGACGCCGGGCGTCACCGGAGCCGACGTGCTCGACGAGCCGCCGGGTGACGCTGGGCGAGAGCACGGCGTCGCCGGAGGCCACCTGCCGCACGGCGGTGAGCAGGTCGGCGGGCTCGAGGTCCTTGAGCACGAAGCCGGAGGCCCCGAGCCGCAGGGCCTCGAAGACGTACTCGTCCAGCTCGAAGGTCGTGAGGACGAGCACCCGGACCCCGGCGAGCCCGGCGTCGGCGCAGATCTCCTCGGTGGCCGACAGCCCGTCGCGGCCCGGCATCCGGATGTCCATGAGGACGACGTCGGGCCGGACGTCACGCACCACGGCCACGGCGGCGTCGCCGTCCCCGGCCTCGCCGACGACGACGAGGTCGTCCTCGGACTCGAGGATCATCCGGAACCCGGCCCGCAGCAGCGGCTGGTCGTCGACGAGCACGACCCTGGTCGTCACGTCCCCTCTCCCCCGGCCAGCGGGAACGTCGCCGCGACCCGGTGGCCCCCACCGGGGCGCGCTCCGGCGGCCAGTGCGCCACCGACGCGCTCGACCCGCTCGCGCATGCCGACCAGCCCGGTGCCCGACGTGGGGCCGGTCTCGACCTCGCCGCCCTGCGGACCGGGGTCCTCGACGACGACCTCGAGCCGGTCCTCGCCGCGGACGACGCCGATGCGGGCCGCCCGGGCGCCGCTGTGCCGCCGGACGTTCGTCATCGCCTCCTGCACGACGCGGTAGGCGGCGGCGTCGACGGCGGGGGGTAGCCCGGCCCCGGCCACGCGGGGGTCGCCGTCGACGGTCCAGGCGAAGCCCGGGTCGGCCGCGACGAGGTCGGCGACGCCGGCGAGCCCCGGACCGGGCGTCGTCCGCGCCGCGGTGGCCGGGTCGCGGACGGCGTCGAGCACCCGGCGGACCTCGGTGAGGGCCCGGTGCGACTCGGCCTTGACCGTGCCGAGCACGGCCCGGGCGGCCTCGGGGTCGCGGTCGAAGGTGTGCAGGGCCGCCCCGGCCTGGACGTTGATGAGGGTGAGGCTGTGCCCGAGCGCGTCGTGCAGGTCCCGGGCCATGGCCATCCGCTCGTCGGCGCGCGCGCTGTCGCGGCGGCGGCGGCGCTCCTCGCGCAGCGCGACGAGGCGCTCGCGGCGGCGCCGGAACCCTTCGAGCAGCAGGGCCGCCAGCGGCGCGGCGAACACCGGCCCGACGGGATGGCCCGTGGCGACGTACCCGAGCGCGGCGACGATCGACACCCCGAGCGGCACCAGCGGGAGGCGCGCGAGCAGCACGAGCGCCAGCGGCCCGGCGAGCAGGAGCGCCACCCCGCCCCACCCGATGCTCACCCCCTGCGCGTGCGCCCGCCCGAACGAGCCGCCGAGCTGGACCGCGGCGGCGACCACCGCGAGCGGGAGCCCGGGCAGCCACGACGGCGGCCCCGACCCCGCGGGCGCCCACGGCGGGCCGTCCCACCCGCGGGGCCCGCGCGCCGGTCGCTGCATCCCCCGACGGTAGCCCGCAGGCCCCGTCCGCACGTCCCCCGGCGGGAGTACCCCGGCCGCCACCCCCGGGGGTAGCGCAGGCGCGCCCGGCCCGACCCTCGACGCCCCGTCCCACCGATCGGCGGGTGCGACGGTCCTTTCAGGGACGCGGGTGAGACTGCGGTATGAGCACCGTCGTGACCTCGCAGGCGCGCCGCCGCTGGCTGGCCGTCGGCAGCGGGACCCTGCTCCTTGCCACGCTGCTCGGCGTCGGCCCGTGGCTGCGGGCCACCGTCGCCGTCGAGCCCGCCGGCACGACGCCGCAGGCGGTGCTCGACCGGGCGCTGGCCTCGGCCGACGTCGCCTTCTCCGCCACCGGCGAGAGCCGTGGCGGGCTGGCCCTCCCCGACCTCTCCGGCTTCGGCGACCTCGCGGCCCTGCTCGGCGGCACGACGGACACGCGCGTCTGGTGGGGCGGGCCTCGGCGCTGGCGGGTCGACACCGTCGACGCCCTCGGCGAGACCGACACCTACGGCCAGGCGGGCTCGGTGACGACCTGGGACTACGAGAGCCGGCGGCTCGTCACCGTCGTCGGCGACGCCTCCGCCCGGCTGCCCCGCGCCGACGACCTGCTCGCCCCCACGGCCGCCCGGCGCCTGCTCGGCGCCGTCGGCCCCGGCGACCGGATCTCCTCCCTGCCCGCCCGCCGCGTCGACGGCCGGGTGACCGACGGGGTCCGGGTCGAGCCCGGCGACCCCCGCAGCACCGTCGCCCACGCCGACGTCTGGGTGGACCGGGCCACCGGCCTGCCCCTGCGGCTGGCCGTCGTCGGCAGCGGGGGCACCGACGCGCTGGTCAGCGAGCTGTCACAGGTCCGGCTCGGGCAGCCCGACGACGCCGTCCTCACCCCGCCCGCGGCCCCGACGGCCAGGCGCTCGGTCGAGTCCGCCCCCGACCTCGTCGCGCGGGTCGCCGCCGCCAGCCCGTGGGACATGCCCGACCGGCTCGCCGGCCTGGGCGCCGTCGGGCCGGACCTCGCCGGCGCCCCGACCTACGGCGACGGCCTCGTCCGGGTCGCCGTGCTGCCACTGCCGCCGCGCACGGCCGAGGACGTCATGCGGGGCGCGACGTCGGCGGGCTCGGCCACGGAGGAGGTCGACGGCGGCCGGATCGTGCGGATCGGCTCGAACCTGCTCAACGCGGTCGTCGTCCGCGGCGCGGACCAGTGGCACGCCTACGTCGTCACCGGGCTCGTCGACCCGGCGCTGCTCGACGCCGTCGCCGCCGACCTCCTGGCCGACCCGCCGCCGCCCACGCGGGGCTTCCGGTGACCCCCGACGAGGGCCGCGCCCCCGGCGGCGAGGGCGCGGTCGTCACCCGGGGCCTCACCAAGCGGTACGGCCGGGTGACGGCGGTCGACTCCCTCGACCTCGACGTCCGCGCCGGTGACCGGTACGGCTTCCTCGGCCCCAACGGCAGCGGCAAGACGACGACGGTGCGGATGCTGCTCGGCCTCGTCTACGCGACGAGCGGTGACATCGAGGTGCTCGGACGGTCGATGCCGCGGCACGCCGGCCGGGTGCTGCCCGAGGTCGGCGCGCTCGTCGAGGGCCCCGGCGCCTACCCGCACCTCTCGGCCCGGGCCAACCTGCGGCTGCTCGACGCCGCGGGGCCGCCGGTCGCCGGTGGACCGCTGGCCGACGGCGTCGGGTCGCGCGGCAGCCGGCGGCGCCGCATCGAGGCCGCGCTCGAGCAGGTCGGTCTGGCCGACGTCGGGCGCCGCCCGGTGCGCGCCTACTCCCTCGGCATGCGCCAGCGGCTCGGGCTCGCGGCGGCACTGCTGCGCGGACCGCGCCTCCTCGTCCTCGACGAGCCGACGAACGGGCTGGACCCGCGGGGCATCGCCGAGATCCGCGACCTGCTTCTCGACCTCAACGCGCGCGGGACGACGGTCTTCCTCTCCAGCCACCTGCTCGCCGAGGTCGAGGCCTTCTGCACCCGGGTCGGGGTGCTGGACCGCGGCCGGCTCGTCGCGCAGGACGACCTGGACACGCTGCGCGGACCGACCGGGCGCACCCGGGTCCGGGTCGACGACGTCGCCGCCGGCGCGCGGGCGCTGGGGCTACCCCCACGCGACACCGAGCGGCCCGGTCCCTTCGCCGGCGAGGGCGACCTCGTCCTCGACGGCACGTCCGTCGCCGACGCCACCGAGCGGCTCGTCCGGGCCGGGGTGCGGGTGCTGGAGGCCGTGCCCGAGCGGCGCACCCTGGAGGAGTCGGTCCTGGAGCTGACGACGTGATCGGGGTCGAGCTGCGCAAGCTGCTGCGACGCCCGCGGACCTGGGTGAGCATCGGCCTGCTCTGTCTGCTGCCGGTGGTCGTCGCCGTCTTCCTCGCCGTCACCGGCATCGCCCCGCGTCCCGGCCAGGGCCCGACGCTGCTCGCCGCCGTTCTCGGCAACGGTGCCCTCTACCCGGCCGCGGCGCTCGGCATCGTCCTGCCGTTCTTCCTCCCCATCGCCGTCGCCGTCCAGGCCGGCGAGGCCGTGGCCGGCGAGGCGGCGGCGGGGACGCTGCGCTACCTGCTGGTCCGGCCGGTGGGGCGCACCCGGCTGCTCGTCGCCAAGCTCGTCTCGGTCATCGCGTACACGCTGCTGGCCGTCGTCGCCGTCGCGGCCACCGGCTACGTCACGGGGGTCACCCTGCTCGGGACGTCCGGGCAGCTGGCGACGACGACGCTGGCGGGCACGGCGCTGACCCCGGCGGACCTCGCCTGGCGCACCGGCGTCATGGTGCTCTACATCGGGTGGTCGATGGTCGGCGTCGCGTCCGTCTCGCTGTTCCTCTCGACGCTCACCGACTCCCCGCTGGCGGCGGCGCTGGGCGGGCTCGCGGTGCTCGTGAGCAGCACGGTGCTCGTGGCGCTCGACGCCGCCGGTGCGGTTCGCGACTACCTTCCGACCCGCTACTGGCTGGCCTGGGTCGACCTGTTCCGCGACCCCGTGGCCTGGCAGGACATCCAGGCCGGGGCGCTGGTGCAGACCGGGTACGTCGTCGTCCTGCTCGGGGCGGCGTGGGCGAACTTCGCCACCCGGGACGTCACGAACTGAGGGCCGCGTCGCCGGACGAGCGCAGCGCGCCGCAGTCGGCGGCCGGGGGCGGCGCGTCGAGCCCGGCGACGCCGAGGCTCCGCAGCACCAGGCCGGCGACGAGCGGGTCGCTCGGGAGCGCGCCGTGGCCGACGCGGACGCCGGCGCACACGTCCTGGAGGCGGACGTCGACGGCGCCGGCGAGGACGGCCGAGTCCGGCGGGGTCACCGTCTCGTCGTCGGCGGTCCACAGGCTGACCCACCGCGGGCCGGACGGGGCGTCGGGGAGCCCGTCCAGCAGCTCGCTCCCCTGCGCCAGCTGCCGGCAGGCCGTCGGGCAGGCGCCGGAGGCGAGCACCGCCCCGAGGCTCGCGACCGTCGTCCCGTGGTGCGGTGAGCCGAGGGTGACGACCCGGCGGGCCTCGTCGTCCCCGCCGAGGTCGGCCACCCACACCCGGGCGACGACCCCGCCCGCGGAGTAGCCGACGACGTCCACGGAGGGGGCGCCGGCCGCGAGCGCGGCGTCCGCGGCCCGGGCCAGCGCCTCCGCCTGGGTCCGCAGGTCACCCGTGCCGTCGCCGGTGTCGACGACGGTGGCCTGCCGCCCGGCGCCCCGCAGGGCCCGGGCCAGGGGCTCGAGGGAGGCCCGGTCACCGCCGTACCCGGGGACGAGGAGCACCGGGCCGGGGAGCGCCTGGTCGACGCCACCGCGCCGCTGCAGCACGAGCACCCCCGCCACCGCGAGGACGAGGGCGATCAGCCCGGCGAGCAGCGCGACCCGGCGGCGGCGGCTCATCGGCGCCGGCTCATCGGTGCGTGGTCCCCGGCATGACGGCGATGCTACGGAAGGCGGCTGACCCCGCCCGCCGGCCCGGCGACCGGTCGGCCCTGGGCGTGCTCGACCGCGAGACAGGGGAGGTCGCCGCGTGGAAGGCTGACCGCCGATGAGCGACGACGGCGGGACGACGGCGCGGGTCGTGGCCCTGGGTCGCGAGCTGCGGCGGCTGCACGAGCGGATCCGCGAGTGCCTCGACGACGTTCTCGCCGGGGCCGACCCGACCGTCGCCCTGCTCGACGTCACCGCCGACCCGATCGGTCGCTGCCGGACGTTCTGCACCGTCCTCGACGCCCACCACCGGCAGGAGGACGCCACCCTCTTCCCGTGGCTGCTGGCGCGCCGGCCGGACCTGGCCGCCGTCGTGGTCCGGCTCGAGGAGGACCACCGGCTGGTCGGCGCGCTGCTCGGCGAGCTCGCGACGGACGTCACGCGGCACGCCCCGCCCGAGGTGCTGGCCCGTCACCTCGAGGGGCTGGACGCGGTGCTGGAGAACCACTTCCGCTTCGAGGAGCGCCAGCTGGTGCCGGTGCTCGACGCGCTGTCCGGCGACGGTCCCGGTCCGGCACTCGGTGACGCCTTCTGGGAGCCGTGACCGTCCGTGCCACGCTGGAGGCGTGATGGCCCGGATGCGCCGCAAGGGCGACCTGCCGACGAAGACCTGCGCGGTGTGCGGGCGGCCGTTCACGTGGCGGCGCAAGTGGGCCGACGTCTGGGACGAGGTCCGCTACTGCTCGCAGGCCTGCCGGCGGCAGGCCAAGCACGACCGCGCGGCTGAGTAGCGCGGCCCATGCGCCCGGACGGGCCCGCGGTCAGCCTGGGACCCATGGCCCGTCTCCGTGTCCCCGTCACCGCCCTCCTCCTCGCCGTCGCCAGCGGCCTCGCCTGGTACGCCTGGCTCGGCTGGGACCACGAGTACCAGGTCGACCCCGTCACCGGCGTCGCCAGTGGCCCCTACGAGGCCTGGCAGGTGGTGGGGTGCGCCGTCACCCTCCTGGTCCTCGCGGGCCTGGCCGCGTTCCTCGTCGCGTGGTGGCTGCCCCTGGCCGTGGTGCCCGTCGGCTTCACCGCCGTGTGGTCCGCCGACGCCGCTCCGACCGACCCCACCGGTCTGTGGCTGGTCGGTGCCGTCCTCCTCGCCGCGGGGCTGACCGTCGGCTCGCTCGTCGTCGGGCTCGCCGCCCTCGTCGTCCGGCTGCGCCGCGAGCGCCGTACGGCCGGACCGCCCCACGCCCCGGCCTGACGCCGGCCCGTGCCCCCCACCCGCGACCCGCGTGCGAGAGGGTGGAGGCGTGACCGACGTGCTGCTCATGAGCGACACCCACCTGCCGAGGCGGGCCAAGGACCTGCCGGCGCCCCTGTGGGCCGCGGTCGACGCGGCGGACCTCGTCGTCCACGCGGGGGACTGGGTGGACCTCGCGACGCTCGACGCCCTCGAGGCCCGCAGCACCCGGCTGCTCGCCTGCTACGGCAACAACGACGGGGCGGACCTGCGGGCACGGCTGCCCGAGGTCGCCCGGGCGAATATCGAGGGGGTGGCGGTCGCCGTCGTCCACGAGACCGGCTCGAAGCACCGCCGCGAGGAGCGGATGCGGGCCGCCTTCCCCGACACCGACCTGCTCGTGTTCGGCCACAGCCACATCCCCTGGGACACCTCCCACGACGGGCTGCGGCTGCTCAACCCCGGCTCGCCCACCGACCGGCGCCGCCAGCCGGACTTCACGTGGATGACGCTGCGGCTTGCGGACGGCGGGGTCCACGACGTCGAGCTGCACCACCTGCCGCCCCGCTGACCCCGATTTCCGGCCGGCCGAAAGGGCCGGGCCGGGCGTCCGGCCGTGCCAGGGTGGGCCCATGAGCGAGCACGACGGGGGAGCCCCGGAGGAGATCGAGCGCTTCGGGGTCCGACAGCGCATCACGATGATGGTCAACCGGTACGAGGTGCGGCGCCTCACCGACACCGGGGACGAGGGTGAGCTGCTGGCCTTCGCCGAGCAGAAGCGGATGAAGCTCAAGGAGGAGGTGACGTTCTTCGCCACCGAGGCCAAGACCCGTCCGCTGTTCGCGTTCAACGCCCGCAAGCGCCTCGACCTCGCGTCGGCCTACGACGTCACCGACCCGTCCGGTGCGCCGATCGGGGTGTTCCGCAAGGACTTCAAGGCGTCACTGCTGAGCTCGACGTGGCACCTGGAGACCACCGACGGGCAGACCTTCACCGGCAGCGAGCGCAGCACCGGCATCGCCGTGCTGCGCCGGGTGTGGGACTTCGTCCCGGTCGTCGGCGAGATCCCGCTGCCCTTCCTCTTCCAC
Organism: Phycicoccus flavus; assembly: GCF_004025965.2. Taxonomy (GTDB): domain Bacteria; phylum Actinomycetota; class Actinomycetes; order Actinomycetales; family Dermatophilaceae; genus Phycicoccus; species Phycicoccus flavus. The sequence continues at coordinate 10,036 of NZ_SAYU02000048.1, read as the reverse complement.
TTCGACTTCCGCGCCCCGGACGGCACGGTCGTCATGTCGTCGACGAAGAAGATGGGCGTCCGCGACGTCTACCGCATCGAGCTGCGGCGCACCCCGACCGGGCGGCGCCTGGACTGGCGGCTGGCCGCGGCGATGGCCGTCGCGCTCGACGCCCTCCAGTCCCGCTGACCCCCCGCGGCACCGACCGCGGTCAGGGGCCGGCGTGGCGGACGACGACCTCGACGCAGCGCCGCACCTGCGCGGGGGTCGCCGGCTCGCGCCAGGCCAGCTTCTCCAGCGCCCAGTCGAGCGCGTACGCCGGGACCAGCCCGGCCGCGGCGGCCTCCGGGTCGCTCACGCGGGCGTAGCCGCGGTGCAGCGGGGCGGTCTCGTCGTGCCACGGGGGGCCGGCCGAGACCTCCCAGCGGGCGAGGTCGAACGCCGGGGGCGCCGGGCCGGCGAACTCCCAGTCGACGACGCCGCTGATCCTGCCCTCGTGGACGAGCAGGTTCTTCGGCATGAAGTCACCCTGCGCCAGACGTAGGTCCGGCTCCGGACGCCGGGTCCGTGCGGCGGCGACGAAGGCCGCGGCCCGGTCGACGACCTCGGCCGCCTCCGGTCCGAGGGCCGTGGCGACGGTGCGCCGGGCCCGCTCCAGGTCCTCCTCGGCCGGCGCGCGTAGCCGGTGGACCTCGCCCCGGTCGGGGTCGAGCGCGTGGATCCTCGCGAGCACCTCCCCGGCCTCGACGACGAGACGCTCACGGTGCTCCCGGTCCAGGCCGGCGCCGACGTCCTCGAGCGGGCGGCCCGGCAGCAGCGTCTGCACCGACACCGACAGGACGCCGTCCTCGTCGTCGAGGTGCTCCAGGGCCAGCACCTGCGCGGTGGGCAGCCCCGCGGCCCGGGCCCGCTCCATGAGCGCGGCCTCGTCGACGAACCACGGCTGCTCGTGCCGCGCGACCCGGACGACCACCGCTCCCCCGCCGTCCAGCTCGACGCGCGAGGTCTCGTTCATCCCGCCGCCGCCCAGCGCGACCCACCGCTGGGGAGCCCGCCCGCACACCGTGCGGACCAGTTGGTCCAGGACCTCCCTCGGCGTCGCCACCCCGCCATCCTGCCGGGGCCCGCGCACCGCCGGACGGGCACGGGGCGCCGAGCGGTCGCACGGCACCGCCCGCACCTAGATGTGCGTCAGCCCCGTCGTCACGAGGGCGCGGCTGGTGGAGGTCGCCCCGGCACGACCCGGGTGTCAGACTCCCGCCATGACCGACGAGACGAGCGAGCCCCAGGCCCACGTCATCGTGGAGCTCGACGTCGTCGACGGCTGGCCGCCGGTGGCGTCCGAGCGGGTGTGGGCCCACGACCTCGGCGGGGACCGCTACGTCGTCGACAACCCGCCGTGGTTCGTGCGGGACCTCGCCGTGGGCGACGTCGTCCGGGCCGTGGCACCGGGGACGGACCGGCACCCCGTCTTCGTCGAGCTCCTCGAGCGCTCGGACCACTGCACCATCCGGCTCGTCGTCTTCCGGGCCGGCCCGCTAGGCGGCGACCTCGCCCGGGCCATCGAGCCGTTCCGGCGGCTCGGGGTCTACGCCGAGGGTGCCGGGCGGTACGGGATGCTCGCCCTGGACGTCGAGCCCGACGCCCCGCTGACCGACCTCGTCGCCGTCCTGCGCGCGGGAGTGGACGACGGCTCCTGGGAGTACGAGGAGGGCCGCATCTTCGGGGCCTGGCGGGCGGCGACGTCGGACTGACGGGCGCAGCGAAGACGTCGAGCGCGGCTACCGCTGGGTGGTCACGGTGGACTCCGGACGGCCCGACGTGAATGGGCCGCTGCTGGACTGGTTGGTCGGTGGTGTGCCGGCTCCGGGACCGGTCCTCGAGCTGGAGGTGCTGAGGATGGACGCCGACGGGCAGGAGATCAGGTGGGCGTCGGCCGCGAACGCACCGGCGCGCGCGTAACAGCTCAGGCGGTGGCTACCCAATGAGTCGAACCCGCGCAGGATCGACGACGAGACCTCGGGTCCGGGTCCGCGAAGGTGTTGAGGCCTTCCCGGCGTTGTCCGACGAGAGCGGTCGACCTACTCCGTCAAGTCACGATGAGTGAGTCAGAGGCGGGGGCTACCGCCGACGCCGTCCTGGCCAATCCGACCGGCTACGGATACCCGCGCTCGGGCTGAGAGGCAGGAACTCGACGCTCATGGGGCGGTCGCTACGCGGCGCAAAGACGCAGGTCTGGGTCGCCGACATCTTCGGCTGACCGTCCCGTTCCGGTGTGTGCGAATATGCCGCAGGAAGGCGAACCACTGCAGCGCCGAGCGTGTTCGGTCAAGGTTGCGCGGAGGCGGAAGCGCGACAGCCGGAGGGAGTGGCATGCCATACCGACTTGACCCGCAGGTCGCCGGCGAACTCGGTGACCGAACCGAGTTGGATACCGGCGTACATCCGCCCCTGGTACACCGAGTGGAGTACGTGCTCGACTATCCGGGGGCGAATGACCTCATCCAGTCGTTCCCGGTCTATCTCGCCAGAACGCACTTGGCAGAGTCGCTTCTCGCAGCGGGATTTCGGGGAATCACCTGGCGCGCTGCCCTCATCACCCAAGGTGACGCCTACGACGAATACCCCCAGAGTGCGGTGCCGAACGACTACCAGTGGCTGGTCCCTGGGACTGCCGGGGATGACTGCTGGCTGCTGGACGGTGAACTCATCGTTTCCGACCGGATGATGGAGGTGCTGAGAGGATGCAACCTCAACGAGTGCGACATTGAACACCTGAGTTGAAGTGGGTCGACAGGCGGCGATATGGGGCAGTCCCACAGACTTGTCGGTCGCGCTTGCTCAAGACACGCTGGCAAGTTAACTTGGACAGGTGTTGGGTGAGCCGATCATCGCGCCGTCGGCGTTCAAGCACGGCGTCGACGAGGCGGACATCCTGCACGCGTACCGGAACCCGGTGCGGATCTGAGACCTGGGCGACGGGTTCACGATGATGGTCGGCTCGAGCGGAACGGCCATCTTCATCGAGGTCGTATACGTCGAGGGCGACCGGGCCCATGTGATCGTGCACGCGATGCGGGCACGGGAGAAGTTCTCGAGGTGACGATGATGCCGCGGACAGTTGACGAGATCCTCCAGCACGCTGACGAGCTGGCGGCCCGGTTCGAGGACTACGAACCTCGCGAGGGAGACGAGTTGGACTCCGCCGCGGTCGCGTTGCTGCGGACTGCGGTGGCGGAGCGCTCCGAGGCCGAGCGTCACATGGTCGAGGCGGTCCGGCGCGCCCGCGAGGCCGGCCTGTCGTGGAGTGCGATCGGAAGATTCGTAGGTACCTCGGGCGAAGCCGCCCGGCAGCGGTACTCCTCCAAGGTCGCCTGACCTCGACGCCTGACCGTCGCCCAACAGGCGGCGATGTGGGGCATGCAGTCCCCCGGCGCTGCCCCACAGGCGCAAACTGCTGGCAACCAGCGGTTGAGCGCGGTCTTCACGTCGCGGGCCGAAGAAGAACCCAGGCGCCGTCGAGCAACTCGATCGTCAGCCCCAAACGCTTTGTCATGGCGCTCAGTTCAGCGTCATCGATCACTCGCATTCGCCAAGGCTGGCGCCAGCTTCGTTCTCCCAGGACGTACTCGGTGGTTGCCTCGATGATGCTTCCACTCACCCTGATGGAGTCCAAGGAGATCGTCACGTCGCCCTGGATCACGGCACCAGGTCGCCAGTCTCGTCCGGGTTCGAGGCGCTGGACCAGCACGGAGCCGCGGCCGGTGACGTGCTTGGCGGCCACCTCAAGCAACTCTTCACCATCCGTGCCGTTGATCAGATGAGACAGCAGCAACACCACATCGAACCGAGTGTCCAAGCTCAAGGAGCCGATCGAGGCGCACAGAGTCCTCGCATGCTGCACTTCCGCCAGCATGTCGGCCGACTCATCGACGGCTAGGACATCATGCCCCTCGAGCGCCAATGGGTCAGCGATGCGTCCGGTGCCGCAGCCTAGATCGAGCACGGAGCACCCATCATGCGTAATCCCACGGACTACTGTGACGTCCGGCTCCGCTGGCAAGGCTGCGTAGGCCGCCACCGGAGAACCGTCCTCAGTTGCCCCATCACCCATACCGCACTATCCCTCGTCGATGCCGGCCCATCCCTCCGCAGCCCACTCGCGGCGGAAAGGGACAGATGGACCCGGTGGATTCAACGTGCGAGGCGACGACGTAGCGGTTGGGCATGTCCGACGTGCCACGCCACAGAGCCGTTGGCCAGATGACAGAACGGGCACTTGTAGGCGCGGAACTTCGCACCTTGCTTCTTGGTCATGAAGATCGCCTGGCCGACTGCGTCGGACTGTGACATCGGCTGCTCATCGCCGCAGGCTCGAGCACGCCGAAGCTTGCCTCGGTGGCGACGGGACTTCCCTTGGGACATGACGAGACGGTAGAAGCCGCCACCGACAGCTGCTGATTGAGGAAACACGACCCATGTGGCGCGATCCGGTAGGTCGACTGGCGCCGAAGTGGGGGAGATGCTCCCGTGACCGCGGGGGAGCGACACTGCTTGTGTGTGGGTCGGCACAGAGACCGTCCGCCACCGGTCAAGGTTCCGCGGGGGGCGCCTGACGTCTCTGGAGCATCTCGCGGGGAGCCTGGATCGTGCCGAGGACCGCGGGAGACTCGAGGCACTGTTGGCCTTCCAGGACTACATGACCTCACAGGCCAGGTACGCGACGTAGTGGGGGCGCACATCGCTGAGAATTAACCACGGGCGCAGAGCGATGTCGGCGTGGTGTCGAGGGCGGCTGGTGGCGATGCGCGGCTGGGTTTCAGGGCGCCGGTGCAGGGTCTCGACGCGATCCAGTCGAGTCGGCCTCGTCGCGTCGGGGGTGCCCCAGTCACCGTGGGCGTGACCGGCAGGCGTAGATGATGCCGGCTCCGACGGCGATCACGACGAGTGCGCCCACGATGCGGCCGGGTGTGTGGCCCATCGCGGTGCCGTCGTTGCGGGGGATGAACGGCAGGACGATCAGGCAGAGGCCCAGGGTGACAACGCCGTACCCACTGTTCCTGAGGGTGTTGCGAACGATGGGTGGCATGGTCGGCTCCTCCCGAGACCCTGGTCCAGGGTGCCGGACGTCGGGTGGCTGGCACCAGCAAAAGCGGTTGCGTGGCGTCGCTTCCCGGCAGTTCAGTGGCGCGCATGACCTCTCACCCTCCGCCGGCCGGCACAGGTGCACGGCTGACGTTGAACTCGCCGCTGAGCTCCACGAGTCTCGATCGCCTCGTGGCGGCTGCGACGGAAGGCAAACCCTCGCGGGTCATCGACCACGGTTGCGGATGGGGCGAGGCTCTGCTCCGTGCCCTGGTCGCGGCTCCCGTCGCCACCGGGGTCGGCATCGACCTGCACGCCCCTGACCTCGTTCGGGCCCGCACCGCTGCCGAGGATCGTGGGCTCGGCCAGCGCGTGGAGTTCGTGCTCGGCAGCTCGGTGGACCATCGGGAAGCCGCGGACCTGGTGATCTCGCTCGGTGCGTTCCAGGCCTTCGGCGAACCTTCATCGGCTCTGTGCGCGCTGCGCGAGGATGCCCGACCGGGCGGGCGAGCCCTCTTCGGTCTCGAGTACTGGGTCTCGTCGCCGACGGCGGAGGAGCTCGGGCACATGTGGGACGGCGCGTCGGAGGCTGACTGTCTGACCTTGCCGGACATCGTCGACCTGGTGCATGCGGCCGGCTGGCGGGTCCTGGACCTGCACGACAGCACCCGTCAGGAGTTCGACGCGTTCGAGGTCGGACATCTGCAAGAGCGCGAGCAGTGGGCCGTCGCTCATCGAGGTGAGACCGACACGATCGGCTCTCACACCGCACTGACTGCCGAGCTCGACCAGGCGTGGACCCGCTGGCTACGAGGACACCGCCGCTCCATGGGTTTCGTCAGCCTCGTGCTCGGCTGATCGATCGAGCGTGGTCCCGCCAGCCGCACTCCAGGCACCACCGGCGCCTGCGCGGTGTCAGTCGGCGAGACGTTCGACGGTTAGCCTGCTCCAGACCTGGATCGCGGACGCCTGCTCGGGTGGGAGGTCGTCGAGGACCCAAAGCCGGATGTTGTGTGAGTGCCCAACGACGGCGGCTTCAACGAGCGTCGAGCAGCCACGCCGCAATGCCTGACCGCTCGAAGCCTGGTCGACTCGCGGCGAAGTGGGGTAGGTCCCAGGGTCCGCGGATCCGTCCGGATCTCCCGATGAGCGCTGGTGCCGATGACAGCGCGATGGTTTCGGCGCGATCAATGCCGAGTTGCTGCGTGTGGGCATCCCGGTCGGGGTACCAGTCCGGTATGACGCTAAATCACGTGAGGCGAGGGACTGGCAGCCCACTGTTGCTCGTGCATGGTCTGGGTGCCGGGTGGCAGTCGTGGGCCCCGATTCTCGACGGACTGGCCGAGCACCGTGAGGTGATCGCCGTCGACCTTCCGGGATTCGGCGAGACGCCGCCGTTGGCCGGCGAGGTCTCGATCGCCACCTTGACCGACTCGGTCGTGGACTTCATCCGCGAACAGGAGTTGGACGGGGTCTCGACCGTCGGTCAGTCGATGGGCGCCCGGATGGTGCTCGAGCTCGCGCGGCGGGGTGTCGGCGGCGACACCGTGGCCTTGGACCCGGGCGGTTTCTGGAGCGACCGAGAGGTCGCTATCTTCGGCGCCACACTGCGGCCGTCGATCCTGTTGGTCAAGGCGTTGCGGGGCATGCTGCCGACGCTGCTCGGCAACCCGGCGGGAAGGACCCTGCTCCTGGCGCAGCTGTCGGCCCGCCCCTGGGCGCTCTCGCGCGAAACCGTGCTGCCCGACGTGCGCGGGCTGGCCGACTCGCCGTCGACCGACGCGGCCCTGACCGCCCTGATCAAGGGGCCCAAACAGCAGGGAGCCCCGGCCGGCACGGTCCCCGGGCGGGTGACGATCGGGTGGGGCCGTCGCGACCTGGTGACCGTGCCACGACAGGCCGCACGCGCGACGCAGCTCTTCCCGGACGCAGTACTGCACTGGTTCGAGGGATGCGGTCATTTCCCACAATGGGACGCACCGCGCGAAGCGACCCGACTGATCCTCGACCACACCGACTGAGGCTCATCGACCGGCCGACCAACGGCCATCCCTGTATCCGTCGCCGTCGGTGGATCAGGGGACCGGAGGCGTGGACTCCGCCCGAGGCGTCGGGCTCAACTCACTCTCATGTGCCGCGTACGTAGCTATGCGGCGATCGGGCACTCCGCGAGCATTCGGTCATGGTCACCCTGCGCGGTCGGGGAACTTGGCGAGCCACGCGGTGGCGTCCACCCTGCGGATCTCGTTGTCGGGGCGCGCCCACGGACGTCCCTTCGCAACCCACCGTTCCCGAGCCGCTCGAACTGACTTTGACGTCGTGCTCTGATAGCCGAACTCAGCGCCGCAGCAGATGCAGCAGTCGAAGGTGGGGTCGGTGCCAGTGTCGCCCCACAGCGGGCTCTCACCGAGGGCGACCAGGTCGAGGCCGCAGACAACGACGCACAGTTCGGGATGATCCGATCTCTGCACGCCCCACGCGAACTGGCGTCAGACCCACTTTGCTCCTCCGGGCAGCAGGTTGGGCGGTCCGGTTCGGAGGCGAACTCTTCCAGGCACGCCGCGATCCGGTAGGTCGACTGGCGGCGGTTAGACGCAGGTCATGATGCGATGAGCGGTGGCCCTGCGATGCAGTGACCTTCCGCGGCACTGAGCGTCCCGGTCGCAGTTGGATGGTTCCCTAGGATCCGCGCGGGACCAGGTGTCCTACCTAGATGTGGACCCGTGTGATCGGCGGGGTCTGGTGGCCGCCTTGAGGCGTAGGGTCAGATCCCGCGAGCGGCCGATGTCACATCCGACATCGCACTGCCGGTTCGGGGGTATCCCGATGAGAGGACAAAGTCATGGCTGTCGACCGAGGACTGTTGGCGACGTTGAAGGCCAAGCCCGGCAAGGGGGAAGAGCTGGGAGAGTTCTTGCGGAAGGGGCGAGAGCTCGCAGATCAGGAGGACGGCACCGTCACGTGGTACGCGTTCCGACTCGACGACACAACGTACGGGATCTTCGACACCTTCGAGAGCGAAGACGCTCGTCAGGCACACGTGAACGGCCAGATCCCGGCGGCACTCCAGGATGTCGCCTCAGATCTATTGGCTGAGGATGCCGTGATCTCACCGATCGACGTGCTCGCGGTCAAGTAGGGATCCGCCGGCTCGGCCGGGTTGCCGCGCGTTTTGCGGCGGTGTGACGCGGCTGCGGGCGCCGTGCTGTTTCGGCGTGGGGCGGGGCTACGTCGCTCGGTTCACCAGTTCACGGACGACATCGAGTCGGGACTGCTGAAGGTTCGGTTGACACCAGTTCTGTTGGGCCGGGAGGCCCCGCTGGAAGGATGTCGACATGCCTGCACCCCACCCCAAGGAGTTCCGTGACGACGTGGTCGCAGTCGCCCGTAAGGGCGAGGCTCCGATCGCGAAGCTGGCCGCCGACTTCGGGATCAGCGAGTCCTGCCTGCGCAACTGGATGCGCCAGGCCGACGTCGAGGACGGCGTCCGACCCGGCACGACCGCGGCCGAGAACTCCGAGCTGAAGGAGGCCCGCCGCAAGATCCGGCTGCTGGAGCAGGAGAACGAGGTCCTGCGCCGGGCCGCGGCGTACCTGTCCCAGGCAAACCTGAAGCTGGGCCAGTCCCCAAAATGACGTACCCGCTGGTCCTGGACCTTGCCGCCGACGGCATCCCCGTCGCGGTGACCTGTGGGCTGCTGGGATTCTCCCGGCAGGCGTTCTACTCCTGGAAGGCACACCCGGTCAGTGAGCGGGACCTCGTCGACGCCTACGCCACCAACGCCGCCCTCGAGGTGCATCGGGACGACCCGGGGTTCGGGTACCGGTTCATCGCCGATGAGCTCGCCGACGCCGGCCACGAGGTTTCCGAGCGACGGGTGTGGAAAGTGTGCTCGCAGGCCGGGATCGTCTCCGCCCACGCGAGGAAACGGGGCCGGTCCAAGAAGCCCGGTCCGCCGGTGCACGACGACCTCGTGGAGCGGGACTTCACCGCGCCCGGCCCAAACATGGTGTGGCTGACCGACATCACCGAGCACCCCACGGTCGAGGGGAAGCTTTACCTGTGCGCGGTCAAGGACGTCTGGTCCCGCCGGATCGTCGGCTACTCCATCGACTCACGGATGACCAGCCACCTCGCGGTCGACGCCCTCGAGATGGCCATCGCCCGCCGAGGCCGCGGCCAGGTGCCCGGGTGCGTGGTCCACGCGGATCGAGGCAGCCAGTTCCGCTCCCGCCCCTACGTCGCCGCCCTGCACCACCACGGCCTGCGCGGGTCGATGGGCCGGGTCGCCTCCTCGGCGGACAACGCCGCCATGGAGTCGTTCTTCTCCCTGCTCCAGAAAAACGTCCTGAACTCCCGCCGCTGGGAGACCCGCGACCAGCTGCGCCTGGCCATCGTCACCTGGACCGAACGCACCTACCACCGCCGCCGCCGGCAACGCGCCCTCGGCAAGCTCACCCCGATCGAGTTTGAGACCATCAACCGGACCGCTCACGCGGCCTGAAACATCACACCGGAAGTGACAACCGAACCTTCAGCAGTCCCGTCCCATCGCCGCGATGCTCTCGTAGAGCGAATCATCGACCGCATCCGTTCGGGACTTGGCCAAGGCAGCGCTGCGAAGGGCACACGCTGCCCGGGCACGGCCAAAGTCTCCTGCGTCCTGGGTCGGCTCGCCCGCCGCATCCCTGGCCCAACCACGCTGATCGAGGTCTGCCGACCACTGCTCGAGGTCGGTTCCACGAGGAGGTGTCGCAAGGCCCGTTCTTCGAGCCGCCTCGAGGGCCACGCGACTCGCCAATTCCGACTGCCGATCGAGAGACAGGCTGCGCACGTCAGCAGCGAGGTAAGAGTCCCGCGGAGTGGTGGGCTTTGAGGTCATCTCGATGCCTACCGGTCAGCCCTTGCTGAGGGCGACGTGGTCATCATTGCCGGTTGTGCCGATCTTGGCCATGGATGCCTCGGAGAGGTA
>NZ_SAYU02000047.1 GCF_004025965.2 Phycicoccus flavus | reverse complement strand
GCGGGGCCGGCGGCGTCGACGGCCCCGCCGTAGCGCCGCTCGCGGTCGGCGTAGGTCCCGATGGCGGCCCAGAGGTCGCGGCGGTCGTAGTCGGGCCACAGCCGGTCCTGGAACACCATCTCGGCGTAGGCGCTCTGCCAGAGGAGGAAGTTGCTCGTGCGCTGCTCGCCGGAGGAGCGGACGAAGAGGTCGACGTCGGGCATGTCGGGCTCGGGCAGGTAGCGGGCCACGGTGCGCTCGTCGACCGCCGACGCGCGGAGGCGGCCGCGGGCGACGTCCTCGGAGATGCGGCGCACGGCGTCGCCGATCTCGGCCCGACCGCCGTAGTTGACGCAGAAGTACAGGGTGAGCCCGGTGTTGTCGCGGGTCAGCTCCTGGGCGGTCTCGAGCTCGCGGATCACCGACCCCCAGAGCCGGGGACGGCGGCCGACCCAGCGCATCCGCACCCCCCACGCGTGCAGCTGGTCGCGGCGGCGCCGGATGACCTCGCGGTTGAAGCCCATGAGGAAGCGCACCTCGTCCGGGCTGCGCTTCCAGTTCTCGGTGCTGAAGGCGTAGGCCGACAGGTGGGTGACGCCGACCTCGACCGCGCCGGCGACGACGTCGAGCAGCGCGGCCTCGCCGGCCTCGTGCCCCCGCGTGCGGGGCAGCCCGCGCTGGTTGGCCCAGCGGCCGTTGCCGTCCATGACGACGGCGACGTGGCGGGGCAGGCGACCCCCGGGGATGGTGGGCGGGCGGGCCCCGCTCGGGTGCGGGAACGGCGGCTCGTACCGGCTCGGCGCGCTCACCGCTCCACCATACGGAGGCTGCGGATGCCGCGTTCGAGGTGCCACTGGAGGAAGGCGGCGGTGAGGCCGCTGCCCTCGCGCCGGTACCGCAGGTCCGAGGCGTCGGCCGTCGTCCAGTCCCCCGCGAGCAGCGCCGCAAGCAGCGCCAGGGCGTCGGGGTGGGGCGCGGCCGACCCGGCCGGGCGGCAGACCGGGCAGACGACCCCGCCGGCCGCGACGTGGAAGGCCCGGTGCGGCCCCGGCGCGCCGCACTTGGCGCAGTCCCGGAAGGAGGGCGCGTACCCGCCGACGGCCAGGGCCCGCAGGAGGTAGGCGTCGAGGACGAGGCCGGCGTCGTGGTCGCGCTGGGCCAGGCTGCGCAGCGCCCCGGAGAGCAGCAGGTACTGCTGGAGGGCGGGCTCGCGCTCCTCGGTGAGCCGGTCGCACGTCTCGAGCACGGCGGTGGCGGCGGTCCACGCGTGGTAGTCCCGGGCGATGGCGTCGCCCCACGGGTCGAGGGTCTCGACCTGGGTCACGGTGTCGAGGCTGCGGCCCTCGTAGCACTGGACGTCGATGTGCATCGCGGGCTCGAGCCGCGCCCCGAAGCGGGACTTCGTGCGCCGCACGCCCTTGCCGACGACGCGCAGCTTGCCGAGCCGGCGCGAGAGCACGGTGACGATGCGGTCGGCCTCACCCAGCTTGTGGGTGCGCAGGACGATCGCCTCGTCACGGTAGAGCGGCACGCGCCCATCATCGTCGCTCCCACCGACACCGGGCCGCTCCCCCGCCGGACACTAGGGTGGCGGCATGACACCGCCGCCGACGGAGGCCCCGGCGACCAGCTGGCTGGACCTCCCCACGCACCGGGCCCGGCTGTTCGACGGCTTCGCCGACGTGCTCTCCTTCTCGCTCGGCTCCATCCGCGAGGGCGGCGGCTTCCACTGGCTCGACGCGGACGGGGTGCCCGTGCCCGGGCGCCGTCCCCAGCTGTTCCTCACCGCCCGGATGACGCTCGTCGCGGCCTCCGGGGTCCGCTTCGGCGTCCCCGGCTCCGGTGAGCTGCTGGGCCACGGCATGGACTCGCTGCTGGGCCTGCACGCCGACCCCGAGCACGGCGGCTGGGTCTCCGAGCCCGGCACCGTCGGCCGGAAGATGACCTACGACCACGTCCACGTCGGGCTGGCCGCCGCGCAGGCCCTGCGCGCCGGCCACCCGCACGCCCGCGGGCTGCTGGACCGGGCCGCCGAGGTCATCGACGCCCACCTCTGGGACGAGGACGCCGGCATGCTGCGCGAGTCCTTCGCCCCGGACTGGTCGGACCCGGAGCAGTACGGCGGCGCCAACGCGAACATGCATGGCCTCGAGGCCTTCCTCGCCCTGGGCACGGCCACCGGCGACGCCCGCTGGCACCGGCGCGGCCTGCGCATCGCGCAGCGGCTCGTCGACGGCGCGGCCCGCGAGCACGGCTGGCTGCTGCCGGAGCACTACACCTCCGACTGGGAGGTCCTGCTGGACTACAACCGGGACGAGCCGCTGCACCCCTTCCGCCCCTACGGCGCGACCTTCGGCCACTCCCTGGAGTGGGCCCGCTTCCTCCTGCAGCTGGACGCCTCGCCACTGCTGGAGGACCCGCCCGCCTGGCTGGCCGAGGCCGCGGAGGCCCTGACCCGCCGCGCCCTGGACGGCGGCTGGGCCGTCGACGGGCGACCGGGGCTGGTCTACACCGTCGACTGGGACGGCACCCCGGTGTCGGACGTGCGGCTGCACTGGCCGGTGTGCGAGGGCATCCAGGCGACCGCGGCGCTGCACCGTCGGACCGGAGACCCGCACTGGGAGACCTGGTACCGCCGCCTCTGGGACCACGCCGCCCGCTACTTCGTCGACGAGCGCGGCACCTGGCGCAACGAGTTGGACGCCGACATGGCCGAGGCCGGGCAGGTCTGGCCCGGCCGCCCGGACGTCTACCACTGCGCCGGCGCCCTCGTCGGGCCGCTCGAGCCGTAGGGCCTCAGGCCCGCGGCCAGCCGCGCAGGAGGGCGTCCCGGACGTCGTCGGGCGTCCCGCCGGCGTCCACGACGAGGTCCAGCCCGTCCCGGTCCACCCGCGCGGCGCCGGGCGCCGGGCCGGGCACGACGTCGCGCGCCAGCCCCCGGGTAGAGGCGCGCGTCGCGGCGGCGTCGGCGGGCAGGTCCAGCCAGCACAGGACCACCGCGGACGCCCCCAGCCCGGACGCCCAGCGGCGCCAGCGGCCCGCGTCCGCCGCCTCGGAGGTGAAGGGCGCGACGGCGACGACGTCGACGCCGCCGGCCAGCGCGTCGCGCGCCACCTCCGCGAGGCAGGCGTAGCGGGCCGTCCGCAGGTCCGACAGCGGCGGCCGGCCGAGCGCCGGCGGCACCCCGAGCAGACCGGCCACGGCCTCGACCAGCGGCGTCGTCACGGCGTCGAGGTCGACGAGCGCGGCCCGGCGGGCGGCGGCGACCGTGCGGCCCGCGGTCGTCTTGCCGGACCCGGGCGGGCCGCCGATGCACAGCAGGCGGCCCCCCGGGGTCCCGGTCATCCCCCGTGGCCCGTGGTGCGGTACCAGTCCGGGCCGATGACCGACGGGGCGTCGGCGCCGTCCAGCGGGGTCCAGGCCGGCGCCCCACGACCGCGCAGCACCTCGGCGAGCTCGTCGAGGCGGTCGGCGGCACGGCCGGCGGCCTCGGCGCGCCGCTCGGCGTCCATCCGCCCGACGGCGTCGCCCCAGATCGCCCGCCCGGCCATGAAGCCGGAGCAGCCGTGGTCGGCGGCGATGTCGAGCTGGGTGCGGAAGCCCTCGAAGGTCACGCCGGCGCTCAGCAGGACCCAGGGCCCGTCGACGGCCTCGTCGAGCTCGGCGCAGGCGGCGTGCGCGGCGCCGGTGTCCTCGAGGTCGAGCACGGGGAACTCGACCTTCATGACGTCGGCACCGGCGCGACGGAAGGAGCCGGCCGAGGCGATGACCGAGGCCCGGCGCCGCTCGCGGACGGCCGGGTCGGCGACATCCTCGCCCGGCAGCGGGAACCACAGCGGCTCGACGACGAGCGGCAGCCCGGCCGCGCGGCACCGGGCCGCGGCGTCGGCGACGACGTCGTGCTGGCGGGCGACGGCGTCGTCGTCGGCGTCGGACCGGTGGAAGACGACGAGCTTGGCGGCGTCGGCGCCGAGGACACCCAGGGTCGCGGGGTCCCAGCCCTCGCGCAGCCGCAGCTCGGTGTCGAAGGTCACCGCGCTCGTGTCGGGCGTGTAGTAGAGCTCCTCGATACCGCTGATCATCCCGACCGACCCGGGGACGGCCCCGGTGGCGACGGCCTGCCCGAAGCTCCACACCGGGTCGACGAGCACGGACGTCGCGTGCTGCGAGAGCACGCGGATCATGTCGAGCTTGGACTCGACGACCTCCTCGAAGGTGACCTTGTCCAGGTCGGCGTCGAAGAGGGCCAGGTAGTTCTCGGGGTGGTCGATGGCGATGGTGCGGATGTGGCCGTCGGCGTCGGAGATCCGCGCGAGGCGGCGGTGGACGGCGATCGACTCGGCGGATGGGGTGCGGGGTGTTGACAGCGCTGTCATGCCGCCTTACGTTAGTCGCCACAAGGCCGATCGGGCAAGGTTCCCGGCCGCGGATGACAGCGCTGTCTCACAGTGGGCGAGGAGGCCCCCGTGCTCGTCGTGACCCCCAACACGTGCATCGACGTGACGTCGTGGCTCGCCACGCTCACGCCGGGCACGGTGAGCCGGTCGCGGCGGACGACGCAGACCGCCGGGGGCAAGGGCGTCAACGTGTGCCGGACCCTGCGGGCCCTTGCGACCGACCCCACCCTCGTCGGCCTGTCCTCGCAGGACGACCCGCGCCTGGAGCACCTCCTCGCCGCCGAGGGCACCCGCTTCGTCCCGCTCCCCCACCGCGGACCGGCCCGCCTCGCGCTCGTCGTCCTCGAGGACGACGGTCGCGTCTCGGTCGTCAACGGCCGCGGCCCCGAGCCGGAGGACTGGGACCCCGCCGCCCTCCTCACCACGGTCGCCGCCCACGCCGACGACATGCCCGCCGTCGTGTGCTCCGGCTCCCTCCCGCCCGGCCTGCCCGAGGACACCTACGGCCGCGTCGTCGCCCTCGCCCACGAGCGCGGGGTCCCGTGCCTCGTCGACGCCGCGCCGGCCGTGCTCGGCGCGACGCTCGCCTTCGGTCCGGACCTCGTGAGCCCCAACATCGGCGAGGCCGAGGCGCTGCTCCACGGCCGCGTCGACGAGCACGTCGAGGAGTCCGGGGACGACCTGCCCGAGCGCTGCCTCGAGGCCGCCCGCGCCCTGCACGCCCGGGGTGCCCGCCGGGCCGTCGTCACCGCCGGGTCGCACGGCGCCGCCCTCGTGGTGGCCGACGGTGCCTGGTGGCTGGGCGCGGCGTCGGTGCCGGTGCTGAACCCCATCGGCGCGGGTGACTCCTTCGTCGCCGGGACCGCCGCGGCCCTGGCCGGCGGCGCCGGCGACGTCGACGCCGTCCGGCACGGCATGGCCGTCGCGGCCGCCGCCGTTCAGCACGAGACCGGCGGGATGCTCGACCCGGCGCTCGTCGCGCCGGCCCTGGCCGCCCTCGCGGAGCCGGTGCCCGCATGACCGGCCAGACGACGATCTACGACGTCGCCCGCGACTCGGGCTTCTCCATCAAGACCATCTCGCGGGTCATCAACGGCGCCCCGAACGTCCGCGAGGAGACCGTGCGCCGGGTCCGCGAGAGCATCGCCCGGCTCGACTACCACCCCAACCCGGCGGCCCAGCGCCTCGGCGGCGGCCGCCTGCCGACCATCGGCGCCGTCGTCGACTCCATCGACGACCCGTTCTTCGCCGGGGTCGTCGCCGTCATCGAGAGCCGCGCCATGGACGTCGGCATGGACGTCCTCGTCGCCTCCACCGGCATGGACGAGTCCCGGATGCGCACCCAGGTCGAGCGGCTCACCCGCCGCGGCGTCGCCGGCCTCGTCGTCGCGCCCTTCGGTGGCGACGACACCGTCCGCAAGGCGCTGGCCGTCGACGTCCCCGTCGTCGTCATCGACCGCAAGTGCGGTGTCGAGGACCGCGACGTCGTGCGCGCCACGGACGAGCAGGGGGCCTACGACGCCGTCCACCACCTCGTCGCGCACGGGCACCGGCGGATCGCCTTCCTCGGCAACACCTCCCGCTTCACGACCCTCGTCGACCGGTACACGGGCTACGAGCGGGCGCTCGGCGAGGCCGGGGTCGACATCGACCCCCGGCTCGTCGAGACCCGGGCCTGGACCGCGGACGAGGCCTACCCCCACGCCCTGGCCCTGCTGGCCACCGCCGACGCCCCGACCGCCGTCTTCGCCGCCTCGCCGATGATGGGTCTCGGGGTCCTGCGCGCCCAGCAGCGGCTGCACCGGCAGGACATCGCGCTCGTCATCTTCGGCGACCACCCGGCCTCGGACCTCATGACGCCGCCGACGACCTTCGTCGACCAGCACCCGAGCCGGCTGGCCAACACGGCCTTCGACCTGCTCACCCGCCGCATCCAGGAACCGGAGGCCCCGGTGCGAGACACAGTCCTGCCCACCTCGCTGGTCCCCCGAGGGTCGGGCGAGCTCGCGCCCCGCGCAGCCGCGGCGGTGGCGCCGTGAGCCTCCTCGTCGACCTCGGCTACGACCTCGGCACCACCGTCACGAAGGTGACCGCGGTGGCCGAGGACTCCACGCGCCTCCTCGACCGCTCGCTGCCCACGGTGTGGCAGGAGCGCGAGGGCCACACACAGCGCCGGCCGGAGTCCCTCCTCGCCGACGTCGAGGACCTGCTCGCCCAGGTCGCTGCCGACCTGCCGGCCGGCAGCCGCATCCGGTCCGTCGGGTTCACCGCCATGGCCGAGGCGGGCGTGCTCGTCGACCGCGAGGGGGCCGCCTGCTCGCCGGTCATCGCCTGGTTCGACCCCCGCGGCGCCGACGAGGCCGCGGCCCTGCCCGCCGACCTCGCCCACGACTTCCCCGCCCGGACCGGGCTGCCGGTCAGCCACGTCGCCTCCTTCTTCAAGCTGCTGTGGCTGCGCGAGCAGGGGCTCGACCTCGCCGGCCTCACCTGGCTCGGGGTGCCCGAGTACGTCGTGCACCGCCTCGGTGGCCGCCGGGTCGCGGAGCTGTCGCTGCTCGGGCGGACCGGGCTCTGGGACGTCCACACCGGCGCGCCCTACACCGCCGCCCTGGACCACCTCGGGGTGGCCCCCGACCTGCTGCCCGAGGCCGTCGCCGCCGGCACCCCCGCCGGGACGGTGCGCGCGGACCACCCGGTGGCCGCCGCCCGCGGCGCCGTGCTCACCGTCGCCGGCCACGACCACGCCGTGGCCGCCGCGGCCACCGGCTGCGGCAGCCCCGGGTCGGCCCTGGACAGCTTCGGCACCGCCGAGGCGTACGTGGCCGCCGCGGCCCACGTCCCCGACCCCGACGTCGTCCGCGACCTCGCCGTCGCCGGCATCTCGGTCTACCCCCACGTCGTCCGCGACGCCGTCGGCCTCATCGGCGGCACCCGCACCGGGCTCGTCCTCAGCCGGGTGCAGCGGGTGCTCGGCGCCACGCAGGACCCCGCCCGGGACGCCCTGGACGAGGCCACGCTGCGCCTCGCGCCCGGCGAGACCGCCGACGTGCGGGTCACCGGCTACGGCATGGCCGACCGCGAGGTCGCCATCCACACCGGGTCCGAGGCGCACACCCCGGCGCACGTCTGGCGGGCCGCGCTCGACGGCGGCACGGCCCGGGCGCGCGAGCTGCTCGGCCTGCTGGGCGACGCCGGCGTCCCGGTCGACCGGCTCGTCGTCGCCGGGGGCTGGACCCGCATGCGCTCGGTCGTCGCCGCCCGTCGCGACCTCGCCCCGGTCGTCGAGGTGTCCGACCTCGACCAGCCGGGCACCCTCGGCGCCGCCCGCTTCGGCGCCTGGGCCGCGACCCGGGACGGCGACCCCGGACCCGACCCCCGACCACCGGCCGACTGGTTCCCCGGAGCCCGGCCCGCAGACCCCATCCCCATCCCTCAGGAGGCCACCCCATGACCACGACCACCACCGGTCTGGACGCGATCGCCACCGACGACGGCACCTTCGCCGTCCTCGCCATGGACCAGCGCGGGACGCTGCGGCGCATGCTCGCCGCCGTCGACCGCCCGGACACCCCGGACGAGGAGATCACCGCGCTCAAGCGGGACATGATCGCCTCGCTGGCCGGCAGCGCCTCGGCCTTCCTCATCGACCCGACCTTCGGGCTGCCGGCCGCCCGCTCGGCCGAGGCCGACGCCCGCTTCGGGCTGCTCCTCGCGGCCGAGCCGGCGAGCCGCGGCACCCACGACGGCGAGCCCGTCGTGGCCCTGGACCCCGACCAGGACGCCGCGTGGGTGCGCGACAGCGGCGCCGACGCCATGAAGTTCCTCGTCCAGGTCCGGGCCGACCGCGTGCCCGGGGCCGACGGCCGGGACACCACCACCGAGGCGGTCGAGGCCATGCGCGTCCTCGTCGCGGACTGCGCGGAGCAGGGCGTCCCCTCGGTCATCGAGAACCTCGTCTTCCCGCTGGCCGGCGAGGACACCCTCTCCCCCGAGGCGAAGGCGGACGCCGTCATCGAGGCCGCCGTCCTCCTCGACGACCTGCGCCCGAGCCTCCTCAAGCTCGAGTACCCCGGCAGTCCCGAGGCCTGCCGCCGGCTCGCCGAGCGCATCTCCTCGCCGTGGGCGGTCCTCTCGGCCGGCGTCTCGTCCGAGGAGTTCAGCGAGGTGCTCCGGATCAGCTGCGACGAGGGCGGCGCGAGCGGCTTCATCGCCGGCCGCTCGGTCTGGCGCGAGACCGTCGCGATGGACCACGCCGAGCGCACGGCCTTCCTCTCCGACACCGGCCGTCGCCGTCTCGACGAGTACCGCTCGATCATCGACGGTCGGGCGCGCTCCTTCCGCGAGGTCTCGTCGTGAGCGTGCTCTTCGAGGCCCGGGGCCTCAGCCGCCGCTTCGGGCGGGTCCAGGCCCTCGACGGAGCCGACTTCGACATCGACGAGGGCGAGGTGGTCGCGCTCATCGGCGACAACGGCGCCGGCAAGTCGACCCTCGTCAAGGCCCTCACCGGCAACCTCGCCGTCGACTCCGGCGAGCTGCGCTTCCAGGGCGAGCCGGTCTCCTTCGCCACGCCCCAGGAGGCCTCCCGGCTCGGCATCGAGGTGGTCCACCAGGACCTCGCCCTCGCGCCGCACCTGGACTCGGCGCAGAACATGTACCTCGGCCGCGAGATCATGCGCCCCGGGCTGCTCGGGAAGCTCGGCTTCATGGACAACACGACGATGCGCGAGGCGACGGCCAAGGCCTTCACCGAGCTCGGGTCGGCCGTGCGCAGCGTGGTCGTCCCCGTCGGCGCCATGTCCGGCGGGCAGAAGCAGTCCGTCGCCATCGCCCGCGCGGTGGCCTGGGCCAACAAGGTCCTCTTCCTCGACGAGCCCACGGCCGCCCTCGGCGTCGTGCAGACCCGCAACGTCCTGGACTCCATCAAGCGGGTCCGGGACCAGGGCATCGCCGTCGTCCTCATCTCGCACTCGATGCCGCACGTGCTCGAGGTGGCCGACCGGGTGCAGGTGCTGCGCCTCGGCCGGCGCGTCGCGACGTTCGAGGCCGAGGGCACGAGCGTCGAGACGCTCGTCGGGGCGATGACCGGGGCCCTCGAGCTGAACCAGGAAGGAGCGGCATGAGCACCGCCACCGACGACACCCGCACCGAGGACCGGCCGAGCGGGACCATCGAGACCAGCGCCGGTCACACGAGCATCGTCGAGCGCGTCCAGGCGGTGCAGTCGGCGTGGATCCTCGGGGTCCTCGTCGTCATCATCGCCGTCTTCGGCCTCATGGCGCCGTCGACCTTCCTCACCGTCGGCAACGCGACGAACATCGCGCAGAACGTGTCCATCTGGGCCGTGCTGGCCGTCGGCGTCACCTTCGTCATCATCACCTCGGGCATCGACCTGTCCATCGGGTCGGTCCTCGTCGTCTCCTCGGTCGTGGCCGCCCAGGTCATGGAGCGGATGGGCGACCAGGGCTGGGGGACCGCCGCCGTCGGCCTCGTGCTCTCCGTCCTCGTCGGCATCTTCTGGGGCTGCTTCAACGGCTTCATGGTCGCCAAGGCCAACGTCCCGCCGCTCATCGTCACCCTCGGCACGCTGTCGATCGCCCTGGGCATCGCCCAGATCCTCACCGGCGGCGTCGACGTCCGCTCCGCGCCGACCGTGCTGCAGGACAACATCGGCTACGGCCGCCTGGCGGGCATCCCGGTCATCTCGATCATCGCGCTCGTCATCGTCGTCCTCGGCGGCATCCTCCTGCACAAGACCCGCTTCGGGCGCTACACCTACGCCATCGGCTCCAACGAGACCTCGGCGCGCCGGGTCGGGATCAACGTCGACCGCAAGCTCCTGCAGATCTACGGGTTCACCGGCTTCCTCGCCGGCATCGCCGGGCTGCTGTCGCTGGCGCAGTACGGCACGACGACGATCGCCGGGCAGTCGCTCACCAACCTCAACGTCATCGCGGCCGTCGTCATCGGCGGGACCTCGATCTTCGGCGGCACCGGCACGATGTTCGGCTCGATGGTGGGCCTGTTCATCCCGGCCGTCCTCCAGGCGGGCTTCGTCATCATCGGCGTCTCGCCGTACTGGCAGACCGTCGCCGTCGGCTCGATCCTCATCGCCGCCGTCTACGTCGACCAGCACCGCCGCGCCAACGAGGCCAGAGGCAAGTAGCCGGCCGGACCAGACCCCCGCCCACCCGACCCCGACCGCACGACCCCCGCACGACCGACAACGACGTCAGAGAAAGGCACCACCCATGCGTACGCGCACCGCCCTCAGCAGCACCGCCGCCGGAATCGCCGCGGCCCTCACCCTCGCCGCCTGCTCCACCGGAGCCCCCACCTCGTCCGGGTCCTCGGGCGATGCCGGCGGCGGGAGCAACGACAACAAGACCATCGCCTTCGTCCAGGGCGTCGCGGGCGACCAGTTCTACATCACCATGCAGTGCGGCATCGAGGCCAAGGCCAAGGAGCTCGGCTACACGGTGACCACGCAGGGCCCGCAGAAGTTCGACCCGACGCTGCAGAAGCCGATCGTCGACTCCGTCACCGCCTCCAAGCCCGCCGTGCTGCTCGTCGCCCCCACCGACGTCCAGGCCATGCAGGCCCCGCTGGACCAGGCCGCCAAGGCCGGCATCAAGGTCGTCCTCGTCGACACGACGGTCAACGACCCGGCCTTCGCCGTGTCGCAGATCAGCTCCGACAACGTCGGCGGCGGGAAGGCGGCCTTCGACGCCATCAAGCAGGCCAAGCCGGACGGCGGCAAGGTGCTCGTCATCTCCACCGACCCGGGTGTGTCCACCGTCGACGCCCGCGTCAACGGGTTCGAGGAGGCCGCGAAGGGCGACAGCGCGTTCCAGTACCTCGGCGTGCAGTACAGCAACAACGACCCGGCCAAGGCCGCGAACCTCGTGTCGGCCGCGCTGCAGAAGGACCCCGACATCGTCGGCATCTTCGCGACCAACCTCTTCTCCGCCGAGGGCTCGGCGACGGGCGTGCGGCAGGCCGGTGCCAAGGGGATCACCATCGTCGGCTTCGACGCCGGCCCCAACCAGGTCAAGGCCCTCGAGGACGGCACGGTGCAGGCGCTCGTCGCCCAGCAGCCCGGCGTCATCGGCGAGGACGGCGTCGAGCAGGCGAACGCGGCGCTGACCGGCGGCTCGGTCGAGAAGAAGATCCAGACCGGCTTCACCATCATCACCAAGGACAACCTCGACGGCGAGGGCGGCCAGGCGGTCTACAAGTCCTCCTGCTGACCCCTCCTCCCCCCGGACCAGCGGGGCCGTCACGTGCGCACGACGCCGAGGCGGCCCCGCTGCCGCTCTCTCAGGGCGGGTCGAGGGCGTGGTGGGTCCAGAGGTGGACGACGGCCAGGCTCCGGTGCGGGCGCCAGGCCTCGGCGAGGCCCGCCGCCTCCCGGGCGGTCACCCCGCCGAGGGCCCGTCGCAGCACGAGGTCGCCGGGGAGGAAGACGTCGGGGTCGCGCAGGCAGCGCATCGCGACGAGGTCCGCGGTCCACGGTCCGACGCCGGGGAGCGCAAGCAACGCCGCCCGGACGGCCCGGCGTCGCCCGGCGTCCGGCTGCGGGGCGAGGTCGAGCCCGTCGGCGACGGCCCGGGCCAGCGCGACGAGGGTGAGGGCCCGGCCGCCGGTGACGCCGACGTCGGCCTGCAGCGCGGCGGGGTCGGCGGCGGCGAGCGCGTCCGGGGTCACCTCGTGGGTCGCGGCCAGCCGCCCGGCGAACACCCGGCCCGCGGCGACCGAGACGTGCTGGCCGAGGACGACGTTGACGGCCGCCTCGAACGGGTCCGGCGCCCCGGGGACGCGGACCAGCGGACGGGCGGTGACGAGCGGCCCGAGGACCGCGTCACCCGCGAGGTCGCCGGCGCCGTCGGCCGGGTCGAGGTCGAGCCCGAGCCAGCGCCGCCCCGCGGCGAGTGCCTCGGCGGTCCCGGGGCCCTCGGCCCGCAGGGTCGCCCTCCCCGTGACCGGGAGCACGACCGTCAGGTGGGTCCGGCCGGCGGCGGCCCGGACGGCGCGGCGGTGCGCGGTGCCCCCGTCGGCGCCGGTGTCGACGGCGTCGACGCCCGGGACGGCGTGCGCGAGGAGCCAGGCGCGGACGGCCGCGAGGTCGAGCGACACCTCGACCCGCTCCTCGACCACTGCCGCGCCGTCATCGGTCACCGGGCCATCCTCGCCCACCGTGCCCCGGCCGCCGCGGGCCGTACGCTCCCGACCATGACCGACGTCCCGTTCTTCGATCCCTGGCCGGACCCCGAGGAGGACGACGCGGCGCCTGATCCGGACGTCGACCTCCCGTGGCTGCCGCCCACGCACGTGCTCGGGGTGGTCGTGCCGCTCGACGCGGCGGCCTTCGACAGCGCCGACGTCGTGGTCCGGGTCGTCCGCGCGGTCGCCTACCGGCGCGGCGTCGAGCTGACCGTGGACGTGCGGCGGCGACCCGGCAGCCGGCCGCCCGCGAGCGGCCCGGAGGACTGGCGGGGGCTCGAGCCGCGGGTCGGGGTGCGGCTCGCCGACGGTACCCGGGTCGGCCACCGGCCCGAAGGGGTGCCACCGCCGCCCGGGGAGGACGGGGACGGGCCGTCGCTCACCCGGACCGGCACCGAGGGCAGCGGACTGCGGCACTCCACCTCGTGGTGGCTCACCCCGTTCCCGGCCGGAGCGAGCCTCGAGGTCGTCGTGCAGTGGACGACCCACGGGGTCCCCGAGTCCGCGGCCACCCTGGACCTGGCGGCGCTGCGACGGGCGGCGGAGGACGAGCGCGAGCTGTGGCCGCCGGCGCCCCGCCCGGCGGGCTCCGGCGCCGGCTGGTTCGCCTACGCCCCGGTGTCGCACGCGGTGCTCGGGCCGGCCGGCGACGCGGGACCGGAGGTCGAGGACTGATCCGGGCCGGCGACCTCAGCCGCCGAGCACGGCCTCCTCGGGCTGCACCGGCGCGAGCACCGGTCGGCGGGTGAGGTGGACGCCCGCGACCATGCAGCGCACCGACCCCCCGGCGTGCTCGATGGTCGGCACGTCGAGCCGGACGATGCGGCAGGAGTCCTCGATGACCGCCGTCTGCTCGGGCGTGAGGCAGGCCGCGGCGCGCGCGGACAGGGCGAGGATGCGGCCGGTGGGCGTGCGCAGCTCGATGGCGTTGCCGGCGAACTCGCGGATCTGGTGGCTCGTGAGGTCGATGATCTCGCGTCCGGGCTCGGCCAGGGACTCGGCGACCTCGGCCCGCCGGCGCTCGTCGCGGATCATCTCCAGCCCGGCCATGGCGAAGGAGGTGCCGATCGCCATGAGCACGTTGGTGTGGTAGATCGGCGTCCCGTCGTCCTCGGTGGCGTCGAAGACCATCGGCTCGTAGCCGAACTGGGTGCAGAAGCGCTCCAGGACGATGGGGTTGGCCCGGTTCGAGCGCACCGTGTAGGCCACCCGCACCATGTGGTCGAGGACCATGGCGCCGGTGCCCTCGAGGTACTGACCGTCGTGCTCCAGCCCGGAGTAGTCGACGACGTCCTGCACCCGGTACTGCGCCTTGAGCATCTCGACGATGTCGGCGCGGCGCTCGGTGCGGCGGCTCGCGGCGTACATCGGGTAGACGGCGACCCGGCCGCCGGCGTGCGTGGAGAACCAGTTGTTCGGGAAGACGCTGTCGTGACGCGTGGGGTCCTCGTCGTCGAAGAGGTGGACGGTGACGCCCTCGGCGGCCAGCCGCTCGGCGGCCCGGGTGACCTCGTCGTACGCCGACGAGGCGACCTCCTCGGCGCGGGCGGGGTCGACGACCGTCTGGAACGCGTTGTCCAGCGCGGTCTCGGGGTTCGGGGTGAAGTGGCGCGGCCGGATCATGACGACCGCGGAGGGGGCCTGGACGCTCACGGGCGCGACTCCTTCCTGGTGGGGCCGCACCAGCGTAAGGAGTGCCCGGCCCGCCGCCGAAATCCGCGACCCGGACGCGCCGGAGGGGCTCTCAGCCGATGTCGTCGGAGGCCAGCTCGGGCCGGCCCTGCTCCACCGCGTCGAGCACGGCCCGGGCGACGACGTCGGGGTCCAGGCCCTCGGGCAGCCGCGGCGCCGTGCCGGCGAGGCCGCGGTCGACGAGCCCGGTCTCGGTGTGTGGCGGGCGGACGTCGACGACGTCGACGTGCCGACGGCGCAGCTCCTTGGTGAGGGCCCGGTCGGCCGCCGTGAGCGCCGCCTTGGAGGCCGAGTACGCGGCCATGCCGGCCATCGGCTGCTCGGCGAGGACCGCACTGAGGTTGACGAGGAAGCCCCGGCGTTCGGCGAGGGCCGGCAGCACCCGGCGCGCCAGGAACAGCGGGCCGACGACGTTGGTGAGGAAGAGCTCCTCGATGACGGCGTCGTCGGTGTCGACGAGGTCCCCGAAGGCCGCCACCCCGGCGGCGTTGACCACCCCGTCCAGCCCGCCGTGCGCGTCGGTCGCCGTCTCCAGCAGGCGGTCCCCCAGGGTGGCGTCGCCGAGGTCGCCGACGACGACCGAGGCCCCGTCCACGACCTCCCCGAGCCGCTCGGCGTCCCGGCCGACGAGGACCACCGTGGCCCCGCGCTCCGCCGCGCCCCGTGCGATCCGCGACCCGAGGGCTCCGCTCGCCCCGACGACGGCCACGACCGCCCCGTCCAGCTGGTGTCCGCTCATGGACCCACGCTCGCCCGTGGGTCGGCCTCCTCGCCGTCCTCGCGACCGACGGGCGTCGGTCGCGTCGAAGGCTCTGGACACGTGTTCGATTGCGTCGTATGCTCGGCCCATGACGGTGCTCCAGGGGTCGCTGCTCGACCTGGCCGACGGCATCGAGGTGCGGCCCCTCGGCGACACCGTGCGCCGTCGGACGCTCGGGGACGGCGCCTGGGTGGACGAGCGCACGGCGTGGGTCGGCGGCGCGGACGAGCTCTACGCGGCCCTGCGCCGGGACGTCCCCTGGTACGCCGAGCGCCGGCAGATGTACGACTCGATCGTCGACGTCCCCCGGCTGCTCTCCTTCTACGGCGAGGACGACCCGCTCCCCCACCTGGCCCTGGAGGACTGCCGCGACGCCCTCTCGGCGCACTACGCCACCGAGCTCGGGGAGCCGTTCGTCACCGCCGGGCTCTGCCTCTACCGCGACGGCCGGGACTCCGTCGCCTGGCACGGCGACCGGATCGGCCGCAGCCGCGAGCAGGACACGATGGTCGCGATCCTCTCCGTCGGCGCGCCCCGGGACCTGCTCCTGCGGCCGCGGGACGGCGGCGCGTCGGTGCGCGTCCCGGCCGGGCACGGCGACCTCGTCGTCATGGGCGGGTCGTGCCAGCGCACCTGGGACCACTGCGTGCCGAAGACGAGCCGGCCGGTCGGACCGCGGATCAGCATCCAGTTCCGGGTCCGCGGGGTGCGCTGACCGTCAGTCGACGAGGACGACGCGGTTGCCGTCCGGGTCGGTGAGCCGCAAGAGCCTGGAGGAACTCGCCTGCTCGACCCCGTCGTGCTCGACCCCGGCCGCGGTGAGCCGCTCGGCGACGTCGTCCAGGTCCCGCACCGTCACGGTGCAGCCCGAGGACCCGGCCGCCTCCGGCTCCAGCCACACCTGGATGCCGCTCCCCTCCGACAGGTGCCACTCCAGCAGCCCCTCCATCGGCCGGGCGTCGGCCGCGCGGCCCACCAGGGCGCCGTACCAGCGCTCGGCCCGGTCCAGGTCGGACACTCGGTGGTTGCTCAGCAGTCGGACCACGTCCATGACGGCTCCCCTCGTCGCTCGTCGGGCCGTGGCGCGTCCCGGCCCCGACCGCGACGCTACCGGCGGTCCGGCCGGGGCGCGAGGTCCCGGAGGACCCGGCTCACGCCCAGCCGAGGACGCCGGGCTGCGTCACCGAGCGCGACGCGACCTCGACGGCCTCCGTGAGGGCCGCGGGCAGGTCGCCGGTACCGTGCCGCGCGAGATGGGCGAGCAGCGCCCCGTGCAGGACGTCGCCCGCCCCGAGGGTGTCGACGACCTCGACCTCGGGGACCGCGACCTCACCGTGCCCGCCGTCGGCCGAGCGCCAGCGCAACGGACCGGCCCCGTCCGAGGCCGCGACCCACGCGGGCCCGGTCCGCAGCAGCCCCGCGAGCCCGCCACCGTCGGGCAGCGCGAACGCGGCGGAGACCACCGCCACGTCGACGAGGGCCAGCAGCCGGTCCAGCCCGGGCTTCCACGACCCGCCGTCGAGCAGGACGACGACGCCCCGGTCCCGGGCCGCGCGGGCGACGTCGAGGGCAGCCGGCAGGTGGTGGCCGTCCACGAGCACCGCGGCGACGCCGTCGAGCAGGGGGTCCAGCGCCGCCTCGGTCAGCGGCGCGTGGCCCGTCGTCCCGACGGCGTTGCGGGAGACCACCGCACGCTCACCGGTGGCCTCGGTGACGAGCACGGTCGCCAGCGGCGGCTCGAAGCCCGCCGGCGCGACGTCGGTGACCGCCACGCCGGACGCGGCGAGGTCGCGCCGCACGACCTCGGCCAGGGGACCCCGACCGACCGCGCCGACGAAGTGGGTCCCGACCCCGAGGGTCGAGCAGACCCGGGCGGCGTTGCCGGCGGGACCGCCGACCTCGACCGTGGACGCCAGCGCCACGACCTTCTCGTCCGGACCGGGGAGCCGCTGCACCACCTGGCGGACGTCGACCGTCGCCAGGCCGCAGGCCAGCGCCTTGCCCACCGGTCCCGGGCCCTCAGCCGGTGAGCGTGCCGCGCTCGGAGCGGTTGACCGCCGAGAGGATGGCCCGCATCGAGGCCTTGACGATCGACTCGTGGACGCCGACGCCCCACAGCACCCGGTCGCCCACAGCGCACTCGACGTAGGCCGCGGCCCGGGCGTCGCCACCGGCGGACAGCGCGTGCTCGTGGTAGTCCAGGACCCGCACATCGAGGTCGAGGCTGGCGAGCGCGTCGGTGAAGGCGTCGATGGGTCCGTTGCCGCGGCCGTGGATCTCGGTCTCCGCGCCGTCGACGAGGACGGCGGCCTCGATCCGGTCCTGGCCGTCGTCGGCGCCGCTCACGGTCGAGCGGACCGGCACGTAGCGGGCCCAGCGGCGGTCGGTGTCCTCGGTGTGCAGGTACTCGTCGGCGAACATCTCCCAGATCTGCGCGCCGGACAGCTCGCCGCCTTCGGTGTCGGTGCGGGTCTGGACGACGTGGCTGAACTCGACTTGGAGCCGGCGCGGCAGGTCCAGCCCGTGCTCGGACTTCAGCAGGTAGGACACCCCGCCCTTGCCGGACTGGCTGTTCACCCGGACGACGGCCTCGTAGGAGCGGCCGATGTCGTGGGGGTCGATGGGCAGATAGGGCACCCCCCAGTCGAGGTCGTCGACGGAGGTCCCCTTCTCCTTCGCCCGGCGCTCCATGTCCTCCAGGCCCTTCTTGATGGCGTCCTGGTGGGAGCCGGAGAAGGCCGTGTAGACGAGGTCGCCGCCCCACGGGTGCCGCTCGTGGACGGGCAGCTGGTTGCAGTACTCGACGGTGCGCCGCACCTCGGCCATGTCCGAGAAGTCGATCTGCGGGTCGATGCCCTGGCTGAACAGGTTCATCCCCAGCGTGACGAGGCAGACGTTGCCGGTGCGCTCGCCGTTGCCGAACAGGCAGCCCTCGATCCGGTCCGCGCCGGCGAGGTAGCCCAGCTCCGCGGCCGCGACCCCCTCACCGCGGTCGTTGTGCGGGTGCAGGCTCACGACGACGGACTCACGGCGGTCGAGGTGGCGGACCATCCACTCGATGGAGTCCGCGTACACGTTCGGGGTGGCCATCTCGACGGTCGCGGGGAGGTTGACGATCATCTTGTGGTCCGGCGTCGGGTCGATGACGTCGATGACCTCGTTGCAGATCCGCACGGCGAACTCGAGCTCGGTGCCGGTGTAGGACTCCGGCGAGTACTCGTAGTAGACGTCGGTCTCGGGGACGGTCTCCTCGAGCTTGCGGCACAGCCGCGCGCCCTGGAGCGCGATGTCGACGATGCCGTCCTGGCTCATGCCGAACACGACGCGGCGCTGGAGCACCGAGGTCGAGTTGTAGAAGTGGACGATGGCCTGCTTGCTGCCGCGGATGGCGTCGAAGGTCCGCTCGATGAGGTGGTCCCGGCACTGGGTGAGGACCTGGATCGTCACGTCGTCGGGGATGTGCCCGCCCTCGACGAGCTCGCGGCAGAAGTCGAAGTCGGTCTGGCTGGCGCTCGGGAAGCCGACCTCGATCTCCTTGTAGCCCATCCGCACGAGCAGCTGGAACATGCGCATCTTGCGCTCGGAGTCCATCGGGTCGATGAGCGCCTGGTTGCCGTCGCGCAGGTCCACCGCGCACCAGCGCGGGGCCGTGGTCATCACGCGGTCGGGCCAGGTGCGGTCGGGCAGCTCGACGCGGAGCTGGTCCTGGAAGGGGACGTACTTGGTCGTCGGCATCCCGGAGGGCTGCTGGGGGTGGATCATCGCGGGGTCGTGCCTCTCGTGTCGTCTGCGGGGGTCCGACCGGGTGCAGCAGGAGCTCCGCGACGAGGGGCGGCCGTGTCAGGCCCCGCCGCGGCAGCGAAGGAGGAGGCGCGAGGTACGCACGGGACCACCATGCCACAGCCCGCGCGCCGGGGGGAGAACACCGTCCGCTCCGCGGACGGGGGCCGCCGCAGCGGTCAGGACCAGAGCGAGTGGTAGGCGTTGAGCGCGGGCTGTCCGCCGAGGTGGGCGTACAGGACGGTCGAGTCGCGCGGGATGTCACCGCTGCGGACGAGGTCGACGAGGCCGGCGAGCGACTTCCCCTCGTACACCGGGTCGGTGATCATGGCCTCGAGCTCGGCGCCGAGGCGCATCGCCTCCATCGTCGAGTCGACGGGGATGCCGTAGAGCTCTCCGGCCCAGTCGGGCAGGAGGGTGAGCTCGTCCTCGCGCAGGTCCCGGCCGAGCCCGATGACCTCCGCCGTGTGGCGCGCGATGCGCTCGAGCTGCTCGCGCGTCCTCTCCAGCGTCGCCGAGGCGTCGATGCCGATGATCCGCCGGCGGACGCCGGTGAGGTCCTCGAGCGCCGCGAACCCGGCGACCATCCCCGCGTGCGTCGAGCACGTCACCGTGCACACGACGACGGTGTCGAACGTGACGCCGAGCGCCTTCTCCTGCTCCGCGACCTCGAAGGCCCAGTTGGCGAACCCGACGCCACCCAGGGGGTGCTCGCTCGCGCCGGCCGGGATGGCGTACGGCGTGCCGCCGGCCTCCTCCACCTCCCGCAGCGCCTCCTTCCAGGAGTCGCGGATGCCGATGTCGAAGCCGCTGTCGTCGAGCCGGCTGTCGGCCCCCATCATCCGGGACAGGAGGATGTTGCCCACCCGGTCGTTCACCGGGTCCTCCCAGGGCACCCACCGCTCCTGGACGAGCCGGCACCCCAGGCCGAGGTGCGCGGCCACCGCCGCCACCTGGCGGGTGTGGTTCGACTGGTACCCGCCGATGGAGACGAGGGTGTCGGCCCCGCTGGCGAGGACGTCGGGGACGATGTACTCGAGCTTGCGCATCTTGTTGCCGCCGAAGGCCAGCCCGCTGTTCACGTCCTCGCGCTTGGCCCAGACCTGGGCCCCGCCGAGGTGGTCGCTGAGGCGGCGCAGGTGGTGGACCGGGCTCGGGCCGAACGTCAGCGGGTACCGCGGGATCTCGTGGAGACGCATGGCGCTGGTCTACCATCGCCGGTAACCCGGGTGCGGCGGTGCCCGGGGGTCGGCCACAGTGGGGCCGTGAGCACGATCCTCGACACGGTGGCCGGCGCTCTGCCGGCCGGCTGCACCGCCCGCGCCCTGACCCCGGACGACGTCGACGACACCTTCGCCGTCTACGCCGCCGCGCAACGCCACGACGTCGGGGCGCTCGTCATGGAGCGCGCCGACATCGTCGCCGACTGGTCCCGTCCGAGCATGGACCTGACCACCGACACCGTCGGGGTGCTGCGGGGCGACCGCCTCGTGGCCGCCGCCGAGGCCCGTCGCCGGGGCCCACGGGCCGAGGCGGCGGTGCACCCCGACGCCCGTGGGCTCGGCATCGGGACCTGGCTCGTCGCCTGGACCGAGGCGTGGGCCCTGGCCGGGGGCGGTGCGTCGGTGGGCCAGACGGTCCCGGAGGGGTCGGCCGGCCACCGCCTGCTCGCGGCGCTCGGCTACCGGGACGGCCACACCTCCTGGGTGCTCGAGCTGCCGGAGGGCGCCACCGTCCCCGAGCGCCCGCTGCCCGGGGGCTACGCGCTGCGCGACGCCGTGTCGGCGCCGGACCTGCAGGCCGCGTACGGCGTCGTCCAGCGGGCCTTCGGCGAGTGGTCGGACCGTACCGGGGTCACCTACGACGAGTGGGCGGCCGGGACCGTGCGCCGCCCGGGCTACGCGCCGTGGCAGGTGCGGGTCGTCGCCCACGAGGAGGGCGGCGTCGTCGGCGTCGCCTTCACCGTCGTCGACGAGCAGGAGTGCGGCTACGTCGCCGAGCTCGCCGTCGCCCGGGAGCACCGGGGGCGGGGGCTGGCGCAGGCGCTGCTGGCCGACGCCTTCCGGGGCGCCCGTGAGCACGGCGCCACCCGCAGCGAGCTCTCGACCGACAGCCGCACCGGCGCCCTCGACCTCTACCTGCGCGTCGGGATGGTCGTCACCTCGACGTGGCAGCACCTGCTCGTCGACCTGCCCCGGGGCGGCGGCGGGGACGGCGGGCCCGGCGGGTTCAGCTGAGGCCGCGCACCGTCTCGACGTACTCGGTCCTCGCGTCCTCGGCCGACATGCCCCGCGCCGACGCCCACGCGTCGTGCTTGGCCCGGGCGACGAAGTCGAGCATGCCCGGCCGGTCGCCGGTGGCGTCGCCCTCGGTCGCCTGCTTGTAGAGGGCGTAGAGGCGCAGCTTCGTCGCGTTGCCCGGGTCCTGGGTCAGGGTCGGGACGCGGTCGACCGCGTCCCGGAACTCCTCGTCGGTGGCCATGCGGCCACTGTAGGCACCGGGGTGGGGCCTGGCGGTCAGCCGCGCTTGGCGAGCTCCTCGACGATCTGGACGGCGTTGAGGGCCGCCCCCTTGCGCAGGTTGTCGCCGACGACGAAGAGCACGAGGCCGCGACCCTGCGGTGCGGCCTGGTCGGCGCGGACCCGCCCGACGAACACCTCGTCTCGCCCGGTCGCCTGCAGCGGGTTCGGGACGTTCGTCACGACGACGCCCGGCGCCTGCGTGAGGGCCGCGACCGCCTCGTCGGGCGCGATGTCGCGCGCGAACTCGGCGTGCACCGCGAGGCTGTGGCCGGTGAACACCGGGACGCGCACGCACGTCCCGGACACACGCAGGTCGGGCAGGTGGAGGATCTTGCGCGACTCGTGCCGCAGCTTCTGCTCCTCGTCGGTCTCGAGGCTGCCGTCGTCGACGACCGACCCGGCGAGCGGGACGACGTTGAAGCCCACGGGCACCGCGTAGACGTCGGGGTCAGGCAGGGCGACGGCCCCGCCGTCGAGCGCGAGGTCCTTGGGGTCGCCCGCGGCGTACCCGGCGCGCAGCTGGGAGTCGAGCTCGGTGAGGCCCTTGCCGCCGGACCCGGACACCGCCTGGTAGCTCGCGACGGTGAGCCGCTCGAGCCCGGCGAGGTCGTGCAGTGGCTTGAGGACCGGCATCGCGGCCATCGTCGTGCAGTTGGGGTTGGCGACGATGCCCCTGGGGATGTCGTCGAGGTCGTCGGGGTTCACCTCGGCGACGACGAGCGGGACGTCCGGGTCCCGCCGCCAGGCGCTGGAGTTGTCGACGACGACCGCACCGGCCTCGGCGACCCGTGGCGCCCACTCGCGCGAGGTCGACCCGCCGGCCGAGAACAGCGCGACGTCGAGCCCGGAGAAGTCGGCGGTGGCGGTGTCCTCGACGACGACGTCACGCCCGTCCCACGGCAGCGTCGTCCCGGCCGACCGGGCCGAGGCGAAGTAGCGGATCTCGTCGACGGGGACGTTCCGCTCGTGGAGGAGGGACCGCATGACGTTGCCCACCTGACCGGTGGCTCCGAAGACTCCGACGCGCATGCCCCGATGGTACGAGCCGCGGGCACGGCCCGACGCCGTGCCCGGGATGCGGGCGGGCGCGCCGCCGGAGGTGGCGTGGCCGGGACGCCCCCACCCCTGGTACGGCGTGCCCGGCCACGCCCGCTCTCTCCGCCCCGGAGGCCTGCGTGGCGACGCCCGACGGGCCTTCTGCCGGTCGTCGCGGCAATACTCTGGGTCGTCGGCCGCCCCACACGCCAGTCGGATTGCGAGAACTCGCAAGTCGGCCGGGACGGAGATCGCGCCCGGGAACCGACCGGGCGTCCCGTTAGGGTGGCAGGCAGCGAGGCCCCCGGCGTCCGTGAGGAGGAGTCGTGACGAGGCAGGGCACGACCTCCCCGGCGCAGGACCTCCGTGCCTTCTACGACGCCGTGTGGGACCTCATGGCCGAGAAGGACCCACGGGTCCGTCCGGTCGGGCACTACTCCGGCATCGACGTCTCCATCGCCGAGCGGGTGGCCCGGGCCGAGCGCTCGACGTGGAACATGCAGCGCAACACCTCGCTGCGCGCCTGGCGCTCGGGGCTCGAGCTGGGACGGGGACGCGAGCGCCCGCCCGCCGACCACCGCATCGTCCTCGACACCGCGTCCGTCCTCACCGCCCCGGTACTGGCCAGCGTCGTCCCCCAGCCCCTCGTCACGGACGTGCCCCTACCGCTCTTCGTCACCGACCGCTCGCACGTCTTCCTCGCCGGGGCCGACGGCACGCCCGACGCCTACACCGTGTGGGAGTCCGAGCACCCCGACGTCGTCGACGCCGCGACCGAGGCCTACCTGGGGGTCTGGCGGGTCGCCGTGCCCGCGTCCGACGTCGTCGACCGCCCCCGCCTGTCCGCGCCCCTCGTCGAGGTCGCCTTCCTCCTCCTCGACGGCTCGAGCGACCAGGAGATCGCGCAGCGGCTGGGGACCAGCGAGCGGACGGCCTCGAACCACGTCCGCCGGCTCGTCGACTGGGCGGACGCCGGCAGCCGGGGTCGCCTCATCGCCCTGCTCGCCGGGGGCGAGACGTGACCGGCGGGACCGGGACCGACCAGCGGGAGTTCTTCCGCTGGGCCCACGGGCTCGTCCTCGCCGGCGACGAGCGGTTCGAGCCGCTCGGTCCGGTGGCCGACACGCTGCGCGACGGCATCGGGGAGCTCGCGCAGTCCGTGCGGCGCAGCGTGTGGCACATGACCATCGTCCCGTCCTGGCGTGAGGTCCGCGCGGCCCGGCGGCTGGCGGAGGTCGCCTGGCGGGCCGACGTCGACGGCCGGTACGTCACCGACGTCCGCAGCCTGGAGCGGCTGCCGATGCTGTCCAGCCACCACCCCGACCTGCGCACGACGCACGTCGTCGGGCCCCTCCTCGTCGTCGACGCGCGGATGGTCTTCCTCGGCGTTCCCCGGGGTCACGAGCTCGCGGGACGGGTGTGGCGCAGCACCTCCCCCACCGTCGTGGGCGCCGCGGCGCGGACCCTCGAGGCGGCGTGGCGCGCGGCGCAGCCGCCGCACGAGCACGACCCGCCCTTCACCCGGCGCATGGTCGACGTCGGCTTCCTCCTCACCGACGGGGCGACCGACGGGGAGATCTCGCGGCAGCTCGCGGTGTCCACACGGACGGTGTCGGCCGACGTGGCCGAGATCGTCCGGCGGCTCGGCGCGCGGAACCGGGCGCACGCCATCGCGCTCATCGGCGGCGGCACGTTCTGAAGCGCCCCGGGCGCCGCGGCTCAGAAGCCGAGGCGCTGCAGCTGCTTGGGGTCGCGCTGCCAGTCCTTGGCCACCTTGACGTGCAGGTCGAGGTGGACCCGCTGCCCCAGCAGCGCCTCGATGCCCCGGCGGGCGTTCGTGCCGACCTCCCGCAGCCGGGAGCCGCCTCGCCCGATGACGATGGCCTTCTGGCTGTCGCGCTCGACGAAGACGTGGACGCGCACGTCGAGCAGCGGGTCGTCTGCGGGCCGGTCCTCGCGCGGGACCATCTCCTCGACGACGACGGCCAGGCTGTGCGGCAGCTCGTCGCGCACCCCCTCGAGGGCGGCCTCGCGGACGAGCTCGGCGACCATCGTCGCCTCGGGCTCGTCGGTGAGGACACCTCCGGGGTAGAGCGGACCGGGCGAGGGCGGCAGGTACCCGGACAGGACCCGCGCGACGTCGTCGACCTGCTGCCCGGTGGTCGCCGAGCAGGGGACGATCGCGGCCCAGTCGCCGAGCCGGTCGACGGCGATGAGGTGCTCGGCCAGGCGCTGCCGGTCCACGGTGTCGGACTTGGTGGCCAGCGCGACGACGGGCGTGCGCCGGGCCCGCATGATCTCGACGAGCTCGGCGGCGATGAACTGGTCGCCGGGACCGACCCGCTGGTCGGCCGGCAGGCAGAACCCGATGACGTCGACCTCGAGCAGGGTCTCGCGGACGAGGTCGTTGAGCCGCTCGCCGAGCAGGGTGCGCGGGCGGTGCAGGCCCGGGGTGTCGACGAGGACCAGCTGGCTCGTGTCCGTCGTGACGATGCCGCGAATGGTGTGGCGCGTCGTCTGCGGCTTGCTCGAGGTGATGGCCACCTTGGTGCCGACGAGCGCGTTCGTCAGCGTCGACTTGCCCGCGTTCGGCCGGCCGACGAGGCAGGCGAAGCCCGCGAGGTAGCCCGGGCTGTCCGGGCCGTCCGGCTCGGTCCCGCTGTCCTGCTCGCTCATCCGACCCGCTCCTCCAGCTCGTCCTGCGCGGTCGCGGGGACCACCCGCTCGACGAGCACCGTCGCCACCCGGTGCCGCCGCCCGGACATCCGCTCGGCGGTGAGCCGCAGCCCCGCCACCTCGCACGTGGAGCCGAGGATCGGCACCATGCCCGTCGTCTTGCCGATGAGGCCGCCCACGGTGTCGACCTCGTCGTCCTCGAGGTCGACCTCGAACAGCTCGGCGAGGTCGTCGAGGTGCATCGTCGCCGCGACCCGCGTCCGGCCGTCGCCGAGGTCCTCGACCTCGGGGGCGTCGCGGTCGTACTCGTCGCTGATCTCGCCGACGATCTCCTCGATGATGTCCTCGATCGTCACGATGCCCGCGGTGCCGCCGTACTCGTCGACGACGACCGCCAGGTGCGCCTGCTCGAGCTGCATCTCGCGCAGCAGCGCGTCGACGGGCTTGCTGTCGGGGACGAAGCGGGCCGGGCGCATGAGCTCGGTGACCGGCAGCGACCCGGCGGCCGGGTCGGCGTTCATCCGGCGGACGACGTCCTTGAGGTAGAGCACGCCGACGACGTCGTCGAGGGTGTCCCCGAGCACCGGGACCCGGGAGAAGCCGCTGCGGATGAAGAGCTTCATCGCCTGCCGGCAGACCCGGTCCTCGTCGACGGCGACCATGTCCGTGCGCGGCACCATGACCGCGCGGGTGAAGGTGTCGCCGAGCTCGAAGACGGAGTGGATCATCGCCCGCTCGTCGGCCTCGATGAGGCGGTTCTCGCGTGCGACGTCGACGAGGTCGCGCAGCTCGGACTCGGTCTCGAACGGGCCGTCCCGGAAGCCGCGGCCCGGGGTGACGGCGTTGGTCAGCGCGATGAGCAGCCGGGCGAACGGGCCGAGGATGCGGCGCACCCAGACGACGACGGGCGCCGCGATGAGCGCGACGGCGGCACTGTGCTGGCGGCCGAGGGTGCCCGGCGAGACCCCGACGATGGCGAAGGAGATGAGCGCCATGACCGTGATGGCGACGAGGAAGGGCTCGATGGTCCCCTCGACCGCGTCGACGGCCGCGAGGGTGACCATGACGGCCGCCGTCGTCTCGGCGATGACCCGCAGGAAGGACAGGACCGAGAGGTAGGCGGCGGTGTCGCCGACGACCCGCACCAGCGCACCCGACCCGGGGCGGCCCTCCTCCGCGAGCTCCTCCGCGCGCACCCGCGACATCCGCTGCAGCGCGGACTCGGTGAGCGAGAAGAGGAAGGCGAGGACGGTGGCGACCACCGCCGCCACGACGAAGCGGACCACGGACCGGCTCCGCTCAGGCGCCCGTGCGGCCGCGGGTGGCGAGGAAGGTGAGCAGCAGCTGGCGCTGGAGCTCGAACATCTCCTTCTCGTCCTCGGGCTCGGCGTGGTCGAAGCCCAGCAGGTGCAGGATGCCGTGCGTCGTGAGGAGCAGCAGCTCCTCCTCGGTGGCGTGACCGGCCGTGCGGGCCTGGGCGGCGGCCACGCTCGGGCACAGGACGATGTCGCCGAGCATGCCCTCCTCGGGCGGGACGCCGTCGCGGCCGGGCCGCAGCTCGTCCATCGGGAAGCTCATGACGTCGGTCGGACCGGGCAGGTCCATCCACTGCACGTGGAGGGTCTCCATGGCGGCCTCGTCGACGAGGCGCAGGCAGAGGTCGGACTGGGGGTGGACGCGCATCTGCTCCAGGACGTAGCGCGCGCAGGCGACGAGCTCGGTCTCGTCGAGGTCGACCTCGGTCTCGTTGAGGACGTCGATGCTCACGACTCGGGTCGCTCCCGGTCGCCGCCGCGCGGACGGGCCCGGCGGCGCTCGTCGCCGTCGCGCACGAAGCGGTTCTGGTGGCGCTGCTGGACGGCGTCCCACCGCCCGTAGGCGTCGACGATGTCGCCGACGAGCCGGTGGCGCACGACGTCGACGGCCGTGAGCTCGCTGAAGTGGACGTCGTCGATCTCGCCGAGGATGTCGCGCACGACGCGCAGCCCGCTCTGGGTGCCCCCGGGCAGGTCGACCTGCGTGACGTCGCCGGTGACGACCATCTTCGAGCCGAAGCCGAGCCGGGTGAGGAACATCTTCATCTGCTCCGGCGAGGTGTTCTGCGCCTCGTCGAGGATGACGAACGCGCTGTTGAGCGTGCGGCCGCGCATGAACGCCAGCGGCGCGACCTCGATGGTGCCGGCGGCGAGGAGGCGCGGGATGGAGTCGGGGTCGACCATGTCGTGCAGCGCGTCGTAGAGGGGCCGCAGGTAGGGGTCGATCTTGTCGTTGAGGCTGCCGGGGAGGAAGCCGAGCCGCTCCCCCGCCTCGACGGCGGGACGGGTGAGGATGATCCGGTTGACCTGCTTGGCCTGGAGCGCGGCGACAGCCTTGGCCATCGCCAGGTAGGTCTTGCCGGTGCCGGCCGGCCCGATGCCGAAGACGACGGTGTTGTCGTCGATGGCCTCGACGTAGCGCTTCTGGCCGAGGGTCTTGGGGCGGATGGTGCGGCCCCGGTTGGACACGATGTTCATCGTCAGCACGTCCGCCGGACGCTCGGCGGTCTGGCTGCGCAGCATCGCGATGGAGCGCTCGACGGCGTCGCGGTTGAGCGGCTGCCCGCCCGCGAGGACGGCGAGGAGCTCGTCGAGGGACCGCTCGACGAGGGCGACCTCGGCGCTCGGCCCGGCGAGCTGGAACTCGTTGCCCCGGACGTGGATGGACACCAGCGGGAACTGCCGCTCCAGGGTGCGCAGCAGCTCGTCGCGCGGCCCGAGGAGGGTGACCATCTGCACCTCGGGAGGGATGGTCACGGTGTGCTGCGGCACGTGCGGCTGGGAACCGGGGCTCGCGGGAACGACGGGGCGGTCGGGACGGGCGTCTGTCATCGTTCTTCCAGTGTACGGGTGACCGCTGACGGGCGGTCGTCCACGACCTGGGTCGCGGCGTGCTCGCCGGACCGGCCGCCCGTGCCGCCGGGACGCGATCGCTAGCATGGCCGCGTGCACGGGGACCCGTGGACCCGGCGCGGTGGACCCGCTCGTCCGTAGGTCGCCCTCACCGCCACAGGACCGACCACGACCGAGGAGCACTGTGCCCGCCGGAGAGACCCGACCCACGACCCTGACCATGCAGGACGCGATCCTCGCGCTGCAGGGGTACTGGAGCGCGCGCGGCTGCATGATCGCCCAGCCGTTCAACACCGAGGTCGGCGCCGGCACGGCCAACCCCGCCACGGCGCTGCGCGTGCTCGGCCCCGAGCCGTGGGCGGTCGGCTACGTCGAGCCCAGCGTCCGGCCCGACGACAGCCGGTACGGCGAGAACCCCAACCGGCTCCAGACGCACACCCAGTTCCAGGTCATCCTCAAGCCCGACCCGGGCAACCCGCAGGAGCTCTACCTCGACAGCCTGCGGCACATCGGCATCGACCTCGACGCCCACGACGTGCGCTTCGTCGAGGACAACTGGGCCTCCCCCGCGCTCGGCGCCTGGGGCCTGGGCTGGGAGGTGTGGCTGGACGGGATGGAGATCACCCAGTTCACCTACTTCCAGCAGGCCGGCGGCGTCACCCTCGACCCGGTCTCGGTCGAGATCACCTACGGCCTCGAGCGCATCCTCATGGCGGTGCAGGGCGTCACCCACTTCACGGACATCGAGTACGCCCCGGGCATCACCTACGGCGAGGTCTTCGCCCAGTCCGAGTACGAGATGAGCCGCTACTACCTCGACGACGCCGACCTCGACACCAACCGGGCGCTGTTCGACCGCTTCGCCGCCGAGGCGCGCCGCCTCGTCGACCTCGGGCTGCCGGTGCCGGCCTACACGTACGTGCTCAAGTGCAGCCACACCTTCAACGTCCTCGACGCCCGGGGGGCCATCAGCACGACGGACCGCGCCGCCTCCTTCCGGACCATGCGCGACCTCACCCGCGAGGTGGCGCACCTCTGGCTGCGCCGCCGCGAGGAGCTGGGGCTGCCGCTCGGCCGGGTCGAGCCGCTGCCGCCCGCCACCGCCGCGGGGCCGGTCCCGGTCACGTCCGGTCCGGCCACGGCCCTGCTCGAGATCGGCACCGAGGAGCTGCCGCCGGCCGAGGTCGCCGCGGCCGCCGAGCAGCTGCGTGAGTCCGTGACGGCCGGGCTCGACGCCTCCCTGCTCGGCCACGGCGAGGTCCGGGTCGCGACGACCCCGCGCCGCCTCGTCCTCACCGTCGCCGACGTCCAGCCGGTCGAGCCCGGGACGACGAAGGTCGACCGCGGGCCGCGGGCCTCGCTGGCGTACGACGCCGACGGCGCGCTGACCAAGGCCGGGGCGGGCTTCCTGCGCAGCCGCGGGGCCGAGGAGTCCCAGCTCGGCCGGGTCACCGAGGGCGAGCACGAGTACGTGACGATCACCCGGACCGTCGAGGGCCGCTCCGCGGGCGAGGTGCTGACCGGTGTGCTGGGCGACGCCGTGCGCTCCCTGCGCTCCAGCCGCAACATGCGGTGGAACGACCCCGAGCTCACCTTCTCGCGGCCGATCCGCTGGCTCGTGGCCCTGCTCGGCACCGAGGTGCTCCCGGTCATCGTGTCGTCGCTGGCCGCCGGACGCACGACGCGGGTCCTGCGCACGGCCGCGCAGGCGGAGGTCGACGTCCGCAGCGCCGACGAGCACGCCACGCTGCTGCTGGAGCACGACGTCGTCCTGGACCGCCAGAGCCGCCGGCAGCAGATCGTCGACGGCGCCCACCGGCTGGCCACGACGGCCGGCGGGCGCGTCGACCTCGACGCCGTCGCCGCGACCGTCGAGGAGGTCACCGACCTCGTCGAGAAGCCGACCCCGGTCCTCGGCCGCTTCGAGGACCGGTACATGCAGGTGCCGTCCGTGGTCCTCGTGACCGTCATGCGCAAGCACCAGCGCTACCTGCCGGTCGTCGACGACGACGGTGCGCTGCTGCCGTCGTTCGTCGCGGTGGCCAACGGCTCGTGCGACGAGGACACGGTGCGGGCCGGCAACGAGGCGGTCCTGCGGGCGCGCTTCGAGGACGCCGCCTTCTTCTACGAGGCGGACCGGCAGGAGACCCCGCAGGACCTGTACGCCCGCCTCGACCGGCTGACCTTCGAGACGCGCCTCGGCAGCGTCGCCGACCGGTCCCGTCGCATCGCGACCCTGGCCACGACGTTCGCCGAGCGCGCGGAGGCGGACCCCGACGTGCGCGCCACCGTGCAGCGGGCGGGGGCGATCGCCAAGTTCGACCTGACCAGCCAGATGGTGGTCGAGCTCTCCTCGCTGGCCGGCGTCATGGCGGAGGTGTACGCCCTCGAGGCCGGTGAGCCCGCCGAGGTCGCCACCGCGCTGCGCGAGATGGAGATGCCGCGCCAGGGCGCCGGCGACCTGCCCACGAGCACCGCCGGGGCGCTGCTGTCGGTGGCCGACCGGCTCGACCTGCTCACCGGCATGCTCGCCGTGGGCAACGTCCCGACCGGCCAGTCCGACCCCTTCGGCGTCCGGCGCGCCGCGACGGGCGCCGTGCGGGTCCTGCGCTCCGTCCCCGAGCTGGGGTCCCTGGACCTGCTCGACGGGGTCACCGCGGCGGCCGACCTGCTGCGCGCCCAGGGGGTCGAGGTGTCCGAGGAGACCGTCGGTCTCGCGGTGTCCATCGCGGTGCGCCGCTACGAGCAGCAGCTGCTGGAGGACGGGCACGCCGTCGACGACGTCCGCGCCGTCCTGCCGCTGGCGACACGTCCGGGTGTGGCCGACGCGGTGCTCGCCGAGCTCGAGCAGATGTCCGGCCGGCCCGACTTCGAGGACACCGTCTTCGCCGTCCAGCGCGCCACGCGCATCCTGCCCTCGACGGCCGACGTCGACGTCAGCGCGCCGAGTGTTCTCGACGGCGACGCCGACCGCGCGCTCGAGGCCGCGGTGACCCGGCTGGAGTCCCCGGCGGGTCCGTCGCTCGCGGCGCTGGTCGCCGCGGCGGACGGTCTCCGCCCGGTGGTCGACACCTTCTTCGAGGAGGTGCGCGTCATGGACGACGACGCGGGCGTCCGGGCGGCCCGGGTCCTGCTGCTGCGCCGCCTCGACGCCGCGACCTCGCGGGTGCTCGACTGGTCCCAGCTCTCCTCGTCCGCGACCTGACCCCCGCGGGTCGTCCGGCCGGGTGGCCGGGTCGGCCGCGCAGCTTGGTCAGCCGGGCGGCCAGGTCAGCGGACGCCCGCCGAGGACGTGCACGTGGACGTGCGGCACGGTCTGCTGGCCGTCCTCGCCCGTGTTGACGACGAGCCGGTACCCGCCGTCCAGTCCTTCGGATCGCGCGACCGTCCCGGCCAGGCTCAGCAGGTCCGCCGCCTCGGCGGGCTCGCGGGCCGCGAGGTCGACGACGGCCGGCTCGTGACGGCGCGGGACGACCAGGACGTGGGTCGGCGCCTGCGGGTCCAGGTCGCGGAAGGCGAGGGAGTGCTCGCTCTCGGCGACGACCGTCGCCGGGATGCTCCCGGCGACGATGCGGCAGAAGGGGCAGTCCGGGTCGGTCTCGCTCATGTCCCGACCCTAGGGGCTG
>NZ_SAYU02000046.1 GCF_004025965.2 Phycicoccus flavus | reverse complement strand
GAGGGGCTGCCGCTCAGCCGCACCGTCGCCATCGGGGACGGCGCCAACGACCTCGACATGCTCGGCGCCGCCGGGCTCGGCGTCGCCTTCAACGCCAAGCCGGTGGTCCGCGAGCAGGCCGACACCGCGGTCACCGTGCCCTACCTCGACACCGTCCTCTTCCTCCTCGGCGTCAGCCGCGAGGAGATCGAGGACGCCGACACCTCCGAGTGACCCCCCTGCCCCCGGGGGCGGTGACATTTCGGGGTGACCCCGAAATGTCGCCGAGACCCCACTTACGAACCCTGGTGTCAGTGACATTTCGGGGTCACCCCGAAATGTCCGTAGGGGTTAGGCGCCGACGGAGTGGTACCCGCCGTCGACGTGGACCATCTCGCCGGTCGTCGCCGGGAACCAGTCCGAGAGCAGGGCGACGACGGCGCGGGCGGCGGGCTCGGCGTCCTTGACGTCCCAGCCGAGCGGCGCCCGAGAGCCCCAGGCCTCCTCGAACTGCTCGAACCCGGGGATCGACTTCGCGGCCGTCGTGCGGATGGGGCCGGCGCTGACGATGTTGCACCGGATGCCCTGCGGGCCCATGTCGCGCGCCAGGTAGCGGTTCGTCGCCTCGAAGGCGGCCTTGGCCACGCCCATCCAGTCGTAGACGGGCCAGGCGTAGCGGGCGTCGAAGGTGAGCCCGACGACCGAGCCGCCCTCCCCCATGAGCGGCAGCGCTGCCTTGGTCAGCGCCTGGAGCGAGAACGCCGAGATCTGGACCGCCGTCGACACGTCCTCCCACGTCGCGTTCATGAAGTCGAAGGCGCCCTGCGGGGCGAAGCCGATGGAGTGGACGACGCCGTCGAGGTCGTCGACGTGCTCGCGCACCCGGTCGGCCAGCGCGGCGAGGTCGTCCGGGTTGGCGACGTCGAGCTCGACGATGGGCGCGGGCTCCGGCAGGCGCCGGGCGATGGCCGTCGTGATCTTCGTCGTGCGCCCGAACGAGGTGAGCACGACCTGCGCCCCCTGCTCCTGCGCCAGGCGGGCGACGTGGAAGGCGATGGAGGAGTCCATGAGGACGCCGGTGACGAGCAGCTTCTTGCCCTCGAGGAGCATGGGTGGCCTTTCGGGAGTCGGGGTCGGCGGGTCGGGGTGCGGTCCGGTCAGTGGCCCATGCCGAGGCCGCCGTCGACGGGGACCACGGCACCGGAGACGTACGCGGCCTCGGGGCTCGCGAGGAACCGGACGACGCCCGCGACCTCCTCCGCGGTCGCGAAGCGCCCCGCGGGGATGGCCTTCTTGTACGACGCCTGGGTGTCCTCGGGCAGGGCCGCCGTCATGTCGGTCTCGATGAAGCCCGGGGCGACGACGTTGGCCGTGATCCCGCGGCCGCCGAGCTCGCGGGTCACGGAGCGCGCCAGCCCGACGAGACCGGCCTTGCTCGCCGCGTAGTTCGCCTGCCCGGGGGCGCCGTACAGGCCGACGACGCTGGAGACCAGGACGATCCGCCCGCGACGCAGCCGGATCATCCCCTTGCTCGCGCGCCGGACGCACCGGAACGCGCCGCTGAGGTTGGTCTGGAGGGTGGTGTCCCAGTCCTCGTCGCTCATCCGCAGGAGGAGGCCGTCCTTGGTGACCCCGGCGTTGGCGACGAGCACCTCGACCGGGCCGCCGA
This sequence comes from Phycicoccus flavus, assembly GCF_004025965.2. GTDB lineage: Bacteria > Actinomycetota > Actinomycetes > Actinomycetales > Dermatophilaceae > Phycicoccus > Phycicoccus flavus. The sequence goes on along the minus strand of NZ_SAYU02000046.1, from coordinate 29,961 downwards.
GCATCTCCTCGGCCTCGCCGAACGCGGCGTCGACGCTCGCGGTGTCGGTGACGTCGCAGCGGACGCCGCGCAGGCCCTCCGGTGGCTCGCCGCTGCGGTGGGTGACGACGACCTCGTCGCCGGCCTCGACGAAGGACCGCGCGATGGCCAGGCCGATACCACGGTTTCCGCCGGTCACGAGGACGGTGCGGGGATCGCTCATGGTCCGAACCTAACGGGTTACCCGGGGGTAGCGTCCCGAGGTCCGGCGCGGCGGCGGTGTCGAAGGTGCACCGTCGGCGGGCGGGCCGTGACGGGGCCCGGACGTACAGTGGGGAGGTGCCCAGGACCAGCAGCCACCAGCCCGACGCCCAGTCGGTGACGACGGCCGCGCAGTCCCGGCACGAGGACCAGTCCCATCGGCTGCACCAGTACCTGCTGACGATGTCGCTGCGCACGGTCTGCTTCGTCCTGGCCATCGTCTTCGACGGCTGGCTGCGCTGGGTCTTCGCGGCGGGGGCGATCCTCCTGCCCTTCTTCGCCGTCGTCGCGGCCAACGCCGTCGCCCCGCGGGTCCGCGGGCGGGTGCACCTGGTCAACCCGGTGCACGACCCCACCCCGCAGATCACCGACCGCGGCTATGAGCACGCGCCGGCCACCCGGTACGACGTGCGTGGCGAGGCCCGCCCGTCCACCCCGGCCGAGGCCGACGAGCCCGGCCCGGCCCGGCGCGCGGGCTGAGCCCCTCAGCCGCCGATCGCCGACATCGGGCGGTCCGGCTGCACGAAGCCGGGACCGTCGATGCCGTGGCCGGCCTTCTTCGCCCACATCTCCCCGACGACCAGCGCGACGAGCTCGTCGTCGCTCGCCCCCTCGCGCATCGGCCCGCGCAGGTCGACCTCGGAGCGCGAGAAGAGGCAGTTGCGCAGCTGGCCGTCGGCGGTGAGCCGGACCCGGTCGCAGGCCGCGCAGAACGGGGCCGAGACGCTGGCGATGACGCCGACGGTCTCCGGGCCGCCGTCGACGAGGAACAGCTCGGCCGGGGCGCTGCCGCGCTCCTGGACCGGCGTCAGCCGGAACCGCTCGCCCAGCCGGTCGAGGATCTCGGCCTGGGACACCATCGCGGCGCGGTCCCACGCGTGCTGGGCGTCCAGCGGCATCTGCTCGATGAAGCGGAGCGCGTAGCCGCGGTCGAGGCACCACTGGAGCAGGTCGGCGACACCGTCGTCGTTGACGCCGCGCATGGCGACGGCGTTGACCTTGACGGGCGTCAACCCGGCGTCGACGGCTGCCTTGAGCCCGGCCTCGACGTCCTCGAAGCGGTCGCGACGGGTGAGCTCGCGGAAGCGCTGGGGGTCGACGGTGTCGAGGCTGACGTTGACCCGGTCCAGGCCGGCCTCGGCCAGCGGCGCCGCCAGCCGGTGCAGGCCGATGCCGTTGCTCGTCATGGCGATCCGCGGGCGCGGGGTCAGGGCGGCGATGCCCCGGACGACGTCGACGAGCGAGCGGCGCAGGATCGGCTCGCCCCCGGTGAGGCGGACGTTGGTGACACCGAGCCCGACCATGACCCGCACGAGGCGGAGCAGCTCCTCGTCGGTGAGCATCTCGGGCTTGGGCAGCCAGTCCAGGCCCTCCGCCGGCATGCAGTAGGTGCAGCGCAGGTTGCAGCGGTCGGTGACCGAGACGCGCAGGTCGCGTCCGAGGCGGCCGAAGCGGTCGCGGAGCATGGGCTCGGGGAGGTCAGTCATGAGACCCCCACCCTACGACGGGTAGCGTGACGCCGTCGCTGACCTGGTACGCAACACCCCCGCCATCGAGCCCGAGGGAGTGACACGGCGAGGATACAAGGTTGATCAATCCTCGGGAGTCACCGCGAAGCGGTCATCATGTCGGACATGACGACTGACCGGCTGATCGCTTTGGGCGGCTATGCCATCGCCGTTGTGACCCTGCTCATCTCTCCTTGGTACACCCGCTGGTCCGAGGACTTCCGATCCAGTTGGGCGACACGTCGCGAGCGGCGCAGCGCATCACTGCACTCGGAGGTCATGTTGGCGGTGAGCGATCCCACGTACATCACCGAGAAGAGGGCCGAAGCGGCCGACGCGGTACGCAGTCTGACGATCGTCACGTCGCTCGCAGTTGTCTTCGCAATACCTGTGGGCGCGTTCGCTGGCTACGCTCTCAACAGCGGGGACTTCAAAGAGGTGTTTTGGGTACTCGGTCTTATCGGGGTTGGCGTCATGCTTCCAATGTATTTTCTAGCCATTAATGCTCAACTGAAGCAGCACAAGGTTTCGTTATTGCTGCGTCAGGTACAAGCACACAGGCGGGAAGCGGACAAGTCTCACGACGATGTCAGCGGCGGTTCATCAACTGGGTCTCGACCCGCTCCACCCGACGAGACAACTCTCTGAGGTCCTCGCGCACCGGTAGCAACTCCTGCTTGACGACCAGGGACATCTCGGTCTGACGGCGTCCCGCGGCCTTGGGTCGCTCTTTGATCCACGCGAGTATGAAGAGCACCGAGGGGCCGAGGACGAAGGAGACCAGGGACACCAGCAACTCCACCGGCATGCCGTCCTGGGCCTCTGGCGCGGCGTTGGCGAGCAGCAGGGCGAGGATCACGAGGCCCGCCTCTCGACCCACTCCAGCCCCGAGTAGAGGGCGTGGACAAGGTAGATGGTCAACAGGCCCAGGTAGAGCACCTGGGGGCCCAGGACGCCGGAGACCTCCAGGGTCCCCTGGAGGAACAGCCAGGCGTAGCAGGCCGTCAGGAGCGACATCCCGAGGAAGGCCAGGGCCGACTCCCCGTGGATGTCGCCGACGTGGCGCACCAGGCCGCGCAACGTGCGGGCCTCGGCCTCCCAAGTAGAGGCCGCCAGGTGCAGCCGCCGGAGGCTGAGGTGGTCCTCGATGGCGGCGCCGAGGGTGATCGGGTGTGGCATGAAGAGCCCTTCTGACAGGGGCTCTCTGGCGGGAGTACTCGCTCTCGGGTCAGACCCTACCCAGGTTCCTCGGTAGGGCTGTTCGACGGGTAGCGTGACCGGGTGCTGCGTCGGTTGCTCTCGCCGAAGTGGTGTGGCGCACTCCTGCTCGCCGCGCTCTTCGCCGTCGCCGCCTACCACCTGGGCTGGTGGCAGTACCACCGGCACGAGGCGAAGGTCGAGCGCAACGCCCGGCTCGACGCCCACTACGCCGCCGATCCCGTGCCGCTGACGTCGGCGCTCACGCCCGCGGGGTACGAGGCCGGGTCGAACTGGACCCGGGTCACCGTCACCGGCGAGTACGTCGCCGGACCGGTCTTCGCCCGCGGCCGCCCCAACGAGGGCGCGGTGGGCCTCGAGGCGCTGTGGGCCCTGCGTCCCGACGACGGCGGCCCGGACGTCCTCGTCGACCGCGGCTGGGTGGCGCCCTCCGGCGCGGGCGCGTCGGTGCTGCCGGACGTCGCGCCGGCCCCGGGCGGGACGGTGACGGTGACCGGCTGGGTCCGCCCCTCCGAGGCCTCGCGCGACAAGCCGCCCGCCCCCGGGCAGATCGCCAACCTGTCGGTGCCGGACGCCGCCATGGCGCTGCGGACCCCCCTGCTGCCCGGCTACGTGCTGCTCCAGCGCGAGACCGGGCCGGACGGGGCGTCGCCGCCACGACCCCAGGCCCTCGCGCCGCCCGACCGGAGCCTCGGCCCGCACCAGGCGTACGCCTACCAGTGGTGGCTGTTCATGGCGGCGGGGTTCGTCCTCGTCGGCCTCGGGGTGCGCCGCGAGGAGCGCCTCGCGAACCCGGAGAGGTACCCGCCGAAGGCGAAGAAGGTCCGCATCTGGGACGAGGAGGACGAGTAGCCGGTCGTCCCCGACCGGCCCGGGCGCGTCGTCGCCGTGCCACTGTGACGTCATGAGCGCCGACGACCGCACCGACATCATCGTCACGAGCCTGCGCGAGGCCTTCGGCCCGCTCATGGAGGCCGACCCGCGCGCCTTCCGGACCAAGTTCCGCAAGATGGCGCGTGACCCCTTCGCCTTCTACCGAGGGTCGGCGTGCCTCTTCTACGCCGACGTGGGCGACGGCGGCCGGTACGCCGACGTCGACCGGGCGTTCGTCGACGAGGACTCCTCGCGGGTGTGGATCCAGGGCGACCTGCACGCGGAGAACTTCGGGACGTACCTGGACGCCGACGGCCGCCTCGTCTTCGACGTCAACGACTTCGACGAGGCCTACCTCGGGCACTGGACCTGGGACGTCGAGCGGTTCGTCGCCAGCCTGGCCCTCATGTGCTGGCAGAAGGCGCTGCCCGACGACACCATCGCCGCCCTCGTGGAGTCCTACACCCGGGCCTACGCCGACCAGGTCGCGCACTACCGCGAGGTCGACGACGACACCGAGTGGGCGCTGACGCTGGACACCGCCGAGGGGGCGGCGCTGCACGCCCTCCACGTGGCGAAGATGTCGACCCGCTTCGAGATGCTCGAGGAGCAGACCGTCGTCGAGGACTACCGCCGGCGCTTCGCCGACACCTCGGTCGTGCGCCGCCTCGAGGGCGACGAGGAGGAGGCGGTGCGCAGCGCGTTCGACACCTACCGCGCCACGCTCCCCGAGCGCGGCGAGCGGGGCCGGGTGACCTTCGACGTGCTCGACGTCGTCGGGCGCTCCGGGGTCGGCATCGGCAGCGCCGGCCTGCCGACGTACAGCATCCTCATCGAGGGGTTCACCCAGGCGCTGGACAACGACGTCATCCTCTCGATGAAGCAGGGCAACGTCGCCGCCCCCAGCCGGGTCGTCGACGACGAGCGGGCTCGCGACTACTTCGAGCACCACGGGCACCGCACCGCGATCTCGCAGCGGGCGCTGCAGGCGCACGCCGACCGCTTCCTCGGCTGGACGGCGCTGGAGCGCTCGTCCGGGCCGACCGGGTACGTCGTCAGCGAGGTCTCCCCCTACGAGGCCGACGTGTCGTGGGACGCGCTGTCCGAGCCGGAGGACCTCGAGGTGCTCGTGCCGCAGCTGGGACGCGCGACCGCGAAGATCCACTGCGTCGCCGACTCCGAGTCCGATCAGGACCTCGTGCAGGTCGAGGTCGAGGACGCGGTTGGCCGATGCATCGGCGACGACGTCGACGGCCTGGTCTCCACGCTCACCGACTTCGCGCAGGACTACTCGCGGCGGGTCCGTGAGGACCACGCCCTGTTCGTCGAGGCCTTCCGCAGCGGCGCCTTCCAGCACGTCGCCCCGGCCTGACCTCGCACGCCCCTGACCCCGCACGCCGACCCGCGTCTCAGGCGGTGAGGTCGGCCGCCTCCTCCGCGAACTGCGTGCGGTAGAGGTCGGCGTAGAGGCCGCCGCGGCCGACGAGCTCGGTGTGGGTGCCGCGCTCGACGACCCGGCCACCGTCGACGACGAGGATCTGGTCGGCGTGGCGGACCGTGGAGAGCCGGTGGGCGATGACGAGGGCCGAGCGGTCTTCCAGGGCCGCGTCGAGTGCGCGCTGCACCGCCTGCTCGGACTCGCTGTCCAGGTGCGCCGTCGCCTCGTCGAGGACGACGAGGCCCGGGCCCTTGAGCAGCAGGCGGGCGATGGCCAGCCGCTGCTTCTCCCCACCGGACAGCCGGTGCCCGCGGTCCCCGACGACGGTGTCCAGACCGGCCGGCAGGGACTCGATGAGCCCCCAGACCTGCGCGGCCCGCAGGGCCTCCTCCATCTGCTGCTCGTCGGCCTCGGGGGCGGCGTAGGAGAGGTTGGCGCGGATGGTGTCGTGGAAGAGGTGCGCCTCCTGGGTGACGACGCCGACGACGTCCTGCAGCGACGCGAACGTGGCGTCCCGCAGGTCGACGCCGTTGACCCGCACCGCGCCGCGGGTGGGGTCGTAGAGCCGCGCCACGAGCGAGGTGATCGTCGACTTCCCGGCGCCGCTCGGCCCGACGAGCGCGACGAGCGAGCCGGGCTCGACGGTGAAGGACACCTCGTGCAGGATCGGGCCGCTGCCCCGGCGGTCGCCGGTGGCCGTGGACTCCAGCGACCGCAGCGAGACCTCGTCGGCGCTCGGGTAGGCGAAGGACACGCCGTCGACCTCGACCCGCACCGGGGCCGTCGGCACCGGCCGCGCGTCCGGGGCCTCGGCCACGAGGGGGTCGAGGTCCAGGACCTCGAAGACCCGCTCGAAGGAGACCAGCGCCGTCATGACGTCGACCCGGACGTTGGAGATGGCGGTGAGCGGTCCGTACAGCCGCGCCAGCAGGGCGGCCAGGGCCAGCAGGGTGCCGACCGACAGGGAGCCCTGGACGGCCATGACCCCGCCGACGCCGTAGACCATGGCCGTGGCGAGTGAGGCAATCATCGTCAGCGCCACGAAGAGCACGGACCGGTTCATCGCGATGCGCACGCCGGCGTCGCGCACCCGGTCGGCCCGCTCGGCGTACTCGGCGTCCTCGGTGACGGGGCGCCCGAACAGCTTGACGAGCAGCGCACCCGCGACGTTGAACCGCTCGTTCATGCGCGTGCCGAGGTCGGCGTTGAGGGACATCTGCTCGTGCGCCAGACCGGCGAGCTTGCGGCCGAGGAGGCGGGCCGGGACGAGGAAGAAGGGCACGAGCACCAGCGCGGCCAGGGTCAGCTGCCAGGACAGCGTCATCATCGTCACGACGATGACGACGAGCGAGATGGCGTTGCTCACGACATTGGACATCACCGAGGTGAAGGCCTGCTGGGCGCCGATGACGTCGTTGCCGAGCCGGGTGACGAGCGCGCCGGTCTGGGCGCGGGTGAAGAACGCGACCGGTTGGCGCAGCACGTGGCCGAAGACCTCGCGGCGCAGGTCGTAGATGAGGCCCTCGCCGATGCGGGCGGAGAACCACCGCTCCACGAGGGTCAGCGCGCCGTCGAGGACGGCGAGGACCGCGACGACGACCGCGAGCTGCGCGACGAGCCGCGAGTCCCCCGGGATGATCCCGTCGTCGATGATGGCCTTGAGCAGCAGGGGCGTCGCGACGACGAGCATGGAGTCCAGGACGACGAGGACGAGGAACCACACGATCTGCCGCCGGTAGGGCGCCGCATACCCGAGTACCCGCCGCCGGGTGCCCGGCGCGAGCTGCCGCTCCTTGACGCTGCCGTCCTTGGTCAGCGAGTTCATGACCTGCCAGCCGTTGCTCACCCGCGCTCCGTCCTGTCGTCGTACCCGTCCCCGCGGAGTCAACCACCGGGCACCGACACCTGTTCCGCCGGGCGGCGAGGACCGGCCCTTGTGCCGCCGCAGGCGCCGGCCGGAGGATGGGCGACGACCGCGCCACCGTCGTCCTGGAGGTCCGCCGTGCCCGAGCCGCTCCGCACCCCGCTGCGTCACAAGGTCCACCTCGACGAGGACGAGATGCCGACCCGCTGGTACAACCTCCTGGCCGACCTGCCCACCGCACCCCCGCCGCCGCTGCACCCCGGGACCGGGCAGCCGGTGGGTCCGGAGGACCTCGCCCCGCTCTTCCCGGCCGACCTCGTCGCCCAGGAGGTGAGCACCGAGCGGTACGTCGACATCCCCGCCGAGGTGCAGGACGTGTACCGGCTGTGGCGTCCCTCGCCGCTCTACCGGGCGCACCGCCTGGAGAAGGCGTTGGGCACCCCGGCCCGCATCTACTACAAGTACGAGGGTGTGTCGCCCGCGGGCTCCCACAAGCCGAACACCGCCGTCCCGCAGGCCTACTACAACGCCAGGGCGGGTGTGCGCCGGCTCACCACCGAGACGGGGGCGGGCCAGTGGGGCACCGCCCTGGCCTTCGCGTGCGCCCAGTTCGGCCTCGAGTGCGAGGTGTGGCAGGTGCGGGCGTCCTACGACGCCAAGCCCTACCGCCGGATCATGATCGAGACCTTCGGCGGGCAGGTCCACCCGAGCCCGTCGGACCTCACCGAGGCGGGCCGGGCCATGCTCGCGTCCGACCCCGACTCCCCCGGCTCGCTCGGCCTCGCCATCAGCGAGGCCGTCGAGGTCGCCGCCCAGGACCCGACGACCTGCTACGCGCTGGGCTCGGTCCTCAACCACGTCCTGCTGCACCAGACGGTCATCGGCGAGGAGGCGCTCCTGCAGCTGGCGAAGATCGACGAGACCGTCAACGTCATCGTCGGCTGCACCGGCGGCGGGTCCAACTTCGGCGGGCTCACCTTCCCGTTCCTCCGCGAGAAGCTCGCCGCGGGGGGTGCAGGCCCGGTGGTCCGCGCCGTCGAGCCGGCGTCCTGCCCCTCGCTGACCCAGGGCACCTACGCCTACGACTTCGGCGACGTCGCCGGGATGACGCCGCTGCTGAAGATGCACACCCTCGGGCACGACTTCATCCCCGACCCGATCCACGCCGGCGGCCTGCGCTACCACGGCATGAGCCCGCTCATCAGCCACCTGTACGCCGAGGGGCTCATCGAGGCCCGGGCCAAGACCCAGCAGGACTGCTTCGCCGCCGGCGTGCTCTTCGCCCGCACCGAGGGCATCGTCCCGGCACCGGAGCCGACGCACGCACTGGCCGCCGCGGTCGACGAGGCCCTGGCCTGCGTCGATACCGGCCAGGAGAAGGTCATCCTCACGGCGCTGTGCGGTCACGGGCACCTCGACCTGCCCGCGTACGACGCCTACCTGCGGGGGTCGCTCGTCGACCACACGTGGGAGGACACCGAGCTGCAGCAGTCGGTGGCCGCCGCCCTGTCCAGGCTCCCCGCGATCCCCGGCTGACCCCGGCCGGGCACACCGAGAACCCGGCCGCTGGGGCGCCGGCCGGGAAAACCGGTCGACGCAGCTCCCCCGGCCGACGAGACTCCGGGGTGGACGACGTCCCCGACCCCAGGAGCACCCTTCCCCATGCGCGCACCCTCCACGCCCCGGACCCCCTTCCGTCCAGCCGTGGAGCTGCCCCATGTCCTCCCCCCTCGTCCTCGGGATCGTCGCGCACGTCGACGCCGGTAAGACCAGCCTGACCGAACGCCTCCTCCTCGAGGCGGGCGTCCTCGACACCCCCGGGTCCGTCGACGCGGGCACGACCCGCACCGACTCGATGGACCTCGAACGCCGCCGCGGCATCACCATCCGCGCCTCCGTCACGACGTTCGCCGCCGCCGGCCTCGAGGTCACCGTCGTCGACACCCCGGGCCACCCGGACTTCGTCGCCGAGGTGGAGCGCTCGCTCACCGTGCTCGACGCGGCCGTGCTCGTAGTCTCCGCCGTCGAGGGCGTGCAGCCGCAGACCGTCGTCCTCTGGCGCGCGTTGCGGCGGCTCGGGGTGCCCACCGTCCTCTTCGTCAACAAGGTGGACCGCGCCGGGGCGGACCCGGACGTGGTGCTCGAGCGGGTCCGGCGCCGGCTCACCCCGCACCTGGTCCCGCTCACCCGCGTCCGGGACGCGGGGTCGGCCCACGCGGAAGCCGTCCCGGTCCCCCTGGACGACGAGACCGTCGTGCTCGCCGTCGCCGAGGTCGACGACGACGTGCTGCGCCGCTGGGCCGAGGACCGGCCGGTGGGGCGCGACCGGGTGCGGGCCGCCCTGCGGTCCGCGGTGCGCGCCGGCCGGCTGACCCCGGTCCTCGCGGGGTCCGCGGTCACCGGCACCGGAGTGCCGGACCTGCCGGCCGTCCTGGCCCGGGTCGTGGCGCCCGACCGGCGACCCCGCGCGGAGGCGGCCCCGCACCGTCCCGCGGCCACCGTCTTCGCGGTCGACCGCGACGAGCGCGGCCGCCGGGTGTGGGTGCGGATGTGGGACGGCGAGCTCGCCGTGCGGGACCGGGTGGTGGTGGGGGGCCGCGCCCCTCACCCGGTCACCGAGGTCGCGGTGAGCCGACCGGACGGCCTGCGCCCCGAGCCGTGTGTCGGCGCCGGCGAGGTCGCCGCCGTGCGGGGCCCCGCCGCCCGGGTCGGTGACACCGTCGGGACGCCGCCGGCCCGCGCGCGGTACCGCTTCGCGCCCGGACGGCTCGAGTCGCTCGTCACCCCCGAGGACCCGGCCGACCGTCCGGCCCTCTTCGCCGCCCTCGCCGAGCTCGCCGACGAGGACCCGCTCATCGCCCTGCGGCGGTCCGCGGCCGATGCGGAGGCGGCCGTCACCCTCCACGGCGAGGTGCAGCGCGAGGTCGTCGCCGCGCTGCTGGAGGAGCGCTTCGGCATGCGGGCCCGGTTCTCGCCCCCGGGTGTCGTCCTCGTCGAGCGGGTCACCGGGCGCGGGGCGGCGCTCGAGCGCCTCGGCACCGGCGGCAACCCGTACCTGGCCACGGTCGGGCTGGCCGTCGCGCCCGGCCCGACCGGTTCGGGCGTCGTCTTCCGGCCCGGCGTGCAACCCGGGCGGCTGCTGCCGGCCTTCGTGGCGGCCACGGAGGAGGGCGTGCGGACCGCCCTGCGCTCGGGCCGGTACGGGTGGGAGGTGCTCGACTGCATGGTGACGATGACCGACTCGCTCTACTACCCACGGCAGAGCCGCCCGCACCAGGGGTTCGACAAGTCCATGTCCACCGTCGCGGCCGACTTCCGCCTCCTGTCCCAGGTCGTCGTCCACGCCGCCCTGGCGCGGGCCGGCACCGTGGCCTGCGAACCGGTGGACCGGATCGAGGTCGAGCTGCCCGCCGCCGCCCTCGGCGCGGTGCTGTCGGCGGTCGGACGGCTCGGCGGCACGCCCGAGGGGTCGCGCGGGGCCGACGGCTGGTCACTCGTCACCGGCACGCTGCCCACCCGGTCGGTGGCCGAGCTCACCCGCCTGCTGCCGGACCTCACCGGCGGCGAGGGCTCGCTCGTCACCCGGCCCGACCACCACGCCCCGGTGCGGGGCGAGCCTCCCCGCCGGCGCGCCCCGGACCCGGACCCCCGCGACCGGGAGGCCTGGTTCCGCGACGCCGCGCGCTGAGCGACGCGGCCTCAGCGGGCAATGGTCACCGTGTCGGTGAAGCCGCTGCCCGGGGCCGGGTCGAACCGGACGACGAGGTCCTGCGGCCGGACGGTGACGTCGAGCGAGCCGAAGGCCGGGTCCTCGCCCGCGCCGCTGAAGGCCGCGAAGTACGGGCGGCCGGCCACCAGCGGGTGGACCTCGCGCAGCGGCCTCCCGCCGGTGCCGACCGTGACGAAGGTCGTGCCGTCGGGGGCGAGGCAGCCGGCGTCGAACTGGGCCGGCGGGACGCTCGGGCAGGCCGGGCCGAGGGCGAGCGACCGGGTCCGCGCGTACATGTGCTCGTGGCCGGAGAGGACGAGCGGCACCTCGAGGCCGACGAGGAGGTCGTTGAGGTCGGTGCCGGACTCGCAGAGGTACACCCCGACCGACAGGCACGGCTTGTGCATGCCGACGACGACCCACGGGATCCCCTCGGCCCGGGCGGCCCGGATCGTCCGGCGGGTCCAGGCGTAGTGCGGCGTGCCACGGTCGTAGGACCAGACGCCGTCGCCGAAGTCGAGGTCCGGGGAGATCATGACGACCCGCACGAGGGGGTCCCGCGCGGGGAGGTCGGCGTACCACTGCCGCCCGTAGTCGCCGCGCACACCGGCCGGACGGGTGGGCAGGCACGCGGTGAACGCCCGGATCGCACCGTCCGGTCCGTCATCCTCGTGGTTCCCCGCAACGATGCCGACGGGGTGGTCGCGGCCCAGGCGCGAGGTCACCTGGTCGCACCAGGCGCCCTCGCTGCCGGGACCGTCGTAGGAGAGGTCGCCCACGACGAGCGTCGCGTCGTCGTCCCGGGCGGCGATGTCGTCCAGGACGGCGTCGGCGTCGGCCGACACCCCCATGTCCCCGAACACCGACAGGCGCAGGGTCCGGCCGTCAGCCCCCGGGTCGGGGGACGCGGACGTGGAGGGGCGCACGCTCGACGAGGGCTCCGGCGGGTCCGCCCCGGCCGCGCAGGCCGCCGGCAGCAGCGCGCTGACCAGCGCGAACGCGGCGAGGCCGAGCCGGCGGGATGACATCGACCCAGTATGCGCGTGGCCCGCGGGGCATCGGCCCGGAGCACCGGACCGGGCGCCGGGCCGCCGAGGGAGGCTCAGGCCAGGGTCACGAGCTCGCGGTAGTCGGAGCCCCAGAGGTCCTCGACCCCGTCGGGGAGCAGGAGGATGCGTTCGGGCTCAAGCGCGTCGACGGCGCCCTCGTCGTGGGTGACGAGGACGACGGCCCCCTCGTAGGTGCGCAGGGCGCCGAGGATCTCCTGCCGTGAGGCGGGGTCGAGGTTGTTCGTCGGCTCGTCGAGCAGCAGCACGTTGGCCGAGGAGACGACGAGCAGCGCCAGCGACAACCGGGTCTTCTCGCCGCCGGAGAGGACGCCGGCCGGCTTGTGGACGTCGTCGCCGGAGAACAGGAACGACCCGAGGACCTTGCGGACATCGGTCTCGCCGAGGTCCGGCGCCGCGGACTTCATGTTCTCCAGGACGGTGCGGGCGACGTCGAGGTTCTCGTGCTCCTGCGCGTAGTAGCCGAGCTTGAGGCCGTGCCCGGGCTCGACCTGCCCGGTGTCGGGGTCGTCGACGCCGGCGAGCAGTCGCAGCAGCGTCGTCTTGCCCGCCCCGTTGAGACCGAGGACGACGACCCGCGAGCCGCGGTCGATGGCGAGGTCGACGTCGGTGAAGACCTCGGCCGAGCCGTAGGAGCGGGACAGGCCCGAGGCGCGCAGCGGGGTGCGTCCGCACGGCGAGGGCTTGGGGAAGCGCAGGTGCGCGACCTTGTCCTGCACGCGCTCGGACTCCAGGCCGCCGAGGAGCCGCTCGGCGCGCCGCTGCATGTTCTGCGCGGCCACCGTCTTCGTCGCCTTGGCGCGCATCTTGTCGGCCTGGGCCATGAGCGCGGACGCCTTCTTCTCGGCGTTGGCGCGCTCACGCCGGCGGCGGCGCTCGTCGGTCTCGCGCTGCTGGAGGTAGGCCTTCCAGCCGAGGTTGTACTGGTCCAGCTCGGCCCGGTTGGCGTCGAGGTGGAAGACCTTGTTGACGACGACGCCGAGCAGGTCGACGTCGTGGCTGATGACGACGAGCCCGCCGCGGTACCCCTTGAGGTGCTCGCGCAGCCAGACGACGGAGTCGGCGTCGAGGTGGTTGGTCGGCTCGTCGAGCAGGAGGGTCTCGGCGCCGGAGAAGAGGATGCGGGTCAGCTCGACCCGGCGACGCTGGCCACCGGAGAGGGTGCCGATCTCCTGCTCGAGCAGCCGCTCCTCCAGCCCGAGCGCGGCGGCGATCTGGGCCGCCTCGGACTCGGCCGCGTAGCCGCCGGCGGCGGTGAACTCGGCGTCCAGCCGGGAGTACCGGCGCATGGCGCGCTCCTGCCGCTCCCCGGTCTCGGCGCCCATCGCGGTCTCCGCGGCGCGCAGGTCCCGGACGATGGCGTCGAGGCCGCGGGCGGACAGCACCCGGTCGCGGGCGCTCACGTGGAGGTCGCCGGTGCGCGGGTCCTGCGGCAGGTAGCCGACGTCGCCGCTGCGGGTGATCGTGCCCGCCGCGGGCTGGGTGACCCCGGCGAGGGTCTTGGTGAGCGTCGTCTTGCCCGCCCCGTTGCGTCCGACGAGCCCGATCCGGTCCCCCGGCGCCACCCGGAAGGTCGCGCCGTCGAGGAGCAGGCGGGAGCCCGCACGCAGCTCGACGGAGGCAGCGGTGATCACGGTGGGGTCCTTCGGTGGAGGGAGTAGGCGGCCGCACCCGGCGGTCCGGGCAGGCCGCCGTCCAGTCTAGGTTCCCCGCCCCCTCTCCTCCTAAAGGGTTCGCACGACGTCGACGAGGTCGACGCGGTTGCTGCCGGCCGCCGGGGCCGTGGGCCGGCCGACCCGGAACAGCGCGACCGGGGTGGCCCGGCCGTCGGCCACGCCGGCCAGGGCGGCGACCTGCGGGCGGGTCTCGGGGCGGTCGATGGCGACGGAGATCGGGTGGTAGCCGTGACCGGCGGCGCAGACGGTCACCCACGCGCGCAGGAGCCGGCGCCCGGCGGCGACGAGGTCCGCCGGGTCGTCGGAGTCGGCGGTGAGGACGGCGACGGCCGGGGCGTCGTGGAGCAGCCGGACCTCGCGCGAGCCGTAAGCCCGGGCCAGCGGGCCGAGGACCCGGCCGAGCCGGAAGGCCGCCCGCAGCGCCAGCCACTCGTACCCCGCGAGGCCGAGCTGGCGTGGGGTCATCCCGTCCGGGGCGTCGGAGTCGGCCCGGACCCAGGCCCGCAGGTCGGCGACGAAGCGGCGGTCGGCCCACGAGGCGGTCGAGGCCTCGTGCACGACCCGGGACGCGGCGGGCGTGGGGACGAGGACGCAGCCCAGGGCCTCGAGGGCGGCTACGAGGGTCGCGGGCAGGGGGTCGGGCCGGTAGGTCGCGCGGTCCGTGCGCCGGCCCCCGACCTCCGGCACGAGCGGGTCCCCGTCCCCAGCGGCCGCGTCGGGGACGAGCACGAGGTCGGCCACGTGGAGGTCGGCGCCGTCGCGCTCCAGGACGAGGGTGATGTCGGCGCGCAGACCGAGACCGGCGGCGCAGAGCGCGAGCGTCTCGCAGAAGGTTCCCATGCACAGGTACGCGTCCCGGTCCTCGGGGTCGGCCGGCAGGTACTCGTGGTGGTCGTAGTGGAGGGCGTAGGCCCACCCGTCCCCGACGCGCCGCGGGTGGACGCGCCAGGGCTGGGCGTTGTGCGCGCTCGGGGCCCGCAGCGCGCCGGCCAGCGCGCGGCGGTGGTCCTCCGGCAGCGTCGCGACGAGGGCTGCGGCGGCCGCGCGCCGGTCGTCGGCGTGGGCCCGGCGGGCGCGGTCGCTCCCGCGGTCGGTGGTGGGTCGCGTGACGGTCATCTCAGCTCTCCTCGTCGGTGGTGTGGGTGACGTAGCGGCGCTTGATCCGGCCCGCGTTGGCGGCGAAGACCCCGGTGCCGGGCGGGACGGGACGGACGTCGAAGGCCAGCGCCCGCCGGTCCTCCTCGGCCGCCGCGGCCCAGTCGCGGTTGTGGGCGACGAGCCAGCCGGCCAGGGCCGCGCGGACGGTGTCGGCCGTTGCCGCGGAGGGGTCGGTGGTCTCGACGTGGACGACCGGAACGGTGGCGCCGTCGTCGGTGTCGGCGAGGCCGAGGCAGAACGCCCCGAGCCCGAGTCCCGGCTCGTCGGTGGCGAGCAGGCCGAGCGCGGTGTCGACGTCCTCCGGGTAGAGGTTGGCGCCCATGTGGCTGACCGTGCTGTCGGCCCGGCCGGAGACGAACAGCAGCGGCAGCCGCGGCTGGTCGCGGGTCGGCAGGACGACGCCGTGCTCGCGGGCCAGGCGGCGCACCGCCTCGTGCTCGAGCGTGCCCCCGGCGTCGTGGACGGCGTACCGCACCCGCGGCGACAGCAGCCGGCGGGTCACGGTGACGACGAGCTCGTCGCCGTCGGTGCCCGTCACGGTCTCGACGTGGTAGGTCGACGGGTCGTAGCAGAAGACCATCGGCAGCCGGTGGGCCCGGCCGAACAGCGCCTCGGCGAACGCCGGGTTCCCGGCGGCGGCCCGGCGCAGGGCGACGGTGAGCTCGCACTCCCCCGCGACGCCGATGTCGAGGTCGGACGCGCCGTACGCGGAGAACACGCGGTGGAAGGTGCGCTCGAGCCGCGTCCGCAGCACCTCGGTCATGCCCTCACCCCCGACGAACCCCCACAGCTCGAGGCCGGACAGGTCGACGCCGCGGTCGGCGGCCGTGCGCACGAGGGTGTCGAGGAAGGGCGGGTAGCCGCAGACGACGTAGCAGACGTCCGGGCCGACGAGGTCGATGGCGGCCAGCGCCGTGTCGGCGTCGGGACCGCAGGCCTTGAGGACCCCGAGGTGGCGCAGCGCCCCGGACACCGACTGGCCGGTGGCCCAGGCACCCATCGAGAAGCAGTTGAGGACGACGACCCGGCGGTGGCGGCGCGGCGCGAGCTGCAGGGCCGCCTGGACCGCGAGGCTGCGCTCGACCTCGTCCAGCTCCTGCCGGGAGCGGACCCACTGGTAGGGGCGTCCGGAGGAGCCTGAGGACTCGTCGACCTCGACGCCCCGCTCGGGCAGCCGGCCGTCGAGACAGCGACGCTCGAGCGGATGGGCGTCGATGTACCCGCGCTTGTCCAGCACCGGCAGCGCGTCGAGGTAGGCGCTGAGCCGCCCGGCACCCAGCGCGGCCCGCCAGGGCCGGACACCGGCCGTCGCGGCCCAGTAGGCGGGGACCCGGCGACGGGCACGCGCGGCGGTGAGGACGGCGGCGACGAGGCCGGCCCGCTGCGCGGCGCGGCCCCCGTGGCGGCCGAGGAACAGCAGACCGGCCGGGCGGCGGCCGAGGGTCAGGGCGGCCCCGCGCACCACGGCCAGGGCGAGCAGGCCGGCAAGCAGCGAGGCCCCGACGCGGACGGCGCCGACGACCGGTGGCATCACGACGGCGGGGGCGGGGGTGGACGTCGGGCGGGGGTGACGGACGGCGGTCTCCATGGGCTCCAGCGTCCGGGGGGCGAGCACCCCGCCGGATCCGCAGCGGTACTCATCCCCGGTGGGCACCGCTACTCAGGCGCGCCGGCCGGTCACCGGCACCCTGGGCGGGTCCCGCGCACCCCTAGGCTGTGGCCCGGCACCCCGGGACCGGCCGGGCACGACGACGACGGAGGGTCGGGATGAGCTTCAACGACAACGTCACCCTCGACACCTCGCAGGTGCGCTCGGGGGGAGGCGGCGGCGGGCCGGGCGGCATGGTCGTCGGCGGCGGCATCGGCGGGCTCATCCTCCTCGTCCTCGCGATGGTCTTCGGCATCGACCCGTCCTCGATCCCGACCGGCGGCGGCCAGCTGGACCCCGGCCAGGTGCAGTCCGGTGGCCAGCAGGACCCGAACGCGTTCTCGGAGTGCCGGACCGGAGCCGACGCCAACCGGAACGTCGAGTGCCGCGTCATCGGGACGGTGAACTCGGTGCAGGCGTTCTGGGACGGCGAGCTGTCCCGCTCGAAGTACCGCTGGGAGCAGACCCCGACGGTCCTCTACAGCGGGCAGACGCAGTCCGCCTGCGGCACGGCGAGCAACCAGGTCGGCCCGTTCTACTGCCCGCTGGACAAGACGGTGTACATCGACGCCAGCTTCTTCGACCTGCTCACCTCCCGGTTCGGCG
Source organism: Phycicoccus flavus (assembly GCF_004025965.2). Taxonomy (GTDB): domain Bacteria; phylum Actinomycetota; class Actinomycetes; order Actinomycetales; family Dermatophilaceae; genus Phycicoccus; species Phycicoccus flavus. The sequence continues at coordinate 12,956 of NZ_SAYU02000046.1, read as the reverse complement.
CCGACGACGGCGCGCTGGCGCAGGAGTACGTCGTCGCGCACGAGTACGGCCACGCGCTGCAGGACCAGCTGGGGCTGCTCGGCCGGGCCCAGCAGGACCCGCAGGGCGCCGAGTCCGGTGCCGTCCGCATCGAGCTCATGGCCGACTGCCTCGCCGGCGTGTGGGCGCAGCACGCCTCGCAGGTGCCGGACGAGGACACCGGCACGCCGTTCCTGGAGCCGCTCACCCGGCAGGACATCGACTCCGCCCTCTCGGCGGCCTCGGCCGTCGGCGACGACCGGATCCAGGAGGCCGCCACCGGCCGGGTCAACCCCGAGTCCTGGACGCACGGGTCGTCCAAGGCCCGCCAGCAGTGGTTCATGCGCGGGTTTGACTCCGGTGACCTCGACCGCTGCGACACCTTCGCCGTCGACTCCGTCTACCGGGGCTGAGGCCGGACCGGGTCCGGTCGGTCCTCGCGCCCACCGGCGGTCCCGGCGGTGACAGGGTGGGGCCATGGACGACCTCGGCACGTGGCACCGGGTGGGGGACGCGCGCTTCGTGTCCCTCACCACCTTCCGGCGGTCCGGCGAGCCGGTGCCCACCCCGGTGTGGGTCGTCCGCGACGGTGACGACCTCTGGGTGACCACCCCGGCCCGCAGCGGCAAGGTGCGACGGCTGCGCGAGGACTCCCGGGTCGAGCTGCGCCCGTGCTCCCGGCGCGGCGCCGTCGCCGAGGACGCGCCGACGGTCGGCGGGCACGCGCAGGTGCTCGTCGCCCCGGACGCGGTCGCCGCCGCCCAGCGCCTGCTCGCCCGCAAGTACCGCCTGGAGTTCCGCGTCGTGCGGCTGGTCGAGCGGGTCGTGCGCCGCGGCAACCCGGAGCGCGCGGCCCTGCGGATCACCCCGGCCTGAGCACCACCCGAGAGGAGCCACCGTGCGCGTCGTCCGGGTCACCGTCGACCTCACCGTCCCCGACCTCGACGAGGCCGCCGGGTTCTACACCGGCTTCCTCGGGCTGGAGGACGAGGACCTCGGCCTGGACTGGGTGGCCCGCTTCGTCGCGCCGGGGTCCGGGGACCACGTGCAGCTGATGACGACGGACGCCTCGGCCCCGGAGAACCCGCAGGTCACCCTCAAGGTCGACGACGTCGACGCCTTCCACGCCGAGGCCGTCCGTCGCGGCTACGAGATCGTCCACCCCCTCACCGACGAGCCGTGGGGCATCCGCCGGTTCTTGGTCCGCGCACCCGACGGGACGGTCGTCAACATCGCCCGCCACCGCGAGTGACGGGGAGGGCCCGTGGACGACACCTGGACCGGGGTCGCCGACGAGGACGTCGTCCCGCCGACCACCTTCCGACGCTCCGGGGACCGGTCTCGACCCCGGTGTGGGTGGCGGTCGACGCGGACGGCGCGGTGCTCGTCACGACGCCGTCCGGCCGCGGAAGGTCACGCGGCTGCGGCCCGGCCCCTGCGAGACCTCTCCGACCAACGCGGATCCTGGCCGGCCATGCGGATCTCGCCGGCACCCCCGGCTATCGCGCCTCGGTTCGGCGAGATGTGCAGGGGTCGGCGAGAGCGACAGGGGTCGGAGAGGTCTCGCAGGGACGGGCGGGGGTGCAGGAGCCGACGAGGACCGCGAGGACCGGCCGGGTCCAGGACGTCCGCGCGTAGGGTGACACGAGAGGAGGACGACATGGGGCCAGGGGACACCCGGCTGCGCCGCGTGGTCGCGGGGTTCTGCCTGCTCGTCGTGCTGGTCTCGGGCCTCTGGCACGCCGTGGCCCGCGACGACCCCGCGACGGGCGTCACCGCCGTGGGCTTCGTCGTCGTCGTGTGGCTGCTGGGCGGGCCCGTCCTGCGCTGGCTGCGGCGCGGAGACGGCCCGTACGACACGGGCAGCGACGCCGACCGGTCCCGCGCGGACCGCGTCCGGATGCGCTACCCCGGCGACAACCGCGGCGGCTGAGCGCCGCTCACTCCTCGACCGTAACCCGCACGGCGCGACCACGCTCGGCCGCGCGCTCCAGGACGGACAGGCGCGGGTCCGGCAGGTCGTGCAGGCCGCGGCGGGGCAGGTCGCGCAGCTCCGCCAGCCGGTCGTCGTCGAGGACGGCCTCCCCCAGCGCACGGTCGCCGCCGAGGACGAGACCGGCGGCCCCGCCACCCCGCAGGAGCCGGGCCGCGTGGTCGGCCACGGCGCCCACGAGCTCGTCGGCCTGGTTGCCCCGGCGCCGGGCGAAGCGCTGCTGGCTCCACCCGCCCGCCGCCGTGCGCGACTGCACGTAGCGCGTGCCGGTCTTGTGGGCGGTCAGCGAGCCGCCGTGCCAGAGGCCGACGGCGTAGCCGCCGCGCCGGACGAGGACGAGGGCCAGCGGGTCGTGGTCGAACCGCTCGACACCGGCCACGCGCTGCGGGCCGTCCACGTTGTTCGCGTCGAAGCGCGCCCGCCAGCGGTCGTACCGCTCGGGCGCGACCTCGACGACGCGCTGGCCCACGGGGGCCGGCTCAGATGTTGAAGCCCAGCGCCCGCAGCTGCTCGCGGCCGTCGTCGGTGATCTTGTCCGGACCCCACGGCGGCATCCAGACCCAGTTGATCCGGTGCCCGGACACGAGCCCCTCGAGCGAGGCCGCGGTCTGGTCCTCGATGACGTCGGTGAGCGGACACGCCGCCGAGGTGAGGGTCATGTCGATGACGGCGTGGTTCTGCGGGTCGACGGTGATGCCGTAGATGAGGCCGAGGTCGACGACGTTGATCCCGAGCTCGGGGTCGACGACGTCGCGCAGCGCCTCCTCCACGTCGGCGACGTTGGTGGGCGTGGACTTACTGGTCTCGGTCACTGCTTCGCTCCTTCGGCCTGGTAGAGGGCATCGGTGAACGCGGCCCAGGACAGCAGCGCGCACTTGACGCGGGCGGGGTACTTCGCGACGCCGGCCAGGGCGACCCCGTCGCCGATGACGTCCTCGTCGCCGGGGTCCTCGCCCTTGCTCGTGAGCATGGCCCGCATGGCGTCGTAGGTCGCCCGGGCGTGCGCGACGGTGCCGCCGGTGACCTCCTCGGCGAGGATCGAGGCCGAGGCGACGCTGATGGAGCAGCCCATCGAGTCGTAGGACACGTCCTCGACGACGGCGTCGTCGCCCTCGCCGGTGACGTGGACGCGCAGCGTCACCTCGTCGCCGCACGTGGGGTTGACCTGGTGGCTCTCGGCGTCGAACGGGTCACGAAGCCCCGCGCGCACCGGGTTCTTGTAGTGGTCGAGGATGAGCTCCTGGTAGAGGTCCATCAGGCCGGCACCTCCAGGCCGAACGTCGCGGGCACCCGGTCCAGCGCCTCGAGCAGCGCGTCGACCTCGCCCGGGGTGGTGTAGGCGGCGAACGACGCCCGGGTACTCGCCGGGACCCGCAGCGCCCGGTGCAGCGGCCACGCGCAGTGGTGGCCGACCCGCACCTCGACGCCGCGGTCGTCGAGCACCTGGCCGACGTCGTGGGCGTGGACGCCGTCGACGGCGAACGCCACCGCCCCCCCGCGGTCGCGGAGGTCGGCAGGGCCGAGGACGGAGACCCAGGAGCGCTCCGCAAGGCCGCGCAGCAGCCGCTCGGTGAGCGCCTGCTCGTGCGCGTGGACCCGCTCCATCCCGAGGCCGGTGAGGTAGTCGCAGGCCGCGGCCAGCCCGACGGCCTGGGCGGCCACGGGGACGCCGGCCTCGAACTTCTGCGGCACCGGGGCGTACGTGGAGCCCTCCATCGTCACGGTCTCGATCATCGAGCCGCCGGTGAGGAAGACCGGCATCTCGTCGAGCAGCTCCGGACGGCCCCAGAGCACGCCGACCCCGAGCGGGCCGAAGAGCTTGTGCCCGGAGTAGGCCAGGAGGTCGACGCCGAGGTCGGCGACGTCCACCGGGAGGTGCGGCACCGACTGGCAGGCGTCGAGCACGGCCAGTGCGCCCACGGCGTGCGCCTTCTCCGCGAGCTCGCGCACCGGGTTGACGGTGCCGAGGACGTTCGAGACGTGGGTGAAGGCGAACACCTTCGTGCGCTCGGTGAGCAGCTCGTCGAGCGAGGAGAGGTCGAGCCGGCCGTCGGAGGTGACGGGCACCCAGTGCAGGGTGGCGCCGGTGCGCCGGCAGGCCTCCTGCCACGGCACGAGGTTGGCGTGGTGCTCCATCTCGGTGACGAGCACCTCGTCGCCGGGGCGCAGCGTGAACCGGTCGCCCCGGCCGCCCCCACCGCCGTGCGTGCCGTTGGTGAAGGCGTACGCGACGAGGTTGAGCGCCTCGGTGGCGTTGCGGGTGAAGACGACCTCGGCGGCCCGGGCCCCGATGAACGCGGCGATGGTCTCGCGCGCGGTCTCGTAGGCGTCCGTGCCCTCCTCGGACAGCTGGTGGGCGCCGCGGTGCACGGCGGCGTTGGTGCGGGTGTAGAAGTCCCGCTCGGCGTCGAGGACGGGGACCGGCTTGTGCGAGGTGGCCCCGGAGTCCAGGTAGACGAGCGGGTGGCCCCCGCGCACCGTGCGCGACAGGATCGGGAAGTCGGCCCGCAGGCGAGCCAGCTCCTCGTCGGTGAAGGGGGCGGCCGTCATGCTCAGGCCTCGACCGCGCTCGGCTGGAAGCGGTCGTAGCCCTCGGCCTCGAGCCGCTCGGCGAGCTCGGGTCCGCCCTGCTCGGCGATCCGGCCGTCGACGAAGACGTGGACGAAGTCGGGCTGCACGTACCGCAGGATGCGGGTGTAGTGCGTGATGAGGAGCACGCCGGCCCCGGTCCGGTCCTTGGCCCGGTTGACGCCCTCGGACACCACGCGCAGGGCGTCGACGTCGAGCCCGGAGTCGGTCTCGTCGAGGATCGCCATCTTCGGCTCGAGCAGCTCCATCTGGAGGATCTCGTGGCGCTTCTTCTCACCGCCGGAGAAGCCCTCGTTGACGTTGCGGTCGGCGAAGGCGGCGTCCATCCGCAGGTCGCCCATGGCGCCCTTGACGTCCTTGACCCAGGTCCGCAGCTTGGGGGCCTCGCCGGACACCGCGGTCTTCGCGGTGCGCAGGAAGTTGGACACGGTGACGCCGGGGACCTCGACGGGGTACTGCATGGCGAGGAACAGGCCGGCGCGGGCGCGCTCGTCGACGCTCATGGCGAGGACGTCCTCGCCGTCCAGCGTGACGCTGCCGGAGGTGACGGTGTACTTCGGGTGGCCCGCGATCGAGTACGCGAGGGTGGACTTGCCGGACCCGTTCGGGCCCATGATGGCGTGCGTCTGGCCGCTCTCGATCGTCAGGGTGACGCCGCGCAGGATCTCCTTGGCGCCGTCCTCGGTCTCGACGGTGACGTGGAGGTCGGTGATCTCCAGGGTGGACATGCTCACTCAGCTCTCGTTGTCGGTGGTGGTCGGGAGGTCCGCGGCGCCCTCGGCGCTGGCGAGGGCGACGAAGACCTCGTCGTCCTGCACGCGGACGGAGTGGACGGCGATCGGCTGCGTGGCCGGCAGGCCCGTGGGCTCGCCGGTGCGCAGGTCGAAGCGCGACCCGTGCAGCCAGCACTCCAGGGTGCAACCGTCGAGCTCGCCCTCGGAGAGCGAGACGTTGGCGTGGCTGCACGTGTCGTCGACGCAGTGCACGTCGCCGTCCTCGGTGCGTACGAGCGCCACGCGGCGGCCGTGGATGTCGGCGGCCGCGGCGCCGGCGGCGGGCAGCTCGTCGACGCGGCAGACCCGCACGAAGCCCTGCTCGGTCAGCTGCTCGCTCATCGGGCGGCCCCGGCGGCGAGCTCGCGCTCGATGGCCTCCATGAGGTGCTCCTGCACCTCGGGGACGCCGATCCGCGCGACGACGCCGGCGAAGAACCCACGGACGACGAGGCGCCGGGCCTCGTCCTCGGGGATGCCGCGCGCCATGAGGTAGAAGAGCTGCTCGTCGTCGAACCGGCCGGTGGCCGAGGCGTGCCCGGCCCCCTCGATCTCGCCGGTCTCGATCTCGAGGTTCGGCACCGAGTCGGCGCGGGCGCCGTCGGTGAGGACGAGGTTGCGGTTCAGCTCGTAGGTGTCGGTGCCCTCGGCGCTGGCGCGGATGAGGACGTCGCCGACCCACACGGTGCGGGCGGTCTCGCCCTGGAGCGCGCCCTTGTACTCGACGTTGCTGCGGCAGTGCGGCGCCTCGTGGTCGACGAACAGGCGGTGCTCGAGGTGCTGTCCGGCGTCGGCGAAGTACACCCCGAGCGCCTCGAACGAGCCGCCCGGCCCGGCGTAGGACGCGTTGGTGTTGAGGCGGACGACCCCGCCGCCGAGGGTCACGGCGATGTGCCGCACCCGGGCGTCCCGGCCGACGACGACGTCGTGCTGGCCGAGGTGGTGCGAACGGTCGTCCCACTCCTGGACGGTGACGACCGTGACGTCGCTGCCGTCGCCCGCGAGGACGGTGAGCACCTCGGAGTAGTCGGCGACGCCGGCGTGCTCGAGGACCACCGTGGCCCTGGAGAAGCGGCCGACGCGGACCATGAGGTGGCCGTGGACGAGGTCCTGCTCGCCGCCGGTGAGGCGCACCCGGACCGGCTCGGTGAGCTCGGTCTCGGCCGGCACGTCGAGGACGCCCACGCCGCCGCTGTGCGCGGCGGCGACGGCGGCCGCCCGGTCCTGCGGGGCGGGGACGCCGAGGGCGCGCCAGTCCTCGACCGGCAGGCCCTCGAGGGTCACGCCCTCGGGCAGCGACTCTGCCCAGTCCAGGCAGGCGCCGGTGGCCTCGTCACGGAAGAACGCCCCGAGCCGGTCGACCGGGCTGAAGCGCCAGTCCTCCTCGCGGCCGTGCGGCACGGGGAAGTCGGCGACCACGAAGGACGCGGTGCGCTCGGCGCGCGACTGGTCCGGGACCATCGTCGCGGCGCTGTGGGTGTGCGCGCCCTCCGACGGGCGCTGAGGGGTCAGCAGGCTCATGCAGGGTCCTCGCGAGGCGTGGTCGGGAACGACGGACGGGCGACGGCGGGCACCGTCATCCGACGGCGCCTTCCATCTGCAGCTCGATGAGGCGGTTGAGCTCGAGGGCGTACTCCATCGGGAGCTCCTTGGCGATCGGCTCGACGAAGCCGCGCACGATCATGGCCATGGCCTCCTCCTCGGTCATCCCGCGGGACATGAGGTAGAAGAGCTGGTCCTCGGAGACCTTGGAGACGGTCGCCTCGTGCCCCATCTGCACGTCGTCCTCGCGGATGTCGACGTAGGGGTAGGTGTCCGAGCGGCTGATGGTGTCGACGAGCAGCGCGTCGCAGACGACCGAGCTGCGCGAGCCGTGCGCGCCCTCCATGACCTGGACCAGGCCGCGGTAGGACGTGCGGCCGCCACCACGGGCGACGGACTTCGAGACGATCGAGCTCGAGGTGTTCGGCGCGGCGTGGACCATCTTGCTGCCCGCGTCCTGGTGCTGGCCCTCGCCGGCGAAGGCGATGGACAGCGTCTCGCCCCGGGCGTGCTCGCCCAGGAGGAAGACGGCCGGGTACTTCATCGTCACCTTGGAGCCGATGTTGCCGTCGATCCACTCCATCGTCGCGCCCTCGGCGCAGGTGGCCCGCTTCGTCACGAGGTTGTAGACGTTGTTCGACCAGTTCTGGATGGTCGTGTAGCGCACCCGGGCGTTCTTCTTCACGACGATCTCGACGACGGCGCTGTGCAGGCTGTCGGACTTGTAGATCGGGGCGGTGCAGCCCTCGACGTAGTGCACCGACGAGCCCTCGTCGGCGATGATCAACGTCCGCTCGAACTGGCCCATGTTCTCGGTGTTGATCCGGAAGTAGGCCTGGAGCGGGATGTCGACGTGGACGCCCGGCGGGACGTAGATGAACGAGCCGCCCGACCACACGGCGGTGTTGAGCGCGGCGAACTTGTTGTCGCCGGCCGGGATGACCGACGTGAAGTACTCGCGGAAGAGGTCCTCGTGCTCGCGCAGGCCGGTGTCGGTGTCGACGAAGATGACACCCTTCTCCTCCAGGTCCTCGCGGATCTGGTGGTAGACGACCTCGGACTCGTACTGGGCGGCGACGCCCGCGACGAGGCGCTGCTTCTCGGCCTCGGGGATGCCGAGGCGGTCGTAGGTGTTCTTGATGTCCTCGGGCAGGTCCTCCCAGGAGGTCGCCTGCTGCTCCGTGGACTTCACGAAGTACTTGATGTTCTGGAAGTCGATGCCCGTGAGGTCGCTGCCCCAGGTCGGCATGGGCTTCTTGTCGAACAGGTGCAGGGACTTCACCCGCAGCTCGCGCATCCAGGCGGGCTCGCCCTTGCGGTCGGAGATGTCGGTGACGACCTCCTCGGACAGCCCACGACGGGCCGACTCGCCGGCGGTGTCGCTGTCGGCCCAGCCGAACGCGTACTTGCCGAGGTCCTTCAGACCCGGGTTGAGCTCTTCGATGCTGCTCGTCATCGCGGTGGCCTCTCGGTGGTCGGGGTCGGGACGAACGTGGTACAGACGTGGTCGCCGTGGGCGAGGGTCGCCAGGCGCTGGACGTGGACACCGAGCAGGCGGCTGAACGCCTCGGTCTCGGCCTCGCACAGCTCGGGGAACTCGCTCGCGACGTGCTGGACCGGGCAGTGACCCTGGCACAGCTGCACTCCGGTCAGCGCGGTGGGACCCCCAGGTGTTCCCACCGGGCGGGCCGAGGCGGCGTAGCCCTCGGTGGTGAGGGCGTTGACGAGGGCGTCGGTGCGGGACTGCGGGTCCTCGCCGGCGGCGTCGAGGCGCTCGGAGATGCGCTCCTCGAGGCCGGCCATCCGCTCCTCGGCGAAGGCCTGGACGGCGTGCTCACCGCCGGTGCGGCGCAGGAAGCGCAGCGCCTCTCCGGCGAGGTCGTCGTAGTCGGTGGCGAGCGTGCGATGGCCGGAGGAGGAGAGCACCCAGGTCTTGGCGGGACGGCCGCGGCGCCGCGGGCCCCCGGCCTCGCGGGCCTCGACGAGGCCGTCGGCGTGCAGGGCGCCCACGTGGCGCCGCACGGCGGTCTCGGTGAGGCCGAGACTGTCGACGAGGGCGGGGATGCTCACCGGCCCCTCCTGGCTCACGACACGCAGCACCCGGTCGCGCGTGCGCGACTCGTCGGTGGGGGCGTCGGCATTTAGCACACACCTATGTTAGGTAAATGCCGTGCCGGTGACCAACGAAGGGTCGCCTTACCCGTCGAGGGTGTCCCCGCTGGAGCTCGGGGCGCGGGCCCCGTGGTCCGTCCCGCCGGGGCCGTCGAGGCCGTCGTCCTCGTCGATCGGCAGCAGGACCGAGGGCATCCGGCTGCGCGGCGGGGCGACCGAATCGGCCCCGAACAGCCGTTCCCGCAACGGCGCCGTCAGCACCCCGAGCGGGGCGGTGAGGACGTAGCCGTAGGCGACGAGCAGGCCCGTGACGCCCGGTGCCAGGACGAGACCGAGGACGACGGCGGCGGCGACGACCGCGGTGCCCGCCCGGGCCCGCAACGTGCGCGGAGACAGGAGGTTGCGGAAGGAGCGGAACCGGATCGTCATGACCATGAGCAGGGCCGGGACGACGCTGACGAGCAGCGGGAACCAGGCCCGCCACGGGCCGCTGCCCGGGCCCCACATCGGGGAGTCCAGCGCGAAGATCGTCGCGATGACGACGCTCGCCGCGCCGGGCGAGGGCAGCCCGACGAAGTAGCGCTTGTCGGCCGTGGGGTCGATCGTCACGTTGAAGCGGGCGAGCCGGAAGGCGGCGCAGGCGAGCCAGAAGAACGCGGCGAGCCAGGCCAGGACCGGCCACTCGTCGAGCGCCCAGGTGTGGACGAGCACCGCGGGGGCGACGCCGAAGGAGATGAGGTCGGCGAGGGAGTCCAGCTGGAGGCCGAACGGCGAGGTGGCGCCGACGAGGCGGGCGACGGCGCCGTCGGCGATGTCCATGACGATCGACACGGCGATGAGGACGGCGGCGACGGTGAAGTGTCCGCGGAAGGCCAGGAGCACCGAGGAGAAGCCGGCGATCATGTTGAAGGTCGTGAACATGCTCGGCAGCAGCAGCCGGGCGCGCTCGCGCTTCGGCAGCTGCCGCAGGGAGACGACCTCGGCACCGCTGGGCGAGACGAGCCGCCAGCGGTCGAACATCCGGCGGCGCCCGCCCTGGTCCTCGGTCATGCGGCCACCGGCCAGCGGGCCAGGACGGTCTCCCCGGCGACGACGCGGGCCCCCGCGGCGACGAGCAGGTCGCAGTCGGTGGGGACGAAGACGTCCATGCGTGAGCCGAACTTCATGAGCCCGATGCGCTGACCGGTGGCGACCTCGTCGCCGGCGACGACGCGGGTGACGACGCGGCGGGCCATGAGCCCGACGACCTGGCGGAAGTGCACGGTCCGGACGACGCCGCCCACCTCGCGCTCGACGGTGATGTCGCTGCGCTCGTTGAGGTGGGCGCTCTCGTGCCGGTAGGCGGCGAGCCAGCGCCCCGGGCGGCGGACGACCTCGGTGACCCGGCCGCCGTAGGGGGCGCGGTTCATGTGGACGTCGAAGGCCGACAGGAAGATGCTCACCTGCTGCCACTCCCCCGCCGGCGCGACGCCCTCCTGGCCGGGCCCGGCGTACATGACCTTGCCGTCGGCGGGAGCGAGGACGACGTCGTCGTCGACGGTGTCGCGGTCGGGCGCACGGTCGGGGTCGCGGAAGAACGCGGCGACCGCGACGGGCAGCACACCGAGGGCCAGCGCCAGTCGCGGACGCCGCGCGAGCAGCGCGAGCACGGCGGGGACGGCGGCGACGCCGGTCGCCGGGCCGGCCTCCCGGTCGATGCGTGACATGCGCCCAACCCTAGGATGAACGGTCATGGCGGAGGCGGTCTCGGTGCACGACCTGCGCGTCGCGTACGGCGCCACCGTCGCCGTCGACGGCGCGTCCTGGTCGGCGTCCGCCGGTGGGGTCACCGCGGTCCTCGGGCCGAACGGCGCGGGCAAGACGACGACGGTCGAGTGCCTCGAGGGGCTGCGCCGCCCGGCGGCGGGGACGGTGCGGGTGCTCGGGACCGACCCGTGGCGGGCGTCCGCGGCGCACCGGGCCCGGGTGGGCGTGATGCTCCAGGACGGTGGGCTGCCGACGACGGCGCGGCCCCTGCCCCTCCTGCACCACCTCGCCTCCCTCTACGCGGGGCGGCCGCGGGTCGAGGACCTCGGGCGACGGCTGGACCTCGGGGCGTTCGCCGGCACCACGGTCCGGCGGATGTCCGGCGGCCAGCGCCAGCGGGTCGCCCTCGCGGCGGCGCTGCTCGCGTGGCCGGACGTCGTGTTCCTCGACGAGCCGACCGCCGGGCTCGACCCGCACGGCCGGCTCGAGGTGTGGGACCTGGTCCGCGAGGAGGCCGGGCGCGGGGCCGCCGTCGTCCTCACGACGCACTCCTTCGAGGAGGCCGAGCGGATCGCCGACCGCGTCGTCGTGCTCGCCGCGGGACGGGTCGTGGCCGACGGCACGCTGGCCGAGGTCCGCGGCGAGGGGTCGCTGGAGTCCGCCTACTTCGCGCTCACCCGGCAGGGGCGCCCGTGAGCGCCGGCGCCCCGCCGGGGCGCCGGGTCGCGGCCCAGGCCCGCTTCGAGACCCGCTCGCTCCTCACCAACGGCGAGCAGCTGCTCGTGTCCGTCGTCCTGCCCGCCCTGGCCCTGCTCGGGCTGGCGCTGACGTCGGTGCCGTCGCTGGGGCCGGGCCGGCGGGTCGACGTCGCGACGGCGGGGGTGCTGGCGCTGGCCGTCGTGTCCACGGCGTTCACCGGGCAGGCCATCGCGACGGGGTTCGACCGTCGGTCGGGAGTGCTGCGCCTGCTGGGGACGACGCCCCTGGGGCGGGGCGGGCTGCTGCTGGGCAAGGCCGTGGCCGTGCTGGCGGTGCTCGCCGTGCAGGTCCTCGTGCTCGCCGCCCTCGGGCTGGCGCTGGGGTGGCGTCCGCCGGGGTCCGGGCTGCTGCCGGGGCTCGTCGGGCTGCTGCTCGGCGCGGGTACGTTCGTCGCCCTCGCGCTGCTCCTGGCCGGGACGCTGCGGGCCGAGGCCGTGCTCGCCGTCGCCAACCTCGTCTGGGTGCTGCTCCTCGGGCTCGGGGTGCTCGTGCCCACCGAGCGGCTCCCGTCGGCCCTCGCGGTCGTGGCGCGGGGGCTGCCGTCCGGGGCGCTCGGGGACGCGCTGCGCGCCTCGCTCGTCGACGGAGCGTGGCCGTGGGCGCAGTGGGGGGTGCTCGCCCTGTGGGGGCTGCTCGCCGGGGCCGCCGCCGTCCGCTGGTTCCGCTGGTCCGGCTGACGGCGTCCGGGGCGACGGCCCGCGTCCGGGGACGCCACGTACGATGCTGAGCGTGTCCGAGACCCCCGCCCGCTCGTCGATCTCGACGACCGCGGTGCGGCGCTGGGCGTGGGCGACCCTCGTCGCCAACACCGTCATCGTCCTCACCGGCGGCCTCGTCCGGCTCACCGCCTCCGGGCTCGGGTGCCCGACCTGGCCGCAGTGCACGCCGGGGTCGTTCGTGCCGCACCGCGAGCTCGGGATGCACGGCGCGATCGAGTTCGGCAACCGGCTGCTCACCTACGTCCTCATCGCCGTCGTGCTCGGCACGGTCGTCGCGGTGTGGCGGTGGGGCGGCACGTCCCGGTCACTGCGGACCCACGCCGTCGTCATCGCCCTCGGCATCCCGCTGCAGGGGGTCGTCGGAGGCGTCACCGTGCTCACCGACCTCAACCCCTGGGTCGTCTCCTTCCACCTGATCCTGTCGATGGTGCTCATCGCGCTGTCGGCGTGGCTGCTGTTCCGGGTGTCCGGCGACCGGCGGGTCGGGGCCTCAACGACGGTGCGCCGGCTCGTGGCGCTCCTCGGGGTGCTCGTCGCGGTCGCCGTGTACCTCGGCACCGTCGTCACGGGCAGCGGGCCCCACGCCGGCGACCTCGACGTGCCGCGCAACGGCCTGGACCCGCAGCTGTGGAGCCACGTGCACGCCGCCTCCGTCTACGCCCTCGTCGCCGTGACGGCGGCCGTGCTGTGGCTCGCGCGGCGGACG
>NZ_SAYU02000045.1 GCF_004025965.2 Phycicoccus flavus | reverse complement strand
CGGCGCAGCTCATGGCCGGCCTCGACGGGATCAAGAACCGCATCGAGCCGCCGGAGCCCGTGGACAAGGACCTCTACGAGCTGCCGCCGGAGGAGCACGAGAACATCGGGCAGGTCCCGGCCTCGCTACCGGCCGTCCTCGACGCGCTCGAGGCCGACCACGAGTTCCTCCTCGAGGGCGACGTCTTCACCGAGGACCTCATCGCGGCCTGGATCGACTACAAGCGCACCAACGAGGTCGACCCGATCCGCTTCCGCCCGCACCCGCACGAGTTCGAGATGTACTTCGACATCTGAGCCGTCCGGTCACGGCCCGAGGGGCGCCTCCGCATCAGCGGGGGCGCCCCTCGCGCGTGTCCGGGACGGCCGTCGACCCCTTCCAAGACGGGTCTCGCTCCTCGGTCTCTTTTGCATTTGATCAGTCAGAAGTCTTGCCCTCCCAGACGAAAGACCTCTAGGTTCGGCGCTCGTGGTCGCATGCGGCCACGTCAGGACCCGTCTCGCCGTCACGCGCCAAGGATGCCGCCATGACCCGTAGGACCCGTCAGCGCTCGTTCCGCCGCTCCACCGGCGTGCTTCTCGCGAGTGCCCTCGCCGGACTCGGAGCCCTCGTCGTCCCGCCCGGGGCACTCGCCGCCGAGGCCGCCACCCAACCGGGCGCCACCCTGCGGGTGTACGACCTCGGGTCCGCGCGGCTCACCGAGCTGTGCACGCTGAAGTCCGGGCAGACGCCGAACGTCGACAAGTACGTCCCGGTCATCGACTACTCGACCGAGGCCGAGTTCGGCCTCAGCGACAACTTCATCTCGCACACGGTCGCCGACCTCGTCGTGCCCACCGACGGCGAGTACTCCTTCCGGCTGACCAGCGACGACGGCTCGCGGCTCACCATCGACGACACGCTCGTCGTCGACCACGACGGACTGCGTGGCATCGACCCGCCCGGGCTGGGGTCGACCACCCTCACCGCCGGCTCGCACCCGCTGCTGCTCGAGCACTTCGAGGCCGGCGGCGGCCAGCAGGTCACCCTCGAGTGGCGCGTCCCCGGCTCGGACACCTACGTCCTCGTCCCGACCGACGCCCTCGCCACCCCGGCGGACGTCGTCCGCGTCACCGCGCCCGGCAGCAAGGCCTGCGAGGGCGACACCGACTCCCCCGGCGACGGCATCCCGCTGGAGTCGGTCAACCCGATCTACGACCTCGTCGACCTGCGCCCCGGCGACTTCGAGCCGATGGTCTCGGCGATGGCCTGGGACGACCAGGACCGCCTGCTCGTCGCGACCTCCGGCAACGTCAGCCCCGGCGGCCCGGTCGACGACCCGGAGTCCGGCGAGGTCTTCCGCCTCGAGGGCGTGCTGGAGGCCGACGGCCCCGAGGACGTCACGGTGACCAAGATCGCCGGCGACCTGCTCAACCCGATGGGCATGACCGTCGTCGAGGGCACCGTCTACGTCTCCGAGCGCAACGGGCTCACCGCGCTGCGGCCCGACACCGACGGCGACGGCCTGCTCGAGCAGGACACCATCGCCGAGTGGCCCTACGGCGGCACCTTTCACGAGTTCGCCTTCGGCCTCATCCACCGCGACGGCGCCTTCTGGGTCAACCTGTCGGTCGCCATCGACGCCGGCGGTGCGACGACGAACCCGCAGCCGGCGGAGAACCGCGGCACGGCCATCCGCGTTGACGACGAGACCGGTGAGGTCACCTACGTCGCGAGCGGCCTGCGCACCCCCAACGGCATGGGCATCGGCCCCGACGGCGAGATGTTCATCAGCGACAACCAGGGCGGCTGGCTGCCCGGGTCGAAGATCATGCACCTCGAGCAGGGCCGCTTCTTCAACCACCGCACGAACCCGGCGGGCCCCTTCGACGACGAGCCCGTGACCCGTCCCGTCGTGTGGCTGCCGCAGAACGAGATCGGCAACTCCCCGAGCAACCCCGTCCTCCTGCAGGACGGTCCGTTCGCCGGCCAGTTCGTCATCGGCGACGTCACCTACGGCGGTCTGCAGCGGGCCTTCGTCGAGACCGTCGACGACCAGTACCAGGGCGCCGTCTTCCGCCACACCGCCGGCCTCGAGGCGGGCGTCAACCGCACCCTCCTCGGCCCCGACGGGTCGCTGTTCGTCGGTGGCATCGGCGAGGCGGGCAACTGGAGCGAGAACGGCAAGCTCAAGTACGGCCTGCAGAAGCTGGAGCCCAACGGGGCCACCGCTTTCGAGATGCACGAGATGCGGGCCACCGCCACCGGCTTCGACGTCGAGTACACCGAGCCGCTGAGCGCGGAGACCGCCGCCGGCCTGGCCGACGCCTACCAGCTGCAGCAGTGGACCTACAGCCCCGCGACGACCTACGGCGGGCCGAAGATCGGCGAGGAGACGCTCGCCGTCTCCGGCGCGACCCTGTCCGAGGACGGGCGCACCGTCTCCCTCGAGGTCGAGGGCCTGAAGAAGAACCGCGTCGTGCACCTGCGTTCCCCGCGCTCCTTCACGAGCGCCGAGGGCGAGGAGCTGTGGACCACCGAGGCCTGGTACACCCTCAACGAGCGCCCGGGCGACGACGAGCAGCCGACCTTCCTCGAGGCCGAGGAGGGCCAGCTCGACGGTGGCGCGACGATCGCCACCGACCACCCCGCCTACTCCGCCGACGGCTTCGTCGCCGGCTTCGACGAGCGCCACGCCGGCACGACCTTCCGGGTCGAGGCCGACGCGGCCGGCAGCGCCGACCTCGGGCTGCGCTACGCCAACGGACCCGACCCCTTCCGTGGGGACAAGACCCTCTCCCTCGTCGTCAACGGCGAGCGCCGGCAGGTGACCTTCCCGTCCACCGGCACCTGGGACACCTGGTCGACCCTCCTGGAGCGCGTCGAGCTGGAGCCCGGGACCAACACCGTCGAGGTCGAGGTCGGCCCGAACGACACCGGCCACGTCAACCTCGACGCGATGTCCGTGCGGCCCGCCGGCGAGCGCATCGAGCTCCTCGGCGCCGACGGTGACCTCTCGGAGTGGCAGCACCCCGACGGCCGTTCCCCCGAGTGGCCCGCTGCCGGCGAGGGCGTCGTCGAGGTCTGCTGCGGCGACCTGCGCACGAAGGAGTCCTTCGGCGACTACCGGCTGCACGTCGAGTTCTGGCTGCCGGAGTACCCGGCCGACGTCACCGGCCAGGAGCGCGCCAACTCCGGCGTCTACCAGCAGGACCGCTACGAGGTGCAGGTCCTCGACTCCTACGGGGTCGAGCCCCTGGCGACGAACGACGCCGCGGCGATCTACCAGCAGAAGGCGGCCGACACCAACGCCGCCACCCCCGCCGGCACGTGGCAGAGCTACGACGTCGACTTCACCGCGGCCCGCTTCGACGCCGACGGCACCAAGGTGTCCGACGCCCGGATCACCATGGACTGGAACGGCGAGCGGGTCCACGACGACGTCGCCATCACCGGTCCGACCGGGGGCGGCGCCGCCGAGACCCCGGCCGCCGGCCCGATCCGGCTCCAGGACCACGGCAACCCCGTCCGCTACCGCAACATCTGGGTGGAGCGCGAGTACAACGAGGTCCCGACGCTGACGGCGTCCGCGGAGCCGACGAGCGGCAACGTCCCGCTGGACGTCGCCTTCACCGCCTCGGCCACGGACCCGGAGGGCACCGACGTCTCCTACGCCTGGGACTTCGGTGACGGCACCGCGACCGCCACCGGCGCGGAGGCGGCGCACACCTACGAGACGCCCGGCACCTTCACCGCCCGGGTCACGGCGACCGACGCCGACGGACGCTCCACCTCGCGGACCTTCCGCATCCGCGTCGGCCAGGACTGCGCCGACGACGTCGAGGCCTCCGACGAGTTCGAGGGCACCTTCCTCGACCGCTGCCGCTGGACCGAGATCGTCCGGGAGGACGCCGACCACTACCGGGTCACCGGCGGCCACCTGGAGATCGACGCCCTCGACGGCGACATGCACGGCGGGGCGACCAACGCCCGCAACCTCGTGCTCCAGGACGCCCCCGACGGCGCCTGGGAGGCCTCCGCGTTCGTCACCCTCCCCGAGGGGGAGCAGTACGAGCAGGCCGGCATCATCGTCCACGAGTCCGACCGGGACTTCGTCAAGCTCATGATGATGGACGACCCGGGCCAGGGCTGGGTGGCCGAGCTCGGGCAGACCATCGGCGGGCAGGCCGTCTTCGACGCCTCGCTCGACCGGGTGACCCTGCCGGCCGGCAGCAACACCTCCGGGATCTGGCTCAAGGTCACCTTCGACGGCGCCGGCTACACCGCGGCGTGGTCCGCGGACGGCGAGCAGTGGACCGCCCTCGGCCGGACCCGCCCGGGGTCCTCGATGCCCGACCCGCAGGTCGGTCTCGCGGCCTACAACGGCAACGGCCAGGCGGCGACCTTCGACTCCTTCCGCGTCGGAGCGGCCGACGTCACCACGTGCGAGACGCCGTTCACGCGCGACGAGGGCTTCCGGATGCTCTTCGACGGCACCGCGGCCTCGCTCGCCGAGTGGCGGATGGCCGGTCCGGGCGGCTTCGCCCTCCAGGAGGACTGCTCGATCCTGTCCCAGGGCGGCCTCGGCCTGCTCTACCACCCGGAGGAGCTGGAGTCCTACCGGCTGACCCTGGACTGGAAGCTCGCCGGTGACGACAACGGCGGCGTGTTCGTCGGCTTCCCCGACCCGGGCACCGACCCCTGGCTCGCCGTCGACCGCGGCCGCGAGATCCAGATCGACGCCACCGACGACGCCGACTCCACGACGGGCGCGGTCTACAACGCCCAGGCGGCCGACGTCGAGGCCCGCGACGCCGCGCTCAACCCGCCCGGCGAGTGGAACACCTACGAGATCGTCAAGACCGGTCCGCGGATCCGGGTCCTGCTCAACGGGAGCGAGATCAACGACTTCACCGAGACCGACCCGGCCCGGCTGAACACCCCGAGCCTGGTCGGCATCCAGAACCACGGCAACGGCGACGAGGTCTACTACCGCGACATCCAGGTCCAGGACCTGGAGACCCCGGACGGCCCGGCCCCGACCCTGGAGCTGACCGCACCGGAGCAGGACGCGGTGCTGGACGACGGTGACGTCCGCGTGGCCGGCACGACCGACGCCGTGGAGGTCGACGTCCGTGTCGGCACCCGCCGGTGGACGACGACGCCGCAGGACGGTGCCTTCGAGGTCGACGTGGCGCTGGCCAACGGCTCGCACGAGGTCGTCGTCTACGCCTACGCGGAGGACGGCTCGTCCACCGTCGAGCGGCGCACCGTCGTCGTCCGCGACTTCGGCGAGCTCGTCGGGTCCCTCACGGACCCGGCCGGCGACGACGACGGTCCGGGCACGTACGTCTACCCGGCGAACGAGGTCTTCGAGGACGGGGTCTTCGACCTCACCGGCCTCGAGGTCTACCGCGACGGCGAGGACCTGCGCTTCGTCACGAGCATCGACGGACCGGTGACGAACCCGTCGGCGTGGGGCGGTGACCAGGTGTCCATGCAGCGGGTCAACGTCTACGTCGGCGACGGCTCCGGCGAGGCCGCCGCGGCCCTGCCCGGCACGAACATGGACACCGCGAGCGCCTGGAGCGCGGCGGTGGTCATCGACGGCCGGTTCGGCCTCGCCGGGGTCTACGCCCCGGACGGGACGAAGCTCGCCGACGGCGAGATGTTCAGCGTGCCGTCCGAGCACCGCTTCGGCGTCACCGTCCCGGCGAGCGCCTTCGGCGACCTCGACCCGGAGCGGGCGCGCTACGGCACCGCGATGTTCGTCAACGCCGAGGGTGGTGAGGGGATCGGCAACGTCCGGCCCGTCTACGACCTGGAGTACTGGCAGAACCCGCCGGCCGGGCTCGGCTTCGTGCGCGACTGGCGGCTCGGCGGCGGCGCCGGCGAGTGGGACGACAGCCCGGCGCACGACACCGACCTGCGTGACCCCAACGCGCTCGACGTCCTCGTCGGGCCGGGCCAGCAGCAGGCGACCGTCATGGACTGGACGGCCTCCTCCCCCGTGCGGCTGCCGATGGTGGCGCTCGACGGGACGCAGGAGCCGCTGACCCTCGAGGTCTCGCTCGACCCGTCGGCGCCCGACGGCGAGGCCGGCTGGTACGTCTCGCCGGTCACGGTGTCGGCGACGACCGTCGAGGACGCCACGGTCGACGTCGACGTCGACGGCAGCGGCTGGACGGCGATGCCGGCCGGCGGGCTCGTCGTCGACGAGGACGGCGAGCACGAGATCCGGGTGCGGGCCGTGCGCGGCGAGGAGTCCACCGAGGTCGAGACGGTGACGGTGAAGCTGGACGCCACCGCCCCGGTCGTGACCGTCGACGGGCTGGAGGACGGCGCGTCCGTCGGGACCTCGGAGGTCCTGGACCTCGGGCTGCTCGTCGAGGACGCCACGAGCGGTGTCGACTCCGTGGCGGTGACCCTCGACGGCCGGGCCGTCGGCACCGGCGCGGCCGAGCAGTCGCTGCCGCTGGACGCCTCGACGCTCGCCGTCGGCGAGCACGTCATGCGGGTCCGGGCGAGCGACGTCGCCGGGTCGACCACGACGCTCACCCTCACCTTCACGGTGACGGCGTCGGTGGCCGACGCGACGGCCCTGCTCCAGCGGTTCGCGGCGGACGGCGACGTCGACGCCAAGACCGAGCGCACGCTGGCCCGTCAGCTGGGCAAGGCCCAGGACTGGCTGGACCGTGACCGCGACGGTCAGGCCGTCCGGGAGCTGCAGAAGGCCCGTCAGACGGTGCTGGGCATCCAGGACGCGACGGCGCGGGCGGCCCTGCTGCGGACGCTCGACGCGGTCCTGGGCGACCTGCGCTGAGGCCTCGCAGGCCGGCGGCGGACCACGAGGTCCGCCGCCGGCGTGCGCGTCCCGCTTGCCGTTGCGGGCGGTGCGCGGTGGTCGGGTCGTCGTCCGGGACGTGGACTCAGCCGACGAGAGCCGGCCGCAGGACCGGCAGCCCCCGCGCGTGCAGCTCGGGCAGAGCGGTGAGCGGCGGGATGACGTGCGCCGGTGCCGCGGCCATCGGCAGCTCGACGTCGACGGCCCCGCGGTCGTGGTGGGTCACGGCTCCCAGGGCGAGGACCGGCCCCGGACCGGCGGCCGGTGCGCCCGGCCCGGAGGCCAGCGTCACGGCCTGGACCGTCCAGGCGCGACCGGCGACCGGCGCCTCGAGGGTGAACGCGGACTCCGCCCCGGAGAGCACCGCGCACGAGGCGGGAACCCCGAAGGGGTCCGAGCCCTTGAACAGGCCCACGTAGGTGACGGCGTCGGCCGGGACGTCGGCTCGCACCAGGCTGCCCCGCACGAGCGAGGCGCCCGTGCGGCCCGGACCAGGACGTGCAGGGCGGCCCGCCGGTCCGAGGTCCAGGTCCTCGCCGCGGTGGAGCGCCCGGTACTCCTTGGGCGTGACGCCCACCGTGGTGCGGAACCTCGTGCAGAAGGCGCCCATCGAGCTGTACCCGACCGCCAGGGACAGGTCGGTGATGGACATGCTGGGGTCGGTGGCGAGCAGCTGCTTGCTCGTCGCGATCCGGATGGCGGTCAGGCACTGGCCCGGCGTCATCCCCGTCACCGTCTTGAAGCGGCGCAGGAAGTAGAACTTGCTGTAGCTGACGTGCTCCGCCAGCCGGTCGAGGGTCACGTCGCCGTCGCAGTTGAGGCGCATGAACGCGATGGCCTCGAGCACGGCGGGGTCCTGCTGGTCAGTGGCTGTCGACATGGGTGCTGCTTCCTTTCTCCGGCCGTGCGGACGCATTGACGACGGGAGCCCGCAAGCGGGCCCGACCCCACGTCCGGCGGCTCACCGCTCGGTCTCTCGCCGCGATGTCCGGGGCCACGCGGACGTGGCCGTACCGGATCCCCCAGGCCGAGGTGCCCGAGCGCCGTGCGCGTCGGCACTGACGCGGCTCGCGACGTCGGACGCCGTCGGAACCCGCCGGTCCCGCTGCGGACCACCCGCATCGAACCGGTGGGCCCCTCCGAGCCCGACTGCTGAACGGAGCAACACGCTAGGTCCGGCATTCCCTGGCCCCGGCAAGAATTGCGTAAGTGTTCCTTCTGGAAATGGTCCCGAAGTGGCAAAGTACGCGAACAGGGCAATCCGAAGAAAGCGGAGAGCCGGTGCTCGCTGCGAGGCTCGAAAGATGACCCGCTACCCGGCCGGCAGGTCCGGCGGCCCCGGCACCACCCTTGCGCGCACCGCGTTCCCGGCGGCCCTGCGGCACTTGCGCCGCCGGGCCCTGACGCCGCCGCGACGACGCGTCGACCCTACGGTCCGCGGCTTCGCGCCTGCGGTCGAGAGGGCCCGGCCGAACCTCGAGCGGGCGGGGCACGGCTTCCTCGACGGGTACACGCTGGCCATGACGAGCCCGGGACCACACGCCTTGGCCGATGCGCTCGGCGGTCTCGAGCCCGAGCGGCGGGGATTCGCGTACGAGGGTGCGGGCATGGCTCTGGCGGTCCTGGACGGAATGCCCTTCTCGCACGGCCGACACCTCGCGAGCTTCCTCGCGGACGGCGGCGAGCAGCACGTCTACCTGGTCCACGTCGGCGCCGGGTGGGCGCTCGCGGTCCTCCCACGCTCCCGGTGGTACGCGGCCCTCCGCGGCGTCGAGGACCCCGTCCTGGCCTGGCTGGCGTTCGACGGTTTCGGCTTCCACCGGGCGTACTTCCGGACGGACCGGCACGTGCGGGCCCGGGTGGCGCCGTGGGTGGACTGGCCCGACCGGGACCCGACCGGGTACGCGCGACACGCCGTGGACCAGGGCATCGGCCGGGCGCTGTGGTTCGTCGAGGGTGCCGACCCCGACCGCGTCGCCCGCACCGTTGCGACCTTTCCGGCGTCTCGCCGAGCCGACCTGTACGCGGGTGTCGGCCTGGCGGCGACCTACGCCGCCGGGCTCGACGAGGACGGGCTCCGCCGTCTGCGTGCCGAGGCCGGCGCGCACGCGGCCGACGTCGCGCAGGGGTCGGTCTTCGCGGCCGAGGCCCGGGTGCGGGCGGGCGAGGTCACCGGCGAGACCGAGCGAGTGGTCCGCGTCCTCACGGGGCTCGAGGTCGGGGCGGCGTCGAGGCTCGCGTCGACGACTCGTCCCACCGAGGCGCTCGTCGACGGCGCCCCCTCCTACGAGGCCTGGCGCCGCGCGATCCGGGAGCAGTGCCCAGGCCCGGCGCCGCTGGCCGACGCGTCTCGTGGGCCCGGACCGCACGCGGGTCCGCGGTGACCGCCGCGCCGACCTGCGCGACGGTGGTCCCGCCGGCGCTGCGCGGCACTGCCGCCCTGCGCGCGCTCTCCGGGATGGTGCGGGACCGCCCGCGGCTCATGGCCGAGCTGGCCCGGACCTACGACGCCGTGCGGCTCCCCCTGGGTCGAGCCGGTCTCTGGTACCTGACCCACCCCCACCATGCCCAGCACGTCCTGGCGGGCAACGCAGCCAACTACGTCAAGGGCATCGGCCAGCGGCAGGCCCGCCGGGCCCTCGGCGACGGCCTGCTGACGAGCGAGGGCGAGGAGTGGCGGGAGGCCCGCTCGACCACGCAGCCGGTCTTCGCACGGGACCGGTCGAGCCTCGTGGCGTCCGTCGTCGACCGCGAGACCCTGGCCCTGGCCGGTCGCCTGTCGGACGGAGGCGGCGAGCTGACCCTGGACCTGCGGAGCGTGCTGACCGGCCTCACCCTCGGCGTGCTCGGACCGACCGTCTTCGGTGACGACCTGCGCCGGTTCACCCGGCTCGGGCAGGCGTTCGACACGGTGCAGGAGCAGGCGGTCTTCGAGATGCTCACCCTGGGCCGGGTCCCGCCCTGGCTCGACCCGCTGCGCGCGCGGCGGTTCCGCCGGGCGATGCGCTACCTCGACGACGTGGTGAACCAGCTCGTCGACGCCCACCGGGTCCGGTGCGGCTCGTCCGACCGGCGTAGCGACCTCGTCGGACTCGTCCTCGCCCGGGAGGACAAGGCCGAGGACGGACTGCGACACCTCCGAGACCAGCTGGTGACGATGCTGCTCGCCGGCCACGAGACCACGGCCGGCACGCTCGCCTGGGCCATGCAGCTTCTCGCCGCACACCCCGAGGCCGCGGCCCGGGTGCGCGCGGAGGCCCGGTCGGTCCTCGGCGACGGCCCCGACCCCGAGCCCGAGACGCTCATGCACCGGCTCCCCGTCACGACGGCGGTCGTCCACGAGACCCTCCGCCTGCATCCGCCGGTGTGGATCCTCACCCGACGCGCCCTGGACGCGGACGTCGTCGGTGGCTACCACGTGCCGGCGGGTTCCGAGGTCGTGATCTGCCCGTACGCCCTGCACCGCGACCCGCGCTTCTGGCCCGCTCCGGAGCAGTTCCGGCCCGACCGCTTCATGGGCGTCTTCCCCGCGGCCGCGCGGTACGCCTACCTCCCCTTCGGCGCCGGCCCGCGCAGCTGCGTGGGCCGGACGCTGGGGTTGGTCGAGGCGGTGGTCGCCCTCGCCCGGCTGTACCGCACGCTCGACCTCGTCCCGGCCTCCGAGGGGCGAACGCGGGCGAACGCCATGCTCACCTTGCGCCCGGCCGACTCCCTCCGGGTCCGGGTGCGGTCGGCCGCGGTCTGAGCCCGACCTCAGGCGGGGGCCCGGGATCGGCGTTCACGTCGCCGACGCGTGCGAACCGCCCGCGCACGAAGACCAGGCTCGTCCCGGTCGGTCGCACGGGGTGCAGCCAGTGCACCTCACCGACGTAGATGACGTGGTCGCCCGCGGAATGGACGTCCCGCACCCGGCACTCGAGCCCGGCCGTGGCGGAGGTGATGACGGGGACGTCGACCCGTCGGCCCCACTGCCATTCCACCGACTCCAGGCTGCGCGTCCCGGACCCCCGCGAGGGAGAGGCGAAGTGCCTCGCCACGTCCTCCTGGTCACCGGGCAGCACGTTGACCGAGAACGGGGACCCTCGGACGAGTCGGCGCTCGACCCGGGACCCCTTGCCGGCGCAGAAGAGGACCAGCGGCGGCGCGAGGGACACGGAGGCGAACGAGTTGACCGTGACCCCCACCGGGTCCCTCCCGCCGGTGACCACGACGGTGACCCCCGTGCAGAACGTGCCGAGCGCGTCGCGGTAGTCCCGTTCGTGCCACGCCGTCCGGCCCGGCACCGGTGGCACCGTCGGCAGCGCGGACATCGCCCGCCTCACCGCCCCGAGGAGCCGACGACCAGCGAGGTGGCGGAGTCGGCCGGCACCGTCGCGGCGTAGGGGCGCAGCGCCGCGACCAGCGCCTCGGGCACCCGGGTCGGGGTCGTGGCCCGGTTGTCCCCGCTCATGCACGCCACCCGTTGACGGCCCCGGCCCACCAGGACCTCCCTTCCGCCGGTGACGTCGACGTACTCGAACGCGAACTCGACCTGGGTCTGGGTGAGGTCGCGGAGGGACATCCGGACAGACAGCTCGTCGAAGGCCGAGATCTCACCGAAGTACTCGCACTCGACCTTCACGGTGAACAGCTTCAAGCCGGTGCGGATCTCGTCGATCACCGAGGGCGCCCGGTCCTTGAGGAACATCTCGCGACACCGGCCCTGCCAGCGCAGGTAGTTCACGTAGTACACGTTGCCGACGAGGTTGGTCTCCTCGAAGCCGACGGTGTGCCGCAGCTCATAGTACGGGATGGTCATGCTCGTCCTCTCCTCGCGAAGGCGACGACGTAGTCACCGTCGTCTCGCACCGTGGCCCGGAAGGTGCTGACTTCGCAGCCGCCGGAGGAGAACACCGACCAGTCGTCCTCGGTCAGCGAACGCACCTCCAGGTCCGCCGGCAGCACGCCGGCGCCCAGCTTCAGGAGCGCCTCCCTGGCAGCCCACACCCTGGTCGCACTCGTGTGGCGGTCCTCGCGCAGGCCGGTCCCGACGTGCTCGGCCAGGGCCATGCCGTGCCCCCCGAGCAGCTGACGCCACACGGCGTCCGAGCGCTCCTCGACCACCTGCAGGTCGCACCCCACGGGGTCGTCACCGACGACGGCCAGGGTCATGCGGCGGCTGTGCGAGGCGCTGACCCCGAACCCCTCGAGCTGCGGCCGGCCGTCCTCGCGGTGGACGACCTCGACCGCGGCGCCGAGGATCGAGCCGACCACGGAGGCGGTCGACGCCGCACCGGAGGCGGTCAGGGAGTGCTGCGGACCCGCGGGGTCGTCCACGGGAGGCCGCTGCAGGGCCACCCGCAGCTCGTGCCCGAGCCGTCGCTCCAGGTAGGGACCGAGCATCTCGGGCACCCAGGGAGCCCGGGTCCCGCGGTCCATGACGGCGACCAGCTCCAGGCCGGTCCACCGGGCGAGCACTGTGCCGGTCTCGTCGCTCACCGCGAGGTCGTACCGGTAGGTGGACCCGTCGTGCGCGACCTCGTGCGCGTCCAGCCACAGGTGGTCGGTGCCGGGCGGAACCGCACGCGCCGCCACCTGCGCCACGGCCACGGGGAGCAGGGTCGCCGTGGGCACGCACACCTGGAGCGCGTGCATGAAGGCGTCACGCGCGGCCGGGTCGGCGAGGAGGAGCCCGCCGGGCTGCAGGTGCCCGAACCACGACCGGTCGGGTGTCAGCGCCAGGCGGGCGAGGCACCCGGTGGCCGAGATCCTCCGGTACCCCGTCACGGCCTGGAACCGGGACCCCTGGAACATGATCGTCCCGTAGAGATCGGTGGCCGGGTCGACCGGAGCCACGCTGGCGTCGCGCCGAGCGGTGGTGACGCCGAGATCCTCGTCCTGGAGACGGACGACCGCCGAGAAGTGGTCGACGAGGAACCCGGTCTCCGAGCTGCGCACGGCCACCCGGACGCCGTCGTCCTCGGCGAGGGCGACTACCCGGATCGTCGTCCGGCCGTCGACGGGGACGACCACGGGCCGCTCGAACCGAGCATCGTGGAACTGGGGTGTCGCGTCCTCGTCCAGGAGTGCGGCGGCGACCTGGGCCATCGCCTCGAGGCCCATGACCGCGGGGAAGAGCAGCTGGCCGTCGAGCTCGTGCTCGGCCAGGTACGGGTCCGAGGTGACGTCCAGGTTCGCCTCGACGACGAGCTCGACGTCCGGCAGGAAGAAGACCTCCCGCTCCAGGAAGCGCAGCAGGGGCAGCCGCCGCGACGCGAACGTCACCGTCGGCCGTGGCGCCACCCGGCCGGTCACGGTCATCGTCACGGGCAGGTCCGGCGTGGCGAGGATCCGACCGAACGTCGCGACCCCCTCGTCCAGGGGGATCGGCTGGATCCCCTCCCGGACCAGCGAGTCCAGGACGTCGAGTCGCTCGCCCATCCCGGTGCCCGCCCAGACCGACCACTCGAGGGCGATGCACCGGCAGTCGGCGAGCCGGTCAGCGACCCGCTCGACGTCGCGCCGGAGCTGGTCGTTCGCGCCGGCGTAGTGCGCCTCCCCCGGCAGGCCCGCGCGGCCGATGATGCTGCAGAAGGCCACGAGCAGCCTCAGCCGCTCGGGTGGGACCGCGTCGAGCACGTGCCGCAGCCCGTCGACCTTGGTGCGCGTCGTCGCCGCGTGGTCGGCCGCCGTGAGCGACTCCAGGGGGGTCGGGGTGTTGATGCCGGCACCGTGCAGCACCCCGGTGACCGGACCGAGGTCGCGCTCGGTCGCCTCCACGGCGGCCGCGACGGCCGCCCGGTCGGTGACGTCCGCGCGGTAGTAGCGGGCGCGGACACCGGCGCCGAGGAGTGCCTCCAGGGTCGAGCGGACCGCCGGGTCCTCGGCCGGGCTGCGGCCGACCAGCGCCAACGCGCACCCGGTACTGCGGGCGACGTGCCGGGCGCACTCCAGGGTGATCCCCTGGGCGCCACCGGTGACGAGGATGACGTCGTCCGCGCCCAGCCCCATGTCCCCGTCCCGCGACAGCGGGACCGGTGCCAGCACCGGGGTGCTGCGCCCACCGGCCTCGTCGTACCAGACCTCGGAGAAGCCGGAGGTGGCCGCGACGTCGTCCGCTAGGTGCTCCACGATCCCGTCCGGGACCGTCCCGGCGGGCAGCTGCAGTACCGTCACCGTGGTCTCGGGGTGCTCGAGGTGCAGGGTCTTGGCCAGTCCGGCACCGCCGTGGTCCGCGTCGTCGAGGGTGACGAGGCGCGACACGCCCGACAGGGCGGCGACGCCGGCCTCGTGCAGCGCCTTGGCCCGCTCCTGGCCGGGCACGAGGCCCGGAGCCAGGAGGACCCCTCCCCCGGGTAGCCGCGCCCGCAGCGCGGCGGGCAGGTCGGACACGGAGCCGGGCAGGCGACCCACGACGTGCCAGCCGCCCTCCTCCCCCGCCTCCCGGTTCACCGGGCGGGGCTCGGACGCCGGGACGGTGCGCACGGCGAAGGCCCGGACCCACGGGCCCGCGCCCGGTGCCTCCTCCGGCCTCTCCGTCGAGGCCTCGGCGTCCCCGGCCGCGCTACGCAGGACGGCCGCGATGTCCTGCACCGACGCGGTGGCGACGATCGAGCTGATGGGCGGCAGGACGACGTCGAGGATCCGTGCGGCCTCACCGGCGATGTGTGTGACGGTGATGCTGCTGAGGTGCAGCTCGTCCAGCGGCCGGGTGCCGGGCCGGATCTCGTCCAACGGCAGCTCGACGCGCTCGGCGAGCAGGTGACATAGGATTTCCAGCGGGTCGGCTCCCGCCCGCACGTCGGTGGCCACCGGACCGGGTGGCGCCTCGCCGACCTCGGGCAGGTCGGGGCCTTCCGGCACCGCCTCGCAGGGAGAGGTGAGGAAGAGCGGCTCGTGGTCCAGGTCGAGCGGCCGGACGAACCGGTCGGCCGACAGCGCCTTGAGGTCGGGGTCGGCCCCGCACACGAACGCCGCGGCGACGACCTGCAGTACACCTTCCAGGGTGTCGGAGTCGGTGCGCATCGCGACGATGGGCAGGTCGGGGACGATGTCGGTGGTCAGGTCGGTGAGGACCGTGCCGGGTCCAACCTCCACGAGGAGGTCCACCTCGGCCGCCGCCCGGCGGACCGCCGCCTCGAAGCGCACCGGCATCCGGATCTGACCCCGCAGCGAGGCACGCAGTGGTGTGCCGACCTCGACAGGCTCCCCGCTCACCGTCGAGAACAGCCCGCGCCGCGTCGTCCGGCACTCCTCACCGAGCTCGTCGAGGTGGACGGCGAAGCCGGTCTCGGCCGCCGCGACGTCCTCGGAGTGGAAGGCGTCGGACACTTTGAGCCGCACGCCCGGGACGCCCCGGCCGCGGGCGCGCGCCAACACGGCGTCGACCTCCTCGGCCGGCCCGGACACGACCGTCTGGCGCGGTCCGTTGTAGCCGGCGACGACGACGGCGGTCCCCGCCACCAGCCCGGCGGTGGTCTCGGCGCCCGCGCGCAGCGAGGCCATGGCTCCGGTGCCGCTCGAGGCCTCGCTCATGAGCCGACCACGGCGCGCGGCGGCCGACACCGTGCCGCGGGCGCCCCACGCACCCGCCCAGTGCAGGGCAGCCAGCTCACCGAGGCTGTGTCCCACCGCGGCGTCCCCCTCGATCCCGAGGGCCCGCAGCACGGCCAGGCCGGAGAGGGACGCGCTGACGATCCTCGGCTGCGCCGTCTCGGTCGCGGGACCGGGCGGAAAGGTCCCCACGGCGTCGTAGAGCTCCGCGGCCGCGGCGAACCTGCGCCGCAGCGCGCCGCCGTCGCCCCGCCCCGGGGCCCCCTGGCCGGGGAAGAGGAACGCGACCCGTCCCCCGCCGTCGCGCCGGCCCAGGAAGAGGCCGCCCTCGGGGTCGGTCAGGTGGGTCCGCCCGTGCTCGACCTGCGTCGCGAGCTGCTCCAGGCGGTCCGCGGCGGACCCCGGGTCGGACGCGACCACTGCGGCTCGCAGGTCCCCCTCGCCGAGTCCGGCGCCCTTCCCCGCGAGCGTGGTCGCGAGGTCGGCGAGCTCGGCGTAGGAGAGCCGCCTCGCGAGCCCCGCGGTCGAGCGCAGGCGGCCCGCCAGAGCCCCGCGGTCGGCGCCGGTGACCACGAGGAGCTCGGCGTCCTGGGCGGACCGGGCCGCCGCCGCGACCGACCCCGGGTCGCTGCTCAGCATGTGGTCGGGGTGGCCCTCCAGCGTGAGGTGACCGTTGATGCCCCCGAACCCCATGGCCGACACCCCGGCACGACGCGGCCCCTCCGGCCAGACCTCGGGCTCGCACGGCAGGCGGACGCCGCAGTCCTCGTCGAGCAGCATCGGGTGCGGCTGGTCGTTCCCGGTCACCGGCGGCAGGACCCCGTGGTAGACGGCGAGCGTCGCCTTGAGCATGCCGGCGATGCCCGCCGCGGCCTTGGTGTGACCGATGTTGCCCTTGACGGTGCCCACCGGCAGGGGGGCCGAGTGGGGGTCGGCCTCCCGCCGGGCGGAGGAGAAGACACCGAGCTCGGTGGCGTCCCCCAACGGAGTGCCGGTCCCGTGTCCCTCCATGTACCCGAGGGCGTCGACCCCGTAGCCCGCCATCCGGTAGGCCCGGTCGATCGCCAGCCGATGCCCGCTCGCCTCCGGGCGGGTCATCCCGCCCGCGCCGTCGGACGAGCGACCCCAGCCCGTGATGACGGCGTAGATCCGCTTACCCGCCGCCAGCGCGTCCTCCTCGCGCATGAGCACCGCGACGCCGCAGCCCTCGCCCGGCCAGAACCCGTCCGAGTGCCGGTCGTAGACCCGCATCCGGCTGGTGGAGAGCGCCCCGGTCTTGGCGAACCCGACGAGCTCGAAGGGGTCGATGGACAGGTCGACCCCACCGACCACGGCCGCGTCGAGCGCACCGCTGGACAGCTGGTCGGTGGCGGTCAGGACGGCCAGCACGGAGGACGAGCAGGCCCCGTCGACCGTGTACCCGCCGCCTTCGAGGTCGTAGTGGTTGCACACCCGCCCGGCGATGGTGTTGGCGAGACCGCCGGCCAGGGTGTCCTCCGTGATCGCGGGGAACGGGCTCTTGTACTGCCGCTCGTAGGTGTCGACGAACCCCGCGACCCGGTCGGCGTCCCAGCCCTCCTCGAGCAGCGCGGCCGCCAGGGTGCGGCGCACGTACGGCCAGCGCAGCCGCATGACGGCGGCTCGGCTGAACTCTCCCGTCAGGGTGTTGCCGATGACGACGCCGGTCGTGGCGCGAGGCAGCCCGGCGGCATCGGCGAACCCGGCGTCGCGCAGCGCGTCGTCCACCGTCTCCAAGGCCAGCCAGTGGGTGAGGTCCGTCGAGCGGAAGGTGCTGCCGGACACCCGAAAGCGCGTGCGGTCGAACTCCCAGCCCTCAATGACGGCGGCCTTGGTGGCGTAGTGCCGGTCCGGGGCAGCCGGGTCCTGGCCGAAGTAGTCAGCCCCCATCCGCTCGCGGGGGATGGCGCGGAAGGCCCTCCGCCCGCCGAGGACGTTCTCCCACAGCTGGGTGGTGTCGGCCGCGTCGGGGTAGCGGCAGGCCATGCCGACGATGGCGACGCGGCTCACGAGAGCACCTCCGAACGCTCGAAGAACCGGCGGCTCCGGTACAGGGTCACCGCGTGGTGGACCCACCAGCCCAGGCCACGCAGGAGGCACACGACGGTCACCGCGAAGAAGAGGGTGTAGACGACGTTGACCGCGATGAGCAGGCCGTACACGACCGCGACCGAGGCGCCGAAGACGAACTGGGCCCGGGCCGGGAACGGGGTGGTGCCGGGGTCGGAGATCATGTAGTTGGTGAACAGGACGAAGGCGATACCGGTCATCACCGACAGGGCCGAGGTCAGCGACACGTCCATGAGCCAGTGCCGGACCACCGCCTGGATGACGAAGCCGCCGAGCCATCCCGCGATGAGGGGGATCTTGCGGGTCAGGGCGGCGTTCAGCGTCGTCCCGGCCGTGGCGATGACCAGGCAGATCGCGATCCCGAACAGGGAGTTGACCGACTCGCTGAACTGGTACGGGGGGGCGACGCTCACCCAGCTGCCGAAGAGCAGCAGGCTGACGCTGATCCCGAAGTTCGACGGGTTCATGTAGTGGCGCATGCGCCCGGCGATCGGCGCCTGCAGGACGTGCTTCGCGGTGACGCCCGCGACCACCCCCAGGAGGACCGGCCAGATCTGGTTGTTGGCGAACAGGAGCATGTTGACGGCCACTGCCGTGATGTGTGCCGGCAGGAGGAACTCGTAGACCCCCCGGGCACCCCGTCCGCGGAACCTGGCCGGGCGCTCGGTGGCCCAGGCGCTCAGCGCCTCGAAGGACAGCTCGGTGACGTACGCGGTGAGCACCGCGAGCACCGGCCACAGGTAGGGCTGCTCGAACCCGAGGAGCCAGTACCCGAGGACGTTGAAGACCGAGATGGACAGGGCGAAGTTGCGCAGGGCGATGTACCGGGGGTCCTTGCCCGGCGCGGGGGCGGCGGGCGCGGGCGTCGGGGCCGGCGTGGAGGCCCCGACCGGAACGGGCGCCGTGGTCGTCCTGGGCGGGTCGATGGTGGTGGTCACCGCGTCGTCTCCTTCATCGTGTCCGTGAGGACGAGCGTGTGGTTCCCGAGCGTCAGGGTGACGTCCTCGGTGTGCGGCGTGCCGTCGAGCTCGCGCCAGGAGACGGTCGCCATGACAGGGCCGGCCTCGTCGCCGAGACCGACGTGGACCGGGAAGGCCCGCTTGCCCGCGTGCCCGCTTCCCCCGTCGAGGCGGCCGACGCGGGTGGTCCCGTCCTGGGTGCGCACCCGCACCGTGGCGCCGTAGGCGGGTGTCGTGGCCCCCGACCCCGAGCCGCCGCCGACCGGCCGTACGAGTCGTAGCTCGAGAGCGGCCCCGACGTCGGTCGAGGTGTTGCGGTAGAAGACGGGGTCGGCCCACTGGTAGGCGACCGCGAAGTCGAGGGTTCCCGTGCCGGTGGTGTCGCCGACGGCGACACCGCGGCTCGGGGTGGGGATGTCGGTCCCGACCTGTTTCGTGATGTTCGCGTACCGGCCCGAACCGTCGGGTGCGTAGAAGGCCAGCTCCTGATGCCCGGCGACGTCCGCGCCCGGCTCGAACCTGGGCCACATCCCGGGCTGGCGGACGAGGACGTCGTTGGAGGTGGCCAGCTCCTGGAGCCAGGCCCACCGGTTGACGTCACCCTTGACGAAGCCGTCGGTCTGGACCACGTCGGGGGTCCCGGTGTTCCGGAAGTCGGCGGCCTTGACGTCCCAGGACCACCCGGTCCACGCCATGCCCACCTCCTCGGCCACCTGGGTGAACGGGGCCCGGCCCTCCTCCAGCGCCCGCGCCATCGCCGCCTCGTCGGCGGCGTCGTTGCGCCACACGAAGTTGCTCTCCTCCAGCCCCCAGGCCGTCGTGATGTTGCTGACGACCATGTCGAACCGGCCGCGGGCGGACAGGTCGGCGAAGTCCACGCCCATGCCCTTGAACGAGCCGCGGCCCAGGGCGAAGGACTTCGGGGTCGCCGGACCGCGCGACCCGGTGGCGACCTCGAAGGCGATGCGGTCCGTCGTCGAGACGTTGTGCAGGAGATGGTCGTGGCCGAAGTCGTTGGCGACGTAGACCTCCGGAAGCTGGTCGCCGTCCAGGTCGGCCGCGCCGAGACCCAGCACCCACCCGGTGGCCTGTCGGAACGGGACCGCGTCCTTGTCCTCGACGTACACCGGCCGGCCCGCGGCGTCGTTGCGGACCCACCGCAGCACTCGGGTGCCCCCGCCGTTCTCGGCGTGCGACAGCGAGTCGTTCATCGTGACGTCCTGGCGCCCGTGCGGGTCCAGCACCCCGGACTGGGGGAAGTAGTTGCCGACGACGACGTCCGGGTGCCCGTCCCCGGACAGGTCGTCGACCAGCACGGCGTTCGTGTTCCACGGCTCGCCGGCGTAGGTGTCCTGCGCCACGGAGGAGGACAGCAGCTCGGCCGGCGCGAAGTGCGAGGCGGACAGGGCCGAGGGCCTGTCCGGGCCGGGGCGCCCCAGCTGCAGTACCGGCGTGCGTCCCCAGTAGTAGACGAGCAGGTCGATACGGCCGTCGGCGTTGTAGTCGCCGGGCACACACCCCATGGGGGCGGCCGAGTCCGGCAGGGGCAACGGGGCCGGGTCGAGGGTGAAGGGCGTGAACCGGTCGCCCGCGGGCGCCGTGGGGGTGTAGGTGACCACCACGCTGTCGGTCCGCGGGTCGACCAGGCACATGCCGTCGTCGCGCCCGGACCCGGCCAGGTCGTTGATGGCCACGCCGGCGCCGACCGACGAGATCCAGGAGCGGATCCGTTCGTAGGCCGGGTTCACCGCGCGTACCTCCTGGTGCGGCAGCGCCTCGTAGCCGGGGGGCATCGCGATGGGGAGCCGCTCGAAGGCGTAGCCCTGCGCCGACACCGGCTCCGGGTCCGGCCTCCCGGCACTGGCGGTCGAGATGCCGTACAGGCCGGCCACGATGGCCAGCGCTGCGACGGCGGGGACGAGTCTGCGCATCCGGCTCATCTGGTCGCCCTCCCGAACATTCTGCGTCTGCGGTGAGATGTCTCGTCGTTCACCGTGTCAGCAGAGCGGCGCCCAGGCTTTCGTGGGATTGCCCTTTGCCCAGCGGGCGCCCCCGGGGGGGTGTGTGCGAAACTCGCGCGCGCCGGCGGCGCGGCGGGCGGCGGGCCGCGTGCCGGGGCTAGGAGGTGGCTGCGAGCGACGGGACAGGGCCCGCCGCGTCCGGCACGAGCTCGAGTCCGAGGACGGCGGCGCAGCGCGCGAAGGCGTCTCCCGAGCCCTCCGCCCGCAGCCGTCGTTCGAGCATCGCCGAGACGGGCGTGAGCAGCCCGGCGCCGACGCGGACGAACGTCGTCGCGTCCGTCTTGATCGTCAGCGCGGAGTCGGCTGCCGGCCCGTCGCCGACGGACGGGACCCCGCGGGCGACGTCCACGTGGAAGACGCTCCCGTCGACGGCGAAGGTGTAGGCCTCGGACACCTCCGCCGGCAGGCTCCGACCCTGCACCATGGCCTCGACCGCGAGGCGGGCCCATCCGGCCTGTGCCGGCATGCGCTCGGCGTCCTCGTCCGTCACGAGGCCCAGGCCCCACCGGGCGAGCCCGAGGACGGGCTCGCGCAGTCCCTCCCCGAGCTCGGTGAGGACGTACTGCCGGCCCCGTGCGTCATGGGGCACCGGCTCGGCGCGTACGATCCCGGCGTCGGCGAGCCCCTGGAGACGCGCGGACAGCAGCGTGGGGGTGAGCCGGGGCAGCCCGGCGAGGATGTCCTTGAAGCGGGCCGGCCCGAGCAAGAGCTCACGGAGGACCAGGAGGGTCCAGCGCTCTCCCACGACGTCGAGCGAGAGCGCGAGACCGCACAGTTGGTCATAGTTTCGCTTACCGACCATCGGTCCTCCTCGGGCGCGTCACGGCGGTCCTCGTGCGGGTCCGTGCCCTCGATCCTACCGTCGTCGCGGGAGCTGACGGCCGGTGGCCCGGCAGGGGCCGGACCGACCTCCCCGCGGAACGGACCGGTGTCGCTCCGCAATCAGCGAGCGACCCGCGCGGCCCAGCGCCGGGTTCGCCGGGGGGGCGTGGTCCGCTCATCGTCGCAGGTCGGCCAGGGCGAACCTGGCCCGCAGGTCCAGCAGCGGCCGTCCGAGCTCCCTCCTGGCGATCTCCTGGAAGTCCAGACGCGGTGAGAACTCCTTGAGCTGGCCCTCGATCGACAGCAGGGCGATGAGCGGGAAGATGAACGCGGTGTCCCCGCGGAACCGGTGGCGCCGCTGCACCTGGAACAGCTCGGCGCCGAAGGTCGCCAGGTCGAAGGTGTCGACCGGGGCGTCGTGCTGCGCCTCCACGAGCCTCACCACGTCCTCGCGGAAGGCCGCCATCCGGTCGGGCGCGGGCAGCATGTCCGGGTGCGCGGTGGCGACCATGTGCTCGAAGGCGTGCTCGCCGTCCCCGAAGGCCATGCCGTAGAAGAACTCGATGAAGTGCCACCGGTCCGTCGGTGTGAGCTCGTACATGAACCCCGCGTCGACGATGGCGATGCGGCCGGGGGCGGTCGGCCACCAGTTCCCCGGGTGTAGGTCGCAGTGGAAGAACCCGTGGACGAAGATCATCCGCAGCAGCGCCTGGACCAGGACCGTCATCGTCTCCTCCCGGTCCCGTTCGTCGAGGACGGCGAGGGCGGTGCGCGGGTCGGCCTCGAGCCACTCCATCGCCAGGTTGTCCGCGCTCGAGGCGTCGTCCAGCGGCTCGGGCACCCGGACCCGCTCGGCGTCCACCATGGACCTCAGCCGGTGCAGGGACTCGCGTTCGCGCAGCAGGTCCGTCTGCGACGCCACGGACATCGAGACGTCCTCGGTCATCTCCACGACGGGGATGCCGCGGGCGGCGGGGACCCTGGCCACGAGGCGCGCGCCCCGTCGCAGGGTGCGCAGGTTGCGCTCGAGCGAGGACCGCACGCCGGGTCGGAGCGTCTTGCGCGCGTACGGCGTACCGGTCCCGGGACGGACCTCCCGGGTGACCCGGGCGACGCTGCCGCAGCCGTCGCCCGCACGAACGACGGCGTCGGCGACGCCGGCGCAGATCTCGGCCGGGAGGATGTCCTTGCGGGTGCTGAGGATCTGGCCGGCCTTGGCGTACCCGGGACCCAGCAGGTCCAGGGCCCGACCCGTCGCCCGGCCGATGGTGCGTGCGACGCCCATGCGTCGCCTCCTTCCTCCGGGTCACGGGGACCCGCGGCTCGTGCGGTCAGGCCGGCTCGATGTTGTGGTTGAGGTGGAACAGGTTCTCCGGGTCCCAGTCGCGCTTGACCCTCCGCAGCCGCTCGAGGGTGGTCCCCGAGTAGGAGGACCGGACCGGGTGCGACCCGGTGCCGCCGACCGTGTTGACGTAGGTGCCGCTGGCGTGGGCCGCCAGGCCGGTCGCCTGGCGACGCCCCCACCGCACACGCTCGACGTCCTCGGCCGGGTCCTCCCACCGCACCGCACCGACGTACTCGAACGCGGCGGACCGGTGGCTGAAGGCCGTCGCGTCGGCCGGGACGTCCTCGATGGCCCCGCCGTGGCAGACGATGCTGCCGGCGAACCCGGGGTCCTGGCCCAGCAGCGCGGCAACGGCGTCGTCGGGCAGGTCGTCGAGGTAGAACGCCTTCCAGTACCGCCGGGCGTCGCTGCCCTGCGGGGTGTCCTCGCGCACCTGGAGCTCGAGGTAGGTGAGCTCCTCGACGACCTGCTCGGAGGGCTCGCCCTCGAAGCGCAGGAACTCCTCGGCGTACGCGCGCCCTGAGGCGAGGTCGCCGATCCACACGACGCCGAGCAACGCCACTCCGCCGAAGACGTCCAGGAGGAAGGTGGCCTCGCGCGGCGCGCTCCGGCTCAGGTCGCGCCACCGGGCGAGCGCACCGTGAGCCTGTTCGGCCGGGAACTCGACCTCGATGCTCAGGACCCGCTGCGGCACCGGGTGGAGCCGCAGGGTCAGCTCGGTGACCACGCCGAAGTTCCCGCCGCCCCCGCGCAGCGCCCAGAACAGGTCGGGGTTCTCCTTCGCGGAGGCCGTCACGACCCTTCCGTCCGCGGTGACGACACGACACCCCAGCAGGTTGTCGCAGGTCAGGCCGTGCTGCCGGGCGAGCCAGCCCATGCCGCCACCCAGCGCGAGCCCCCCGATGCCGGTGTGTGAGACGTTGCCCGTCGTCGTCGCGAGCCCGTACGGCTCGGTCGCCCGGTCCAGCGCCCCGAGCAGGGCCCCGCCCTGCACCGTCGCGGTGCGCGCCTCCGGGTCGACCTCGACCCGCGAGAGGCGCCGCAGGTCGACCATGAGCCCGCCGTCGGGGACGGAGTGGCCGACGATGCTGTGACCGCCGCAGCGCACGCCGACGTCGACCCCGGCCTCGCGGCCTGCGGCGACCGCGGCGACGACGTCGGCCTCCGTCTCGCACAGGACCACCGCCGCGGGCCGGTGGTCGACCAGGGCGTTCCAGACCCGGCGGGACTCGTCGTACCCGGGGTCACCCTCGAGGAGGACCGGCCCGGAGAGGCGCCGGCAGGCGAGCGCACCCGCGAGGCGCTCGGCGGCCGAGGGCTCGGGCTCCGGCAACCGGTCCCGGTGGCCTCCCGGGAGCAGCGCCACGAACAGGGACTGCTCCGGGTCGACCCGCACCCAGTCCGGCTGGACCATCAGTCCGCCGCCCTGGCCTCGGCCGCGGACCTGGCGAGGGCCAGCTGCTGCGGCCAGCCTTCCGCGTTCTCCTCGTAGTGGGCTGCGAGCAGCTCCACCGGCCCACCGGTGGACAGGCCGGTCTCGGTGACCCGCACGGTGGCGGCGTCCACCCCTTCCTCGACACGGACGACGACCCTCGTGACCGGCCGGTTCGGGTCCTGGGTCCAGGACCACGAGAAGGCGGCTTCGTGCGGCTCGTCGGTGTGGAGGGTCTCGATCCGGAACGCGTCGTCCTCGTAGACGCCCCCGGGCGTGTCGGTCCGGAGCCGGTCCAGGGCGCTCTCGTCGCAGTCGACGATCCACCACCCGGGGAGGGAGACCACCTCCCAGATCCGGTCCACGGGGGCGGACACGACGCTGGTGGCCTCGATGACGTCGTCGACGGTCGTGGTCCGGTGTTCGGTGTTCATGGTGCTTCCTCTCGTAGGGCCGGGCTGGTGGGGTCTTCGCCGGCGAGGGCCCCGAGCCGCGCCACGTCGAGCTCGCGACGGGGGTCGTCGTGCGACGCAGGCTCCGCGGGGGCCTCCTCCCCTCCGGCGACGGTGGAGCGGGAGCTCAGGCCGAGGAGACAGGACCCGAGGGCGAGGGCGAGCGCGGCCACGCACCCCATGACGAGGAAGGGCCGGCCGACACCGCCGGTCATGAGGAGGCCGGCGACGACCGCCGAGCCGGCGGACACCGCCGAGGAGGCCGTTCCGGCGATCCCGAAGATCTTGGACTGGGCGTCCTCGTCCTGGGCGAGGTCGGAGACGAGCGCGTCGAGGCTGGGCTCGGCGGCCGCCGAGCCGCTGGCGGCCAGCAGCTCGACGACGACGACGACCGGCAGCCACGCCAGGAAGGGGTAGGAGATCGCCGCCACGACGGCCAGGGCGGTCCCGACGACGACCGCGGTCATCCGGCGCTGCGGGGTCCGCGCCCACCGGCCGAACAGTGGTGCGAAGGCGATGAAGGGGATCGTGAAGAGCGCGAAGAGCATGCCGACCGCGCCCTCGCCGGCGCCGCGGTCCCGCAGGTAGGGGCCCCAGGCGCTGTTGTATGCACCGATGAGCACGGTGGTGGCCGCGGTGAACAGCAGCAGGACGGTCAGCGGGACCCGGACACTGAACAGGGTGGTGTGGTTCGCCTCGGCGTCCCCGTCGGGCTCGGTCATCTCGGCCGGCGCCTGTCTCGGGAGGGCCAGGGCCAGCGGGATGCAGACCGCGCAGGCGAGGGCGCCCGCGACGAAGACCGACCGGACGCTGCCGAAGGCGACGAGGCCGGCGAGGAAGGTGCCGAGGGTGATTCCCGCGATGTCGGCGGAGCCGACAAGGCCGAAGACCTCAGCGCGCTGCTCGCTGGCGGAGACCTTGCGGATCGCCGCCCGCACCGACTGGGCGATGCCGGCCCGCGCGATGCCCGCGACGAACCGAAGCCCGACGATCGCCGCGACCCCGGCTGCGCCGCCGCCCTTCGACACGGCGACGACGCCGAGCATCGAGACACCCTCGACGACGAAGCCGGCGACGATGAAGCTGCGGATGCTCACCCGCCTCGCCAGACGGGCCATCGGGTACTGCCCGACGAAGAGTCCGAGGGCGGACGCCGCGACCGCCACCCCGATGAGCTCGACCGGGAAGTAGCCGACCTCCTCGGACAGGAAGATCGGGAGGTAGGGCACCGCCGCCCACACGGTCGCGGACGAGACGAAGGTGACCGCGATGAGGACCTGGACGGGCGTCTGGGTCCACGGTCGGGTCTGGGTCGGGCTCACAGAAGTCTCCATCGTCGGGGGATGCCGGGCCCGTCCACCCCGTCGCCGGGGTGGACGGGCCCGTCATGCTGGCACGGATCTACGACCGCCGCCGCCTCAGTGGTGCAGCGGGTCGGCCGCCATCGAGCCGTCGGCGTAGTAGTCCATCCGGCCGGCCTCGTCGCCGTGGGCCTTGTAGCCGTTGAGGCTGAGCCGGCCGTTCCCGGTGCGGTCCATCGGCTTGCCCCGGAAGATGCCGAACACCTTGGTGTTCGTCATCGGCCCGGCGATCTCGTGGCAGGTGCTCGACAGCTGCACCAGGCCGGCGCGCACGCCCTCCTCGGTGATCCGGTCCATGTCCGAGGCCGCCCAGCCCGCGAAGCGGCCGCGGACCGCGGTGACGAACGGACGCTCGTGGCCCTGCAGCTTCTCGGCGCGCTGCGACCCGTGGATCGTCCAGTCGCCCAGGTCGGCGATCGAGGTGACCGCGCAGCGCACGAGGTTCACGGGGATCGGGATGGACGGACCGTCCTCGACGACACCGCTGGGGTAGAACGGGCGGATCGTCTCCGAGGCGTAGGTGTGCTCCATGAGCCGGTCGGCGTACGAGACCGAGGTACCCCGGAACGGGAAGACCTCGTAGTGCGTCGAGCCGTCCGCGTGCAGACCCTCGAGGGCCTTCTCGATGACCAGGTTGGTCGCGATGGTGTCGGCGTTGGTGCAGGCCGTCACCTTGCCGAGGATCGAGTCGAACCACAGCGGGGAGAGCCGGGCACGGGTGGGGCCGGTGTCGGAGTCGACGATGACCTGGCCGGAGATCATCAGCGGCACCGTCTGGTCGAAGTGGTGGCCGTCCTCGACCTCGACCTGGCTGTACACCCGGGTCTGCGAGACGCCGGAGAGGTCGCCGTACATGACACGGGCGTAGTCGGCGACCTCGGGGTCGTCGTCCATGAAGTACTCCTCGAGCACCGGCATGCTGGCCTGGCCGAGCAGCTGCATGACGAGCCAGAGCCCGCCCTGACGCAGGTCGCGCGAGCTCTCCACCTGGATGAAGTTCTGCACGTGGTGCAGCGCCTCGGGGCCGAGGCGGTCGCTCAGCTCCCAGAGCGCGCGCTCGCGCTCCATCTCGGTGGCCTCCTCCTTGACCGCCTCGAGCAACGTCTTCTTGCTGCGGACGTCGAACGGGAGGTAGTTGTCGGCCAGCGGACGGATGAAGTCGATGTGCTCCGCCGGGTCGTTGTAGCGCGACGGGGGCGGGGGGACAAGGGCCTGGATGCCCTCGGTGAACTGCGTGGTCCTGCTCGAGATGGTGGTCATGCGCCTTCTCCTTGTGAGACGTAGCTCCTGGGATGGGAACCTGCAATTTCACTCTACAAATACGTACTGATCTGCTGTCAAGAGCGACCCCCCGACGGCGAGGTGGGCCCCTCCGGACCGGGTCGACATGCTCGGCAGTCGATGAAATCGCAGGTCAGAGCCCTATTCGACCGCCGACCGGACTGCTTCGGCGGACCGTGACGAGCCGCCAGTCGACCGAAAGTTGCTCCAGATTGCCCTCTATAGGACGGGGCACCCGCCGGGTGCGCGCCAGGTCGCACCGCCGACCTAGCATCCAGGCCATGTCGACCTCTTGGCGCGAGTCCCGGACCGCCCCGCCGGCCCTTCCGTCCTTCCGGCGGGCCGCGGTCACGAACCTCGTCCTGGCCCTCGCGGTGTGGACGGCGTGGCTGACCCTCGGGGGCGGCGAGGCGCTGGACGCCCTCGCCGAGCACTGGGGTGTCGCGCTCACCATGGTCGCGGGATCGCTCGTCGGTGGCGGGACGAGCGAGGGCGGGGGCGCCGTCGGGTTCCCGGTCCTCACCAAGGTCCTGGGCGTCGCGCCCGAGCAGGCCCGGCTCTTCACCTTCGCGATCCAGAGCGTCGGGATGACCGGGGCCTCGCTCAGCCTCCTTGCCCAGCGCGTCCCGCTCGAGTGGCGGACCCTGCGGTGGGGTGCGCCGTCCGCGATGGTCGGTGTCACGGTCTCCGTGCTCGTCCTCGCACCCTTGGTCCCGCCCGCCATCGTCCGCATCGGGTTCACCGTGCTGCTGGCCGGGATGGGACTGGCGCTGCTCGTGCACCGCCTGCGCGGCAGCGAGGAGCGCAACGACCGCATCCCGGTGTGGGGCCGGACCGAGCGCTGGGTCGTGGTCGCGGCCGGTGTCGTCGGTGGGGCGCTCAGCGGCGCCGCCGGGGTCGGCGAGAACACGGTGATGTTCGTCGTGCTCGTCCTGCTCATGCGGGTGTGCGAGAAGGTCGCGACACCCACCACGGTCGTCCTGCTCACGGTCACCTCGGTCACCGCGTTCCTCCTCCACCTCCTCGTGGTCGGGGACTTCCGC
The DNA here is from genome assembly GCF_004025965.2 of Phycicoccus flavus. Lineage (GTDB taxonomy): Bacteria > Actinomycetota > Actinomycetes > Actinomycetales > Dermatophilaceae > Phycicoccus > Phycicoccus flavus. The sequence continues at coordinate 6,357 of NZ_SAYU02000045.1, read as the reverse complement.
GGTCCGGTCGTCGGGCAGTGGCTGGCCGCGACCCCGGTGGTCATCGCCGGCGCACCTCTGGGCGCCTGGCTGTGCACCCGGATGAGCCGCGGCACGATCCGGGGTGTGCTCTGGGCGCTCATCGCCGCCGAGCTCGTCAGCACCTGGTTCATCGTCCCGATGACGCCCGTGACCCGGGTCGTCTTCGTCGGCCTGCTCGGGGCCACCACGGTCGGGTGCCTGTGGCTCACCGGTCGCCGCCGCTACGCACCCCGCCCGGCGCGCGTCCGGCCCCGGACCCTCACCGGCGCCGGGCACCGCGGAGGCTGAACCGGCTGCCGGCCGCCCGGCGAGGACCTCCGGCCCGGGCGGGCGGGCGCGACCGAGAAACCCGTCCTCGACACAGTCGGGCGTCGCCGCGGGCGGCAGTCGGCCCGGGTCAGCGGGGACGGACGGTGAGGCACTGCGCCAGCGAGCCCAGCGGGCCCCGGGCGTCGTGCAGGACGCTGCTGGTCACGCCGATCCCGGTGTCCCCGAAGGTCTGGGTGGAGTCGATGCCGAGCCACTCCCCCTCCGGCACCCGCAGCAGGTGCGCGGTGAGGTCGATGTTCGGGAAGTGCACGCCGGCCGGGTCGGCCCGCACCGTCATCCCGTTGGCGATGTCGAGCAGACCGGCCACCCGCGCCGTCGGCGACACCGGCTCACCGGCGAGCACCGGCAGGTCGGTGCGGACCCAGAACCACCCGCGGCCGGCCTCCTCACGGTGGCGGCGCAGGTGGACCGAGCCGATGAAGCCGCCCGGCCAGTACTCCGCGGGGGACCACTCCGGCAGCTGCTCCGGCGGCGGGATGCCCGGCAGCGACGTGCCGGCGACCGCGGCCGTGTCCCGGGTGGCCAGCAGCCAGGCCCGGAGCACGACGACCGCCCGGCCGGCGTGCGAGAGCGTCGCCTCGACCAGCTCGATGGTCCGGCCGGGCCGCAGCACCCGGACCGAGGTCTCCACCTCGGCCACGGGCACGACGCCGAGGATGTCGTAGGAGAGCCGCGCGAGGACGAGGCCGTCGGACCGGCGCCCGTCCCGGTCCCGCTCGACGACGTGGGCGAGCAGCCCGAGCGCCGGCGAGATGTGCTGCTCGTCCTCGCGCCAGGCGCCGCTCGTCGCGTCGGTGGCCCGGAAGCGGGCCTCACCGAGCCGCTCGAAGTACGCCGCCGCGCCGCCGTCGCTCACGGGACCCGACCCTACGACCCCGTCGCGGGCCACGGCGTGCACGATGACCGGCCGTCCTGCGCGCTCGCGGCGTCTCCCCCGCGGGCCGGGCCGCTGACCTGCGCCGACGCCGGGACGGACCGGCCCGAACGGAGGGCGACCGACCGGCGGATCCGGGATACCGTCGCGGTGGACGCATCCTCCAGCAGCAGGGACCCCCATGTCGACCACCAGGCTCCTGGCTGCCCTCGCAGCCGCCACCCTCCTCCCGCTCGCCGCACCCGTACTCCCGACGGCCGTCGCCGGCTCCTCGATGGTCGCCCGGATCGACTTCGTCGAGCAGACCCCCGGCGCCACCATCACCACCCCCACCGTCCGGGGGTCCGGCGCCTCCGGCCTCGCCGCCCGGGTGGTCTCCGAGGGCGGGGGCCGGGCGTGGACCGGTGACAACTCGACCTCCACCACCCACCGCGCGATGCGGCTCCCCGCGTACGCGCCGCTGCACCGGCCCTCCACCCCCCTGGCCGTCCTCGGCATCCGCAACACGACGACGACCGACGCCCTCGAGGTCGGTGACCGCTCCTTCCGCTGGCAGGCCGACTTCCGTCAGGACACCGAGCTCGGCGACGTCGAGGACGACGGCGACAACGTCTTCCAGCGCGGGCTGGCCTCCGGCGCGTCCCAGTGGAAGCTCAGCGCCGACGGCCACAAGGTCGGCTGCTACCTGCGCATCGGCGGCCGCTGGGTCGGCACGTGGACCGCCACCGTCCGCGACACCGCCTGGTACCGCGCGAGCTGCACCCGGACCGTGGTGTCGGCCACCCGCGCGACCCTCACCCTGGACCTCCGGCGCTGGGACGGGACGCGCTACGTCCCCTACCGCAGCCACGTCGCCGACGGCAACGCGGCCGGACGCATCTCCTTCCCGCGCTCGGTCCCGGCGAGCGTGGGCGGCAAGCTCAACGACGACGGCACGCTGCACAGCAACCCCGACCAGTTCAACGGCACGATCGACAACCCCGTGCTCGACGTGTGGTGAGCCGGGCGGGGAACGGTTCTCGGGTGCGACACCGGAGGCGGCCGCGTAGCGTCGGGCGGCGACCCGTCCCGACGACCCAGGGGGACCCTCCTCGTGCGACGACTCGTCTACTACGTCGCCGTCTCGCTCGACGGCTTCATCGCCGACGAGCACGGCAGCGCCGACGCCTTCCCCGTCGACCCCGACACCCTGACCGCGCTCTTCGCCGAGTACCCGGAGACCTGCCCGGTCCACGTGCGCGAGGCCCTCGGCGTGGACGCCCCGCCGCGCCACTTCGACACCGTCGTCCTCGGCCGGCGCACCCACGAGCCGGCCCTCGCGGCCGGCCTCACCAGCGCCTACCCTCACCTGCGCCAGTACGTCGCCACCCATCGGCAGGATTTGCCCGAGGACCCGACGGTCACCGTCACCACCGACCCCGTCGCCACGGTGCGCGCGCTCAGGGCCGAGGACGGGCTCGACGTCTGGCTCTGCGGCGGCGCGGACCTCGCGGGGCAGCTGGCGGACGAGGTCGACGAGCTGCACCTCAAGGTCAACCCGGTGACGCTCGGCGGCGGGGTGCCGCTCTTCCGCGGCGCCCCCGGCGTCCGCCGGTGGGAGCCCGCCGGGACGACGCCGCTGCCGGGCGGCGTGCTCCTCCAGCGGCACCGCCGGGTGCGCCCCGGTGCGGCATGATCGGCGCGTGACCAGCGCCCCCACTCCCGACGGCACCGCAGGGACCCGGCCGGACGACGCGGCCGCGGGCGACCCGCCGGCGCCGGGCTCGGACCGGGCCCGGGGCGACCTCGCCGACGAGCTCGTCGCCGCCGGGGCGCTCGTCGTGGCCCGCGGGCTCGTCCAGGCCAGCGGCGGCAACCTCTCGGCCCGGCTGCCCGGCACCGACCGGTTCCTCGTCACCGGCACCGGCACCTGGCTGGACCGGCTGACCCGGGCGGACCTCGCCGAGCTCACCCTCGACGGCGAGCACGTCGCCGGCGCCCGGCCCTCCGGCGAGTGGCGGCTGCACCAGCGGACCTACGCCGTCCGTCCGGACGTCGCGGCCATCGTCCACCTGCACCCGCAGCACGTCCTGCTCGTCGACATGCTCGGCGCCCCCGTCCGGTTCACGACCCTCGACCACCGCTACTACCTCGGCAGCGCCGGGCGGGTGCCGTTCCTGCCGTCGGGCAGCGACGACCTCGCCGCGGCGGCCGCGGACGCCGCCCGCGAGCACGACGCGGTCGTCCTGGCCCACCACGGCTGCTCGACCCTCGGCGACACGGTGTCGATGGCCCTGCGCCGGGCGCTGAACCTCGAGGAGGCGGCGGCGATGACCTACCGGCTGCTGCTGGCCGGTGACCGCGACACCGACTTCCCCGCGGAGTGGCGGGACCGCATCATCGACGTCTGACCCGGCACCGATCGCAGGCCCGGCCGCCACCCGCGCCGGGTCAGAGCGCGAGGACGAGGCTGCCCAGCGCGAGGAGCCAGGACACGAAGGACCCGACGAGGAAGTACTCGGTGATCTCGTCGATGCCGACGCCGTCGACGGTGCCGGCGTCGCGGCGGCGGCTCTGCAGCTCCGGGAAGCGGATGAGTCCCTTGGCGGCGATGACGAGCGCGGCCGCGGTGAGCTGGCCGGCGAGACCGAGACCGAGGACGACGAGCCGCTCCATCGGGCCGAGGAGCCGCCCGCCGCGCAGCTGGAGGGCCGGCTCGGGCATGGCGACCGCCGCGGTGCGGGCCCGCCCGACCGGCCGCAGCGCCCCGATGCTCACGAGGACGAGCCGGACCACGACGTTGCCGGTGGCGAGGTTGGCGACGAGCAGCCCGGTGACGAGCAGCAGCCGACCGGGCTCGGCGGACACCACCGAGGGCAGCTGGGCCCAGGCCAGCCAGCGGCCGAGGAGGCCGCCGGGCGCGGACGCCCAGCCGGAGAGCCCGACGAGCCAGGCGGCGCCGAGGGCGAGGACGCCGAGCGCCCGGCCGTGGTGCGCGCCGCCGGCCAGCGCCTCGCGCGACCAGCGCACCCACAGCACGAGCGCCGCTCCCGCGCCGACGAACGCGAGCGCGTCGGCCCAGCCGGTGAGCCCGGCCAGCAGGCCGAGGACGAGTACGACCCCGAGACCGGAAAGGACCGCCCAGCGGGCCACCGCGTCGCGGCGGCTGGCGGCGACGAGGTCGGCCAGCCCGACCCCGACGAGCCACACCCCGAGCCAGGTCACGGCAGGTCCCGGAGCAGCCGGTGGGAGGCGAGCACCGCACCGATGCCGTCCGCGCGCACCCGCTGCGACACCGCCGAGGCGCTGATGCCCTCGGCCGCGGCGAGGTCCGCCTGGGTCGTCTCGGTGTCCATGAGCCCTCTCAGCAGTCGTCGCGACCGGTCCGAGAGAGAGCCAACCAGGTGGTCCTGACACAGCAGGGCGGCGTTGACCGCGGCGCCGGGCCCGGAGGTGTCCAGGCCGGGCTCGGCCACGCGGTCCTCGGGGCCGTCGGCGGTGCGCAGGCCGGTGCGCAGCAGCCGCGTGGGCGCCCGGTCGGCGGCGGCCTCGACCGCCTCGACCGCCGCCCGCGCCGCCCACCAGGCCGGTCCGTCCTCGATCCCCCGCCCGGGGTCCAGGACGGTGACCGTGCCCCGGCCGACGCCGACCCGGACGTCGGCGTCCGGCCAGAGGAGCAGGCGCACCCGCAGCGCGACGTCGAGGGCCTCGCCGAGCGTCGGGTACGAGCCCTGGAACTCGTCACCGACCGTGACCCGCAGGCCGTCCCGCGAGGGACGCACGGCGTCGACGGTCGAGAGCGCGACGGCCAAGGCATCGTGGAGCGCCGCGCGGTCGGGGACCTCGCGCGAGCCGACGAGGTCGCCGATGAGCACGCAGCACGACGTCCGGGGCTTCACTCGGTCCATGTGAAGATCATACCTTCATCCACGGTGGATGAAGCGCTGGGGTTCACCCCAGCCGGTCACCGCTCGCCGGTTCGACGACGCCGCGCTCGGTGGCGACGGCGGCGACGAGACGGGCCGGCGTGACGTCGAACGCGGGGTTGAAGCCGCTCGAGCCCTCCGGTGCCGTCCGGGTGCCCCCGAAGGCGGTGACCTCCTCGCCCGCCCGCTCCTCGATCTCGATGACCGAGCCGTCCGGCGTCGCGAGGTCGACGGTGGACCACGGGGCGGCGACGAGCAGGGGGATGCCGGCCTCGCGGCAGGCGAGCGCCACCCCGAGCGTCCCCACCTTGTTCGCGACGTCGCCGTTGGCCGCGATCCGGTCCGCCCCGACGACGGCGCAGTCGACGAGCCCGCGCACGATCGTCGACGCCGCAGCACCGTCGACCTGGACCGCGTGCGGGATGCCCTCGGCGGCCAGCTCCCAGGCCGTGAGGCGCGCCCCCTGGAGCAGCGGGCGGGTCTCGTCGGCGTACACGAACTCGACGGCGTCCCGCGTCCGCAGCTCGCGGACCACGCCGAGCGCGGTCCCCCAGGCCGACGCGGCCAGCAGGCCGGCGTTGCAGTGCGTGAGCACCCGCAGCGGCCGGTGCCCCACGCGCTCCTGGAGCCAGTCCGCGGCGTGCCGCGACAGCAGCCGGTTCGCGGCCTCGTCCGCGGCCGCGAGGTCCAGCGCGGCCTCGAGGACCGCCTCCCGCCCGTCGTCGACGAGCGACCGGACCTGCTCGACCCCCCAGCGCAGGTTCACCGCCGTCGGCCGGGCGTCGCGCACCCGGTCGACCGCGGCCTCGAGCGCCGCCCGGTCCCGTCCCTCGCGCGCTGCCTCGTCCATCGCGACGACGACCCCGAGCGCGCCCGCCACCCCGAGCGCCGGCGCGCCGCGGACGGCGAGCGCGCGGATGGCCGCGACGAGGTCGTCGACGGTGTCGACGTCGAGGTACTCGGTCCGGCCCGGCAGCAGCGTCTGGTCCAGGAGCCGCACGGCACCGCTGCCACCCCGGCCGCCGCGGGCGTCCCACGTGATCGCGCGCTCGGTCATACCGGCACCCTAGGTGTACCCGGCCATCAGGTTGGTGACAGTCGGCTGGTCGGGGGGTGGCCGCCGAGTGCTGTGTGGCGTCGTTGAGTGTTGTACCGCTGGAGCCAGGGGGCAAGGGCGGTGGCGCGGTCGGTGTTGCTGGTGAAGGCGTGCCGGTAGGCCCACTCGGT
>NZ_SAYU02000044.1 GCF_004025965.2 Phycicoccus flavus | reverse complement strand
AATGTCGAGTGCGCTCCTGCTGCCCCTCGTCACCTGCTCCGCCGTGCTGGTGGCCAGCGGGGTCGCCAAGCTCCGCGACCCCGCCGCCCTCGACCATGCCGTCGTCTCGCTGCGCGTGCCCGCCCCGTTCGACGGCCGGCTCGCCCGCCGCGCGCTGCCCTGGGTCGAGATCGGGCTCGGGGTGTGGCTGCTCCTCGGCACCGGCGTGCTCCACGTCCTCCTCGCCTTCGCGGTGCTCGTCCTCCTCGGCGCCTACACCGCCCTCGTCGCGCGGGCCCTGCGCGGACCGGACCCGGCCGAGTGCGGCTGCTTCGGCGCGCTCGGTGACTCGCGGGTCACCCGGGCGACCCTCGCCCGGAACGTCCTGCTCGTCGTCGCGGCCCTCGCGACCCTCGTGGCCGCCCTGCGCGACGTCGCCTTCCTCCCCGCGGCGCTGGCCGGCGACCTCGGCCTGTGGGGCTGGCTGCTCGCCGCCGGGCTCACCGCGGGGATCGCCGCGCTCGTCACCTGGCGCTCGGACGGGGGCGCCGCGTCGTCCGCGGGGCTCGCCCCGGCCTACGACGAGGACGGCGAGTACGTGCGGCGGGAGATCCCCGAGGTGCAGGTGCTCACCGACGACGGCGATCTGCTGCTGCTCGGCAACGAGGTCCGCCTCGCCGCCCGGCTCCTGGTCTTCCTCAGCCCCGGCTGCGGACCCTGCCAGCGGATCGGGCCGCTCGTGCCGCAGTGGGCGCAGGACCTCGACCCGGTCCGGGTGCACGTCGTCCTCTTCGGCCGGCCCGGCGCGCTGGCCCGGCTGCCGCACCTGCGCGGGCACGCGTGGTTCGACCCGCACGGCGTGGCGATGCGCACGCTCGGCCAGGGCACGCCGTCGGCGGTCCTGCTCGGCGCCGACGGGCTGCTGGCCGGAGGCCCGGTGAGCGGCGAGGAGGCCGTCGTCGACTTCGTCGAGGAGGTGCGCCGGCACCTGGGCCTCGGGACGACGCCGGTGGCGGAGGCCGACACCGGGGGTTCGGAGTCGGTCGCCCCCGCGGTCAGCGACGCCCCGTGAGCTCCCAGGCGTCCTCGTCGCCGTCGTCGTCGGCCACCGCGTAGCGGTCGAGGTCCGCGGCCACGGCGTCCGGCCCGTAGTCGCGCACGGGAACCGGGGCGGTGTCGTGCTCGGCGACCGGCTCGTCGTCCGCCGCGGGCGGGGCGACCGGCGCCTGCGCGTCGAAGGGCTCGTCGGGCTCCGGGACCTCGTCGCCGCGCATGAGCGCCAGCGTCGTCGGCAGGTCGTCGGGCTTGACGAGGACGTCGCGGGCCTTGGACCCCTCGGACGGGCCGACGACGCCGCGGGACTCCAGCAGGTCCATGAGCCGGCCGGCCTTGGCGAAGCCGACCCGCAGCTTGCGCTGGAGCATCGAGGTCGAGCCGAACTGTGTCGTCACGACGAGCTCGGTGGCCTGGAGCAGGATGTCGAGGTCGTCGCCGATGTCGTCGTCGACCTGCTTCTTCGGGGCGGCCTGGACGACGTCCTCGCGGTAGCGCGGCTTCAGCTGCTCGGTGACGTGGGTGACGACCGCCTGGATCTCGCTCTCGGTCACCCACGCGCCCTGGACGCGCATCGGCTTGCTCGCGCCCATCGGCAGGAACAGCGCGTCGCCCTGGCCGATGAGCTTCTCGGCGCCGGGCTGGTCCAGGACGACCCGGCTGTCCGCCAGCGAGGACGTCGCGAAGGCCATCCGGGAGGGCACGTTGGCCTTGATGAGGCCGGTGACGACGTCGACCGAGGGCCGCTGGGTCGCGAGGACGAGGTGGATGCCGGCGGCCCGGGCCAGCTGGGTGATCCGGACGATCGACTCCTCGACGTCGCGGGGCGCCACCATCATGAGGTCGGCGAGCTCGTCGACGATGACGAGGAGGTAGGGGTAGGGCGCGATGACCCGCTCCGACCCCGGCAGCGGCTGGACCTTGCCTGCGCGGACCGCCTTGTTGAAGTCGTCGATGTGCTTGTAGCCGAACTGCGCGAGGTCGTCGTAGCGGGTGTCCATCTCGCGCACGACCCACTGCAGCGCCTCGGCGGCCTTCTTGGGGTTCGTGATGATCGGGGTGATGAGGTGCGGGATGCCCTCGTAGCCGGTGAGCTCGACGCGCTTGGGGTCGACGAGGACCATCCGCACCTCGTCCGGGGTGGCGCGCATGAGCACGGAGGTGATCATCGAGTTGACGAAGCTCGACTTGCCGGCGCCGGTGGCGCCCGCGACGAGCAGGTGCGGCATCTTCGCGAGGTTGGCGATGACGTAGCCGCCCTCGACGTCCTTGCCGACCCCCATGACCATCGGGTGCTCGGTGCCGCGGGCGACCTGGCTGCGCAGGACGTCGCCGAGGCTCACCTTCTCGCGGTCGGTGTTCGGGATCTCGATGCCGATGGCGGACTTGCCCGGGATGGGGCTGAGGATGCGCACGTCGGCGGACGCGACGGCGTAGGCGATGTTCTTGGACAGGGCCGTGACCCGCTCGACCTTGATGCCGGGGCCGAGCTCGACCTCGTAGCGGGTCACCGTCGGCCCGCGGGTGAAGCCGGTGACCTGGGCGTCGATGTCGAACTGGTCCAGGACGGTGGTCAGCGCGTCGACGACCCGGTCGTTGGCGGCGCTGCGGGTCTTGTGCGGGCTGCCCGGCTCGAGGATCCCGGAGTCGGGGAGGGTGTAGGTGACGTCGCCCGCCAGGGACAGCTGCTCGACGCGGGCCGGCAGCTGGCTGGTGGGCGGGGGCTCCAGCGCGGGCTTCGCCGCTGCGGCGGCCGCCGGGGCGGGCGCGGCGGGTGCAGCGGGCGCGGCCGGTTCGGCGACGGGCTCGGCGGCGGCGGGGCGCTTCTGGCCGGGGCGCAGCCGCTTGCCGGTGCGCGGGTCGACGACCGCGGCCTGCTCGAAGGCCTCGTCGCCGACCATCGGGCCGTCGGGGTCGGCGGCGGGCCGGGCGGGGCGGCGACGACGGGGACGCGCGGCGTCGGGGCCGGCGTCGGCGTCGTCCTCGGTGCGCGGCTCGGCGCCGGTGAGGCGGTCCATGACGGCGGCGAGCCGGGCGGGGACCTGGTGCAGCGGGGTTGCCGTGAGGACGAGGAGGCCGAAGAGGCCGAGCAGGAGGAGCAGCGGCACGGTGCCGTAGACGGAGACGGCGGCCTCCAGCGGGCTGGAGGCGAGGAAGCCGATGATGCCGCCTGCGGCCCGCATGCCGGTGGCGCCGTCGGGCGGGACGGGGATGCCGGCCGCCACGTGGACGAGCCCGCAGGCGGAGAAGGCGAGCGCGGTGGTCCCCACGGCGAGGCGTGAGGTGGCGTCGCCCTCCTGGGGGGCGCGCAGGACGCGCAGGCCGAAAAGGAGGAGGACGAGCGGCAGGGCGTAGCCCACCTTGCCGAAGGTGCCGGCGACGACGGCGTGCACGATGACGCCCACCCCGCCGGACAGGCCCCACCACTCGCGCGCGGCGACGACGACGGCGAGGGCCAGCAGGAGGAAGCCCAGCCCGTCGCGGCGGTGCTCGGGCTCGAGGTCGCGGCCGGTGTCACCCACCTTGCGGGCGACGGCCCCCGTGGCGTGCGCGAGACCCATCCACGTGCTCTGCGCCGCGCGCAGCGGCAGCGGCAGGCCCTGCCGCCGGCTGCGGGCCGGGGCCTTGCGGGTCTTCGGGGCCGCCTTGCGCGTCGCGGGCCGGCTGCTGCCGCCGCGGGCGCGGGAGGTCGAGGACGTACGGGTCGCCATGCTCGGAGGCTACGCGACAGTCACACACGACACACGCGTCACACGCGGGCGGGACGGAACGCGGCGACGCGGTGGCCCGCCCAGCCCCTGTCGCCGAGCGGGCCACCGCGTCGAGTCGGAGGGTCTGGCTTCCCTCCGGACCGTGGTGACGACCGCTCGGGCCCCTGCCCTCCCGTCGCGTCCGGCCGGCACGTCGTGCGCGCCGGCCGGACGGGGCGGGTGAACCGCGAGACCATGACCCGAGGTCGGTCGTCACCGTGGTGGCGTCGTGGTCCCGGCCCCCTGCGGCCTTGACCACGTCCTGACGAGTACTTTACGAACGCTTTACCTTCTGCGCCAGACTTTCGACCGACGATTTCTCGGGACACCCTCCAGAAACGTGGTGCGGGCGAGGCGCAGGAGCACCGCAGTGACCGCGTGGGGCGGATGTGGCTGAGAGATCTCTCAGAACATTCGCCAGCGGACGAAGTTTCTCGCCTGATCCCGGAACCTTCGGGTTCGCGCACCTTCCGTTGGTGCGCGAACCCGAACCTCGGGGGATCAGGCGAGAAAGTTGCGCGAGGTCGGGGTGGGGTTGGGGCGGGGTGGGGCGGGGGTCAGGCCTCGATGACGGTGGGGATGATCATCGGGCGCCGGCGGATCTTGCGGCCGACCCAGGTGCCGATGGTGCGCCGCACGACCTGCTGGAGCTGGTAGGTGTCGGTGTCGCCCTGCGCCGTCGCCTCGGCGAGCGCGGCCTCGATGCGCGGCCGGATCTCGTCGAAGACGACCTCGTCGGGCGCGAAGCCCCGGGCGAAGATCTCCGGCCCGGCGAGGACCTTGCCCGTTGCCGAGTCGACGACGACGACGACGGAGATGAAGCCCTCGTCGCGCAGGATGCGCCGGTCCTTGAGCAGGGCCTCGTCGGCCTCGCCGACGGAGGAGCCGTCGACGTAGACGTAGCCGCACTCGACCGCGCCCGCGACGCGCACCTTGCCCTTCTCGAGGTCGACGGCGACGCCGTCCTCGACGACGACGACCCCGCGGGGGTGCACGCCGGTCCGCACGGCGAGGTCGGCGTTCGCGACGAGATGGCGCCACTCGCCGTGCACCGGCATGACGTTGCGCGGCTTGACGACGTTGTAGAGGTACAGCAGCTCGCCGGCGCTGGCGTGGCCGGAGACGTGCACCTTGGCGTTGCCCTTGTGGACGACGTCGGCGCCGAGCCGCATGAGGCCGTTGATGACCCGGTAGACGGCGTTCTCGTTGCCGGGGATGAGCGAGGACGCCAGGAGCACGGTGTCGCCCTGGCCGACCTCGATGCGGTGGTCGCGGTTGGCCATCCGCGACAGCGCGGCCATCGGCTCGCCCTGGGAGCCGGTGCACACGAGGACGACCTTGCTGTCGGGCAGGTCCTTCAGCTGGTTGACGTCGACGAGGACGCCGTCCGGGACGCGCAGGTACCCCAGGTCGGCGGCGATGCCCATGTTGCGCACCATCGAGCGCCCGATCATCGCGACCTTGCGGCCGGAGGACGCGGCGGCGTCGAGCACCTGCTGGACCCGGTGGACGTGCGAGGAGAAGCAGGCGACGATGATCCGCCGCTCGGCCTGACGGAACACCGTGGCGATGGCCGGGCCGATCTCGCGCTCCGGCGTCGTGAAGCCGGGGACCTCGGCGTTCGTGGAGTCGGTGAGGAAGAGGTCGACGCCCTCCTCGCCGATCCGCGCGAAGTGGCGCAGGTCGGTGAGCCGGCCGTCGAGCGGCAGCTGGTCCATCTTGAAGTCGCCGGTGTGCAGCAGCGTGCCGCCCGGCGTGCGGACGCACACCGCGAGCGCGTCCGGGATGGAGTGGTTGACGGCGAGGAACTCGCAGTCGAAGACGCCGAGCCGCTCGCGGTCGCCCTCGCGCACGCCGAGCGTGTACGGCGTGATCTTGTGCTCGCGCAGCTTGGCCTCGACGAGCGCCAGCGTCAGCTGCGAGCCGACGACCGGCAGGTCCGGCTTGAGGCGCAGCAGGTACGGCACGGCGCCGATGTGGTCCTCGTGGCCGTGGGTGAGCACGAGGGCCTGCACGTCGTCCAGCCGGTCCTGGATGGAGGTGAAGTCCGGGAGGATGAGGTCGATCCCCGGGTGATGGTCGTCGGGGAACAGCACGCCGCAGTCGATGACGAGCAGCTGGCCGTCGTGCTCGACGACGGTCATGTTCCGGCCGACCTCGCCGAGCCCGCCGAGGGCGGTGACCCGGACACCTCCCTTCGCCAGCGGTGCAGGGGGGTCGAGGTCGAGGTGGGCGTGAGTCATGCGTCCTTCAGGTCGGGTGGGGGCGTCGCCGGGGTGCGGCGCGCGGCGTCTCCAGCGTAGTGCTCCCCCGGTGCCCGCACGTCGGTGGCGCCGGGGGCGGCGGCCGGCGCTCGGTTAGGGTCGGCCTCGTGACCGTCCACCTGCGTACCGAGGGCGAGGTCGGTGTCCTCACCATCGACCGCCCGGCCCGCCGCAACGCCCTCGACCTCGCGGGCCTGGAGGCCCTGGACGCCGCGGTGGCCGAGGCGGTGTCCACCGGCGCGCGGGCGCTCGTCCTCACCGGCGCCGAGGGCCACTTCTGCTCCGGCGCGGACCTCTCCGAGCTCGAGGACGTCTCGTTCACCCGACGCCTGGCCCAGGTGCTCCAGGCGCTCGCGGCCGTCCCGGTGACGACCGTGGCCGCGATCGAGGGGGCGTGCATGGGCCTGGGGATGCAGCTGGCGCTGGCCTGCGACGTGCGGGTCGTCGCGGACGGGGCGCGCTTCGCCGTCCCGGTCGCGCGCCTCGGCCTCATGGTCGACCACGGGACGCTCGACCGGCTGGCCCGGTTCTGGGGCGAGGGCGCCGCCCGTCACCTCGTCCTCACCGCCGCCGTCCTCGACGCCGACGACGCCTGGCGCCTCGGGTTCGCCCAGGCCCGCGGCGGCCTCACCGACGCCGTGGCGCTCGCGGGGCGCGCGGCCGCCCTGGCCCCGCTGACCCAGGCGGGCTCCAAGGCCGGGCTCGGGGTGCCCGCCGACGACGAGGACGCCGTCGGGCGCTACGAGGCGGCCTTCGCGCGGGCCTGGGCCAGCGAGGACCTGGCCGAGGGACGCGCCGCGTTCGCCGAGCGACGCGACCCGCACTTCCGGGGGGCCTGATGTCCGACCACGAGCACTCCCCCGGCCCCCAGGCCGACGCCAGCGTCCGCCGCGCGCGCCCCAACGACGCCCCCGCCGTCGGGCTGGTCCAGGCCAGCGTCTTCCGTGACACCTACCGCGGCCGGGTGCCCGAGGAGGTGCTCGCCGCCTTCGAGCCCGAGCCCTTCGCCCGCGCCTGGCGCGAGAGCCTGACCGCCCCGCCGGAGGGCGTGCACCGGTTGCTCGTCGCCTGCGCCGGCCCGCAGGTGGTCGGCGCCGCGGCCACCGGACCGTCGCAGGACCCGGACGCCGGTGGCGCCTGGGGCGAGCTCGGCCTCCTCGCCGTCCACCCCGAGGCCCGCCGCCAGGGACACGGCTCGCGCCTGGTCAACGCCTCCGTCGACCTCCTGCGCGACGCCGGGGCCGAGGCCGTCGCCGTCTGGCTGCCGGCCGACGCCGACGAGACGCGCGCCTTCCTCGCCGCCTCGGGGTTCGCGCCGGACGGCGCCTTGCGCGAACGCGTCGTGGGGCCCGGTGGCGAGACGCTGCGCGAGGTGCGGCTCGTCGCGGCCCTGGGTCCGGAGCCGGACGAGCGGTGACCGCCGCCGCCGAGGCGCCGCTCCCGGTGCAGCGGCGCCGCGAGGTCGTCCGCCAGGGGCTCTGGGTGGGCCTGGCCACCGGGGCGTACGGGATCTCCTTCGGCGCCCTGTCCGTGGCCGCGGGGCTCAGCGTCGCGCAGACCCAGGTGCTCTCCCTCCTGCTCTTCAGCGGCGGGTCGCAGTTCGCCGTCGTCGGCGTCCTCGGCGCGGGCGGGAGCCCGGTCGCCGCGGTCGCGACCTCGACCCTGCTCGGGGTCCGCAACGGCCTCTACGCCCTGCGGACCTCCCGCTTCCTCGGGGTGGACGGCGTCCGCCGGCTGCTCGCGGCGCACGTGACGATCGACGAGTCGACGGCCGTCGGGACGGCCCAGGCCGAAGGGCCGGCGCAGCGCCTGGGGTTCTGGGTCACCGGGCTCACCGTCTTCTCGGGCTGGAACCTCATGACCCTCGCCGGCGCCCTCGTGGGCAACGCCCTCGGCGACCCGCGCACCTACGGCCTGGACGCCGCCGCGGCCGCCGCCTTCGCCGCGCTGCTCTGGCCGCGCCTGCGCGACGGTGACGCCGCGGCCACCGCCGTCCTCGCCGTCGCGGTCGCGCTGCTGGCCAGCCCCGTCCTGCCGGCCGGGCTGCCCGTCGTGCTCGCCGGCCTGGCCGCCGTGGCCGTCGGCCTGCGTCCCGGGCGCCGTCCGGAGCCGGCGCCGTGACCTGGGCGACGGTGCTCGCCGCGGGGGTCCTCGCGTACGCGCTCAAGCTGGCCGGGTACGTCGTCCCGGCCTCGTGGGTCGAGGGCGAGCGACGCTCCCGGGTCGTCACCCTGCTGCCGGTGGCCCTGCTCTCCGGGCTCGTCGCGGTCCAGACGCTCGTCGGGGACGGGGGCGGCCTCGTGCTCGACGCACGGCTCGTCGCACTCGGGGCCGCGGTCGTCCTGCTCGTGCTGCGGGCGAACTTCCTCGTCGTCGTCGCGGGGGCCGCGCTCGTCGCCGGGCTCCTGCGGGCCGCCGGCGGGGGCTGAGACGCCCGGCTACGGGACTGCCGACGCGCTGCGGTAGCGGTCGAGGACCACCTCGACGACGCGCGCGTCGGGCAGCAGCGGACCCGAGACCGCGTCGGCGCCGGCCCGGCCGAGCCGACGCTGGAAGAACCCCGGCGCCAGGAGGTAGGAGGCGACGACGACCCGCCCGGCACCCTCGGCCCGGGCGGCGGCGACCTCGTCGGCCACGCTCGGCGACGGCCCGGCGGCGTAGCCGACCCGCACCGGGCGGCCGAGCCGGGCGGCGAGCCGCTCGCCGGTCTCGCGGGAGTCGGCCTGCGCCCGCTCGTCGCTGGAGCCCGCCGGGGCCAGGACGACGACGTCGGCCCGGCCCGCCTCCTCCCCCAGCCGGTCGACGACGACGTCGACGAGCCGGTCGTCGGGGCCGAGGGCCGCGGCGACGACGACGTCCGGCCGGTCCGCGACGGCCTCGGCGAGGTCGACCCGGACGTGGAACCCCGCCGCCAGCAGCAGCGGCACGACGACCCCCGAACGCCCGTGCGCCTCGGGCAGGTCCGCGACCACCTCGCCGACGACCGGCCCGTGGACGTCGACGTAGGCCTCGCGGACGTCGACGCCGGGCAGCCGGGCGGCGACCGCCTCGACGCAGGCCGTGACGACGGCCCGGCCCGCGGTGTCGCGGGTGCCGTGCCCGCACACGACGAGCGAGGTCACGAGGCCGTGGCCAGCGAGTAGCCGCGCTTGACGACGGTCCGGACGAGGTCCCGGGATCCGCAGTTCGTCCGCAGCCGCGCGATCGCCACCTCGAGCGCGTGCACGTCGCCCGAGCCGCCGGGCAGCAACGGCATGAGGCGCTCGCGGGGCACCACGGTGCCGGGGGCCCGGGCCAGCTCGGTGAGGATGGCGTGGCCCGTGGTCGTCAGGGTCAGCGGCCGGCCGTCGAGGACCGCGCCTGCGGCCCGCACGGCGAGCGGACCGGCGACGGTGGGGATGTGCGGCTGGGCGGCGTAGTGGCCGATGATCTCGCGGACCACCGCCCCGAGCCTCCAGCGCCCGGGGACGAGCGGGTCCATCCCCACCTCACGCAGCGGTGCGGCGGTCACCGGACCGACCGTGGCCAGGACGAGCGACCCGCCGAGGTTGCGCCGACGCACCCCGGCCAGCTGCTCGGGGTCGGCGGCCCCGAGCCACGCCGCCACACCGGGGGCGGAGGTGAAGACGACCCCGTCCAGCGCGCCGCCCGCGGCCCGGTCCACCGACCCGGCGAGCACCGCCGGGTCGGCCGGCCGGTAGCGGTAGACGACGAGGCTCGTCACGACGGCGCCCGCCTCCGCCAGGGCGGCGTCGAGCCCGTCCGAGCCGCTGCCGTGGTGCTGGACGGCGACCCGCTTGCCGGCGACACCCTCGGCGAGGAGGAACTCGCGGATCTCGGCGGTCGTCTCCGAGGTCGCCACCCAGTCGGCGGTGAGCCCGGCCGCCTCGATGGCACCCCGGGCCTTGGGACCGCGGGCGACGATCCGGGCGGCGCCGAGCGCCTCGACGAGGTCGTCCGCGAGACCGACGGCGTCGGCCGCCTCGACCCAGCCGCGGAAGCCGATGCCCGTCGTCGCGACGACGACGTCGGGCGGGTCGGCGACGATGTCGCTGGTCCGCTCGACGAGCGCCTCGTCGTCCAGGTGCGGCACGACCCGCAGCGACGGGGCGTGCTCGACGAGCGCCCCGCGCCGTTCCAGGGCGCTCGCGAGCTCGCGGGAGCGGCGGTCGGCGGTGATGGCGAGCGTGCACCCGGAGAGCACCTGGTGCGGGCGGCGGGACTCAGACATCGGCGGCCTCCCGGACCGGGGTGGCGCAGACCTCGTCGTCGAGGAAGCCCTCGGCGGCGACCAGGCCCAGGACGACGATCGCGGGTGCGCGCACCCCCGCGGCGGCCATGACGCGGGCGGCCGTGCCGATCGTCGCGCGGCTCACGCGCTCGTCCACGGTGGAGCCGCGCTCGATGACCGCGACGGGCAGCTCCGGGTCGACGCCGTCGGCCAGGGCCGCGGCACAGATCTCCGGCAGCGAGGAGACCGCCATGAGCAGCACGACGGTGGCTCCTGCCAGGAGCGCCGCGGTCGTCGCGGGCTCGGCCCCGGCGTGGCCGGAGGCGACGAGCACGGACGTGGCGACACCCCGCTGGGTGACGGGGATGCCGGCCAGCGCCGGCACGGAGAAGGCCGAGGTGACGCCGGGGACGACCTCGACCGGGATGCCCGCGGCACGGCAGGCGTGGACCTCCTCGCCGCCCCGGCCGAAGAGGTAGGGGTCCCCGCCCTTGAAGCGCACCACCGTCCGTCCGGCCGAGGCGTGCTCGACGAGGAGCCGGTTGATCTCGTGCTGCGGCACCGGGTGGTTCGTCGGGCTCTTGCCCACGTCGACGACCTCGACGTCCTCGGGCAGCTGCTCGAGCAGCCAGGTCGCACCCAGCCGGTCGGTGACGACGACGTCGGCGGTGGCGAGCGCCTCACGCCCCGCGGTCGTGACCAGGCCCGCGGCCCCCGGCCCGCTTCCGACGAGCACCACGCGGCCGGTCCGGCGGCGGTGGCGCCGGAGGTCGACCTGTCCCGCCTCGACGTACCACCCCAGGGCGTCACGGACCGCGGCGACCCGCCGCGAGTCGGCGGGTCCGTTGCTGACGACACCGACCCGCAGGTCGCCGTGAGTACTGGACGCCGCGACCTTCGCCGACCCCGACAGCCCGTCCGAGGCGTTGACGCACCACGTGCGTCCTGCCTCGGCCCAGCCCGCGACCCGGGCGTTGAGGTCCCGGTCGTCGGTCGCCGCGACGACGAGCCAGGCACCGTCCAGGTCCTCCGGCCGCACCGGGCGGGCCCGCAGCTCGACGTCGCCGTGGGAGGCGACACGGCGCGCCTCGTCGGTCGGAGAAGGGTCGACCAGCAGCACGCGGGCGCCGTCCTCGAGGAACCGGCGGGTGCGGCGCATGCCGACGTGACCGGCGCCGACGACGACCACGCGGCGTCCGGCCAGGTCGAGCCCGACGAGGGTCGTCACCGGACGGGACGCGGGTCGAGGAGCACGCGTCCATGGTCGACACGGACGCCGTACACCGGCAAGTCGGGCCCACGACCCGGGCGGGGGTCCATCCCGACGGCGTCCAGGCACTGCCCGTCGACGAGCGAGAAGACCTGCTTGTAGACCGGGGAGGCGATGGTCGGGACCTCGCCGCGCGAGCCGGTGATGCCGCGTGACATCACCGCGGCGCCGGAGTACGGGTCGAGGTTGCCCACGGCGTGCACGCTACCGTCGGCGAGCCGGAACACCGCGACCTGCTCGTCGCCGACGAGGGCGGCGACGCCGAGGTCGGGAACGAGCCGGTCGAGGGCGCAGAGGTCCACGAGTCCCGGGCGGGCGGCGACGGCGGTCATGAGCGGACCTCCAGGGTGGTCGAGGCGATGAGGACGGGACCGGCGGCGCGCTCGGCGTCGGTCGCCGGACGGCGCTGACCGCGCTCTTCGACGTACGCGAGGGTCGGGTCGGGGGTGTCGGGAGCGTTGACGAACGAGGCGAACTGGGCGAGCCGCTCGGGGTCGCGCAGCACCGCCGCCCACTCGTCCTCGTAGGACTCGACGTGCCGGGCCATCTGGGCGTCCAGGTCGGCGCCGAGGCCGAGCACGTCGTCGACGACGATCTCGCGGATCCGCTCCAGGCCGCCCTCGTGGTCGGCCTGCCACACCGCGGTGCGCTGGAGCCGGTCGGCCGTGCGGACGTAGTACATGAGGTAGCGGTCGACGACGCGGACGGCGGTCTCGGTGTCCACGTCCTCGACGAGCAGCTCGGCGTGCCGGGGGGTGAACCCGCCGTTGCCGCCGACGTGGACGTTCCAGCCGTTCTCGGTGGCGATGAGCCCGACGTCCTTGCCCCGCGCCTCGGCGCACTCGCGGGCGCAGCCGGAGACCCCGAGCTTGATCTTGTGCGGGCTGCGCAGGCCGCGGTAACGCAGCTCGAGCATGACGGCCAGGCCGACGCTGTCCTGCACCCCGTAGCGGCACCACGAGGACCCCACGCACGACTTCACCGTGCGCAGCGCCTTGCCGTAGGCGTGCCCGGACTCCATGCCGCCGTCGACGAGACGCTGCCAGATGGCGGGCAGCTGCTCGAGACGGGCGCCGAAGAGGTCGATGCGCTGACCGCCGGTGATCTTCGTGTAGAGCCCGAAGTCCTTGGCGACCTGCCCGATGAGGAGCAGCTGGTCGGGCAGGATCTCGCCGCCCGGGACGCGCGGGACCACCGAGTACGTGCCGTCCTTCTGCAGGTTGGCCATGACCCGGTCGTTGGTGTCCTGCAGGGCAGCACGGTCCTCGGCCAGGACGTGCTCGTCGTAGAGGCTGGCGAGGACGGAGGCGACGGCGGGCTTGCAGATGTCGCAGCCGCGGCCGGTGCCGAACCGCCCGACGATCTCGCTCCAGCGCCGCAGGCCGCTCACCATGACGGCGTTGAACAGCTCGGCCCGCGCCATCGCGAAGTGCTCGCACATCGCCGACGACACGGCCAGGCCGGCCTCGGCCAGCGACACGGCCATGAGCTTGCGGACGAGCGGCACGCACGAGCCGCAGGAGGTGCCCGCCCGGGTGCACGCCTTGACGGCGGGCAGGTCGTGGCAGCCCTCCGCGACGGAGGCTCGGACCTCACCGGCCGACACGCCGTTGCAGGAGCAGACCTGCGCGGCGTCGGGGAGCTCGGTGCGCGGGCGGGCGCCGGCGTCCTCGGGCAGCAGCCACAGCGCCGGGTCCGAGCCGAGCTCGGCGCCGACCATCGGCCGCAGCGCGGCGTAGCCCGAGGCGTCACCGACGAGGATGCCGCCGAGCAGCACCCGGGCGTCGTCGGAGAGGACGAGCTTCTTGTACGTCCCGGCGACCGGGTCGGAGTGGACGATCTCCAGGGCGCCGGGGGCCTGCCCGAACGCGTCGCCGAAGGAGGCGACGTCGACGCCCAGCAGCTTGAGCTTGGTCGACAGGTCCGCGCCGGGGAAGGTCGCCTCCCCGCCGAGCAGGCGGTCGGCGACGATCTCGGCCATCGAGTATCCGGGGGCGACGAGGCCGAGGCAGCGGCCCTGGATGTTCGCGACCTCGCCGACCGCCCACACCCGCTCGTCGGCGGTGCGGCAGTGGTCGTCGACGAGGACGCCACCGCGCTGGCCGGTGGCGAGGCCGGCCGGGGCGGCGAGCTCGTCGCGGGGCCGGACGCCCGTGGCGACGACGACGACATCGACCGGCAGGGCGGCGTCGTCGCCGGTGAGCCGCAGGCCGCCGACCCGGCCGTCCGGGCCGGCCTCGACGGCCTCACTCGCGGCGCCGGTGCGCACCGTCACCCCGAGACCCTCGACGATGCGGCGCAGCGTGGCCCCGCCGCCCTCGTCGACCTGCAGCGCCATGAGCCGTGGCGCGAACTCGACGACGGTCGTGTGCGCCCCGAGGCCGTGCAGGGCGCCGGCGGCCTCGAGGCCGAGCAGCCCCCCACCGACCACGGCGCCGCGCACCGGCCGGTCCAGCTCCGCGGCCCGCGCGTGGACCCAGTCCCGCAGCGCGACGACGTCCTGCACGGTGCGGTAGACGAAGACCCCGGGCAGGTCCGCGCCGGGCAGCGGCGGCACCCAGGCGTAGGACCCGGTGGCGAGGACGAGGTGGTCGTAGCCGACGACCTCGCCACCGGCCGTCGTCACCGTGCGCGACCCGCGGTCCAGCGCCGTGACGGCGCTGCCGAGCCGCAGGTCGACCGACCCGTCGGACCACAGCGTGGGGTCGCCGAGGGCGAGGTCGTCCGGGGCGGTGCCGGAGAAGAAGGCCGAGAGCGCGACCCGGTCGTACGGGGCGCGGTCCTCCTCGGCGAGGACAGTGACGGTGAAGGCGCGTGCGGTGTCGCGGGCCCGGAGGGCCTCGACGAACCGGTGGGCGACCATGCCGCCTCCGACGACGACGACGTGCTCGGTCATGACTCGCTCCTCACGAGATCGGGGACGGGGGGTTCTTCGTGGTCGGCGGTGGGGTCCGCGGGGATGGCCGTCGTCGCGACGAGGGCCTCGACGACACTGCGGCAGTCCCCGCAGCCGGTACTCGCCCGCGTGGCGGCGGAGACCTCGGCCGCGCTCGCGCAGCCGGAGCGCACGGCCGCCCGGACGGCGCCGGCGCTCACGCTGTTGCACGTGCAGACCCGGTCGGCGTCCGCGAGGTCGGCGGGCTCGCGAGCCGGCGCCGCGCCGCCGCCGGCGAGGGCCCGGACCATGAGCATCGCGGGGTCGTCCGGCACCGTGGTGGCCCGGGTGTAGAGCGCCGAGAGGGTGGCGCCGACCTCGGCGTCGCCGAGGCAGGTCGCCCCGGCCAGCCGGCTGCCGGCGACGACGACCTCGACGAAACGGCCGCGCTCGGGGTCCTTGAGGGACAGCACCCGGTAGCGGGGGTCCTCCCGGTCGAAGTCGCCACTCACACCCATGCTCACCACCGACAGCCCGGACGCCTTGACCCGCACGACGTCATGGGTGGGCATGCCCGCGACGGAGTCCCGTGCGCTGAGCATCGCGACGAGGTGCCGCGCCTGCTCCCAGCCCTGGGCGACCAGCCCGGTGGCGCCTGCGGGCGGCTGCGCGCAGTCGCCCACGGCGAAGACGTGCGGGTCGTCGGTGGCGAGGTCCTCCCCGACGAGGACACCACGATCGCAGGCGAGCCCGGCCCGGCGGGCGAGCACCGTCTCGGGCACGGTCCCGGTGCACATGACGAAGAGGTCCGCGGCCGCCTCCAGCCCGTCGCTGAACCGGACGGCCGAGAGCCGGCCGCGGTGCGTGACGACACCGGCCACGGAGGCGCCGGTGTGGGCGGCGATGCCGAGACGGCGCAGGCTGGCCACGGCGACCTGGGAGGCCTCCCACCCGAGCTGGCGGTCCATGAGCCGCTCACCGAGGTGGACGACGCGGACGGCGAGGCCGCGGGCGGCCAGCCCGGTGGCCACCTCGACCCCGAGCACCCCGGCTCCGAGCACCACCGCCCGTCGGGCACCGGCGGCGGCCGCGACGATGCCGGTGGCGTCGGCGAGGTCCTTGAGGACGAAGACGCCGGGGACCAGGCCCCGGTCGTCGGCGACGCCCTGGATGGCCGGGACCCGGGCGGCGGATCCGGTGGCGAGGACGAGCCGGTCGTAGGGGTGGTGGCCACCGCGGTCGTCGGTGACGAGCCGGCCGGCGCGGTCGACGTCGGTGGCGGCGACGCCGGTGAGCACGCGCAGCCGCGGGTGCGGCGGGCCGGCCAGGGCGAGCAGGTCGGGGGCGGTGGTGCCCGCGACCACTCCGGAGAGCAGCACCCGGTTGTAGGCAGGCACCGGCTCGCGGCCGAGCACGGTGACCTCGGCGGCGGGGTCGGCGGCGACGAGGTCCTCCGCGAGGCGGGACCCGACCATGCCGTGGCCGACGACGACGACGCGGGTCATGCGGGCACCTCGTGGGGGACGGGGACGGCGGGGAGGGCGGCCCGGGCCAGCGAGACCGCGCAGACCTTGAACTCCGGCATCCCGGAGACCGGGTCGGTGGCGTCGGTGGTCAGCAGGTTGGCGCTGTGCGCGTCGGCCCAGTGGAAGGGCAGGAACACGGTGTCCGGTCGCACGGTGTCGGTGACCCGGGCCCGGACCTCGAGCGCGCCGCGCCGGGAGGTGATGCGCACCCGGTCGCCGTCGGCGACGCCGAGGTCGGCGGCCAGCAGTGGGCTCAGCTCGGCCAACGGCTCGGGGGCTGCGTCCACGAGCTCGGCCACGCGCCGGGTCTGGGCGCCGGACTGGTAGTGGTGCAGCACCCGGCCGGTGACGAGGTGGACGGGGCGCTCGGGCGTCACGTCGTCGGACGGGCCGCGGTGGTCGACGGCGACGAGCCTGGCCCGGCCGTCGGGGGTGGCGAAACCGTCCGCGAAGAGGCGCGGCGTGCCCTCCGGGCGGTCGGCCGGGCACGGCCAGTACAGGGCCTCCCCCGCGTCGAGCCGGTCGTAGCTCATGCCGGAGTAGTCGGCCTTGCCGCCGGTCGAGGCCCGGGCCAGCTCGTCGAACACGGCCCGCGGGTCGTCACCGAGGTCGTGACCGAAGCGGCGGGCGAGCTCGCGCAGGACCCACAGCTCGTCCCGCGCGTCCCCGGGCGGCGGAACGGCCCGCCGGCGCCTCACGACCCGGCCCTCGAGCGTCGTCATCGTCCCCTCCTCCTCGGCCCACTGGGCGACGGGCAGGACGACGTCGGCGAGCCGGGCGGTCTCCGAGGGGACGACGTCGCTGACGACGAGCAGGTCCAGCCGGCCGAGCGCCGCCCGGACCGCGCCGACGTGCGGCGCCGACACGGCGAGGTTGGCGCCGTGGACGAGCAGCGCCCGCGGCCCGCCCTCGGTGCCGAGCCGGCGCAGCAGCTCGACGGCGGGGACGCCGGGGCCGGGCAGGTCGGCCGGGTCGACGCCCCAGACGGCCGCCACGTGGCGCCGGGCGTCGGGGTCGGCGACGAGCCGGTAGCCGGGCAGCTGGTCGGACTTCAGCCCGTGCTCGCGCCCGCCCTGCCCGTTGCCCTGGCCGGTGAGCGGGCCGTAGCCCGAGCCGGGGCGGCCCGGGAGGCCGAGCGCGACGGCGAGCGCGATGGCGGCCGACACGGTGTCGGTCCCCTGGGTGCTCTGCTCCATGCCGCGCCCGGTGAGGACGTAGGCCCCCGGCCCTCCGTGCGCGGGAGCGGCGGCGGCGAGGAGCCGGGCGGTCCGTCGCAGGGCCGGGGCGGGGACGCCGCACACCTGCTCGGCCCGCTCCGGCCACCAGCGGCTCACCGACGCCCGCACCTCGTCCCAGCCCGACGCACGCTCGGCGAGGTACGCGGTGTCGGTGAGGCCCTCGTCGACGAGGACGTGGAGCAGCGCGAGGAGGACGACGAGGTCGGTGCCGGGGACCGGCGCGAGGTGGAGGCCGGCGCCGTCGGCCGTGAGCCCGGCCGTCGCCGAGCGCCGCGGGTCGACGACGAGCAACCCGCCGCGGGACCGGGCGCCGGCGAGGTGCTGGACGAGCGGCGGCATCGTCTCGGCCGGGTTGGAGCCGACGAGGAGGACGGCACCAGCGCCGCCGAGATCGGCCAGCGGGAAGGCCAGGCCCCGATCGACGCCCAACGTGCGGTTCGCCGCGGCGGCGGCCGACGACATGCAGAAGCGGCCGTTGTAGTCGATGTACGGGGTCCGCAGGACGACCCGCGCGAACTTCCCCAGGGTGTAGGCCTTCTCGTTGGTGAGCCCGCCCCCACCGAAGACGGCGACGGCGTCGTGGCCGTGCTCGGCCTGCACCGCGGCCAGCCGGGCGTGGACGAGGTCCAGCGCCTCCTCCCACGTCGCCGGGCCCAGCACCCCGTCGCGGCGGACCAGGGGCGTGGTGAGCCGGTCGGGCGCGGCGAGCACCTCGGCGGCGCTCCACCCCTTCTGGCACATCCCCCCACGGTTGGTCGGGAAGTCCCGCGCCGTCACCTCGACGGGCAACGGCCCGGACGCCCGCGGCGTGAGGGTCTGGGCGCACTGGAGGGCGCAGTAGGGGCAGTGGGTGGCGGTGGGGCCGCCGGCGGGCGGCCCCACCTCCCTCCGGTCGTGGGGGGCGGTCACGCCGGTCAGACCTTCGCCATGAGCGCGCTCTTGCGCACGTACACGAGGGCCGTGACGAGCGCCATGACGAGGAAGAGCGCGACGTAGGCCTGCAGCGCGGGGACGATCGAGCCGTAGTTCTCCTTGGCGAACTTGTAGACGAACGGGATGAGGAACCCGCCGAAGGCCCCGACCGCGGAGATGATGCCCACGGCACCGGCAGCCCGGCGCTTGAACTCGACCCGGCTGGCGTCCGATCCATCGCCGTCGCGAGCGGCGATCCGGGTGAAGATGGCCGGGATCATCCGGTAGGTGGAGCCGTTCCCGACGCCGGTGGCGACGAACAGGACCATGAAGCTGGCGAAGAACAGCGGCAGGTTCTCGGCCCGCACCCCGATCACCGCGACCCAGCCGGCGACGGCCATGACGACGAAGGTCACGGCGGTCACCGACGCGCCGCCGAGCCGGTCGGCGAGACGCCCGCCGAGCGGACGGGACACCGACCCGACGAGGGCGCCGAGGAAGCCGTAGGTGAGGGCGATGTCGCCGCGCTCGAAGACGACCTTGAGGAGGGTGGGGAAGGCGGCCGAGTAGCCGATGAACGAGCCGAAGGTGCCGATGTAGAGGAACGCCATGACCCAGGTGTGCAGGTGCTTCGTGGCCTTGGCGGTCGGCCTCGGGTCGGCCTTGGCCTCACGGAGGTTGTCCATGAACAGATAGGCCAGGACGGCGGCGACGAGCGCGAGGGGGACGTAGACCAGGCCGGCGTTGGACAGACCCGCGGCGAGCCCGCCGAGGCCGATGGCCAGCGGCACGAGCTTCTGGGCGACCGCGACACCGATGTTGCCACCGGCGGCGTTGAGACCGAGGGCCCAGCCCTTCTCGCGCTCGGGGTAGAAGAACGAGATGTTGGCCATCGAGGAGGCGAAGTTGCCACCGCCGAAGCCGGCCGTCGCGGCGACGAGCAGCAGGACGCCGAAGGGCAGCTCGGGGTGCTGGACGACCCAGGCGAGCCCGAGCGTCGGGACGAGCAGCAGCAGCGCGGAGACGACCGTCCAGTTGCGCCCGCCGAAGATCGGCACGGCGAAGGTGTAGGGGATGCGCAGGAACGCGCCGACCCCGGAGGCGACGGCGAGGACGGTGAGGGCCTGGCCGGCGGTGAGCGCCCAGCCGGCGCTGCCGGCCTGGACCAGGGCGCCGCTGTCGTCGAAGGTGCCGGTCATCTTCACGACGACGATCGACCACAGGAGCCACACGGAGAACCCGATGTGCTCGGCGACGACGGACCAGACGAGGTTGCGGCGCGCGACGGTTCGACCCGTGGCGTTCCAGAAGCGGGTGTCCTCGGGGTCCCACTTCTCGATCCAGCGCCCGGGGCCGACGTGGCCCGGCGCGACGTCCTCGGCCCCCGGGGCCGAGGTGGGGTTGACGGTGGCGGTCATGGCTGCCCTTCCGAGTGGTTCGTGGCGTCCCGGAGGACGCCGACGACCGGCGCCCCCGTCGTTGTCGGACGCAGGGAACGCTAGGAGAGGC
Source organism: Phycicoccus flavus (assembly GCF_004025965.2). Lineage (GTDB taxonomy): Bacteria > Actinomycetota > Actinomycetes > Actinomycetales > Dermatophilaceae > Phycicoccus > Phycicoccus flavus. Next base: position 15,227 of record NZ_SAYU02000044.1, on the reverse strand, counting down.
GTGTTTCGCGAGGTGGCGGCTGCTGTGAACCGTCGGCAACATCCGCCTCAGCGACGGGTGGGACAGGGAGGTGAGCAGCCCGTAACACGCTCGTCACACGGGGCGTCCGCGCAGGTCGGAGGGTGTGCCGACTCAGCCGTCGAGGCCGAGGTAGTGCTCCAGCCCGACCGTGAGGCCGGGCCGGCCGGACACCTCGCGCACGGCCGTGACGACTCCCGTCATGAAGGACGCACGGTCGAGGGAGTCGTGCCGGATGCTCAGCGTCTCGCCCGGGTTGCCCAGCAGGACCTCCTGGTGGGCGACGAGCCCGCGCAGGCGCACCGAGTGCACGGGGACGCCGTGGACGACCGCGCCGCGCGCGCCGCCCTCGTCGTGGGTCGTCGCGTCCGGGACCGGGTCGCAGCCGGCGGCCTCGCGGGCGGCGCCGACGAGGTCGGCGGTCCGGGCGGCCGTGCCCGACGGCGCGTCGACCTTGTCCGGGTGGTGCAGCTCGACGACCTCGACCGACTCGAAGAACGGCGCGGCCCGGCGGGCGAGCTCCATCATGAGGACGGCGCCGACGGCGAAGTTGGGGGCGACGAGCACGCCGACCTCGGGGGCCGCGGACAGCTGCTCGCGCAGGGTGGCCAGGCGCCCCTCGTCCCAGCCGGTGGTCCCGACGACGACGTGGACGCCGCGCCCGACGCAGTGCGCGACGTTGCCGGGCGAGGCGTCGGGGACGCTGAACTCGACGGCGACCTCGGCCCCGCCGAGGTCGCCGAGGTCGTCACGGGCGTCGAACCGGCCGACGAGCTCGAGGTCGTCGGCGGCCTCGACGGCGCCGCACACGCTCGACCCCATCCGGCCGGCGGCACCGATGACGGCGACTCGGGTGCTCATGGCCGCCACTGTAGCCAGGGCGCGGCGCCGGGCCGCCGGGGCGTCCGACCTCGTCCCACCGGCCCCTGGGGTCCCGTTCGTCACACCCTAGGGCGGCCTTCGGCGTCGGCGCCGCGACCTTCTCACCTGCACGGACGCGGGCGTGTTCATGTTCCGTTCACCTGACGGCCACCGTTGGGGTACCCTGGGGTGAACACCAGGTGAACGAGCCGGAAGGGGGCTCCCATGAAGAAGGCCACGACCACGACGACGCGCACCGGTCTCGCCGTCCGCTGGGTGCCGGTCGTCGACGCCGACGGACGCACGCGCATGGAGATGCAGTGGCGCACGCCGCATCGCCTGCGCACCCGCGACGCCGCCTGAGCCGGCGACCAGGACGCTCGAACGGGCCCGCCCCCACACCGGGGGCGGGCCCGTTCGTCGTTCCGGATGTCACGTGTCACCCGGGCTCAGGCCCAGGCGCTGCCCCCGGAGCCCGGCGTGCGCGCCGGCCAGGTCGCCGTGCCCGCGCCCGCGTCCTCGGGGTCGACGTCCGGCGTCCCGCGGCCGTCGGCCGGCGGTGCGCCCGACGGCCCACGGACGGCCCCCGTCACGTCCTCGGCCGGCTCGTGGTCCGTGCTGCGGTCATGGTCGGGACCCGTGCGGTCCCCGGTCTTCTCCATCGTGAAACCCCCAGGTCGGCGGCCGTCTCCCCCGGCCGCGCTGTCCGCCCACGGTAGCCCACGACGCGCCGCCGGGGTGGCACCAACGGGCCGCTGTCCCCCACCGGCCGTGCCCGCAGGACGCCGGAGCCCCGGCGCACGCGAGGTGCACCGGGGCTCCGGGTCGGGCGGACGCGCGGGCGCGTCGCCTCGGGTCAGGCGTCGGCGTTCGCGCCCTCGTCGGAGCGCTCGCCCCGGCCACGACCGCCGCGACGGCGACGGTTGCGGCGCGGACGGTCGCCGCGCTCGGAGCGCTCGCCGCCCTCGTCGTCGCCGTCCTCGTCATCCACGTCGTCGACCGGGTCGGCGTCGTCGGAGGCCGCCGGCGCCGGGGCCGGGACCTCGGCGTCGGAGCCACCCTCGCCCTCGGCGAGGACCGCGGCGAGGCTCAGCTTGCCGCGCGGGTCGATCTCCTTGAGCTCGACCTGGATCTTCTGGCCGACGGCCAGGACGTCCTCGACCGCGTCGATCCGCTTGCCGCCGACGAGCTTGCGCACCTCGGAGATGTGCAGCAGGCCGTCCTTGCCCGGCAGCAGCGAGACGAACGCCCCGAAGGTCGTCGTCTTCACGACGGTGCCGAGGAAGCGCTCGCCGATCTCCGGCATCTGCGGGTTGGCGATCGCGTTGACCGCCGCGCGGGCGGCCTCGGCCGACGGGCCGTCGGTGGCGCCGATGTAGACGGTGCCGTCGTCCTCGATGGAGATGTCGGCGCCGGTGTCCTCCTGGATCTGGTTGATCATCTTGCCCTTGGGGCCGATGACCTCGCCGATCTTGTCGACCGGCACCTTCACCGAGATGACGCGCGGGGCGTACGGGGACATCTCGTCCGGGGCGTCGATGGCCTCGTTCATGACGTCGAGGATGTGGAACCGGGCGTCGCGGGCCTGGGTCAGCGCGCCGGCCAGCACGTCGGCGGGGATGCCGTCGAGCTTGGTGTCGAGCTGGATGGCCGTGACGAACTCCCGGGTGCCGGCGACCTTGAAGTCCATGTCGCCGAAGGCGTCCTCGGCGCCGAGGATGTCGGTGAGCGCCGCGTACTGCGTCTGCCCGTCGACCTCCGCGGAGACCAGGCCCATCGCGATGCCGGCGACCGGGGCGCGCAGCGGCACCCCGGCGTTGAGCAGCGACAGGGTGGACGCGCAGACCGAGCCCATCGACGTCGAGCCGTTGGACCCGAGCGCCTCGGAGACCTGGCGGATGGCGTACGGGAACTCCTCGCGGGTCGGCAGGACCGGCATGAGGGCCCGCTCGGCGAGCGCCCCGTGGCCGATCTCGCGGCGCTTGGGCGAGCCCACGCGGCCGGTCTCACCGGTCGAGTACGGCGGGAAGTTGTAGTTGTGCATGTAGCGCTTGCGCGTCGTCGGCGACAGCGTGTCGAGCTGCTGCTCCATGCGGAGCATGTTCAGCGTCGTGACGCCCATGATCTGGGTCTCGCCACGCTCGAAGATGGCCGAGCCGTGCGTGCGCGGCAGGACCTCGACCTCGGCGGAGAGGGCGCGGATGTCGGCGAGGCCGCGGCCGTCGATGCGGACCTTGTCGCGCAGGATGCGCTCGCGGACGAGCTTCTTCTGCACGCTGCGGTACGCGGCCGACAGCTCCTTGTCGCGGCCCTCGAAGCGCTCGCCGAGCGAGTCCTTCATCGACGCCTTGATCTCGTCGATGCGCTCCTCGCGCTCCTGCTTGCCGGCGATCTGCAGCGCGCTCGCGAGGTCACCGGAGGTGGCCTGCTCGACCGCGTCGTAGGCGTCGTCCTCGTAGTCGAGGAAGATCGGGAACTCCTCGACCGGCTTGGCGGCCTTCTCGGCCAGCTCGGTCTGCGCCTCGCACAGGACCTTGATGAACTTCTTCGAGGCCTCGAGACCCTCGGCGACGACCTCCTCGGTGGGGGCGGTCTTGCCGGCGGTCTTGACCAGGTCCCAGGTGTTCTCCGTGGACTCGGCCTCGACCATCATGATCGCGACGTCGTCGCCGGCGATGCGGCCCGCGACGACCATGTCGAACGTCGAGCGCTCGATGTCGCTGAAGTTCGGGAAGGCGACCCACTGGCCGTCGACGAGGCTGACGCGGGTGGCGCCGATCGGGCCGGAGAACGGCAGACCGGAGATCTGCGTCGACGCGCTGGCGCCGTTGATGGCGAGGACGTCGTACTGGTGGTCCGGGTTGAGGGACAGGACGCTGATGACGACCTGGACCTCGTTGCGCAGGCCCTTGCGGAAGGTCGGGCGCAGCGGCCGGTCGATGAGCCGGCAGGTGAGGATGGCGTCGGTCGACGGGCGGCCCTCACGGCGGAAGAAGCTGCCGGGGATCTTGCCCGCGGCGTACATCCGCTCCTCGACGTCGACGGTCAGGGGGAAGAAGTCGAACCCCTCGCGCGGGTGCTTCCCGGCGGTGGTCGTGGACAGGAGCATCGTGTCGTCGTCGAGGTAGGCGGCGACCGCTCCTCCGGCCTGCTTGGCCAGGCGTCCGGTCTCGAACCGGACGGTGCGGGTGCCGAAGCTTCCGTTGTCGATGACGGCTTCGGTGGCGGTGATCTCGGGACCCTCCATGGGCCCTCCTTTTCTCATGTCATGTCCGCCACGCGCATCGTCGTTGTGCGCGGGCGTTCCTTCGCCCGGCGCCGGAGCGGCGCCGGTGGTGGTCCGTGTTCAGTTGTGGGTTCTTCGCGAGCGACCGGGGCCGCTCATGCGAGAAGGCGGTCCTCACACGGGATGTGTGAGGACCGCCCTCTCGGAAGTCTCAACGACGCAGGCCGAGCCGCTTGATGAGCGAGCGGTAGCGCTCGACGTCGATGCTCTCCAGGTAGCGCAGGAGCCGGCGGCGACGGCCGACCAGGAGCAGCAGACCACGGCGGGAGTGGTGGTCGTGCGCGTGCTGGCGGCTGTGCTCGGTGAGGTCCTTGATGCGCTGGGTGAGCAGCGCGATCTGCACCTCCGGGGAGCCGGTGTCGCCCTCGGCGCTGCCGTACTCGTCGATGATCTGCTTCTTGACGTCGGTGCTCAGTGGCATGGGGCGACGACTCTCCTGTTCCTGGTGTCTGCTGCGCGGCGCTCCCGGGCTGGTTCACCGGGGCTCTGTGGGTCCGCGGCCGATCTCACGGCAGTCCCCAAGGTTACCAGCGGGGGTACCGGGGCCCCTAATCCGCGCCGTCGCCGGGGCGGACGCGGCGACCGCGGGTGGGTCGGGGCGGCCTCGCGCGGCGGCCCGCGCCGGGATGGAAGAGTAGGCCCCATGTGCGGTCTCTTCGCTGTCATCACCCCGGACGGCTCGGCCCCGGCCCTCGTCGACGGGGTGTCCGCGGCCCTCACGGACATGCGCCACCGCGGCCCGGACGACGACGGCGTGTGGTCCGACGACGACGCCGTGCTCGGCTTCCGCCGGCTGTCCATCATCGACATCGAGGGCTCGCACCAGCCGCTGCCCTACGCCGACGACCGCTACCGCATCGTCTTCAACGGGGAGATCTACAACTACCTCGAGGTGAGGCAGCGCCTCACCGAGGAGTTCGGCGCCACCTTCTCCACCGACGGCGACACCGAGACCATCGTCGCCGGCTACCACCACCTCGGCCCGGCGGTCGTCTCGCAGCTGCGCGGCATGTTCGCCTTCGTCATCTGGGACACCCAGGAGCGCGTCGCGTTCGGCGCCCGGGACCCCTTCGGCATCAAGCCGCTCTTCACGACGACCGACGAGCGCGGCACGTTCTTCTCCTCCGAGAAGAAGGTGCTGCTCGACCTCGCCCCGCAGCGCCGCACCGTCGACACCCGGGCCCTGCAGCACTACCTGGAGCTGCAGTACGTCCCCGAGCCAGCGACGCTGCACGAGGGCGTCGAGCGGGTCGAGTCCGGCACCTCCTTCACCCTGCGCCCCGGCGGGCCGCTGCGCACCGAGCGCTACTTCCGCCCCGACTTCCGGCCCCGCCGCTCCGCCGACCCCGACGCGCTGTACCGCCGGATCGCGGAGGCGCTCGAGGACTCGGTCGCCAAGCACATGCGCGCCGACGTCACCGTCGGGTCCTTCCTCTCCGGCGGCATCGACTCCACGGCCATCGCCGCGCTGGCCAAGCGGCACAACCCGGACCTGCTGACCTTCACCACCGGCTTCGAGCGCGAGGGCTACTCCGAGATCGACGTCGCGGCGGAGTCGGCGGCCGCCATCGGCGTCGAGCACGTCACGAAGGTCGTCACGCCGCGGGAGATGATGGACGTCCTGCCGCTCATCGTCTGGTACCTCGACGACCCGGTGGCCGACCCCGCGCTCGTCCCGCTCTACTTCATCGCGCGCGAGGCCCGCAAGCACGTCAAGGTCGTCCTCTCCGGCGAGGGCGCCGACGAGCTGTTCGGCGGCTACACGATCTACCACGAGGCCATCTCGCTCGCGCCGTTCGACAAGGTGCCCGGCCCGGTGCGGCGCGGGCTCGGCAGGGCCTCGCGGGTCATCCCCGAGGGCGTGCGCGGCAAGGACCTGCTGCGCCGCGGGTCCAAGACCCTCGAGCAGCGGTACTACGGCAACGCCCGCATCTTCCGCCCCGACGAGATGGGCTTCCTGCGCTCCTTCGACCCCGCCGTCGGGCACGCCGACGTCACCGCCGAGCACTACGCGGCGACGACCCACCTCGACGGCCCGACCCGCATGCAGTACGTCGACCTGTTCACCTGGCTGCGCGGCGACATCCTCGTCAAGGCCGACAAGATGACGATGGCCAACAGCCTGGAGCTGCGGGTGCCGTTCCTCGACACCGTCGTCCTCGAGGCCGCCGCCGGCCTGGCGGTCGAGGAGAAGCTGACCCGGGGGACGACGAAGTTCGCGCTGCGCCGGGCCATGGAGCTCATCGTCCCGCCGCACGTGCTCAACCGGCCCAAGCTCGGCTTCCCGGTCCCGATCCGGCACTGGCTCAAGGACGAGATGTACGACTGGGCGCGCGCCATCGTCCTGGAGTCCGGGGCCGACGACCTCGTCGACCGGCAGGCCGTGCTGCGGATGATCGACGAGCACCGCGCCGGCCCGCACGACCTCTCCCGCAAGATCTGGACGGTGCTCGTCGTGCTCCTCTGGCACGGCATCTTCGTCGAGGACCGGATCGCCGTCGAGGTCCCGGAGCCGCAGTACCCCGTCCACCTCTGACCGCGGGCCCCCGCCGGGGCCCACGGGCGCCGGCCGGGCCTGGCCCCTTCGTTGCGCCACACGCAACCCGTTGCGTCTCGCACAACAAGACGGCACGCTGGGCGGAGTGTCGAGCACGTCCGGACCCTGCCGGGAGGCGGGTCGACGCCGTACGCTCGGCGCAGGCCCACACCCCGAGGAAGAGGTGGACGACGTGCCCCAGCGAGGCCCCTCCCCCGCCCCCGCTCCCGCGCCGGCCGACGCGGCTCGCGCGGCCGCCGTCCGCGCGCTCGCCGAGGAGATGGCCGGCATGCGCGGTCCGCTCCTGCCGGTGCTGCACGCCGTCGTCGCCGAGCACGGCTACGTCCACGACGACGACGTCCCCGTCATCGCCGACGTCCTCAACCTCAGCCGCGCCGACGTCGTCGGTGTCGTCGGGTTCTACCACGACTTCCGGCGCACCCCGCCGACCACGCACCGGGTCTCGCTGTGCCGGGCGGAGGCCTGCCAGGCGCGCGGGGCCGAGACGACGTACGCCGCCGCCACCGACCGCTGGGCCGCGTCGACGGAGGTCGAGGTCGGCGAGGTGTTCTGCCTCGGCAACTGCGCCCTCGGCCCGTCCGGGACGCTGGACGGCGCCCTCCACGCACGCCTCACCCCCGAGCGCCTCGACGCCCTCACCGAGGGGTGGCGGGCATGAGCCCGGTCGTCTGGGTGCCCTGCGACGCCGCCGCCGTCTCGGTCGGGGCGGACGCCGTGGCCGACGCCCTGGCCGCCGCCGGCGCCACCGTGAGGCGCAACGGCTCGCGGGGGATGCTGTGGCTGGAGCCGCTCGTCGAGGTCGAGACCGACCGCGGCCGGGTCGGCTACGCGAACCTCGAGCCCGGCGACGTCGGCGCGCTCCTCGCCGGTGACCTCGACGACGGCGGCCGCTGCGTCGGCGTCGTCGACGAGCACCCGTGGCTCGCCCGCCAGCACCGGGTGTCCTACACCCGGGTCGGTGTCATCGAGCCCACCGACCTCGCCGCCTACCGGGAGCACGGCGGCCTCGCCGGTCTCGAGCGGGCGCTCACCCTGAGCGCCGAGGACGTCGTCCAGGAGGTCACCGACTCCGGGCTGCGCGGCCGCGGCGGCGCCGGCTTCCCCGCCGGCATCAAGTGGGAGACCGTCCGCACCGCCGAGGCCGACGTCAAGTTCGTCTGCTGCAACGCCGACGAGGGCGACTCCGGCACCTTCGCCGACCGGATGCTCATCGAGGGCGACCCGTTCACCCTCATCGAGGGGATGGCCATCGCCGCGGCCGCCACCGGGGCCACCGAGGGCTTCGTCTACCTGCGCAGCGAGTACCCCCACGCCATCCGTACCCTGCGCCGCGCCATCGACATCGCCTACGCCCACGGCGTGCTCGGTGCGTCGGTCCTCGGCAGCGGGCACGCCTTCGACCTCGACGTGCGTGTCGGGGCGGGCGCGTACATCTGCGGCGAGGAGACCTCGATGCTCGACTCGCTCGAGGGCCGCCGCGGGGAGGTGCGGGCCAAGCCGCCCATCCCCGCCCTCCAGGGGCTCTTCGGGAAGCCGACGGTCGTCAACAACGTCCTCACCCTGTCCGCGGTCCCGATGGTCCTCGCCGACGGCGGCGCCGCCTACGCCGCGCTCGGCACGGGGAGGTCGCGGGGCACGCAGGTCTTCCAGCTCGGGGGCAACGTCGCGCAGGGCGGGATCGTCGAGGCCGACTTCGGCATCACGCTGCGCGAGCTCGTCGAGGACTTCGGCGGCGGCACGGCGTCCGGGGCGCCGGTCAAGGCCGTCCAGGTCGGCGGGCCGCTCGGGGCGTACCTGCCGCCGTCGCGCTTCGACCTGCCGATGGACTACGAGGCCTTCGCCGAGGCCGGGGCCATGGTCGGGCACGGCGGCATCGTCGTGTTCGACGACACGATGGACGCCGGGGCCATGGCCCGCTTCGCCATGGAGTTCTGCGCCAAGGAGTCGTGCGGCAAGTGCACGCCCTGCCGGGTCGGCTCCACCCGCGGCGTCGAGGTCATCGACCGCATCCGGGCCGGGACGCAGCGCGAGGCCAACCTCGTCCTGCTCGAGGACCTGTGCGCGACGATGACCAAGGGCTCGCTGTGCGCGATGGGCGGGCTCACCCCCATGCCCGTCCGCAGCGCCCTCGAGCACTTCCCCGAGGACTTCGGCGTCCCGGCCGCGCAGGCCGACGCCGTCACCGACGACATGCCAGAGTCAGCCACGAGCACCGACGGAGGAGCCCGGCCATGACGACGACCGACGAGAGCGCCCGCATCGCGGAGGAGGAGACCGACTACGGCACGCCCCGCGTGCAGTCGCCCGACTCCGCCACCGTGTCCATCGACGGCCGGGAGGTCACCGTGCCGGCCGGCACCTCGGTGCTGCGCGCCGCGGCCGAGGTCGGGATCGAGATCCCGAAGCTGTGCGCCACCGACTCGCTCAAGGCGTTCGGCTCCTGCCGGCTGTGCCTCGTCGAGGTCGAGGGCGGCAAGGGCACACCCGCGTCGTGCACCACCCCGTGCACCGACGGCATGGTCGTCTCGACGACCACCGAGCAGGTCCGCGACCTGCGGCGGGGCGTCATGGAGCTCTACCTCTCGGACCACCCGACGGACTGCGACGGCTGCGCCCGCGGCAACTGCGAGATGCAGAAGTGGGCCCGGGAGACCGGGGTCGCCGAGGTCCGCTACGGGCTGGACGGCGCGAGCCACCTCGACGAGCACACCGACCACAGCAACCCCTACTTCGACTACGACCCCGCGGCCTGCATCGTCTGCTCCCGCTGCGTGCGGGCGTGCTCGGAGACCCAGGGCACCTTCGCCCTCACCGTCGACGGCCGCGGGTTCGACTCGCGCATCAGCGCCGGCGGCACCGACTTCCTCGGCTCGGAGTGCGTCTCCTGCGGCGCCTGCGTGCAGGCCTGCCCCACCGACGCCCTCACCGAGAAGTCGGTCGTCCAGCTCGGCATGCCGACCCGCTCGGTGGTCACGACCTGCGCGTACTGCGGCGTCGGCTGCTCGTTCAAGGCCGAGGTGCAGGGCTCCGGCGAGGACACCCGCGTCGTGCGGATGACGCCGTGGAAGGACGGCGGCGCCAACGAGGGGCACTCCTGCGTCAAGGGTCGCTTCGCCTACGGGTACGCCGCCCACGACGACCGGCAGCTCGAGCCGATGGTCCGCGACACCATCGACGACCCGTGGCGCGTCGTCTCCTGGGACGAGGCGATCGAGCGGGTCGCCACCGGGTTCCGGGCCATCCAGGAGACGTACGGCGTCGGCTCCATCGGCGGTATCAGCTCGTCGCGCTGCACGAACGAGGAGGTGTACGTCGTCCAGAAGATGGTGCGGGCGGCGTTCGGCAACAACAACGTCGACACCTGCGCGCGGGTCTGCCACTCCCCCACCGGGTACGGGCTGAACCACGCCTTCGGCACCTCGGCCGGCACCCAGGACTTCAAGTCCGTCGAGCAGGCCGACGTCATGCTCCTCATCGGCGCCAACCCGACCGACGCCCACCCCGTGTTCGCCTCGCGGATGAAGAAGCGGCTGCGGGCCGGCGCCCGGATCATCGTCGCCGACCCGCGTCGCATCGACCTCGTGCGCAGCCCGCACGTCGAGGCCGCCCACCACCTCCCGGTGCGTCCGGGCACGAACGTCGCGTTCGTCAACGCCATGGCGCACGTCATCGTCACCGAGGGCCTGCACGACGAGGAGTTCGTCCGCTCCCGGACCGAGGGCGCCGACGGCTACCTGGAGTTCATCGCCCGGCCCGAGCACTCGCCCGAGGCCACCGAGGGCGAGACCGGCATCCCCGCCGCGGACCTGCGGGCGGCGGCGCGGCTGTACGCGGCCGGGCCGAACTCGGCCATCTACTACGGCCTCGGCGTCACCGAGCACAGCCAGGGCTCGACGATGGTCATGGGCATGGCCAACCTCGCGATGCTCACCGGCAACCTCGGCCGCGAGGGCGTCGGGGTGAACCCGCTGCGCGGGCAGAACAACGTCCAGGGCTCGTGCGACATGGGCTCCTTCCCGCACGAGCTGCCGGGCTACCGGCACGTGTCGCGGCCGGAGGTCCGGGCGATCTACGAGTCGCTGTGGGGCGTGACCATCCAGCCCGAGCCCGGGCTGCGCATCCCCAACATGTTCGACTCCGCGATCGGCGGCTCGTTCCTCGGCCTCTACGTCCAGGGCGAGGACATCGCGCAGTCCGACCCGAACACCCAGCACGTCGAGGCCGCCCTGCGCTCGATGGAGCTCGTCGTCGTCCAGGACCTGTTCCTCAACGAGACCGCGCGCTTCGCCCACGTCTTCCTCCCCGGGACCTCGTTCCTGGAGAAGGACGGGACGTTCACGAACGCCGAGCGCCGGCTCAACCGGGTGCGCCCGGTCATGCCCTCGCGGGTCGGCCGGGACGAGTGGCAGGTCGTCGGGGACATCGCAACGGCGATGGGCTACCCGATGTCGTACGGGTCGCCGGCCGAGATCATGGACGAGATCGCGGCGACGACGCCGACCTTCGCGGGCGTCTCCTTCGCCCGGCTCGACGCCGAGGGCTCGATGCAGTGGCCCGTCACCGACGCCGCTCCCCACGGGACGCCGACGATGCACGTCGGCGAGTTCGTCCGCGGGCTCGGTCAGCTGACCCCGACGGTGTACGTCCCGACGACCGAGCGCGCCAACCGCCGCTTCCCGCTGGTGCTCACCACCGGGCGGATCCTGTCGCAGTACAACGTCGGCGCCCAGACCCGGCGCACGCCGAACTCGACGTGGCACCCGGAGGACGTGCTGGAGATCCACCCGTCCGACGCCGAGCTGCGCGGCATCTCCGACGGCGACGTCGTCGAGCTGTCCTCGCGGGTCGGCGCCACCCGGCTCACCGCGGTGGTGTCGGAGCGGATGCCGGCCGGGGTCGTCTACACGACGTTCCACCACCCGGTCACCGGCGCCAACGTCGTCACCACGGAGAACTCGGACTGGGCGACGAACTGCCCGGAGTACAAGGTGACGGCCGTGCAGGTCGCCGTCGTCACCGAGGCCTCGCGGGCGCGGGCCGGTGCGGCCCCGGAGGCGGCGTCGACCCCGATGCCGGCCGGCGCCGGCGTGAGGCACCGCCGGTGAGCGGCGACGTCCCGCCGGTCGTCCGCCTCGGCCACGACCTCGTCCGCAACTTCGCGGCGCTGCCGCCGGAGAAGGCCGCCGAGGAGATCGCCACCCACATCAAGAAGTTCTGGGAGCCGCGGATGCGCCGCGACCTCGTCGCCCGCGTCCGCGCCGGCGAGGTCGAGGACCCGCTGCTGGCGCGTGCCTCGCAGGACCTGCTCGAGGGCGACGTCGACCGCGAGGAAGTGCGCGAGCCCTCCGGCGGCTGAGCCCGTCGCGGCCGCGGACGGTCAGCGCGTGGCGTCGGTGCGCAGGAGCCGCAGACCGCCGAGCAGCAGCGTGCCGGCCGCCCAGGCCAGTAGCGTGAGCCGCCCCTGCGCGGCGGTGGTCTCCGGGGAGGGCCCCTCGCCGAAGACGACGACGACGGCGCCGGTGCCGGGCAGGTGCTCGGCGAGCGTGCGCAGCGTCTCGTAGGGCAGGTTGCCGAGGACCAGCGGCAGGACGACGAGCAGCCCGATGGCGGTGACGAGCGCGCCCGCCGTGCTGCGGGTGAGCAGCCCGAGCCCCACCCCCATGACGGTGCCGCTGCCGACGACGAGGGCCGTGTCGCCGAGGGTCGAGGCACCGACGTCCGGCGACAGCCCCAACCCGTCCGCCTGCACGGCGACCAGCGCGGCGGCGACGGTGAGCAGCAGCATGCCGACCAGCACCGACACCCCCGCGACGACGACGGTGCGCGCGGCGAGCAGGACGCCGCGGCGGGGCGTCCACTGCAGCGTCGGGACGATGCCGCCGGTGCCGTAGTCCGACGCCGTGGCGACGCAGGACAGCGCGACGAGCCCGAAGAGCAGGAACAGCAGGGTGAAGCGGGCGTCGTCCCATGCCGTGCGGGCCGGGGCGTCGAAGCCCGCGCCCTGGGCGGCGTCGTACCCCGCCAGCGCGCCCAGCGCGGTGACGGCGAGGGCCAGCAGGACGAGGAGCACCCAGGTCGAGCGCACCGTCACCAGGCGCAGCCACTCCGCGGCGACGGTCCGGCCGAAGGTCCGGAGGACGGTCATCCGGCCACCTCCTGCTCCGGGGCGGCCGCGTCCTCGCCACGGAACTCGACCTCGCCCTCGGTCAGCGACCAGTACGCGGCCTCCAGCGACCCGGCGACCTCGGCGAGGTGGTGCACCGGGAGCCCGTGCTCGTGCGCGGCGGTCCCGACCTCGGCCTCGGTGAGCCCGACGACGTCGAGCTCGTCCGGTCCGGCGGAGGTCACCTCACCCCGTTCCGCCAGCAGCCGCGCCAGCGCGTCGGCGCGCGGGCTGCGCACCCGCACCCGGCGCCCGGCGGCCCCGACTACCTCCCCCACCGCGGCGTCGGCGACGAGCCGGCCGCGGCCGATGATGACGACCCGGTCGGCGACCAGCTGCACCTCGCTCATGAGGTGGCTGGAGACCAGGACGGTGCGCCCCTCGGCGGCGCACTCGCGGAACAGGCTCCGGATCCAGCGGACCCCCTCGAGGTCCAGGCCGTTGACCGGCTCGTCGAAGAGCAGCACCGGCGGGTCGCCGAGCAGGGCCGCGGCGATCCCGAGCCGCTGGCGCATCCCCAGCGAATACCCCTTGACCCGGCGCCCGGCCGCGCCGGTCAGCCCGACCCGGTCCAGGACCTCGTCGACCCGCGCGAGCGGGATCCCGTTGGTGCGGGCCGCGATCCGCAGGTGCGTGCGGCCGGTGCGGCCCGGGTGCACCGCCGACGCGTCGAGCAGCGCCCCGACCTCGCGCAGCGGCGCGGCGTGCTCGGCGTAGCGCCGCCCGCCGACCGTCGCCGTCCCCGAGGTCGGCCGGTCCAGCCCGAGCAGCATCCGCATCGTCGTCGACTTGCCCGCGCCGTTCGGGCCGAGGAAGCCGGTCACCGTCCCCGGCGCGACGTCGAAGGTCAGGTCGTCGACCGCCCGCACCCGGCCGAAGTCCTTCGTCAGTCCCCGCACGCTGATCATGGGGCCCGACGCTAGGGCCTGCGACGGGGGCGGCGGGTGCGCGACATGTGTGGATGCGGTGACGATCGCCGCCGTCCGCCCCGGTGCGACGATGGGGCGTGACCGACTCGCGGCGCGCGCCGCTCGTTCTCCTCGCCGCCTGCGTGTTCTTCGCGATCTGCACGGAGATGCTGCCGGTCGGGCTGCTGCCGGAGATCGGCCGGGGGCTCGGGGTGTCGACCTCGGCCGCCGGGGTGCTCGTCTCGACGAACATCGGGATCGCGGGCGGCGCCCTCGTCGGGTCGAGGCTGCTCGGAGTCCTCGAGGTGCCGGGGCTGGGCTGGGTCGGGGCGGCCCTCGTCGGGCTCTCGCTGCTCGTCTACCTCGCGGCGTTGCGCGACGTCCGTGCCCGCCTGCGCTCCGGCGCCCGGCCGGGCTAGCGGACGGGGACGGAGCCCTCACCCGGTGAGCGCGGCCGGGCCCGCGGCGCGTGCCTCCCGGCGCGAGACCGCCCGACCGCGCAGACCCAGCGCGAGGCTGCGCGAGAGGACCTCGGCCAGCGACATGAGGATCAGCGCGGCGGTCCACACGTCGAACCCGGTGAGGCCGTGGGCGCGGTCGAACTGCAGGACGGCGGCGCCACCGCCGTGCTCGGCGACGGCACCGAAGGCGGTGCGTGCCCCGACCCCGACGACCCACAGCGCCGCCCCGGCGAGCGAGGTCGTCGCCACGAGGACGCCGTCGGCCCGTCGGCCGACCGTGGTCAGCGCCGCGCACGCCGTCCCGAGCAGCACGCCGCCCACGACACCGCCGGCCACGAGCCAGGGGTCGTTGCCGGCCGTGGGGACCGAGCGCAGGTACTCGCCCGCGGCCACGCCGACGATGACGAGCGGGAGCACGAGGGTGCGGGTCGTCAGTGGCCGGCCGCGCACCTGGCGGACGACGACCGCGACGAGGAGCAGGTCCAGGAGGCAGTCCGAGAGCGACATCCCCGCCCCCTCAGACGCCGGCCGGAGCCCGGTCGGAACCGGCCGCGGCGGCAGGCGCCGGGGACGGTCGCGCCGCCGGTCGGTCCCACACCGGGGAGCGGGACAGCAGCACGGCCGCGGCCAGCCCGCAGACGAGCCACGTGGCGACGCCGGTCTCGCCGGCGACGAGGGCGAGCCCTCCCGCCCCCGTCGGCACCACGGCAACGGCCGCGACGTCGAAGACGGTGTTCGCCGTGCCGTGGGCCAGCGCCACGGGCCAGAGGCTGCCGGACCGGCCGCGCAGCCAGGCGTAGACGACGCCCGCCCCGGTGATGGTGAGCACGGCGCCGACCGCCGCGGACCAGCGCGGACCGTCGGTGTCGTACGTCGTCGCGAGGAGGATGAGCGGCAGGTGGATGCCGCCGTGCAGCGCGCCGGTGAGGACGGCGCCGCGACGGGGACCCGTCACCGTCTGCAGCCGCGGGAG
>NZ_SAYU02000043.1 GCF_004025965.2 Phycicoccus flavus | reverse complement strand
CCGCACTCGACGAAGACGATGGCGAGCGCGATGAAGAAGAACGCCGTCCCGTAGGTGTCGAGGAGGTACTGCGGGTCCATCCACTGCGGGCCGAGTGCGTGCATCACATCGGAAAGGCTACGGCTCCGGTGCCCCCTCGGGGTGTGCGCGACCTGTGGGTTGCCTGTGCTCACCTACGCTGTCGCGGCATGGAGGCCGAGGACGACGGGCGCGAGGTCGGCGTCGGACCGTGGGAGGGGCCCTGGCCCGACGGCGGGCACTACGACCCCGAGCTGCTGCGCCTCGGCGACCGCCGCAACGTCGCCGACCGCTACCGGTACTGGCGGATGGAGGCCGTCGTCGCCGACCTCGACACCCGCCGCCACCCCTTCCACGTCGCCATCGAGAACTGGCGGCACGACCTCAACATCGGGTCGGTCGTGCGGACGGCGAACGCGATGAACGCCGCCGCCTTCCACATCGTCGGCCGGCGCCGCTGGAACCGGCGCGGGGCGATGGTCACCGACCGCTACCAGCACGAGCACCACCACCCCGACGTGGCGGCGCTCGTGGCCTGGGCGTCGTCGGCCGGGCCGGACGGGACGGCGCTGCCGCTCGTCGGCATCGACAACCTGCCCGGCTCGGTGGCCCTGGAGACCCACGACCTGCCGCGGGCGTGCGTCCTCGTCCTCGGCCAGGAGGGCTCCGGGCTGACGCCGGCCATGCAGGAGGCGTGCGACGTCGTCCTGCACATCGCCCAGTTCGGCTCGACCCGCTCGGTCAACGCCGGGGCGGCCGCGGCCGTGGCGATGCACGCCTGGGTGCGCCGTCACGTCTTCGACCAGGTGCCCGGCCGGCCGGGCGTCGCGGAATAGGGGGAGCGGGATCTCCGCTGGCCCTGGGGTGAGCACCCCCGCCGCCCCCGCCCTCTCCGTCCTCGACCTCGTCCCCGTCCGCGCGGACCAGGGCACCACCGAGGCGCTGGCCGCCACCCGCGCCCTCGCGCAGGTCGCCGACGATCACGGGTACCGGCGGTACTGGCTGGCCGAGCACCACAACATGCCGAGCATCGCGTCGACGAACCCGCCGGTCATCGCGGCGATGATCGCGGCGGCGACCGAGCGGATCCGGGTCGGCTCCGGCGGCGTCATGCTCCCCAACCACGCGCCGCTCGTCGTCGCCGAGCAGTTCGCCCTGCTCGAGGCCGCCTTCCCCGGCCGCGTCGACCTCGGTCTCGGCCGGGCGCCGGGCACCGACCCGGTCACCGCGTGGGCGCTGCGGCACGGCGGCGGCGGGGTCGAGGCCGACGCCGCCGAGCGCTTCCCGGAGCACGTCGACACCGTCCTGGCGATGATGTCGCCCGACGGCGTCGGGGTGCAGCTGACGACCGGCCAGCACGTGCTGCGCGCCACCCCGCAGGCGGCGTCCGTCCCGACGGTGTGGCTGCTCGGCTCCTCCGACTTCTCGGCCCGGCTCGCGGCGTCGCGCGGGCTGCCGTACGTGTTCGCGCACCACTTCTCCGGCCGCGGCACCGCCGAGGCGCTCGCCCTCTACCGCGAGGGGTACCAGCCGTCGGCGGAGCACCCCGAGCCGCGGACCTTCCTCACCGTCAACGTTGTCGTCGCCGACACCGAGGAGGAGGCGCAGCGGCTGGTCCAGCCCATGGTCCGTTCCATGGTGGCGCTGCGCACCGGGCAGCCGCTGCTGCCGCAGGCGCTCGTCGAGGACGCCGAGGCCGCTCCCGTCGCCGCAGCGCACCAGCCGCTCGTCGACGACATGGCCGCGCGCTGGGTCGTCGGCGACCCGCAGCAGGCGGCCGGGAGGATCCGCGACCTCGCGTCGACCTTCGGGGTGGACGAGGTGATGGTCAGCCCCGTCGCGGGCGCGACCGCGGGCACCCCGACGGACCGCTCCCCGGCCCGCGAGGCCACCCTGCGCCTCCTCGCCGACGCCCTCGCCGCCTGATCCCCCCTCCCCGGCGGACGATGTCCGGTAGACCTGTCGAGAACGGCCCCCGTCGCGCGTCATCGGGGTGAGGTCGCGCGCCGCGCGGCCCGGACAGCGAGGAGCACGAGATGACCGAGTACGTCGTCCTCATCGTCGGCGACGCCGACCGCTGGTGGACCACGATGGACGCCGAGCAGCGGGCCGCGGGCTACGCCGAGTACACCCGCTTCGGCGAGGAGCTCGGGCGCCGCGGGCACACGATCACCGGCGGGGCCGAGCTGCACGCCACGAGCGAGGCGCGGCGCGTCCCGGCCGGCGGCGGCGCCGTCACCGAGGGCCCGTTCGCCGAGACCACCGAGCAGGTCGGCGGCTTCTACCAGGTGGAGTCCGAGGACCTCGAGGACCTGCTCGACTGCTGCCGCATCATCGCGGCCGTCGGCGACACCGTCGAGGTCCGCCGCACCGTGCAGCCCGAGGACCGGGAGTCGTGAAGCGCTACGTCGTGCTGATCGCCTACGAGCCCGAGGCATGGGAGCAGGCGAACGAGGAGGAGCGCCAGGAGTACTTCGACGCCCACCACGCCTTCGAGGCCCACGTCGCCGAGCACGGCCGGCGACTGGCGAGCGGCGCCCTGTGCGACGCCGACGTCGCGACCACCGTCGGCAAGGGCGTCGGCGCCGAGCGGACCGTCACCGACGGGCCGTTCGCCGAGACCGCCGAGCAGATCGGCGGCTACTACGACGTCGAGCTGCCCGACCTCGACACGGCCATCGCCGCCGCACGCCTCCTGCCGAGCGCGTACACGGTCGAGATCCGGCCGGTGATGCGGATCGAGGGGTACGAGCAGGCGTGAGCCCGGACGAGGCGCTGGCGGCGGTCGTGCGCGAGGAGTGGGGACGCCTCGTCGCCCTCCTCCTCGGCCGCTTCCGCCGCCTCGACCTCGTCGAGGACGCGCTCGGCGACGCCGTCGAGTCGGCCGCCCGCCGGTGGCCGGCCGACGGCGTCCCCGACTCGCCCGCGGCCTGGCTGCACACCGCGGCCCGGCGCCGCGTCCTCGACCGGCTGCGGGCCGAGGCGATGGCCCAGCGCACCGAGCCGCTGCTCGTCGTCGACGCCGAGCGCCGCGGGCCGGGACCGGCGATGGCCGACCCCGGCGGTCTCGTCGAGGACGACACCCTGCGCCTGGTCCTCCTGTGCTGCCACCCCGCCCTGGCCCCCGACGTCGCGAGCGCCCTGGCCCTGCGCCTCGTCGTCGGCGTCTCCACCGCCGACATCGCCCGCCTCTTCCTCGTCGGCGAGGCGACGATGGCGGCCCGGCTCACCCGGGGCAAGAAGAAGATCGTCGCCGCCGGGATCCCCTACGGCGTACCCGGGTCCGAGGACCTGCCCGGCCGCCTGCGCACCGTCGCCCGCACCGCCTACCTCGCCTTCACCGCCGGCTACGCGCCGGGCTCCGGACCGGACCTGCTGCGCGCCGACCTCGCCGGCGAGGCCGTCCGGCTCGTGCGGGTGACCCGCGCGCTCCGGCCCGAGGCGACGGTGCTGCGCGCCCTGCTGGCCCTCGTCCTGCTCCATCACTCGCGGCGGGACGCGCGGGTGGGGCCGGCCGGCGAGCTCGTCCTGCTCGCCGACCAGGACCGCGCGCGCTGGCACCGCGACGAGGTCGACGAGGCGCTGGCCCTGCTGGACGGCCTGCCGCCCGACCCCGACCCGCTCACCGAGTCCTACCGCCTCCAGGCCGTCGTCGCGGCCGCGCACGCCCTCGCCCCGACCGCCGCCGACACGGACTGGGCGCTGGTCTGCACCGCCTACGACCGGCTCGTGCGGCTCGACGCCTCGCCCGCCGCCCGGCTCGCGGCCGCCGTGGCGCTCGCCGAGCGGGACGGCCCGGACGCCGGTCTCGCCGCGCTCGAGGGACTGGACGACGCGCTGCCGTCGAGCCACCGGCTGCCCGCCGTCCGCGGCGAGCTGCTGGCGCGGCGGGGCGACCACGTCGCGGCGGCCGAGGCCCTGACCCTGGCCATCGCGCGCTGCGGCAACGAGGTGGAGCGGTCCCACCTCACCGCCCGCCGCGACTCCCTACGAGGCTGAGACGACGTCCCGCGTGGCGAACTCGGTCAGCAGCCGGGCGACCTCCTCGGGGCGGTCCTCGCCGACCAGGGTGGAGCAGCGCTCGAGGACGACGAGCCGCGCGTCCGGGTAGTGGTCGACGAGTCGCTGAGCGTGCTCGGGAGGCATGAGCCGGTCGTCCGCACCCCAGAGGACGAGAACCGGACGGTCGAACCGTCGCCACTGGTCGGACAGCCGCAGCATCTCGGCCGGCGGTGGCGACCCCTGGACGAAGCGGGCGAAGTCGCGCCGGACCCGCCGGTCGCCGAGTGCCGGCCCGAACCAGTCACGCACGAGGTCGTCGATGTCGCCCGCCACCGAGATGCCCCCGTACCCGGACCGCATCCGGCGCACCGCCCCGAGGCGCATGGTCTGGAGGAACAGCCACCACGCGAGTCGTGACCGGGCGAGCAGGACCATCGGCCGGGCCGCCGCGGGAGGGAAGTTGTCGAACGCCTCGCACGTGGCGAGGACGAGCCGGCCGACCCGCTCGGTCCGGCCGGCGTTGATGATCAGCTGTCCGCCGCCCCAGTCGTTGAGGACGAGGGTGACGTCCTCGAGCCCGAGGGCGTCGATGAAGTCGGCGAGCACCGTCGCCACCCCCGCCTGCCCCAGCTCGGCGTCCTGGCGCATCGGGAGGCGGTGGCCCCCGAGGGGGAGGGTCGGGGTGAGGACCCGGAACCCCGGGAGGAGGGGGACGACACGGCGCCAGCACCGTCCGTCCATCGGCACCCCGTGACAGAGGACGAGGACAGGTCCCTCGCCACCGGTGTCGCCGTACTGGAGCGGGCCGGCCGGGAGCTCGACGGTGGGCACCGCCTCATCGTGCCCCACGGGTCGCGGGAGTGGCCAGCGCCGCGCTGCCGAGGACCGGGAGCAGTGCCCACCACCAGGTGAGTCCCTCGGGACCGACGAGGCCACGGGCGGCCATGACGCCGAGCCCGCCGCAGGCGAGGACCGCGGCCAGCACCGGGCGCCACGGCCGGATGCGTCCGGTCACGCGCCGCACGTCCTCGAACCGCCCGACGAGCGCGACCACCCCCGCGGTGAGCAGGCCGAGGGCGAGCCACCACAGCGGCCGGGTCGACCACCACCCCGACGACAGCGGCTCGGCGTGCAGCCCGAACCCGCCGAGCAGGAGCGACCCGCCGACGACGAGGCACATGACGGTGAGGTGCCACAGGTAGACCGACATCATCCGGCGGCCGAGGACGACGACGACCGTCCAGGCCCGGGCCCGGCGCATCCAGTGCTGGAGCAGCGGCTCGGCGGCGAGGACGAGACCGGCCTGGAGCAGTCCCAGGAACCCGAGGGTCACCCGGGTCGGGTACGAGTTGTTCACCGCCGCGCCGTCGAGCCCGATCATCGAGACCGGGTAGGGCCCGAGCGCGACGAGGGCGACGAGCCCGGAGGCGCCGAGCGCGGCGACCCCGAGCCGGCGGCGCGTCCCGCCGAGGCGCCCGTCGAGCCACGCGTAGCCGAGCTGGTGGACCGCGCCCCACACGACGACGTAGTTCGCGAACCCGACCCACCACGGCCCGACGGTGAGGCTCACGAGGTCGACGACCCCGCCGAGCGCGAGACCCCCGACGACGCTGCCCCACCCGTACCGCTTCCACAGCCGCAGCGTCAGTGGCGCCAGGGCGCAGACGACGACGTAGGCCGCGAGGAACCAGGTGGGGACGAGCGCCACCTGCGAGGCCAGTCGTAGCGATCGGTGGTCGGTCCCGAGGGCCGAGGCGACGACGACCAGGCCGACCCAGAACAGCAGCAGCGGGACGACGGGCACGAGCAGGCGGCGCAGACGGGTCCGCAGCCAGGCCGGCCACGCCGACCCGCGCTCCCGCGCCCCCCGCCAGGACAGCCCGTTGGCGTAGCCGCCGACGACGAAGAAGACCGGCATGACCTGGAAGACCCACGTCATGGGATGCGTCCACGACGCCCGGTCCAGGACCGCGCCGGCGTCGAGCGTGCCGTCCTCGCGCACGACGAGCGCGGCTATGAGCCAGTGCCCGAGGACGACGACGGTGAGCGCGGCGACCCGTAGGAGGTCGACGACGCGGTTGCGGGTGGCCGGGGTCGCGGCGGCGACGGCCGCGGGCGAGAGCGTCTGCATGCACCGAGGATCCCGACGCCGGTGCCTCCTCGCCTGAGTAGCGGTACCGATGCCGCGACCCCGGTCGGCCGGGAGGGTGGTCCGTCATGAGATGGGTCCTGCGTGTCCTCACCGTCCTCGTCGTCGTCCCCCTCGTCCTCTACGTCGGGCACGGGCTGGTCCGCACCGTCCAGATCGGCCAGGCCCGTGACGACGCCCGGGCCGAGCTCGTCGCGGCCCTTCCCGCAGCCAGGGACACCGCGACCGAGGTCACCGGCCGGGTCGTCGGCGCCCTGGAGGTCGGCCCGCCGCGGCACCGCTGGCAGGAGCTGACCTGCACGGACGACAGCATCGACGCCGGCTGGGTCGTCCAGGACTACGAGCAGGTGTGCGTCGTGCACGCCTACGCCCTCGTCCCCGTCACCGACGGACCGGCCGCCGGCTGCACCGGCGAGGGGACGCCGGTCGACATCGACCCGGCCCGCGGCTGGGTGTCGGTCCACCGCGGTACGGCCGACGGTCTCACCGCCGAGGACCCGTGGAAGGGCGGGTGCCCCCGGGTCGTCGACAGCCCCGGCCGGCCCGGGTGGACGCGGGTCCTCGACGGCGAGCGCCCGAGCACCCTGGACGCCTCGTCGCACTGGGTGCTCGTCACCACCGAGGTCGGTGCCACCCGCACTCGCGTCGGGTGCAGCGCCTGGGGGGTGGTGTTCTGCGGCGAGCCGGCGGGAGGCCCGGACCTCGCGGCCGGCCCGGCCTCCCCCTGAGCCGCACCACGGGTCGGACGCGCCACCCGCCCGCCCGAGCAACCGTGGAAGGATCGGTGACGTACGGCACATCCACGTCACGAGGAGAACATCGTGCCCATCGCAACGCCCGAGGTCTACGCCGACATGCTCGACCGGGCCAAGAACGGCTCGTTCGCCTACCCGGCCATCAACATCACGTCGAGCCAGACCGTCACGGCCGCGATCCGCGGCTTCGCGGAGGCCGGCTCCGACGGCATCATCCAGGTCTCGACCGGCGGCGGGGAGTACGCCTCCGGCTCGACCGTCAAGGACATGGTCACCGGCGCCAAGGCGCTCGCCGCCTACGCGGAGGAGGTCGCCAAGAACTACCCGGTGAACATCGCCCTGCACACCGACCACTGCCCGCAGGACAAGCTCGACTCCTTCGTCCGGCCGCTGCTCGCCGCGAGCGCCGAGCGGGTCAAGGCCGGCGGCCTGCCGATCTTCCAGTCGCACATGTGGGACGGCTCCGCGGTGCCGCTGGACGAGAACCTGCAGATCGCCGAGGAGCTGCTGGCCCAGTGCGCCGCGGCCAAGGTCATCCTCGAGATCGAGGTCGGCGTCGTCGGCGGCGAGGAGGACGGCGTCGAGAACGAGATCAACGAGAAGCTGTACTCCACGCCCGAGGACGCCGTCGCCACGGTGCGCGCGCTCGGCGGCGGGGAGAAGGGCTACTACATGACGGCCCTGACCTTCGGCAACGTGCACGGCGTCTACAAGCCGGGCAACGTCAAGCTGCGTCCCGAGGTCCTCAAGGCCGCCCAGGAGGCCGCGGCGAAGGAGCTCGGCCTCGACGCGGACGCCAAGCCGTTCCACCTCGTCTTCCACGGCGGGTCCGGCTCGCTGCCGCAGGAGATCTCGGACGCGGTCGACTTCGGCGTCGTGAAGATGAACGTCGACACCGACACCCAGTACGCCTTCACCCGGCCGGTCGCCGGCTACATGATGGCGAACTACGAGGGCGTCCTGAAGATCGACGGCGAGGTCGGCAACAAGAAGCAGTACGACCCGCGCGCCTGGGGCAAGGTCGCCGAGGCCGCGATGGCGCAGCGCGTCGTCGAGGCCTGCGAGAACCTGCGGTCCGCGGGCACCCACCCCGCCTGACCCACGCCCTCCCCGCCGGCCCCGGCCACCGCCCGCCACGGGTGGTCGCCGGGGCCGTCGGCGTTGCGGCTCAGTCCTCGAGCGCCTGGTAGACGGCGGTCCAGAAGTCCTGGCGCAGCGGCGTGCCCGGGCTGCCGAGGTGTGCCCGCTGGAGCAGCAGGACCGCGACGAGGTCCTCGGAGGGGTCGGTGTACCAGGCGGTGCCCCACAGGCCGTTCCACCCGTAGCTGCCGACCGACGGGCCGATCTCGGTGCGGCGGGTGACGATCCCGGTCCCGAACCCCCACCCCGTCGTGGCGAAGTAGCCGGGCCAGAAGCCGGACACCGCCTTCTGCTCCGGGGTGAGGTGGTCGGACGTCATGAGCGTCACCGAGGGCCGGGAGAGGATGCGGGTGCCCTCGTGCGTCCCGCCGGCCAGGAGGGCCGAGGCGAAGGCGAGGAAGTCGGCGCCGGTGGACACGAGCCCGCCCCCGCCGCCCTCGAAGGCCGGCGGCGTGCTCCACTCACCGTCCTCGGGCGTGTCGGCGACGACGGGGCGGCCGTCCGTGCCCTCGCCCCTCCCGTACGCCGTGGCGAACCGCGACCGCGACTCCGGGGGGACGCTGAAGCCGGTGTCGGCCATGCCGAGGGGGTCCAGCACGCGCTCGCGCAGCGCCTCGCCGAAGGTGCGGCCCGTCGCCCGGGCGACGAGCGCCCCGGTGACGTCGGCTCCGGTGTCGTACATCCAGCGCTCGCCGGGCTGGTGGACGAGGGGGAGGCGGCCGAGCCGCGCCACCCACTCGTCGAGGGCGGGTTCGCCGAGCCCGTCCAGCGCGTCGGCGATCGGCACCGTCCCCGGCTCGGCCGGGACCATGCCGGTGCCGAGGGTGAACGTCAGCAGGTCGCGCAGGGTGATGGGCCGGTGCGCGGGCACGGTGTCGTCGAGGGGGCCGTCGGGACGGACGAGGACCCGCGGCTCGGCGAGCTCCGGGAGCAGGTCGCCGACGGGGTCGTCCAGGCGCAGGGTGCCGTCCTCGACGAGCGTCATCGCACAGGCGGCGACGACCGGCTTGGTCATGGACGCGATCCGCACGACCGACTCGGCGGTCATCGCGGCCCCGGCCCCGGGACCGTCGTGGGCCAGGTGGCCGACGGACTCGACGTGCACCCGTCCCCGGCGGGCGAGCACGGCCGCCGCACCGGGCACCGTGCCGGTGTCCACCAACCGGGCCAGCACCGCCCGGACCCGGGGCAGGCGGGATGCCGAGAACGCTCCCACTGTCGTCGTCCACCCCCGTGCCGTGTCGCCGTCGGACGCGGACGACCCTAGCCGAGACGGCCGACAGCGCCCCGTCCCCGCGGGTCCGGAACCGCGGGGACGGAGCGCTCGTCTGCGCCGACGCCCGGTGCGGCGACGCGAGCGGACCGGACGGGCCGGTCTCTCAGTGGCCCAGGGTGTGCTCGTTCACCGACCGACGCAGCAAGGCCAGGTTGGTGGTCTGCCGGTTGGCGGCCACGTAGATGAAGGAGGCGCGGTTGTCCAGGACCTTGATGAGGTGCAGCTGGTCGCTGAGCGTGAGCAGCATGTCCTCGAGGTCGGACTTGAGGCGCAGCGCCTCCATGGTCTTGAACTTGCCCTTGACCATCTCGCTGTTGTAGGCGCTGGCGACGTCGAGGTCGAAGTCCGCCACCGCCGAGCGCGACGCCAGCGACATCCCGGAGTCCAGGTCGACGATCGTCGCGCCGATGAACCCCGTCACGTCGTTCTGGATCGCTTCCAGGATGCTTTCGTAGTCGGCCATTTCTCTCCTTTGTCGATGAGCCTCGGCTCGTGTTCTCGGTGGTGGTGCGCCGACGGTCGGCGATGGGGTGTAGACGGACGGGAGGTCCGTCGGTGAATGCGTGGTCGTCATGCGATGTCCGGCCTTTCCGGGATTTCTCCCGGGATGAAATTCGCGTCCTCGGCGACGTCGTGAACTGGCATGTTCTCCAGCCCGGGCAGGGCCGAGGGCCCCGAGCAGCCGGCCCCGGAGAGTCGACGAACGCTCGCGCGCCCCCCGTGGAAATGTATTTCTCGGGACGGAATAACGGATCTCCACCGCGGTGGAATTGGCGGTGGATCAGGTGTGGAATTAATGTTGTCGCTGGCTGGTGTGATCATTTAAGGGACAGCGGATTGGGCGCGTGGCGAGATCGGCCGGAAATGACGTCCGGTTGCGACCGGTCGGCCGACCTCGCCTCGGCCGAACGGCGGAGCGGGCGGGCTGACGGGGCCCGTGCCTACGCTGTCGCCATGGACAGCGACCTGCTCGGCATCCCCCCGACCCACCTGCCCGACGACCCCACGGCGGCGGCACTGGAGCAGGGGGTGGCCCCCGACCAGGTGGCTGCGTCCGCCCCCGCCTCGTCGCTGGCTTGGGCCGTCCTCGCCGAGGACGCCCTCGCGGACGACCGCCCCGTGGAGGCGTACGCCTACGCCCGCACCGGCTACCACCGCGGTCTCGACGCCCTCCGACGCGCCGGCTGGCGCGGTCAGGGCCCGGTGCCGTGGGAGCACGAGCCGAACCGCGGGTTCCTGCGCGCCCTCGCGGCCCTGTCGCGCGCCGCCGGTGCCATCGGGGAGGAGGACGAGCGGCACCGCTGCCAGGAGTTCCTCCGTGCCTCGAGCGCGACGGCGGGCCGAGAGCTCGGTCTCTGAGCGGCGGCGTGGCACGAGGGGGAGAGACGAGAGGCCCGGGCGGTGTACGCCCGGGCCCCTCTCTCAACCAAGGCAAGACCAACGGGCACTGGGTGGCGCTTCTCTCTCGCCAAGAAACGCGCGCACCCGATGGTCCCCTGCAACCTCGGTTGGCACCCCCATGGTGCATCGGCGGTCGCCCCGCATGGGACACTTCGATGCCAGTGGCAGCAAATGGCCAGACCGGCCGTGACAGGGGAAGCAGGAACGGCCGATGACGACATCCGACGAGGCCGCCGACGACGGCGCCTTCATCGCGCTGGAGGAGCACCTCCGGCACGAGCACCGGCGGCTCGCGGAGCGGGGTCGTGAGCTCGAGCGGATCCGCGAGCTCATCGGACGGGTGGCGGACCGCTCGCTCGGGGCGCGCCCCTCCGCGGGGGAGTCGGTGTCCCAGGTCGTCGCGCCGTCGGTCATCAACCAGCTGCTCAGCGAGAGCACCGGCATGGTCCGCAACTTCGTCATGACCGTCGAGGTCGGGCCGGCGCTGGACGAGACGACGATGCGGGCCAACCGCAGCCGCATCGAGCGCGGGGACGAGCAGCGCGCCGTCTATCCGGCCGAGGTCCTCACCACACCGCGCGGCCAGCAGTGGCTCGCGATCTGGGCCGAGGCGGGCGAGGACCAGCGCATCCTGCCGACGACGGGCACCGAGTTCGCGGTCTTCGGCGAGACCGCCGTCGTCGCCCTGGCCGGCTGGGACGACCTGGACGGCGGGTACGTGCTGCTGCGCGACCCCCTCGTCGTGCGGCTGTACACCGCCTACTTCGACCTGGCGTGGAAGCACGGGGTGCCCGCGCCCACCGTCGAGAACGACGGCAGCAGCGACCCACGGCTCGTCGAGCTGCTCGAGCTCGGCCTCAAGGACGAGGCGATCGCCCGGCACCTCGGTGTCAGCCTGCGCACCGTGCGCCGTCGCGTCGCCCGGCTCATGTCCGTCAACGGCGTCGACACCCGCTTCCAGCTCGGCTGGGTCCTCGCCGGTCGGCACCGGTGAGGACCACCTGACGGCGGCGCCGGAGGCTGCCGCGGCCCCGCGATAGGGTGACCGCGGCGAGGCCCCGAGCGTTCCGCGAGGGGCCTCCTGACGCGCCGGGGCACGTCCTCCCGGCGCGACGCGCGAGGGAAGGAGCCGGGATGCCGGCGATCGTGCTGGTCGGCGCCCAGTGGGGCGACGAGGGCAAGGGCAAGGCCACCGACCTCATGGGCACCGACGTCGACTACGTCGTGAAGTTCAACGGGGGCAACAACGCCGGGCACACCGTCGTCGTCGAGGGTGAGGACGGCACCCGCGAGAAGTACGCCCTGCACCTGCTGCCCTCGGGCATCCTCACCCCGACGGTCACGCCGGTCATCGGCAACGGCGTCGTCGTCGACCTCGCGGTGCTCTTCGAGGAGCTCGACGGGCTCCAGGCGCGCGGCGTCGACACCTCCAAGCTCGTCGTGTCCGCCAGCGCCCACGTCATCGCGCCCTACAACCGGACCCTCGACAAGGTCACCGAGCGCTTCCTCGGCAAGCGGAAGATCGGGACCACCGGCCGCGGCATCGGCCCGACCTACGCCGACAAGATGAACCGCGTCGGCATCCGGGTGCAGGACCTCTTCGACGAGAAGATTCTGCGCCAGAAGGTCGAGGCCGCCCTGGGCTTCAAGAACCAGGTGCTCGTGAAGATCTACAACACCCGCGCCGTCGACGTCGACCTCGTCGTCGAGGAGCTGCTCGGGTACGCGGAGCGGCTGGCGCCGATGGTCGCCGACACCTCGCTCGTGCTCGAGCGGGCGCTCGACGCGGGCAGCAACGTCCTGCTCGAGGCAGGACAGGCGACCCTGCTGGACGTCGACCACGGCACCTACCCGTTCGTCACCTCGTCGTCGGCGACGGCCGGGGGCGCGTGCACCGGATCGGGTATCCCCCCGACCCGGGTGTCGCGCGTCATCGCCATCCTCAAGGCGTACACGACGCGGGTGGGCGAGGGCCCCTTCCCCACCGAGCTGCACGACGACGACGGCGAGACGCTCCGCAAGACCGGCGCCGAGTACGGCACGACGACCGGCCGTCCGCGGCGCTGCGGCTGGATGGACACCGTCATCGGGCGCTACGCCACGCGCGTCAACGGGGTCACCGACTTCGTCATCACCAAGCTCGACGTGCTCACCGGGTTCGAGCAGGTGCCGGTGTGCGTCGCCTACGACGTCGGCGGGGTCCGGCACGACGAGATGCCCGTCAACCAGACCGACTTCCACCACGCGCAGCCGGTGTACGAGATGCTCGAGGGCTGGTGGGAGGACATCTCCGGCTGCCGGACCTTCGAGGACCTGCCGGCCGCGGCGCAGCGCTACGTCCTGCGGGTCGAGGAGCTGGTCGGCGCCCGGGTCTCGGCCATCGGCGTCGGCCCCGGCCGCCACGAGATCATCCAGCGCCACCCCCTCCTCGACTGACTCCACTTTCTCGCCTGATCCACCGACCTTCGGGTTCGCGCAGGAACCGAACCCCGGCGAAGCTGAAGGTTCCGGGATCAGGCGAGAAAGCTCGGGTCCGCGGGGGAACCGAACCCCGGCGAAGGCGAAGGTTCCGGGGTCAGGCGAGGAAGCTCGGGTCCGCGCAGGAACCGAACCCCGGCGAGGGTGAAGGTTCTGGGGTCAGGCGAGGAAGCTCGGGTCCGCGGGGGAACCGAACCCCGGCGAAGGCGAAGGTTGCGGGATCAGGCGAGGAAGCTCGGGTCCGCGGGGGAGCCGAACCCCGGCGAAGGTGAAGGTTGCGGGATCAGGCGAGAAGGCTCGGGTTCGCGGGGGAACCGAACCCCGGCGAGGCTGAAGGTTCCGGGATCAGGCGAGAAAGCTCGGGTTCGCGGGGGAACCGAACCCCGGCGAAGGTGAAGGTTGCGGGATCAGGCGAGAATGGGTTCCGGGATCAGGCGAGGAAGTTGGGTCAGGTGGGGCGCAGGACGTGCATCCGGTGGGCCGCGCGGGTGAGGACGACGTAGAGGACGCGCACGCCGCCCGGTGACTCCTCGACGATGGCGTCGGGGTCGACGACGACGGTCGCGTCCCACTCCAGGCCCTTGGTCGACAACGGGTCGACGAGCTGCACCCGCCCGTCGCCCGCGCCGTCGAGCGCGGCGAGCCGGTCGGCCCAGCGCCGCGGGGTGATGACCGCCACCGAGCCGTCGACCTCCCGCAGCACCTGCTCCAGGGCGTCGGACGTCTCGTGCATGAGCGAGCCCTCGACCACCCGGTCGACCGGCTCGACCCCGGTCTCGCGCACCGCGAGCGGGATGTCGGCGTCGGGCACGAGCGGCAGGATGACGTCGCGGGCGTGGTCGAAGATCTCGCGGGCGTTGCGGTAGTTCGTGTCCATGTGGAAGGCGCGCCGCTCCAGCCCGGCGAAGGCCTCCTCACGGGCCCGGCCCGCCTCGTCGAGGTCGGACCACGACGCCTGCGCCGCGTCGCCGACGACCGTCCACGACGCCGACCGGCCCCGCCGCGCCACCATCCGCCACTGCATGGGCGAGAGGTCCTGCGCCTCGTCGACGAGGACGTGCGCGTAGCCCGACGCCCGCTCCAGGCGCCCGGCGAGCAGCCGGCCGCGCGCGTCCGCCGGCGTGATGACGGCCCGGGTCGACGGCGTCGCCCGGCCGAGCCCGGCCCGCACGTCGGTGACGCCGTACGCGGAGAGGTCGTCGAGCTCCTCGATGTCGTAGAAGCCGGTCTCCTCCCGCTCGGCGTCCTGCACCGGCCCCAGGCGGGCGAGGAGGTCGTCGATCAGAGCGATGTCGGCGACCGACCACGCGCCGGTCTCCAGCGCCTCGCGGAAGGACCAGGCGATCGCCGCGCCCTCCTCGTGGTCGAGCACGCCGCGCGAGACCGCGTAGACGTGGTCGGTGTCGGTGAGGGTCAGCAGCAGCTCGCGCGGGTCCAGCTGGCGCCACCAGGAGGCCATGAAGTCGTCGACGTCACGGGAGGCGTCGAAGGCGTCCATGAAGTCGTCGCGGTCGCCCTGGCGGCCCACCGACCGCCACGCGGCCTCGCTGAGGGCGGAGCGGGCGGCCTGAGCGGCGAGGTTGTGCTGGTGGCCGCGCAGGACCTCGGCGCGGACCCGTCGCAGGGCGTCGTGGTCCAGCCGCACGGCCTGCCCGGCGACGAAGGCGCGGAAGGTGTCCGGCGCGCCCACCGGCGGGCGGGCGGCGACCCGCGAGAGCAGCCGCCGGATGCGCAGCGAGCCCTTGACCGCTGCGACCTCGGGGGTGTCCGGGCGGGTGGCGGTGACGCCGTCGACGACGTCGCCGAGGGCGCGCAGCGCGACCGACTCCTCGCCGAGGCTCGGCAGCACCCGCTCGATGTACGCCGTGTACGCCGCGGAGGGGCCGATGACGAGGATCCCG
The DNA here is from genome assembly GCF_004025965.2 of Phycicoccus flavus. Taxonomy (GTDB): domain Bacteria; phylum Actinomycetota; class Actinomycetes; order Actinomycetales; family Dermatophilaceae; genus Phycicoccus; species Phycicoccus flavus. The sequence goes on along the minus strand of NZ_SAYU02000043.1, from coordinate 20,562 downwards.
CCGTGCTCGAAGCGGCGTCGCTCGGCGTACAGCAGGTAGGCGGCCCGGTGCAGGGCGACGACCGTCTTGCCGGTGCCCGGCCCGCCGCTGATCTCGGTGACCCCGCGCGACGGCGCCCGGATCGCCTCGTCCTGGTGGGCCTGGATGGTGGCGACGATGTCGCGCATCTGCCGGCCGCGAGAGCGGGTCAGGGCGGCCATGAGGGCGCCGTCGCCGACGACGACGATGTCCTCAGGGGCAAGTGGCACCATGAGATCGTCCTCGACCCCGACGACTCGCGACCCGCGGCAGCGCAGCACCCGCCGCCGGACGACGCCCATGGGGTCGACGGGGGTGGCGCGGTAGAAGGCTGCGGCGGCCGGGGCCCGCCAGTCGACGACGAGCGGCTCGTAGTCGTCGTCGCGCACCCCGAGCCGTCCGATGTGCCGGACCTCGCGCTCGGCGGCGGTGGAGTCCTCGGTGCCGAGGTCGAGGCGCCCGAAGACGAGCCCCTCGTACTGCGTGTCGATCATCGCCCGGCGCCGGGTGGCGGCGAACACGAGCGCGTCGCGCTCGAACAGGCCGGTCATCTCCTCGTCGCGCACGTCACCGGTGCGGTCGGTGCGCCCGCGCGCCAGCCCCTCGGCCTCGACGTCACCGGCCCGCACGGAGGCCTTCGCGAGCTCCTCGTAGACCCGGTCGACGTGGGCCTGCTCGGCCGCCACCTCACGGGCGACCTCGGGGGCGGTGTCGACGTCCGGGGACGGTCCCGGGGAGGTGGTGGGGCTGCCCTCAGGGTGGGTCGTCACGAAGCCGCGGTCTCCTTCATGGCTCGGCGTCCGGCGGAACGGACAAGTCTAGACCGGGGCCCGCACCGGCCCCGACGGGGACGCCCGCGGGTCACGGCACGGCCACGAATCCCCCACGTGGGGCCCGGCAACCGGTGACGTGGGCATTACTCGTCTGATAGACAGGATTTCCCGGCCGCGTCACGGCGCACGAGGTGGTCGGTCCCCGAGCGTTCGAGGAAGGCTACGTGGACGGAATCATCAGCTGGTTCGACTACATCTCGGGACGGCCCGACGAGATCCTCGCCGACACCTGGGACCACGCCAAGATCACCCTCACCGTCGTCATCGCCGCGACGATCTTCTCGGTCCTGCTGGGGGTCTACGCCCAGCGCCGCCCCACGGTGCGCGCGCTGTCGCTGAGCATCACCGGGATCTTCCTCACCATCCCCTCCCTCGCGCTCTTCGCGATCTTCATCCCCATCGTCGGCATCGGCAACACCCCGGCGATGCTCGCGCTCTTCCTCTACGCGCTGCTCCCGATCCTGCGCAACACCGTCACCGGCCTGGACTCGGTGCCGCCCGCGGTCGTCGAGTCGGCCAAGGGCATGGGGATGAGCACCATGTCCCAGCTCTTCCAGATCCGCATCCCGCTGGCGTGGCCGATCATCATGGCCGGGATCCGCATCTCCAGCCTCATCACGGTCGGCATCGCCGCCATCGCCGTCCTCGTCGGCGGCGACGGGCTCGGCACGTACATCCAGAGCGGCCTCACCCGCCTCGGCCTGCCCAACAGCCTGGAGTCGGTGTGGACGGGGGTCGTCTTCACCGTCGTCCTCGGTCTCGTCCTGGACCTGGTGTGGGCCACCTTCCAGCGCGTCACGACCACCAAGGGACAACGGATGTGAGCGGCTCGTCACCCGCCACGACCCGACTCGCCGCACGGCCCTCCCGACCCGGGACGAAACGAGAGACAGACGCATGAGCGACACCGCGAACATCCACCTCGACACGAACGAGTCGACGAGCCGCGGCTCGACCCGTCCGGAGGACCGCGCGACGAAGATCCGCCTCGAGCACGTCGAGAAGAGGTACCCCGGCACCAAGCAGCCGGCGGTGGCCAGCCTCTCCCTCGACATCCTCGAGGGCGAGATCCTCGTCCTCGTCGGGCCGTCCGGCTGCGGCAAGAGCACGACGCTGCGCCTCATCAACCGGATGATCGAGCCCACCGGCGGGCGGATCTTCCTCGACGAGGAGGACGTGACCAAGGCCAACCCGGACAAGCTCCGGCGCCGCATCGGCTACGTCATCCAGCAGATCGGCCTCTTCCCGCACCAGACCATCGCGCAGAACATCGCCACGGTGCCGAAGATGCTCAAGTGGGACAAGAAGAAGATCGCGGAGCGCAGCGACCAGCTGCTGTCCGTCGTGGGGCTCGACCCCGAGGTCTACCGCGACCGGTACCCCAAGGAGCTCTCCGGCGGCCAGGCGCAGCGCGTCGGCGTCGCCCGCGCCCTCGGGGCGGACCCCGAGATCATGCTCATGGACGAGCCGTTCGGCGCCATCGACCCCATCACCCGGGACCGGCTGCAGAACGAGTTCCTCCGGGTCCAGGCCGAGATCCGCAAGACGATCGTCTTCGTCACCCACGACATCGACGAGGCGATCAAGATGGGTGACCGCATCGCGATCCTCGGCGAGCAGAGCGTCATCCGCCAGGTCGACACCCCCGAGCGGATCCTCGCCTTCCCCGTCGACGAGTTCGTCCGCGACTTCATCGGCGAGGGCTCGACCCTCAAGGGCCTGCACTTCGAGACCGTCCGCGAGGACGTCCAGCTGGACCCGTACCCGACGATGCACCTCACCGACCGTCCCGCCGAGGCGCGGGCCCGGGCGCAGGAGGCGCAGACCGACTGGGTGCTCCTGCTCGACGGCGACGAGCACCCCATCCGCTGGGTCCCGGTCTCCGAGCTCGACAGCGGCAACGACGTCACCGCCGAGTCCGGTACCGAGGTCCTCGCCAAGGTCTCCATCGGGGCGACGCTCTTCGAGGCCCTCGAGCAGATGCTCATCAGCGAGGCCGCCGTCTCCCCGGTCGTGCGCGAGGACGGCTCGTTCTACGGGGTCGTGCGGCTCACCCACCTCAACAAGGCGATCCGCCGGGCGAGGCTCGAGGCCCGGGAGCACTACGAGCAGCTGGAGACGACATGACGGCGGCGACCGGCGCCCAGGGGCGCATCGGGTACGAGGGCCAGGACGCGGACAACCCGGAGCTGCAGGAGGGCCACCGGCCCGCCACCGGCGGCCCCTCCCACGAGGCGTCGTGGCTGCGACGGGCCCGGGCCAACCACCTCGGCCTCAAGCTCGCGCCCGTCGGCATCGCGCTTCTCGCGCTCGTCGTCTACCTCTACTACCAGAGCCTGGGCCTGAACGACGCGGTCATCCAGCTGCGGTCCTCGCTGGAGTGGGGCACCAAGCTGTGGCCGCAGACCCTCCAGCACCTGCAGATCGCGTTCTGGTCGACGCTGCTCGTCGTCGTCGTCGCCATCCCGCTGGGGATCATGCTCACCCGGCCGCCGCTGCGCCGCTACGGCCCGGCGATCGTCGCAGTGGCGAACTCCGGCCAGGCCCTGCCCGCCTACGGCCTGCTCATCCTCTTCCTGTCGCTGCTGGGCCAGGGCAAGTGGACGGTCATCTGGGCGCTCACGCTGTACGCGCTGCTGCCGGTGCTGCGCAACACGATGGTCGGCCTCGACGGGGTCGACCGGAACATCATCGAAGCCGGCCGGGGCATGGGGCTCACCCGTATGCAGGCCCTGACGAAGATCGAGCTGCCGCTCGCGGTGCCGGTCATCCTCGCCGGCGTGCGCGTCGCGATGATCCTCAACATCGGCATGGCGACGCTGGCCTTCCTCATCGGCGGCGGCGGGCTCGGCGTGACCATCAACAGCGGCCTGAAGCTGCAGCAGGACCCCGTGCTCATCATCGGGGCCGCTCTCGTGGCCATCGTCGCGCTGACCTTCGACTGGATCGGGGCCCTGGCGGAGACCTACCTCCGTCCGAAGGGTGTCTGACCCCGACGAGGGGCGCGGCGACGACCGCTACGACGTCGCCGACGACGGCGAGCGCCTCGTCGTCCGGGTGCGGCTGCCCCGGCTCTACCGGTGGCTGGTCGCCGCCGTCGTGCTCCTGGCGCTCGTGCAGGTGGTCGGGGGGCTGATCGGGGACGGGTCGCCGGACCCGCGCCTCCTCGCCTTCCCGGTGCTGCTGGGCGGGCTGCAGGTGGTCGCCTGGTGGCAGCTGCGGCGCGAGTACGTCGCCGATGCCTTCGGGCTGGACGAACCCCGCCGCGGCCGACGGCTCGGCTGGGCCGAGGTCGCGCACGTCGAGAAGCCCGGGCCGTTCCACGACACCGTGACGGTCGGGCTGGCCGAGGGCGGCACGCAGCGCACGATGTTCCCCAGCCGGCTCGCGTCCCGCATCGCCGAGATCGGCCGCGTCCCGCTGCGCTGACGACCGCCGGCCCGGCGTCGCCGTCGCGCGGCTCGACCGGCGCGGGACGGACCCGGGGCGGGACCCACCCGGCCCCGGGCACGCGAACGGCGGCGGCCCCCAGGGGGGTCCGCCGCCGCTCGCCGGTGTCCGTGCGGGACGCCGAGGAGGATCAGCCGTTGAGGCCGATCTCGTCGATGTAGTCCTCCGCGACCTTGTCCGCGGAGTCGCCCTCGACGTCGACCTTCGCGTTGAGCTCGGCCATCTTGGCGTTGTCCAGCGGCGCGAGGATCTTGTTGACCATGTCGTCGTAGGCCTGCGCGTTCTTCTGGTACACCTCGTCCTGGAAGACGTAGGAGACGTTGTACAGGATCATCACGCCGGGGTCGTTGACGAGCTCGAGGTTGAGCGCCGTGATGCGTCCGTCGGTCGTGAAGACCTCGCCGAAGTCGCAGGAGCCCTTGGCGGTCTCGGTGTAGATGAGGCCGGTGTCGAGGATCTTGATCTGGCTCTGCGGGACCTTGTACTTCGTCGCCTTCTCGAACAGCACGAGGCCGTCGGGGCGGTCGGGGAACTCGGTCTCCATGCACACCGTGGAGCTCGGGTTCGCCTTGAGGTAGTCGGCCATCTTCTGGAAGTCGAAGCCGCCCTCCTTCTTCGCGAGGTCACCGTTGGCGGCGAAGCCGTAGGTGTCGTTGAAGGGGGAGGTGCCGACCCACTTGAGCTTGTTCTTCTCCAGGTCCTCCTTGGCGACCTTCTCGTACAGCGCCTTGGGGTCGTTGCCCGGGTCGTCGTGCTTGAGGTACACGGTCCAGCCGGTGCCGTTGTACTCGGGCGAGACGTTGACCTGACCGGCCAGCAGCGCCTCGCGGTTCACGGCCGAGCCACCGAGGTTGGTCTTGTCGGTGACGTTGGCGCCCTGGGCCTCCATCGCCTTGACGAGGAACTTGCCGAGGAGGATGTTCTCGGTGAAGTCCTTGGAGCCGACGGTGATGCTCACGCCGTCGAGGGCCTTGGCGTCGCCGCCACCGCCTCCTCCACCGCCGCCACCGCTGCTGTCACTGCCACAGGCGGTGAGGGCCAGTCCGGCGACGAGCGCCGCCGCCGCGAGAGAGATGGGCTTGCGTGTTGTCATGGATGCGTCACCTTCGTGTCGTCGGAACGTCGAACGATGTCGTGCCAGGCAGCGCCGCGCCTCCCGCTGAGCGTCGTCCACGGTGGGCGAGAGCACACGTCGGGTGCGTCCACCGGACCGGGGCGCGGAGGACTGCCGCACCCACCATCGGCCCTCGCGCCCCTTCGTGTCCGCGTCCCCGCCGGTGATGTGACGGAATCGTGACCGCTGGAGGCGCTTCGTCTCGGATGGCGCAACATGCGCGCGGCGCAGCGCGGCGGGGCCGCTCCCCTAGGCTGGCCGGCGTGAAGGTCCTCGTCCTCGGGTCCGGTGCCCGCGAGCACGCCCTCGTCCGGTCGCTCGCCTTGGACCCGTCGGTCGACGCCGTCCTCGCCGCGCCCGGCAACCCCGGCATCGCCACCGTCGCGCACTGCGAGCCGCTCCCGGGCGGTCCCGCGGACGCCGCCGGCGTGCTGGACCTCGTGCGCCGCCACGACGTCGACCTCGTCGTCGTCGGGCCCGAGGCGCCGCTCGTCGCCGGGGTGGCCGACGCCGTCCGGGACGCCGGCGTCCCGTGCTTCGGACCGTCCGCCGACGCGGCCCGCCTCGAGGGCAGCAAGGCCTACGCCAAGGAGGTCATGGGCGTCGCCCAGGTGCCGACGGCGCTCGCCCACGTGTGCACGACCCTGCCGCAGGTCCGGGACGCCGTCGACGCCCTCGGCGCGCCGTACGTCGTCAAGGACGACGGGCTCGCGGCCGGCAAGGGGGTCGTCGTCACCGAGGACCGGGACGAGGCGCTGGAGCACGCCGCCGCGTGCCTGGCCAAGGAGGACGGGCGGGTCGTCGTCGAGGAGTTCCTCGACGGCCCCGAGGTCTCGCTGTTCTGCGTCTGCGACGGCGAGACCGTGCTGCCGCTGGCGCCGGCGCAGGACTTCAAGCGGGTGGGGGAGGGCGACAGCGGCCCGAACACCGGGGGGATGGGCGCGTACAGCCCGCTGGCCTGGGCGCCCGAGGGCCTCGTCGACGACGTCGTGGCGCGGGTCGCGCAGCCGGTGGTCGACGAGATGGCCCGGCGCGGCACCCCGTTCGCCGGGGTCCTCTACGTCGGGCTCGCCCTCACCGCCCGCGGGCCGAAGGTCGTCGAGTTCAACGTCCGCTTCGGCGACCCCGAGACCCAGGTCGTCCTGGACCGGCTGCGCACGCCGCTCGGCCGGCTGCTGCTCGCCGCCGCCACCGGACGGCTGGCCGAGGTCGAGCCGCTGCGCTGGTCGGCGGACACGGCCGTCACGGTCGTCGTGGCCGCCGAGAACTACCCCGGGGCGCCGGTGACCGGGGGACCGGTGACGGGCGTCGAGGACGTGCCGGGGGCGCCGGGCGCCTACGTCCTGCACGCCGGGACCGCGTACGACGACGACGGACTGCTCGTCGCGTCCGGCGGCCGGGTGCTGTCGGTCGTCGCGTCGGGGGCGACGCTCGCCGACGCCCGCTCCGCGGTCTACGCGGCGGTCGACGCCGTCGGGCTCCCCGGCTCGCACCACCGCCGCGACATCGCCGCGGCGGCCGAGCGGGGCGAGGTCGCCGTCCCGTCCTGACCGTCGGTCCCGACCGCTCAGGCGGTGAGGGCGGCGTGGGCGTCGGCCAGGTGGTCCAGGTCGGCGAGGTCGAGCATCTGCAGGTAGACCCGGGCCGCGCCGGCCTCCGCCAGCCGGCCGAGCCGGTCGCGGGCCTCCTCCGGGGTTCCGGCGACGCCGTTGCGGCGCAGCTCGTCCGGGTCGCGGCCGATGGCCTCGGCGCGGCGGCGGACGGCGGCGTCGTCCCGGCCGATGCAGACGACCTGGGCCGCGGAGTGGACGAGGCTCATCGGGTCGCGGCCGTGCTCGTCGCAGACGGTGTCGACCCGCGCGAAGAGCCGGGCGGTGTCCTCGACCGAGGAGAAGGGGACGTTGAACTCGGCGGCGTAGCGGGCCGCGAGGCTCGGCGTGCGGCGCTTGCCGCCCCCGCCGACGATGACGGGCACGCCGCCCTCCTGGACCGGCTTGGGCAGGCCCGGCGAGTCGCTCACCGGGTAGTGCGAGCCGTCGTGGTCCCAGCGCGACCCGGCCGGGGCGCGCCAGAGCCCGGTGACGACGGCCAGCTGCTCCTCGAGCCGGTCGAAGCGCTCCTTCAGCGGCGGGAAGGGGATGCCGTAGGCGGCGTGCTCGGCCTCGAACCAGCCGGCACCGAGCCCCAGCTCGACGCGCCCGCCGCTCATGGCGTCGACCTGGGCGACGGTGACGGCGAGCGGCCCCGGCAGCCGGAAGGTCGCCGACGTGACGAGCGTGCCCAGCCGGATCCGGTGGGTCTCGCGGGCCAGGCCGGCGAGGGTGGTCCACGCGTCGGTGGGGCCGGGACCGGGGTCGCCGTCGCCCATCCGCAGGTAGTGGTCGGACCGGAAGAACGCGTCGTAGCCGAGGTCCTCTGCGGCCCTGGCCACGGCGAGGAGGTCGTCGTAGGTGGCGCCCTGTTGGGGCTCGGTGAAGATGCGCAGGTCCATGACCCCACGCTACGCAGGCCGCGGCGCGGCGTCGCCCCGCTGCCGGGCCCGGGCGGGCGCCATCCGGGACGCGCCGGCCGCGACGACGAGGGCGACGAGCGCCCCGCTGGTCATGAGGGCGGCGAAGCGCGGTCCGTCCATCGCCGGCCCGAACCACGCGACGACGGCGCCGACGAGCCCGGTCTGCAGCGCCACCCCGGTCGAGATGGCCAGGCCCTGGGCGGCGCTCGCCCGCCCGCGCTCGGCCCGCGGCGCGTGCTCGAGCAGCTCGGTCGACAGGGTGGGGGAGAGGATGCCCATGCCCGTGGCGGCCAGGGCCCAGCCGACCATCCCGGCGGCGACCGGGAGCAGGTCGAGCGCGAGGAGGACCGGCCCCGCGGCCCCGACCGCGATGAGCAGGCCGCCGGCCCGGGTGCGGACGGCCGCGGTGACGCCGTCCTGCACGCGGCCGGTGCTGTTGAGCCAGGACCCGAACGCCCACATGACCCCCGTGACCGAGAGCGAGACACCGGCGACGGTCGTCGACACGTCGTGGGTCGTCACGAGCATGAGCGGCAGGACGGACCCCACGCCGGTGAAGGCGGCCGAGGTGAGCAGGCGCAGGCCCACGACCGCCGGGACGCCCGGGGCGAGCCGTGCCGTCCCGGCGGGCAGGGCGCGGGTGGCGGCGAGGACGACGACGACGGCGCCGGCACCGACGACGGCGAGCCCGGCGACCCGCGTGGCGGTGGAGTCGAGGAGCGGGGCGGAGAACGTCGTGACGGCGAGCCCGGCCGCGAGGAGGACGGCGGCGCCGAGCCGGCCCCGGGCGCCGGGGTCGTCGGCGCTCGTCGCGGCCGGGCCGCCGCCCCGGCGCAGGGCGACCCGCAGCAGGACCAGGGCCGGGGGCACGACGAGCAGCGGGCCGAGGAAGACGAACCGCCAGCCGGCGAGCCCCTCGATGGCGCCCGCGAGTCCGGGGCCGAGCAGCGAGGGCAGGATCCAGGCGGCGGCGAAGGACGCGAAGACCTTGGCCCGCAGCGACTCCGGCAGGGCCTGGGCGACGAGGACGAGCAGGGTGGTGTCGACGAGGGCCTCGGCCGCGCCGGACAGGGCCCGACCCGCGACGAAGAGCGGCATGGTCGGCGCGAGGGCGGAGACGACCTGGGCCGCGACGAACAGGCCGAGGCCGGCGAGCAGCACCGGCCGCGGGCCGAGGCGGTCGGTCCAGGACCCCGACCAGGCGGTCGCGACGGTGAAGGTGACGAGCGAGGCGCCGGTCGAGGCCCCGAACAGCGCCCAGCCGTCGAGGTCGCGGACGACGACGGGGAGGATCGTCATGACCGCGCGGTTCTCGAAGGCGGCCAGCGTCACGAGCGCGACGACGCCGACGACCACGGGCAGGTACCGCCGGTCCAGCAGCCGTTCGCGGGGGGCGGTCGGGGAACTCGTGGCGGTCACCGCCCGACTCTCGTCCCTCAAGCGCACCTGAGGTCAAGCCGGGGCTAGCCTGCGGGCGTGGACCGTCACGACCTGCTCCCCATCGGCGAGGTCGCCGCCCGCTCCGGGGTGAGCGTCCCCACCGTCCGCTTCTACGAGGAGAAGGGCCTGGTGTCGTCGGTGCGGACCGGCGGCAACCAGCGGCGCTTCGAGCGGCACGTGCTCCGCCGGATCGCGGTGGTCCGGGCCGGCCAGCGGTTCGGGCTGAGCCTCGCCGAGATCGCCGACGCACTCGCGGCCCTGCCGCCCGACCGCCCGCCGACCACCCGCGACTGGGAGCGGATGTCCCGGCGCTGGCACGATGACCTCACGGCGCGCATCGAGGCGCTGACCCGGGTGCGCGACGGGCTGTCGTCCTGCATCGGGTGCGGCTGCCTGTCGCTCACCTCGTGCCCGGTCTACAACCACGACGACGAGCTGGCCGCCGAGGGGCCGGGCCCGCGGCGCTGGCCCCCGGTCACCCGCGACGGCTGACCGCGCGGGTGGGTCCGGACCGGGCCCGGGGCGTCAGGCCGAGGCGACGGTGACGCCCTCGGCCTCCTCGCGGGTGGCGAGCGGCTCGGCCTCGCCGGCCTCCTCGTCCTCGGCGGCGAAGGCGGTGCGCAGGAACGAGCGCCCGGTGGCGAGGACGGCGACGGAGACGACGACCGCGGAGGCGCCGACCCAGAACGGCACGTGGATGGACTCCTCGCCGAGCCGGCCCGCGAGCCAGGGGGCGACCGCCCCGCCGGAGAAGCGCACGAAGCTGTAGGCGGCCGAGGCGACCCCGCGCTCGACGGGCGAGACCTTCATGACGGTCTCGGTGATGAGGGTGTTGTTGATGCCCAGCAGCCCGCCGGCGACGACGACGCCCGCGACGAGCACCGGCTTGTGCTCGGTCCAGACGGCCATGACGGCGAGGACGACGGCGAAGCCGAGCAGGGCCCCCACCATGCCGGCGAAGGTCCCCACGTGCCGCTGCACGAACGGCGCGATCCACACCGACGCGACGGCGAGGAACAGGCCCCAGCCGAAGAAGACGAGCCCGGTGCCGTGCGCGGACATGTCGAGCGGGAACGGGGTGAAGGCGAGGAGGGTGAAGAAGCCGAAGTTGTACAGCAGCGCGGTGACGCCGACGGTGAGCAGCCCGCGGTGCCGCAGTGCCTTGAGCGGCGCACTGATCGGCGTCGGGTGCGGCTTCTCGTTCGCGGCGGGGAGCGTCACCCAGGTCGCGACGAGGGCGAGGAGCATGAGCGCGCTGACGCCGAAGAACGGCCCGCGCCACGAGATGCTGCCGAGCACCCCGCCGACGAGCGGCCCCGCGGCGATGCCGAGGCCCAGCGCCGCCTCGTAGAGGATGATCGCCTGCGCCACGGAGCCCCGGGCGGCGTTGACGATCGTCGCCAGCGCGGTCGCGATGAAGAGGGCGTTGCCGAGACCCCACACGGCCCGGAAGCCGACGATGGCGCCGACGCTGTCCTGCAGCCCGGCGAGCCCGGCCCCGACGATGATGATGGCCAGCCCGACGAGCAGGGTGCATTTGGCGCCGATCCGGCTCGAGACCCAGCCGGTGACGAGCATGGCGACGCCCATGACGGCCATGTAGCTCGTGAAGAGCAGCGACACCTGCGAGGGCGTGGCGTCGAGCTGGTCGGCGATGGGCTTGAGGATGGGGTCGACGAGGCCGATCCCCATGAAGGCGACGACGCAGGCGAACGCGACGCTCCAGACGGTCTTGGGCTGACGCCACATGGGCTGGTGCTTCCTCTCGAGGTGGGGTGGTGGGGGCTGGGTCAGGGGGTGCGCGGGCCGACGCCGGCCGGGTCGGGGTCCGCGGCGCGGGTGGCGTCGACGAGCCCGGAGAGCAGGTCCACGGCGGCGCGCAGCCGTGCCGGGTCGACGCCGGATCCGGCGAGCACCGGCTCCAGGGCCCGGGCGCGGGCGCGCCGGGCGTCAACGAGGGCGCGGGTGCCGGCGGGGGAGAGGGCGACGAGGATGGCCCGTCCGTCGGCGGGGTCGGCGGTGCGGGTCACGTAGCCGTCGGCTTCGAGGCGCTGCACCTGGGCGGTCATCGTCGGCTGGCTCGTGTCGTCGGCGGCGGCGAGGACGGTGACGCGGGTCGGGCCGAGCTCGTCGACGAGGGCGAGGACCCGGGTCTGCGCCCACGGCAGGCCGAGGTCAGCGTGGCGGCTCGCCCAGCGGGAGAGGCGGGCGGCCGACCGCAGCAGGTCGTCGGCGAGGTCGTCGGTGCTCATCACCCTCAACTATAGATAGATAGCCTATCTATATCAACCGCGCTGGTCCCGACTTTCCCGCCCCATCCGCGAAACCAGGGGTTCGCAAGGTCGGGAAACCCCCGCGAACCCCCCGGTTGCCGGATGGGGCGGGAAAGTCGGGGTTCGCAAGGTCGGGAGACACCCGCGAACCCCCCGGTTGCCGGATGGGGCGGGAAACCAGGGGTTCGCAAGGTCGGGAAACCCCCGCGAACCCCCCGGTTGCCGGATGGGGCGGGAAAGTCGGGACGTGGGGGTGGGAGGATCGCGTCATGGCCGACGCGCACGAGCCCGCCCGGGACGACACCGCCGCCGACGCCGCCGAGACCGTCGGCGCCGCCGAGGGCGCCGCGGCCGCCGGGGCGCCCGAGCTGCCGGGGTACGCGCACGTGTACTCCGGCAAGGTGCGCGACCTCTACGCCCCGGTCGACCCGGCCAGCGGCGACCTGCGCCCCGACGTGCTGCTGCTCGTCGCGTCCGACCGGATCAGCGCGTTCGACTTCGTCCTGCAGACCCCGGTCCCGGACAAGGGCGCGGTCCTCACGCAGCTGTCGCTCTGGTGGTTCGAGCAGCTCGCGGACCTCGTGCCCCACCACGTCGTCTCCACCGACGTCCCGGACGCGGTCGCCGGCCGGGCGGTGCTCGTGCGCCGCCTCGAGATGCTGCCCGTCGAGTGCGTCGCCCGCGCCTACCTCACCGGCGGCGGGCTCCGCGAGTACCGGGCCGACGGCCACGTCAGCGGGCTGCGGCTGCCCGACGGCCTCACCGACGGCTCCCGCCTGCCCGAGCCGCTCTTCACGCCGTCGACCAAGGCCGAGCAGGGCGCGCACGACGAGCCGATGTCCTACGCCGACGTCGAGACGGCGGTAGGGCCGGCGCTCGCCGCCCGGGCCCGCGACCTCACGACCGCGATCCTGCGGCGCGGCAACGAGATCGCGACCGGCCGCGGCATCCTCGTCGCCGACACCAAAGTCGAGTTCGGCCTCGAGGACGGGGAGCTCGTCCTCGCCGACGAGGTCCTGACCCCGGACTCCTCGCGCTTCTGGCCGGCCGACCAGTGGGAGCCCGGCCACCCGCAGCCGAGCTTCGACAAGGAGTTCGTCCGCGAGTGGCTGACCTCGCCGGCCAGCGGGTGGGACCGCACCTCCGGCGAGGCCCCGCCGCCCCTGCCCGACGAGGTCCTCGAGCGCACCCGGGCCAAGTACGTCGAGGCCTACGAGCGCCTCACCGGCCGCCGGTTCTGAGCGGGACCCCGGGTCGACGCCCCTCGCGCTCGCGGGGCGCTCCCCGGCCGGCCCCGCCGACGACGACCTTCACGACCCCTCCTGCACCTCGCGCCGGACCGTCGCGGTCCATGCGGCCATCGCCCGGTCGGCGGCGGCGCGGTCGCCGGTGACGGCCACCCCGAACAGCAGCCCCCGCGCCAGGGCCAACGACTGCAGGGCCACGACGCGGGCGCGCTCCGGCGCCAGGCCCATCGACGAGTAGGCCTCGGTGAAGGCCGGGAGCCAGCCCTCGCCGAGCCAGTGCCGCAGGGGCTCGGCGTGCGGCTCGCCGCGCATCGCGTGCGTGGACAGCTCGAAGAACAGCGGCGCGAAGACCGCGGCCCGGTCGGCGACCCGGGACCAGAACAGCGCGCCGGCCTCGAAGGGGTCGGCCCGAGCGGCGACGAGCTCGAGCAGTGCGTCCTGCTCGGCCCGCTCGACGGCCTCGACGACGGCGCCGAGCAGCCCGGCGCGCGAGCCGAAATGGTAGTTGAGCATCCGGTGGCTCGTCCCGATCCCGGCGGCGAGGGTGCGCAGGCTCGTGTCGCCGACGCCGTGCTCGGCGAACCAGGCGACGGCGCGTCCGAGCAGCTCCTCGCGCGGGGTCACGCGTCGGTGCTGCGGGCCCGCGCCGTGGCCTCCAGCGCCTCGGCCTCGCGCGTCACGTAGTCCCGCGCCCGTGCACCGAGCGCCCGACGGACCAGCCCGGCCAGCGGACCGGTCCAGACCAGGGCGAGCCGGATCGTCGTCCCCTCCGGTCCGGCCAGCAGTTCGTGGCTGCCGGTGCTCGTCACCCCCGGGCTGCGCGACTCCCAGGTGAAGCCCCGGCCGGGCTCCCACGCGGTGACGGTCCACGTCGCGCGCCGGAGCCGCGGCTGGTCCACCGCGTAGGACGCGCCGACGCCGTCCGGACGGTCCGGGTCGACCGCGCGGACAGCGTCGACGGTCGTGAGCCAGTCCGCCCAGTGGCGGACGTCGGCGAGCACCGGCCACAGGGCGTCGGAGGGCAGGTCGGTCGGGCGCGTCACCTCGGTCATGTACCAGATGGTACACACGCCGACGACGTCGTCGCGCGGCGTCAGTCGCGCCGCAGCTCCTGGACCGACCAGCCGTTGCCGTCCGGGTCGCGGAAGAAGGCGAAACGGCTGCCCGGCTGCCCCTCGGGCCCGAGCTGCTGCACGTCGCTGATGTCCACCCCGCGGCCGGCGAGCTCGGTGCGCAGGGCGTCGAGGTCGTCGACGACGAGCTGCATGCCCTGGCTGGCCCCGGGCTCGCCGAGCGGCATGCCCTCGCCGATGACGACCGACGTCGGCGAGCCGGGCGGGGTCATCTGCACGACCCGCATGCCCGGCGCGGGGGCGACGTCGTGGTCGAGGCGGAAGCCGACCTGCTCGGTGTAGAAGGCGAGTGCGGCGTCGACGTCCGAGACGCCGATGCCGATGACCTCGAGTCGCATGTCCATGACAGACCCTCTCGTGTAGCGGAATGTTCCGTTCCGATTATAGCGGAACGGAACGAGTTGTTCCACTGCTAGGGTCGGATGCGTGCCGGACGACCCGACGAAGCCCGCGCCCGAGGTCCCGCTCGACGGGCGCCGCCGCGAGGCCGCCCGCAACGACCGCCGCATCCTCGACGCGGCCCGGGCGGTCCTGCTCGAGGACCCCGGTGCCCCCGTCGCCGCCGTGGCGAAGCGGGCCGGCGTCGGCATCAGCGCGCTCTACCGCCGCTACCCGGGCAAGGACGCCCTCCTGCGCGCCCTGGCCCGGGACGGCCTGGAGCGTTTCGCCGCCGCACTGGAGGACGGTCTGGCCGACGAGCGGGACCCCTGGACCGCCTACACCGCGACGCTGGCCGCGGTCGTGGAGGGCGGCAGCCAGGCGCTGGCGCAGCGCCTGGCCGGCACCTTCGAGCCCGACGACGACCTCGACCGCCTCGCCGCGCGCGCCGACCGGCTGTGGGTCGCCCTGGACGCCCGGGTCCGCGAGGCCGGGGCGCTGCGCGAGGACGTGACCGCCGCCGACGTCGTCCTCCTGCTCGAGGTCGTCATGCTCGTCGACGTCCCGGACGCGGCGCGGGTCGAGGAGCTGCGGCAGCGCTACCTCGCGCTGCTGCTGCACGGCCTCAAGGCGCCGGCGGCCGGGCCGCTGCCGGGGGCGCCCGCGGACGGCGCCGACCTCGCGGCGCGCTGGCGCCGGTAGCCTGATCCCGGCACCTCGCCGGCCCTCGGCCCGCCCGCCCCACCCCCGCGCCGCCCGGCGCACCTCGACCGGAGACCTCACGCCCATGGCCCCGTCGCACGACCGCGTGCTGACCGTCGTCCCCGGGGGCAACGCGCTCTCGACCTTCCGCGCCGCCGGCGTCCTGGCCCGGCTGCGGGTGGTCGCCTCGCAGGTCACCGGCGTCACCGCCCGGCACGTGCACTGGGTGCTCTCCGACGGGCCGCTGGACGAGGCCGCGCAGGACACCGTCACCCGGCTCCTCACCTACGGCGAGCCCGCGGCCGAGCCCGCGCCCGCGGACCACGAGACGCTCGTGGTCGTCGCCCCGCGGCTCGGCACGCTGTCGCCGTGGGCGTCGAAGGCGACCGACATCGCGCACAGCTGCGGCGTCGACGTCCGCCGCGTCGAGCGGGTCACCGAGTACCTCATCGCCTCCCGCGAGCCGCTGACCGAGCGGCAGTGGGGCGCGGCCGCCGACGTGCTCCACGACCGGATGACCGAGTCGGCGCTGCCCGAGCGCGAGGCCGCCGCCGGCCTCTTCGACACCCGTCCGGCCGAGCCGATGGTCCACCTCGACGTGCTCGCCCGCGGGCGCGAGGCCATCGAGGCCGCGGACCGCGAGTTCGGGCTGGCCCTCTCCGGCGACGAGGTCGACTACCTCGTCGACGCCTTCACCGCGCTGCGGCGGAACCCGACGGACGTCGAGCTCATGATGTTCGCCCAGGCGAACAGCGAGCACTGCCGCCACAAGATCTTCAACGCCGACTTCGTCGTCGACGGCGACGCCCGGCCCCGGTCGCTGTTCGGGATGATCCGGCACACCGAGGAGGTCGGCGGCGAGGGCACCGTCGTCGCCTACTCCGACAACGCCTCGGTGATGGTCGGCGGGCCCCGCACCCGCTGGCTCCCCGAGTCGGTCGACGGCCCGAGCGCCTACCGCGGGCGCGAGGGCGAGGTCCACGTCCTCATGAAGGTCGAGACCCACAACCACCCGACGGCCATCAGCCCGTTCCCCGGCGCGGCCACCGGCGCCGGGGGCGAGATCCGCGACGAGGGCGCCACCGGGCGCGGGTCGCAGCCCAAGGCCGGCCTCACCGGGTTCGCCGTCTCCAACCTCCACCTGCCCGGCACCGACGAGCCGTGGGAGCGCGAGGAGTACGGCGCCCCGTCCCACCTCGCGACGCCGCTGGACATCATGCTCGAGGCGCCGGTCGGGGCCGCCGCGTTCAACAACGAGTTCGGCCGCCCGGGGATCGGTGGGTTCTTCCGGGTCTTCGAGCAGACCGTCGACGGCGTCCGCCGCGGGTACCACAAGCCGGTGATGTCGGCCGGCGGGCTCGGGACGATCAGCGCCGACCTCGTCGAGAAGGTCGTCTTCCCCGCGGGGACGCTGCTCGTGCAGCTCGGCGGGCCGGGCATGCGGATCGGCATGGGGGGCGGCGCGGCGTCGTCGATGGCCGCGGGCGCCAACTCCGCCGACCTCGACTTCGACTCCGTGCAGCGCGGCAACCCCGAGATCGAGCGCCGCGCCCAGGAGGTCGTCAACCACTGCTGGAGCCTCGGCCCGGACGACAACCCGATCCTCGCCATCCACGACGTCGGCGCCGGCGGCCTCTCCAACGCCTTCCCGGAGCTCGTCGACGGCGCCGGGCTCGGCGCCCGCTTCGACCTGTCGGCGGTGCCGCTGGAGGAGTCCGGCCTGGCGCCGAAGGAGGTGTGGTGCAACGAGTCCCAGGAGCGGTACGTCGTCGCCGTCGCCCCCGACGCGCTCGCCCGGTTCGCCGCCCTGTGCGAGCGCGAGCGCTGCCCGTACGCCGTCGTCGGCGAGGCCCGGGACGACGGGATGCTCGTCCTCGCGGACGGCCCGGAGGACGGCGACGGCGACGCCGACCGGCCCATCGACATGCCGATGGAGACCCTGCTCGGCAAGCCCCCGCGGATGACCCGCGACGTCGCCTCCGTGCACTGGGAGGGCGACCACCTCGACGAGACCGCCCTCGACCTGCGCGAGTCCGCCTACGCGGTGCTGCGGCATCCCAGCGTCGCGTCCAAGCGCTTCCTCGTGACCATCGCGGACCGCACCGTCGGCGGGCTCACCCACCGTGACCAGATGGTCGGGCCGTGGCAGGTGCCGGTGGCCGACGTCGCCGTCACACTGGCCGACCACGTCGGGTTCGCCGGCGAGGCCATGGCCTCCGGGGAGCGCATGCCGCTGGCGTCGGTCGACGCCCCGGCGTCCGGGCGGATGGCGGTCGGCGAGGCGCTGATTAACCTGCTCGCGGCCCCCGTCGCCGACCTGCGCCGGGTCAAGCTGTCCTGCAACTGGATGGCGGCCTGCGGCGAGGTGGGCGAGGACGCCGCCCTGTACGCCACGGTGCAGGCCGTGGCGATGGAGCTCTGCCCCGCGCTCGGGGTGTCGGTGCCGGTCGGCAAGGACAGCCTGTCGATGCGCACCCGCTGGACCGACGTGCACGGCGACGCCAAGCAGGTGACCTCACCGGTCTCGCTCGTCGTCACGGCCTTCGCGTCGCTGCCGGACGTGCGCGGCACGTGGACCCCCCAGCTGCGCGACGGGTCCACGCTGCTGCTCGTCGACCTCGGGGCCGGCCGTGACCGGCTCGGTGGGTCGATGCTCGCGCAGGTGTCCGGCGCCTTCGGGCGCGAGGTCCCGGACCTCGACGACCCCTCGCGGCTCGTCTCCCTCGCCGCCGCCCTGCGCGACCTGCGCGAGCGCGGCCTCGACCTCGCCTACCACGACCGGTCCGACGGCGGGCTGTGGGCGACCCTGGCGGAGATGTCCTTCGCCGGCGGCCTCGGCGTCAGCGTGCAGGTGCCCTCGGTGGCGGCGCTCTTCGCCGAGGAGCTCGGTGTCGTCCTCGGGGTCCCCGAGGCCCACCTGGACGACGTGCGCTGGGTGCTCGGCGAGCACGGCCTGGACGACCTCGTCTCCGTCCTCGGGCACACCGTCTCCGAGCGGCGGGTGCGGGTGGCCGTCGGCGACGACGGGACCGTGCTCGACGAGCCCCTGCGCGACCTCGCGCAGGCCTGGGACGAGGTCTCCTGGCGGATCTCGGTGCTGCGCGACAACCCCGGCACCGCCGACGAGGAGCACGCCGCGGTCGGCGCCGACGACGACCCCGGGCTGCACCTCGCCCCGACCTTCGACCCCACCGAGGACGTCGCGGCGCCGTACGTCGGCACGGGGGTGCGGCCCAAGGTGGCGGTGCTGCGGGAGCAGGGCGTCAACAGTCACGTCGAGACCGCGTTCATGCTCGACCGGGCCGGGTTCGACGCCTACGACGTGCACATGACCGACCTCCAGACCGGCCGGGCCGACCTCGCCGACGTCCAGGGCCTCGTCGCCGCCGGCGGGTTCTCGTACGGCGACACCCTCGGCGCCGGCGAGGGCTGGGCCCGCGCGGTGCTCTTCAACCCGCGCCTCATCGAGTCCTTCCACGACTTCTTCCACCGCGACGACACGTTCGGGTTCGGCATCTGCAACGGCTGCCAGATGTTCGCCGCGCTGGCGGACCTCGTGCCCGGTGCCGAGGCGTGGCCGCGCTTCACCCGTAACCGGTCCGAGCAGTACGAGGCGCGGCTCACCCTCGTCGAGGTGCTGGACTCGCCGTCGGTGCTCACCGCGGGGATGGCCGGCAGCCGCATCCCGATCGCCGTCGCGCACGGCGAGGGTTTCGCCAACTTCGCCCGCCGTGGGGACGCCTCGGCGGTGCAGGCCGTGGCGCGGTTCGTCGACCACCACGGCGCCCCGGCGTGCAGCCACCCGCACAACCCCAACGGCTCGCCGGGCGGCCTCACCGCCGTGACGACCACCGACGGCCGGTTCACGGCGATGATGCCCCACCCCGAGCGGGTGTCCCGGAACGTCCAGCTGTCGTGGACCTCGGGGGCCGTCGCCGACGAGAGCCCGTGGCTGCGGATGTTCCGCAACGCCCGCGTCTTCGTGGGCTGAGGGCGGGGCGGTCGTGAGCGCCGGGATCGACGACCGCGCCGTCGCCCGGTGGCGCTTCCGCACCCTGCTCCTCGACGGCGCGTCGGCGCCCGACGCCGCGTCCGCGGTGCGGTCGCTGCTGGCCGTCCAGGCCGAGAACCCCGAGCAGACCGGCTGGGCGCTGGCCTCCCGGACCCGCGGGCTCACGCCGGCGGGGCTGCGGGGGCTCCTCGCCTCCGGAGAGCTGGTGCGGACCCACGTGCTGCGGCCCACGTGGCACCTCGTCCACCGCGAGGACCTGCGCTGGCTGCTCGAGCTCACCGGGCCGCGGGTGCGCCGGCAGGCGGCGCGCCAGCTGGACCGCGACCTCGGACTGGACGCGGCAGCGGTCACGACCCTCACGGACGTCGTCGTCCGTGCTCTGACGGACGCGCCGGACCTCACCCGCGAGGGGCTGGCGCGGGCGGTCGCGGCGGCGGGGCACGAGGTGTCCGGCACGCAGCTCATGGTGCTGCTCGTGCACCTCGAGCTCGGGCTGCTCGTCGCCGGCGGGCGGCCCGTCCCGGACGACGGCGTCGGGACGCACACCTACCGGGTGCTCGGCGATGACCTGCCGGCCTCGCCGTACGCCGACCGGGACGAGGCCCTCGACGCCCTCGTCCGGCGGTACGTCGCCGGGCACGGTCCCGTCACCGAGCGCGACCTCGCGTACTGGGCGACGCTGACGCTGGGGGACGTGCGTCGCGGTCTGGCGTCCGCGGGCGCGGACCTCGCCTCGTTCGAGCACGACGGGCGCTCCTTCTGGCACCTGCCGGACCAGGAGCCGCCGCCCCCGTCGTCGGAGCCGCAGGCGCACCTGCTGCACCTCCTCGACGAGTGGTACCGCGGCTACCAGGACTCGCGCCGCGTCGTCGACACCGCCGGCCGGCACCCGGCCGGGCGCGAGCCGTCGATGGGTCTCGCCGTCGTCGACGCCCAGATCGCCGGCACCGCAGCCCGCACCACGCGTCCGGGCCGGGTCACCTTCGAGGTGGCGCCCTACGGGCGGCTCTCGGCGGCCGAGAGACGCGCCCTGGAGGCCGAGGCCCGGCGCTACGGCACCTACACCGGCCGCGACGCCGAGGTCCGCTGGGCGTCCGCCGCACGCTGATCGTCCTGGTGCGCGTGCCGGTCGACGACCGGAGGGGTGCGGCCGCCGGCTCCCGGGTCGTGGGGTCGCCGCCGAGGACGAGGTCTCGTCGCCCCCCGGGTCGCCGACGGTGGGAGCCTCGCCGATGGACCCGGACCCCGGGGACACGGACCGGCAGGACGAGCCGAGGAGCGCGGGAGCGCGGCGTGCCACGGGGCGGACGCAGCGCGAGGGACACGCGCGCCACGGACGTTGCGTGATGACAGGGAAGCTGCTGCGTCGACCTGCAGGTTCGGTGTCACGACCGTCGGCGAACGGGCCGACCCCCCGGGCCCTCGCTGAGCGGACCGCCGGGGGCCGCCT
>NZ_SAYU02000042.1 GCF_004025965.2 Phycicoccus flavus | reverse complement strand
CGGTGTCGGCCTGCTCGCGGACCACCGGCTTGGCGTTGAAGGCGACGCCGAGCCCGGCGGCGCCGAGCATGTCGAGGTCGTTGGCGCCGTCCCCGATGGCGACGGTGCGGCTGAGCGGCAGCCCCTCGAGCGCGGCGAACTCGCGCAGCGCCGCCGCCTTGCCCGGCCGGTCGACGACCTCGCCGACCACCCGCCCCGTGAGCCGGCCGTCGCGCACCTCGAGGTGGTTGGCGCGGACGTGGTCCACCCCGAGCTCGGCGGCGATGGGCTCGACGACCTCGGCGAACCCGCCGGAGACCAGGGCCACGGTGAAGCCGAGCGACTTCAGGGTCCGCACGAGGGTGCGGGCGCCGGGTGTGAGCCGCACCGACGCCCGCACGTCCTCGAGCACCGCGACGGGCAGCCCCTCCAGCGTCGCCACCCGGGCGTGCAGGCTCTCGGCGAAGTCCAGCTCGCCCTGCATGGCCCGCTCGGTGACGGCGGCGACCTCGTCGACGGTGCCGGCGTGCTCGGCGATGAGCTCGATGACCTCGTCCTGGATGAGCGTGGAGTCGACGTCCATGACGACGAGGCGCTGGCCCCGCCGCGCGAGGCCGGCCGGCGCGACGGCGATGTCGCAACCGGTCTCGGCGGACACGAGGCCGAGGTCGCGACGCAGGCGCGGGACGTCGGCGCCGGACACGTCGAGCTCGACGGTGGTGACCGGCCAGCGCGAGAGGCGCCGGATGCGGTCGATGTTCGCGCCGTGTGCGGCGACGGCGTTCGCCACCGCGGCCACGTGGTGGGTGCGCAGCGGTGAGGCCATGGCGACGACGGCCGCACGCCCGGTGCGCCGCCGGGCGTTGTCGCCGCGACCGGCGACAAGGTCGACGGTCATCCCGAGCGCCTCGCCGGCGCGGGTCAGCCGGTCGGTGAGGACGTTCTCGTCGGGGCCGGGGGTGAGGAGCACCGACAGCGTGAGGTGGCCGCGCACGACCACCTGCTCGACGTCCAGCACGTCGGCGCCGACCGTCGAGGCCGCCTCGAAGACCGCACTCGTCACACCCGGCCGGTCGCGCCCGGTGAGGGCGACGAGCAGCGTGCGGGCGGACGGGTCCGGCTGCGGGGGGAGCGAGAGTGTCTCGGGGGAGGGCACGCCCGGCAGGCTAGCCGCGCATCGCGTCGCGCCAGGCGAGCAGGTCACGGACCGGACCCGGGTCGTAGTCGGGGCCGTTGAGGCCGACGGTGAACAGCCGCGTCCCGACGTCGTAGAGACCCTGGGCGCCGGCGGCGTAGTCGTCGACGTCCTCCGGCAGTCGCCCGGGCTTGGGCGAGACACCGGCCGAGCGCTCGATCTCGGCCGGATCGCGCCCGACCTTCTCGCACCAGTCGTCGAGCACCGCGTGCTTGTGGGCGACGGTCTCCGGCTCGCCGAAGCCGTGCCAGATGTCCGCGTGCTGCGCGACGATCCGCAGCGTCTTGCGCTCCCCGCCCCCGCCGACGAGGACGGGGATCTTGCGGGTGGGTGCCGGGTTCAGCCTGGCCCAGCGCTCCTCGACGAGCGGCAGGTCCCGGTCCAACGCGTTCAAGCGTCCGCCGGCGGTCCCGAACTCGTAGCCGTACTCGTCGTAGTCGCGCTCGAACCAGCCCGAGCCGATGCCGAGGATCAGCCGGCCCTCGCCGTCGCGGGCGCTCACGTGGTCGACGGTGCGAGCCATGTCGGCGAGCAGCTGCGGGTTGCGGTAGCTGTTGCACGTGACCAGGGCGCCGATCTCGACCCGCTCGGTGGCGTCGGCCCAGGCGGCGAGCATGGTCCAGCACTCGAAGTGGGCGCCGTCGGGCTCGCCGTACAGCGGGAAGAAGTGGTCCCAGTTGAAGATCACGTCGACCCCCAGCTCCTCCAACCCGGCCACGGCGCGCCGGATGTCGGCGTACGAGGCGTGCTGGGGCTGGAGCTGGGCGCCGATCCGGACGGGGCGGTCGCTCACGTGGTGATCTCCTGGCCCTTGCCGACGACGACGATGCCCGAGTCGGTGACGGAGAAGCCGCGGGCGAGGTCGTGCTCGCGGTCGACACCGATGGAGGCGCCGTCGGGCACGACGACGTTCTTGTCGATGATCGCCTTCTCGATGCGGCAGTTCCGGCCGACCTGCACGCCGTCGAGGATGACGCTGTTGTCGATCTCGGTGTAGCTGCGGACGTGCACGTCGGGGGAGACGACCGAGCCGTTGACCCGGGCGCCGGAGATGACGACACCGGGGGAGACGGCCGAGTTCAGCGCCTCGCCGAACCGGCCGTGCGCGCCGTGGACGAACTTCGCCGGCGGGTAGTAGCCGTAGGTCGTGTAGAGCGGCCAGTCGTAGTTGTAGAGGTTGAACACCGGGTGGATCGACACGAGGTCCATGTGCGCCTCGTAGTAGCTGTCGATGGTCCCCACGTCGCGCCAGTAGCCCATGTCGCGCTCGGTGCCGCCGGGGACGACGTTGTTCTTGAAGTCGTAGGCGAACGCGGCGCCCTGCTCGACGAGGGCCGGGACGATGTCGCCGCCCATGTCGTGCTTGCTGCCCTCGAGGGTCGAGTCCTTCGTGACGGCGTCCATGAGGGCGTCCGCGGTGAAGATGTAGTTGCCCATGCTGGCGAGGATCTCGTCGGGGGAGTCCGGCAGGCCGTCGGGGTCGGTGGGCTTCTCGAGGAAGGCGCGGATCTTCGTCGGGTCCTCGGGCTCGACGTCGATGACGCCGAACTGGTCCGACGTCGCCTTCGGCTGCCGGATGGCCGCCACCGTCACCCCGGCGCCGCTGGCCAGGTGCTGGTCGACCATCTGCGAGAAGTCCATCCGGTACACGTGGTCGGCGCCGACGACGACGACGATGTCCGGCTTCTCGTCGGTGATCGTGTTGAGGCTCTGGAAGATCGCGTCCGCGCTGCCCTGGTACCAGGACTTGCCGATGCGCTGCTGGGCCGGGATCGGGGCGACGTAGTTGCCGAGCATGTTGCTCATCCGCCACGTCTTCGTGACGTGCCGGTCCAGGCTGTGCGACTTGTACTGCGTGAGGACGACGACCTTGAGGTAGCCGGAGTTCACGACGTTGCTCAACGCGAAGTCGACGAGCCGGTAGATGCCGCCGAAGGGGACCGCGGGCTTGGCCCGGTCCCGCGTGAGGGGCATGAGCCGCTTGCCCTCCCCACCTGCGAGGACGATGGCCAGGACCTTGGGACCTCCGCTGCGGTACGCCATGGCTCCAACCTATGGGGTGCACGGCCTCCCTGCGAGACCTCGTTCACCACTACGGTGAAAACCGTGCGCATCGACATCCTGACCAAGGAGTACCCGCCGTCCATCTACGGAGGGGCGGGGGTGCACGTCGCGGAGCTGACCCGGGCGCTGCGGGCCCGGGGCGACACCGACGTGCGGGTGCACGCCTTCGGCGGACCGCGGGACGAGGAGGGCACGACGAGCCACCCGGACCTGCCCGCGCTCGAGGGCACGAACGCGGCGCTGAGCACGCTCGGGGTCGACCTCACGATGGCGGCCGAGTGCGCCGGGGCGGACCTCGTCCACTCCCACACCTGGTACGCGAACTTCGCCGGGCACGTCGCGGGGCTGCTCGAGGGCGTCCCGCACGTGCTCTCGGCGCACAGCCTGGAGCCGATGCGGCCGTGGAAGGCCGAGCAGCTGGGCGGCGGCTACCGGCTCTCGTCCTGGGTCGAGCGGACCGCCTACGAGGGCGCGGCCGCCGTCATCGCCGTGAGCGCCGGCATGCGCGAGGACATCCTGCGCGCCTACCCGTCGGTGGACCCGGACAAGGTCAAGGTCGTCCACAACGGCATCGACTCCGAGCTCTGGCAGCGCCACGACGCCCCCGACGTCGTCCGCGACCTCGGCATCGACGTCGACCGGCCCGCCGTCGTCTTCGTCGGCCGCATCACCCGGCAGAAGGGCCTGCCCTTCCTCCTGCGGGCCGCCGCCGAGCTGCCGCCCGAGGTCCAGCTGGTCCTGCTGGCCGGCGCGCCGGACACCCCGGAGATCAAGACCGAGGTCGAGGGCCTCGTCGACGGCCTGCGCGGCGAGCGCGACGGCGTCGTCTGGATCTCCGAGATGCTGCCGCGGGACAAGGTGACCGCCGTCCTCTCGGCGTCCTCGGTGTTCGTCTGCCCCTCGGTCTACGAGCCGCTCGGCATCGTCAACCTCGAGGCCATGGCCTGCGGCCTGCCGGTCGTGGCCACGGCCACCGGCGGCATCCCCGAGGTCGTCGTCGACGGCGAGACCGGCTGGCTCGTGCCGATCGAGCAGAAGCAGGACGGCACCGGCACGCCGGTGGACGAGGACCGCTTCGTCGCCGACCTCGCCGCCGCCCTCACCGACAGCGTGTCCGACCTCGACCGGGCCGCCCGCTACGGCGAGGCCGGCCGCGCCCGGGCCGTCGAGTCCTTCTCCTGGGACACCATCGGCGACCGGACCATGGAGGTCTACCGCGAGGTGCTCGGCCCGTGAGCGACGCCCGGCACGACCCCGAGCTCGGCAGCGGCGCCGAGGCGCCGGTCGGCCCGCTCGGCCACCTCGTCGTCGTCTTCGACAACCACATCGCCCGCGCCCTGACGGCGATGGCGGCCGCCACGGGGTGGGAGGTGACGGTGCTGGACTCCGCCGTCGACGACGACCTCGCCGCCCGGCTGCGCCACGTCGACGCGCTCGTCGTGTGCGACCACGACGGCGAGGGGGCGTCCGACACCCTCCGTCGCGCGCTGGCCGACGGCGTCGGCTACGTCGCGATGATGGCCAGCCGCAGCCGGTCCGCCGCGCTGCTCGAGCAGCTGCGCGGCGAGGGCCTCGACGACGACGCGCTCGGGCGCCTGCACGTCCCCGCCGGCCTCGCCATCGGCGGCCGGTCGGCGGGCGAGATCGCCCTGTCGGTGATGGCCGAGGTCGTCGCCGACCGCCACGGCCGACCCGGCGGCCCGATGCGCGAGCACTGAGCGCACCGGTCCGCGCGTCCCGCCGGACGGGGCCGTCCACCGTCAACTAGGGTCGGGGCCATGAGCGACGTGCTGGCCTTCGCAGGGGTCGGCGTCGTGCGTGGGACGACCACGATCCTCGACGACGTGAGCTGGGAGGTCGAGGAGGGGCAGCGTTGGGTCGTCCTCGGCCCCAACGGAGCCGGGAAGACGACCCTCCTCCAGCTGGCCGCCGGCCGGATGCACCCGACCACCGGTGTGGCCGGCATCCTCGGCGAGGTCCTCGGGGCCGTCGACGTCTTCGAGCTGCGGCCGCGCATCGGCCTGTCCAGCGCCGCCCTCGCCGACCGCATCCCCCCGCGCGAGAAGGTCCGCGACGTCGTCGTCACCGCCTCCTACGGCGTCGTCGGGCGCTGGCGGGAGGAGTACGACCGGATGGACGAGGGCCGCGCCGTCGACCTGCTCGACGCGCTCGGCGCCAGCCACCTCGTCGACCGGCGCTACGGGACGCTCTCGGAGGGGGAGCGCAAGCGGGTGCAGATCGCCCGCGCCCTCATGACCGACCCCGAGCTCATGCTGCTCGACGAGCCCGCCGCCGGCCTCGACCTCGGCGGCCGCGAGGACCTCGTGCGCCGGCTGGGCGCGCTGGCCGCCGACCTCGCCGCCCCCGCGCTGGTCCTCGTCACCCACCACGTCGAGGAGATCCCCCCGCACTTCACCGACGTGCTCCTGTTGCGCGGTGGGCGGATCGTCGCGCAGGGCCCCGTGGAGATCACCCTGACGGCCGAGAACCTCGAGGCCACCTTCGGCATGCCCCTGGAGCTGGAACGGCGCGGCGACCGGTTCGCCGCGCGGGCGCGCTGACGAGGACGGGAACCCCACGGCGCCCCCGCGCGTCGGACGGACGACAGGAAGGGCGGCCCGCATGGACTGGCTCACCGACAACGCCTGGCTCGGCTGGCTCGGTATCGCGATCGTGCTCGCGGCGATCGAGGCTGCCACTGTGGACTTCGTGTTCCTCATGCTCGCCGGCGCCGCCCTGGCCGCCGCCATCGCCGCGGCGCTCGGCGCCTCGTTCTTCTTCCAGGTCGTCGTGGCCATCGTCGCCGCCATGCTCCTGCTCCTCGTCCTGCGACCCTGGCTGAAGCGCCGCTTCACCGACACCGAGACCGACCACAAGATCGGCACCTCCGGTCTCGTCGGCCGCGAGGCCTGGGTCCTGCAGGCCGTCACCGAGACCGACGGCCGCATCAAGCTCGCCGGCGAGACCTGGTCCGCCCGGCTCGCCAACGGCGGGACGCCCGTCGACCCCGGGGACGAGGTGCGGGTCATCGCCATCCACGGCGCCACCGCCATCGTCGTCCCGCTGCCCCCGACCCCCCCGACCACCTGAACCGCGCCCCCGGGCGCCCACGGAGAGGTACACCATGGACGGACTCGGTCCCGTCATCGTCATCCTGCTGCTCGCGGTCTTCGCGATCATCGTCCTCGTCCGGACGATCAAGATCGTCCCGCAGCAGACCGCCCTCATCATCGAACGGCTCGGACGCTACTCACGCACCCTCGAGGGCGGCATCCACTTCCTCGTCCCGTTCGTCGACATCGTCCGGGCCAACATCGACCTGCGCGAGCAGGTCGTCTCCTTCCCGCCCCAGCCGGTCATCACGAGCGACAACCTCGTCGTCTCCATCGACACCGTCATCTACTACCAGGTCATCGACCCCAAGTCGGCCGTCTACGAGATCGCGAACTTCATCCAGGGCATCGAGCAGCTCACGGTGACGACGCTGCGCAACGTCATCGGCTCGCTCGACCTCGAGCAGACGCTGACGAGCCGCGACCAGATCAACGGCCAGCTGCGCGGCGTCCTCGACGAGGCCACCGGCAAGTGGGGCATCCGGGTCAACCGGGTGGAGCTCAAGGCCATCGACCCGCCGCAGTCGGTCCAGGAGTCGATGGAGAAGCAGATGAAGGCCGAGCGGGACCGCCGTGCCGTCATCCTCAACGCCGAGGGCATCAAGGCCAGCCAGATCCTCACCGCCGAGGGCGAGAAGCAGAGCCAGATCCTCCGGGCCGAGGGCTCGGCCCAGGCCCGCATCCTCGAGGCGCAGGGCCAGGCCCGCGCCATCCAGCAGGTCTTCGACGCCATCCACCGCGGCAAGCCGACGCAGAAGCTGCTCGCCTACCAGTACCTCCAGGTGCTGCCGCAGATCGCCCGGGGCGACTCCAACAAGATGTGGATCGTCCCCAGCGAGCTCACCGACGCCCTCAAGGGCATCGGCGGCATGCTCGGCCGCGGCGACGGCGGTGGCGGCTTCACCGACGGCGCCGACGACGACGTCGAGCCCGCGGAGGGCATGGCCAACGCGTTCGAGGACACCGTCCTCGAGGACCCCGCCGAGGCGCTCGCCCGGGCCCGGGGCGAGGCGGCGCAGTCCAGCCGCGAGGCCGAGGAGCACGCCCAGCCGGCCTCCCGCGTCCAGCCGCCGATCCGGCCCGGTGCCGACGCGGTCCCGCCGCGGCAGGCCCCGCCCGCCGCGTCGCCGCCGCCGGCGTCCCCGCCGGAGGCCGCACCTCCCGCCGCGGACCCGCCGGAGGGCATGCCCCCGGCGCCGCCCGCGCCGCCGGCTCCCGAGCAGCCCTGAGCACGCGCGACGCCCGGTCACCACGTCGGTGACCGGGCGTCGCCGTGTCCGGGATGCGGCCCGCGCGCCGTCAGCGAGGGGACGGAGTGCACGAGACCGGGGGAGCGTGCGTACGTCTCGCCGCGCCGCGGGGTGACGACGCGAAGCCCGCCGGCTCGGGGTGGTCGAGGACCCGGGGGCTGCTCGTGGCGGCCGACGGGTCGGCTGCTCCGGAACAGCCGCGGATGGCGGAGGCTTGTACCCGCTCGAACGGTTCGACCACTCCCGAACGGAGCCTCCATGTCCTCCTCCCTCGCGCGGCCGGCGGCCTTCGGCGTCGTCGGCGCGACGGTCGCGACGTTCCTCGCGGCCTCGAGCGCGCCGAGCCCGCTCTACCCCGCGTACGAGCAGGCTTTCGGGTTCGGTCCGACGACGCTCACCGTCGTCTTCGCGGTCTACGTGCTCGCGCTGCTCGCGGCGCTGCTCGTCGTGGGGCGCCTGTCCGACCACGTCGGGCGGCGGCCGGTCCTCGCCGCGGCCCTCGCGCTCGAGCTGGCGAGCCTCGTCGTCTTCCTCGCCGCCAGCGACGCCGGGTGGCTCGTCGCGGCGCGGGTCGTCCAGGGCCTGGCCACCGGCGGCGCCATCGGTGTCCTCGGGGCCTACCTGCTGGACCTCCAGCCGGAGGGCACCCAGCGCGGGGCACTGGTCAACAGCGTCGCGCCGATGGCCGGCCTCGCGGTCGGCGGCGTCCTCGCCGGCGTGCTCTCCCAGTACGGCCCGGCCCCGCTACGGCTCGTCTACGCCGTCCTCGGCGTCGCCGTGGTCGTCCTCCTCGTCCTCGTCCGGTTCCTGCCGGAGACGAGCGCGACGCGGCCCGGGGCCCTGGCCTCGATGCGGCCGGAGATCGCCGTCCCGGCCCGCGCCCGGCGCACCTTCCTCGCCTCGACACCGGTGTTCCTCTCCACGTGGTCACTCGGCGGGCTCATGCTCTCGGTGAGCGGCTCGGTGCTCGCCACCCAGCTCGGCGAGACGAACCACGCCGTCTCCGGCGTCGTCATCGCCCTGTTCACCGGCGCCGGCGCGACGGCGGCCCTCCTCGGGCGCGACCGATCGTCGGCGCTCCTGGCCCGCGGCGGCCTCGGGGCCCTCGTCGTCGGCGTCGCCGCGTTCGTCCTCGCGCTCGTCCTGTCGTCGCTGGCGCTGCTCGTCGTCGCGGTCGTCGTCGCCGGCACGGGCTTCGGGGCGGCCTTCCTCGGCGCCCTGCGCTCGCTCACCTCCCTGGCCCGTCCGCACGAGCGGTCCGGCCTCATGTCGGCCGTCTTCACCGTGAGCTACCTCGCGTTCTCCGTCCCGGCCCTCGCCGCCGGGGTGCTGACCCGGGTCGTCGGGCTGCACGCCACCGCGCTCGGTTACGCGACGGTCGTCGGGGTGCTCGCCGCCACGGCCCTGGGCGCGGACCTGCTCGTGCGCCCGCCCGCGCCGGCGGACGACGCCGTGCCGGAGGACGAGGCCGTGGCGGCGGACGGGCCCGCGGAGACGGCCGGGAGCCCGGAGCAGGCGCGCCCCTGCACGCAGACCGCCTGAGGCCGCCCGCCGCTCCCCGGCCGGCGCCCCCTAGGGTGGCCCGGTGTCCGCCTTCGATGCACTGCTCGTCGTGCTCGCCGGCATCGGTGCCGGGACCATCAACACCATCGTCGGCTCGGGCACCCTCATCACCTTCCCGACCCTGCTGCTGCTCGGCGTGCCGCCGATCACGGCCAACGTGTCGAACAACCTCGGGCTCGTGCCGGGCAGCCTCACCGGCTCCATCGGCTACCGCCGCGAGCTGCGGGGGATGGGCGCCGACCTGCGGCGCTACGTGCCGATGTCGCTGCTCGGCGGCGCGCTCGGGGCGGTGCTGCTGCTCGTGCTCGACCCCGACCTGTTCCGGGCCATCGTGCCGGCGCTCATCGTCGTCGGGCTCGTCCTCGTCGTCACCGGTCCCCGCATCAACGCCTGGACGACGCGGCGGCGCGAGGCGGCCGGCGACGAGGCGTCCGACCAGCGCGTCGTCATCCAGTCCGGGGTGTTCGGCGCGGGGGTCTACGGCGGGTACTTCGGCGCCGCCCAGGGCATCATCCTCATGGGCATCCTCGGGGCGCTGTCGGGGGAGTCGCTGCAGCGGCTCAACGGCCTGAAGAACGTCCTCGCCACCGTCGTCAACGCCGTCGCCGCCGTCGTCTTCCTCGTCGTCGCGCCGGACCGCATCGACTGGCTCGTCGTGCTGCTCGTGGCGGTGGGGTCGACGATCGGCGGCATGGTGGGGGCGACCGTCGGCCGCCGCCTGCCGAGCCCGGTGCTGCGGACCATCATCGTCGTCGTCGGGCTCGTCGCCGTCGTCAAGCTCGTGTTCTTCCCCTGAGGCCGAGGGAGGACACCGTGCCCACCGTCGTGCAGGACCCGCGAGACCCGCGGCTGGAGGACTACGTCGGCCTCACCGACGTCGCGCTGCGCCGGCGGCTGGAGCCCGCGGGCGGCCTCTACGTCGCCGAGTCCGAGAAGGTCATCCGGCGGGCCCTGGGCGCAGGTCACCGGCCGCGCTCGTTCCTCATGGCGCGGCGCTGGCTCACCGACCTGGCCGACGTCGTCGCCGACGCCGAGGCCGCCGGTGTGCCCGTCTACGTGGGTGAGCACGACGTCATCGAGCGGCTCACCGGGTTCCACCTGCACCGGGGCGCGCTGGCCGCGATGCACCGCCCGACGCTGCCGAGCCTGGCCGATGTCCTCGACGGGGCCCGGCGGGTGCTCGTCCTCGAGGACGTCGTCGACCACACGAACGTCGGCGCCGTGTTCCGCTCCGCCGCGGCGCTGGGGACGGACGCGGTCCTCGTCACCCCGCGCTGCGCCGACCCGCTCTACCGCCGCTCGGTCCGGGTCTCCATGGGGACGGTCTTCCAGGTGCCGTGGACCCGGGTGGACCCGTGGCCGGCCGGCATCGAGGCGCTGCGGGCGCTCGGCTTCCACGTCGCGGCGCTGGCGCTGGCGCACGACGCTGTCGGGCTGGACGCCCTGGCCGCGGACCCGCCGGAGCGGCTCGCGCTCGTCCTCGGCACCGAGGGCGACGGGCTCTCGCGGCGGACGGTCGCGGGCGTCGACACCGTCGTGCGCATCCCGATGGCCGGGGGCGTGGACTCGCTCAACGTCGCGGCGGCCGGTGCCGTCGCCGCCTGGGCCCTGCGCCCCTGACCCCCACCCCCCGGTGGGACCTTGCGAGGGCTTAGCGGACGAGGGTGTCGAGGAGGCGCCCGATCTCGGCTCCGGGGTCGGGGGAGGAGCCGCCGTGCACCGGGCCCGGCTGGAGGACGGTCGAGCGTGGGGCGCTCAGCCAGCCGAAGCGCTTGCCCTGGGTCGTCAGGGCGTCGCCGGCGGGGTCGGGGGCGGCCTGGCACATGCCGGCGACGGCGTCGAGCGCGCCGCGCAGCCCCTCGAGGTCGGCGTCGGGGGCGACGGCGAGGATCCGCGGCTCGTCGAGGTGCCAGGAGCAGGTGAGGACGCCGGCCGACTGCGAGTGCAGGACCACGCCGACGTTGAGGCACTCGCCGCGGTCGACCCGCGGCACGAAGCGCAGCACGACGTACTGGTAGGGGTGGCTCACGCGGCACCTCCGAGCCAGGCGTCCGGTCGCTCGAGCCGCTGCACGAGGTGCTCGAGGTACGCGGCCCGGACGGCGTCGTGGTCGGGGAGGCTGCCGGTGGTCTCGAGCCACTCCTGCGGGACCTCGGCGACGACGTCGCGCAGCACGTCGGGGTCGAGGCGGGCGGCCAGCCGCTCGTGGGTCTGCGCGAGGGGCTCGGCGACGGGGGAGAGGACGTGCCCCGAGGCGTCGAACGGCTGGGCGACGAAGCGGGCGACGTCGGGCGGCCGGCTCGGCCAGCCGTGGTGGAACCACAGGGCGGCCCCGTGGTCGATGGCCCACGTCCGGCCGTGCCAGACGAGGAGGTTCGGGTTGGCCCAGGTGCGGTCGACGTTCGCGGTGTAGGCGTCGAGCCACCGGACGGCGCCCGCGTCCTGCGCCGTCGGCGGGCGCGAGCCGTCGTAGCCGAAGGCGCCGGGCAGGAAGTCGACCCCGAGGTTGTGCCCGGGGCTCGCCGTCAGCAGGTCCTGGACCTCCTCGTCGGCCTCGTAGCGGGCGATGGCGGACGGCAGGTCGACGACGGCGAGCCGGGGCGTCGGGATGTCGAGGGCCTGCGCGATGCCGCTGACGAGCACCTCGGCGACGAGGACCTTGCGGCCCTGGCCGGCGCCGGTGAACTTCACGACGTAGGTGCCGAGGTCGTCGGCCTCGACGAGCCCCGGCAGCGACCCGCCCTCACGGAGCGGGCTCACGTACCGCACGGCGGTCACGGTCTCGAGCACCCGCCCAGGCTAGCGAGCCGGGCCGCGCGGTTTCGGACGGGACGCCGCGCGTCACTAGGCTGGCGCGGGTGAGCACCGACGACCAGCGCCGCCTCGCGGGCCGCTACGTCCTCGACGCCCCCATCGGCCGGGGCGGCATGGGCGAGGTCTGGCGGGCCACCGACACCGTCCTCGGCCGCCAGGTCGCCGTGAAGATGATCGACCTGCGTCGGGTCCCCGACGAGTCCGGCGCGGCCCGCTTCGAGCGTGAGGCCAAGGTCACGGCGAGCATGAGCCACCCGAACGTCGTCACCGTCCACGACACCGGTGTCGAGGACGACACCGCCTACCTCGTCATGGAGCTGCTGCCCGGGCCGAGCCTCGCCGACCGGCTCGCCTCCGGTCCGCTGCCGGTCGAGGACGTCGTCGAGGTCGGCCGGCAGGTCGCCTCGGCGCTGGACGCCGCGCACCGCCGCGGGCTCGTCCACCGCGACATCAAGCCCGGCAACCTCGTGCAGGCCGCCGACGGCCGGGTGCGCGTGCTGGACTTCGGCATCACCCAGCTCGGCGAGGCGACGGGGGAGCAGCACCTCACGGCGACGCACACCGTCATGGGCACCGCCGAGTACCTCGCGCCCGAGCAGGCCACCGGCGGCCGGGTCGACGGGCGGGCCGACCTGTACGCGCTCGGCTGCGTGCTGTTCGCGCTGCTCACCGGGCGTCCCCCGTTCCGCGGCGCCACTCCGGTGGCGACGATGATGCAGCACGCCAGCGACCCCGTCCCCGACGTGCGCGACCTGCGCCCGGACACCCCGCCGTGGCTCGCCGAGCTCGTCGACCGGCTGCTCGACAAGGACCCCGACGCCCGCCCGGCGGACGGTGCCGCCGTCGTCACGGCCCTCGAGCAGCGCCGGGCGCCCGGGGTGGGCGCCGGAGCGGCCGCGGCGGCGGCGACGTCGGTGCTGCCCCGGACCGGCGCGACGCAGCGCCTCGGACCCCCGCCTCCGCCTCCGCCGTCGACCCGCCCCACGACGGTCCCGGCGCGGCCCCCGCGCCGCCGCAACGGCTCGGCCGCCGCCCTCTGGGCGCTCGTCGTCGTCGCGCTGATCGCCCTCGCGGTCCTGCTCTGGAACCTCTACGGCGGCGACGCCACGTCCGGTGACGCCGCCTCGACCCCGCCGACGACGGCGGCGTCGAGCACCCCGGCCCCGACGACCGAGGCACCGTCGTCGACCCCTACCCCCACCCCGACGCCGACCCCCACGCCCACCCCGACCCCGACCCCCTCGGAGACGGCCGCGGACCCCGCCCCGGTCCAGGACGCCGCGACGGCCCTGGACGAGGAGGCCAAGGCGCTGCAGCAGGAGAAGGTGCTGGACAAGGACGCGGCGAAGGTCGTCCAGGACCCGCTCAGGGACGTCGACAAGGCCCTGCGCGAGGACGACACCGAGGCGCTCACCGAGGCGCGCGACTCGCTCGTCCAGGACTACCAGGAGGCGGTGCAGGACGGGACGGTCCCCGCCGACGCCGCCGACCGGCTGAGCCCCCTCGTCCAGGACCTCTCGAACGCCGTCGACTCCTACGTCGGCTGAGGGCTCACGCGGCGGCGGCCCCCTGGAGGAACGTGGCCTCGTCGGCGTCCACGTCGCCGGTGGAGGTGGTGGCGGCGAGGCGCCCGCCGACGGCCCGGCCGTCGTCGTCCGCGAGCGCGTCGGGGGTGTCCCCGTTCCGCGCGTGCCCGCCGAGCGGGCAGGCCGCCGCCGCCACCCCGCCCAGCAGCGACCTGCGTGCCACGGATCTCCCCACGGCCGCCGATCGTCGGCACTGCCGCGGCCGCTGTCCCGGGAACGACGAAGGCCCCGACCGCACCGGTCGGGGCCTTCGTCGTGCGTGGTGTCCGAGGGGGGACTTGAACCCCCATGCCCTATACGGGCACTAGCACCTCAAGCTAGCGCGTCTGCCAATTCCGCCACCCGGACGAGTGGTGCGGGGGCGGCCCGGGGAGGCCGTCCGCCGACCCGGAACGATACACGCTCGGCGGTGGGGAGCCGAAATCGCCCGCGGTCGGGCGCGCCACCTAGGGTGGACCGCATGACCGAGACCATGCGCCCCGAGGACGAGGTCGTCCGGATCTGCCAGCAGCTGATCCGGATCGACACGACGAACTACGGCGACGGCAGCGGCCCGGGGGAGGCGGAGGCCGCCGCCTACGTCGTCGACCAGCTGCGCGAGGTCGGCCTCGAGCCGCAGACCTACGAGTCCGAGCCCGGCCGCGTCACCGTCGCCGTCCGCATCCCCGGTGCCGACCGCGAGCGTGGGGCGCTGTGCGTGCACGGCCACCTCGACGTCGTCCCCGCCAACGCCGACGACTGGTCGGTCGACCCGTTCGCCGGGGAGGAGCGGGACGGCTGCGTCTGGGGGCGCGGCGCGGTCGACATGAAGGACATGGACGCGATGATGCTCGCCTGCGTGCGCGACATCGCCCGCCGCGGCGTCGTGCCGCCCCGCGACCTGCTCGTCGTGTTCTTCGCCGACGAGGAGGCCGGCGGCGTCCAGGGCTCGCACTTCATGGTCGAGCACCACCCGGACGTCTTCGACGGTGTCACCGAGGCCATCAGCGAGGTCGGCGGCTACAGCGTCACGGTCACCGACGCCGGCGGCCGGGAGCGGCGCACCTACCTGCTCCAGACCGCCGAGAAGGGCATCGCCTGGCTGCGCCTCACCGCCAACGGGCGCGCCGGGCACGGGTCGGTGCCCAACGACGAGAACGCCATCGTCCGCCTCGCCGAGGCCATCGCCCGGATCGCGGCGCACAAGTGGCCGCGCGAGTACATCCCCGCCGTACGGACCCTGCTCGACGGGCTGTCCGAGCTCACCGGCACCGGCTGGTCCGACGAGGACCTCGACGAGCTGCTCGAGCACCTCGGCGGCGCCCAGGGGTTCGTCCGCGGCACCCTGCAGGACACGAGCAACGTCACCATGCTCGACGCCGGCTACAAGCACAACGTCATCCCGCAGCAGGCGTCGGCGAACGTCGACTGCCGGTTCCTGCCCGGCCACGAGGACGACCTGCTGGCCACGATCCGCGAGCTCGCCGGCGAGCACGTCGACGTCGAGGTGCTGCACCGCGACATCTCGCTCGACGCGCCGTTCGAGGGCGACCTCGTCGAGCGGATGGTCGACGCGCTGCGTGCGGAGGACCCCGACGCCGAGGTGCTGCCGTACTGCCTGTCCGGCGGCACGGACAACAAGGCGCTGTCCCTGCTCGGGATCACCGGCTACGGGTTCGCCCCGCTGCGGCTGCCGGCCGACCTGGACTTCGCGCCGATGTTCCACGGCATCGACGAGCGGGTGCCCACCGACTCGTTGCAGTTCGGCGTCCGGGTGCTCGGCCGGCTCCTCGAGTCCTGCTGAGCGCGCGGTCTCAGCGCCCCGAGGGCACCGACGCCCGGCGGGCGCGGATGATGCGTCGCCGCAGCCAGGTGCGGGTGAGACCGCCCATGTACGTGCGGGTGCGCGCGAGCTCCCAGTGCCCGTACTCGGCGTGGTCGGTGAGGGCGCGACGGATCGTCCCGCGGTCCGTCTCGCGCCCGAAGCTCAGGACGAGGTACTCGTAGTCGGCCACGGCCACATTCTGCGCCAGGACCGGTAGCGTTCGAGACATGACCACCGATCCGCGCGCCGCTCTGGTGCAGCTCGTGTCCGCCTTCGAGCGGCACCTCGAGGCCAGCAGCACCCGCCGCGGGGAGGACGACCCGGCCGTCGTCGCCGCCTACGAGGACCTGGCCGACGCCTTCGAGGAGTACGACTCCGCCCTCTACGACGCCTTCGGGGAGATGACCCCGCTGGACATCTACGGCGCCGACGAGGACGACGTGGACGCCCACGAGGACGAGGACGGCGACCCCACGCGGGCCTACGCCGGGCTCGACGACGACGAGGACATCGAGTACGACGACGAGGACTCCGCGCGCCGGACCGACGACGAGGAGTGACCTCCGCGGCCGGCCCCGTCCGGCTCAGGCGTGGTCGACCGACACCTCGTCGAGCGCGTCGACGATCTGGGGCGGCAGCTCGACGTCCTCGGAGGTCAGCAGCGCGGCCAGCTGCCCGGGCGTGCGGGGGCCGACGACGGGCGCGACGACACCGGGGCGGTCCCGGACCCAGGTGAGCGCGACGACGGCGGGCGGGACCCCGAGGCCGTCGGCGGCGGTGCGCACGGCCTCGACGACCCCGGCGGTGTGGTCTCCGGCGTGCCGGCCGGTGAAGCGGGCGAACTCGCTCGACGCCAGCCGCGAGTCCGCGGGCACCCCCGTCCGGTAGCGCCCGGAGAGCACCCCGCGGCCGACCGGCGACCACGGCAGGAGTCCGAAGCCCAGGGCCCGGGCCGCGGCGACGAGCTCGCGCTCCGGGCGGCGCTCGACGAGGCTGTACTCGACGGAGTTGGCCGCCAGCGGCACCCCGGCCTCGGCGAGCAGCGACATCGTGCGGGCCGCCTGCCAGCCGACGTGGTTGGACACCCCGACGTAGCGGGCCCGGCCGGTGCGCCAGGCGTGCTCGAGCGCCGAAACCGTCTCCTCCAGCGGGGTGTCCTCGTCCCAGGTGTGCGCGAGCCAGACGTCGACGTGGCCGGTGCGCAGCCGCTCCAGGGAGGCGTCGAGCTGGCGCAGCATCGTCCCCCGCGAGCAGTCGACGACCCGCTCGCCGGTGGCGCGGCTGATCCCGGCCTTGGTGACGAGGACGACCTCGTCGCGGTCCGGGCCGGCCAGCAGCTCGCCGAGGATCTCCTCGGACGCGCCGCCCGCGTAGCCGTGCGCGGTGTCGACCAGGGTGCCGCCCGCGGCGCGGAAGGTCGTGAGCAGGTCCCGGGCGTCCTCGGCGGAGGTCCGGGTGCCCCACGCCATCGTCCCCAGCGCGAGCCGCGACACGGTGAGCCCGGTGGCCCCGAGCCGGCGGGTCTGCATGGGCGCGACCCTATCCCGCCCGGCTCGCCCTCCGGCGCAGGCGCTCTCAGCCGGCGGCGCCCTCCCGCAGGGGGTGCTGGAAGGACCACAGGTGGCCCTCGAGGTCACGGGCGCCGTACTCGCGGTAGCCGTAGGGCTGGTCGACCGGCGGGTAGTCGACCCCCGCGCCGGCGGCGGCCGCCCGGGCGTGGTGGGCGTCCACGTCGTCGACGTGGACGGCGAGCGAGGCGGTCGTCGTGCCGTCCGTGGTCACCGGCGACGCCAGCCGCCCTGCCGGGTACTCCGAGTGCAGCCACACCTCGTGGTCGCCGGCCCGCAGGACCCCGAGGTGCGCCACACCGTCGTCGCCACGGTGGAGGGGACCGGCGCCGAGGCCGAAGGTCTCGACCAGCCAGTGGTGGGCGGCCGCGACGTCCCGGTAGACGAGCAGCGACACGCTCCGCACGACGGCCGGGTCCTCGGGGGCGAAGCCGACGAGCAGCCCGAGCAGCTCCTCCGCGGTGGGCGCGCCGCCGCCGAGCAGCCGGTCCTCCGCGGCGCGGACCCGCTCCCGCTGCCGGGTCAGCGCGGCGAGGCGGTCGTCGAGCTCGGCGAGGTGGCGGGTGGTGAGGGCCAGCAGGTCGCCCGCGGCCGGGTCGACGTCGGCCAGGGGCGTCCCCAGCTCGCGCTGCACCCGGACCCGGTAGAGCGTGTCGAGGTCGGCCGCGTCGTAGCGGCGCCGCCCACCCGCGTCCCGGCGCGGGGCGAGCAGCCCCAGCTCCTCGTAGTAGCGCAGCGTCCGCTCGGTCGTCCCGGTCCTCCCGGCGACGTCGCCGATGCCCAGCCCACGGATGTCCTCGGTGTCCATGCCGCGGGACGCTACGACCTCACGTCGCGTGAGGAGCAACACCTCCACCCGGGCCGCGGGACGGGGCGGGCGAGCCGGCGCACCGGCTAGCCTGCCCGTCATGCGTCTCGGACTCGCCGGTGGGTATGCAGGCATGGGCATGGGGGAGGACCTCCTCGACCTCGTCCAGGAGGCCGACCGCCTGGGGTACGCCTCGGTGTGGGTCGCCGAGGCGTACGGCTCGGACAGCCCCACGGTGCTGGCCTGGCTCGCCGCGCAGACCGAGCGCATCGGCCTCGGCGCCGGCGTCATGCAGATCCCGGCCCGCACCCCGGCGATGACGGCGATGACCGCCGCGACCCTCGACACCCTCTCCGGCGGACGCTTCCTGCTCGGGCTCGGCGTCTCGGGGCCCCAGGTCAGCGAGGGCTGGCACGGGGTGCCCTTCGCGGCACCGCTCGGCCGCACCCGCGAGTACGTCGACATCGTCCGGGCCGCCCTGCGCCGCGAGAAGGTCGAGTACGACGGGAGGCACTTCACCCTGCCCCTCCCGGACGGACCGGGCAAGGCGCTGCGGCTGACGATCCACCCGCCACGGCCCGACCTGCCGGTCTACCTCGCCGCGGTCGGCCCGAAGAACCTCGCGCTGGCCGGCGAGGTCGCCGACGGCTGGCTCGCGATCTTCCTCTCGCCCGAGCACTCCGGGGAGCACCTCGGCACCGTGCGCGAGGCCCGGGCCGCCGCCGGACGCGGCACGCCCGAGGACCCGATGGACGGCTTCGACGTCGTCGCCAGCGTGCCGGTCGTCGTCACCGACGACCTCGACGCCGCCCGGGCCGCGGTCGCCCCGTACACCGCCCTCTACATCGGCGGCATGGGCAGCCGGGAGCAGAACTTCTACAACCGCCTCGCCCGGTCCATGGGCTTCGAGGAGGCGGCCGACGAGATCCAGGACCTGTACCTCGCCGGACGGCCCCGGGACGCCGCCGCGGCCGTCCCGTTCGAGCTGGCCGACGCCACTGCGCTGCTCGGTCCGCCGGAGCGGATCGCCGAGCGGGTGGGCCGCTACGCCGACGCGGGCGTGACGACCCTGTCCGTCGCCCCGTACGCCCCGAGCACCGAGCACCGGCTCGCCACCCTGCGCCTCATGGCCGAGGTCGTCGGCGGCTGACCC
Organism: Phycicoccus flavus; assembly: GCF_004025965.2. Taxonomy (GTDB): domain Bacteria; phylum Actinomycetota; class Actinomycetes; order Actinomycetales; family Dermatophilaceae; genus Phycicoccus; species Phycicoccus flavus. The sequence continues at coordinate 17,670 of NZ_SAYU02000042.1, read as the reverse complement.
GCCACAGCGCCGGCACAGGGGGCACCCCTAGAGTCTGCGCGTGCCCGTCGAGCTCTCGTACCTGCAAGCCGTCGTCCTCGGGATCGTCGAGGGACTCACCGAGTTCCTCCCCATCTCCTCGACCGGACACCTGACGATCGCCGAGCACCTGCTCGGGCTGCCGGTCGACGACCGGGCCGTCACGGCGTACACGGCGATCATCCAGATCGGCGCCATCGCCGCGACCTTCATCTTCTTCGCGAAGAAGATCGCCCGGCTCTTCCTCGCCTGGGTGCGGGGGCTGTCCTCCGCCCCGGCCCGCGAGGACCGCGACTACGGCCTGGCCTGGGCGGTCGTCGTCGGGTCGCTCCCGGTCGGCGTCGTCGGCTTCCTCGCCCGCGACCTCATCTCCGGCCCGCTGCGCACCCTGTGGGTCGTGGCCATCGGACTCATCGTCTGGAGCGCCGTCATCTGGGTCGCCGAGCAGCGTCACGACGTGCTCCAGCGCGAGGGCCGCCAGCGGGGCGAGAGCGGGGTCACCCTCGTCGACGGCCTCGTCATCGGGCTCGTCCAGTGCTTCGCCCTCGTCCCCGGCGTCTCCCGCTCCGGCGCGACGATCTCGGCCGGCCTCCTGCGCGGCATCAACCGGGTCACCGCCACCGAGCTGTCCTTCTTCATGGCCATCCCGGCCCTCACCGCCGCGGGGCTCTTCGAGCTCCTCCAGGCGCGCGACGACCTCGGCGCCCTCGGGGTGGGGCAGATGCTCGTCGGCATCCTCGTCGCCTTCGCGGTCGCCTACGCCTCCATCGCGTGGCTGCTGCGGTTCGTCGCGACGAACTCGCTGCGCCCGTTCGTCTGGTACCGCGTGGCCCTCGGGGCGGTGCTCGTCGTGGCGCTGTCCTCGGGCTGGATCTCCGCGACCTGACCGGCGGCCGGCCTCAGAGCCAGCCGGCCCGCTTGAACGCGGCGAACAGCCCCCCGCACACGAGCGCCATGGCGAGCAGGGTCAGCGGGAAGCCGTAGGTCAGCTTGAGCTCCGGCATGTTCGTGAAGTTCATCCCGAAGATCCCGGCGATGAGCGTGGGGACGGCCGCGATGGCCACCCAGGCCGAGATCTTGCGCATGTCGTCGTTCTGCTGGACCGACACCTGCGCGAGGTGGGCGTCGAGGATGCCCGAGAGCAGGCTGTCGTAGGACTCGACGTGGTCGATGACCGCGTGCAGGTGGTCGGCGACGTCGCGCAGCAGCAGCCGCAGCTCGCCCTCCGGGACGGGGGAGCGGGGCGAGGCGTAGAGCATCTTCAGCGGCTCGTCCAGCGGCACGACGGCCCGCCGGAACTCGAGCACCTCGCGCTTCAGCCGGTAGATGGCGCGGGTGTCGGTGCGCGCGTCCGAGAAGACGGTCCGCTCCATCTGGTCCAGGTCGGTCGCGACCTCGTCGTCGATCGCGAGGTAGGCGTCGACGACCCGGTCCAGGACGGCGTGGAGCACGGCGAGCGGGCCGAGGCGCAGCCGCTCGGGGTCGGACTCGATCTGCGCCCGGATCCCGGAGAGCGGGCTCACCTCGCCGCGGCGGACCGTGACGACGAACCGGTCGCCGACGAAGACCATGAGCTCGCCGGTCTCGATGTCCGAGGTGCGGTCGATGTAGCGCAGGGGCTTCAGGACGACGAAGACGGTGTCGTCGTAGAGCTCGACCTTGGCCCGCTGCCGTCCGTCGCCGCCGGACTCGACGGCGTCCTCGACGGCCAGCGGGTGCAGGCCGAGCTCGGTGTCGACGGCGTCGAACTCCTCCTGGGTGGGGTCCTTGAGCCCGATCCAGAGGAAGTCGCCGCTGCCGGCGTCGCGCCGGAGCATGGCGAGCTCGTCGGACAGGTCGCCGCAGTCACGGCGGTGCCCGTCCTCGTAGATGGCGCGGTCGACGATCACGCAGGCCATTGTGGGCGACGCCGGTCGGCGGCGGAGCCGGGCACGCCTAGAGTGTCCCGACGTGGCCATCGTCCTGTTGATCCGGCACGGGCACTCCAGCGCCAACGCGGCCGGGGTGCTCGCGGGCTGGACCGAGGGCGTGGGCCTCACCGACACCGGCCGCACCCAGGCGGAGCGGGTCGCGGCCCGGCTGGCGCCGCTGGACGTGGCCCGGGCCTTCTCCAGCCCGCTGCAGCGCTGCCGCGAGACCGTCGCGCTCGCCCTGCCCGGCCTCGAGGCGAGCACCGACGACCGGATCGGGGAGTGCCACTACGGCGCGTGGACCGGCCGGCCGCTCTCGGAGGCCGCGAAGGACCCGCTGTGGCGGACCATCCAGGACGACCCCGCCGCCGCGGTGTTCCCGCCGTCGGAGCAGTACGCCGCCGAGTCGCTGGGCGAGATGGCCGCGCGGGTCGTCGGCGGCGTCCGGGCCCTGGACGCGCAGGTCGAGGAGGAGCACGGCAAGAGCGCGGTCTGGGTGGCGGTGAGCCACGGCGACCCCATCAAGGCGGTCGTCGCCGAGGCCGTCGGCGCCGGGGTGGCCGGTCTCCAGCGCGTCCGGGTCGACCCCGGGACCGTCACCGCCGTCCACGTGACGAGCACCCGCATGGTGCTCCTCGCGAGCAACACCGCCGAGGGCGAGCTGGCCCCGCTGGTCGCGACGCCCAAGGACCACGCGCCCGGGGACTCCACGGTCGGCGGCGCGGCGGGCTGACCGGACGCCGGACGCCGCCGTCCGCGATCTAGGGTGGACACATGCCAGCCACCGTCTTCGACCCGCCGGAGCGCTTCGTCGCCGGCACCGTGGGCCCGCCGGGCGGCCGCACGTTCTTCCTCCAGGCCACCGGCGACGGTCGCGTCGTCTCGGTGTCCCTGGAGAAGGTGCAGGTCAGCGTCCTCGCCGACCGGGTCAACGACCTCCTCGACGCCCACGCCGAGGGCACGGCCACCGAGCCGCTCGGCGACGGCGACACCGACCCCCTCACCGTGCCCATCGAGGACGAGTTCCGGGTCGACACCCTGAGCCTCGCCTGGGACCCCGACCGGCTCGTCCTCGTCATCGAGTGCCACGACCAGGACCCGGAGGAGGTCGAGGAGGGCACCCTGCAGACCCTCCGCGTCGTCCTCCCGCCCGAGTCCGCCCGGGCCTTCGCGCGCCGCTGCGGCAAGGTCATCGCCGCCGGTCGGCCCGCCTGCCCGTTCTGCGGCCAGCCGCTCGACCCCACCGGCCACATCTGCCCCCGTGCCAACGGGTACCGGCGCTGACCTCGAGGAGGTCCTGACCCGAGGGGAGCTGACCCCTCTCGGGCGCATCTCCGGGTCCTCCAACGGCGCGCTGCTGTGCCAGGTCGGTGACCCCGCCGACGGCCTGCTCGCCATCCACAAGCCGCAGGCCACCGAGCGCCGCCTCTGGGACTACCCGGACGGCACGCTCGTCGAGCGCGAGCGCGCCGCCTACCTCGTGAGCGAGGCCGGCGGGTTCGGCGTCGTCCCGCCGACCGTGCTGCGCTCCGGGCCGCTCGGGCGCGGGTCGGTGCAGCTGTGGGTGGGGGACACCGCCGGCCTCGAGCCCGACCCGCTCGTCGACGTCCTCGACCCCGCCGAGGTGCCCGACGGCTGGCTCGTCGTCCTCGAGGGCGAGTCGACCTACGGCGAGCCGGTCGTCGTCGCGCACAGCCCGGAGCCGGTCCTGCGGACCGTCGCCGTCCTGGACGCCGCGCTCAACAACTCCGACCGCAAGGGGAGCCACGTCCTGCGCGACGGCGACGTCGTGCGCGGCTGCGACCACGGGGTGAGCCTGTCCGTCGAGCCCAAGCTGCGCACCGTGCTGTGGGGCTGGGCCGGCGACGAGCTGCCCGAGGCGGACCTCGAGCGGCTGGACCGGCTCGACGCCGCCCTGGCCGACGGGCTGACCGACGACCTCGCCCCCTTGCTCACCGTCGACGAGGTCGGGGCGCTGCGGCACCGCGTGACCATGCTGCTGCGCCGGCGCACCCACCCCCGGCCCCGCGGCGGGTGGCCCGCCATCCCCTGGCCCGCGCTGTAGGCGGCTGCCCGTAGGCTCCCCCCGTGAAGTCGTGGCCCCCACCGTTCGTCCCCGCCGTCCCCGGTCACGGTGAGCCGCTCCGGCTCCACGACACGAGCACCGGCGAGGTCCGGGCCGTCGACGCCGGCGAGACCGCCCGCATCTACGTCTGCGGCATCACCCCGTACGACGCCACCCATCTCGGCCACGCCGCCACCTACGTCACCTTCGACCTCGTCGTCCGGGCCCTGCGCGACAGCGGCCACCGCGTCGAGTACGTGCAGAACGTCACCGACGTCGACGACCCCCTGCTCGAGCGGGCCGCCCGCGACGGCCGGGACTGGCGCGAGCTCGCGACGTCCGAGGTCGACCTGTTCCGCGAGGACATGACCGCGCTGGCCGTCATCCCGCCCGACGCCTTCGAGGGCGTCGTGGAGTCGATGGACGCCATCACCGAGGTCGTCCGGCGGCTGCTCGACACCGGTTCCGCGTACCGCCTGCCCGTGCCCGACGGCGAGGGCAGCGGCGAGGACGTCTACCTCGACCTCGCGGCGGCGCCGACCTTCGGCGAGGTCTCGCACTGGTCGCCCGAGCAGATGGACGAGGTCTTCGCCGACCGCGGGGGCGACCCCGAGCGGCCCGGGAAGCGCGGCCGCTTCGACCCCCTGCTCTGGCGCGCCGCCCGGGCCGACGAGCCGTCGTGGGAGGACACCGTGCTCGGCGCCGGTCGCCCGGGCTGGCACGTCGAGTGCACCGCCATCGCCCTGGCCCACCTCGGGCACCCGTTCGACGTCCAGGGCGGCGGCACCGACCTCGTCTTCCCGCACCACGAGATGAGCGCCGTCCAGTCGGCCGTGGCCACGGGCGACCCGACCTTCGCCCGCCTCTACGTCCACCAGGCGATGGTGGGCCTCGACGGCGGCAAGATGAGCAAGTCCCAGGGCAACCTCGTCCTGGTCTCCCGGCTGCGGGCGGACGGCGTCGACCCGATGGCGGTCCGGCTGCTGCTGCTGGCCCAGCACTACCGCACCGAGTGGGACTACGCCGACGCGCTGCTCGCCGACGCGCAGGCCCGGCTGGAGCGGTGGCGCGAGGCGTTCTCGGTCAACGAGGGCGTGGAGGCCGCCGAGGCCGCCGGCCAGGTGCGGGCCGCCGTCGCCGACGACCTCGACACCGCGCGGGCGCTGGCGGCCGTCGACGCCTGGTGCGAGCGGACGCTGGCCGGTGATGGCTCGGACCCGGCCGGCCCGGGGCTGCTCGCCCGCACCGTCGACGCGGTCCTCGGGATCCGGCTCTGATGAGGGCTTGACCCTCACACGATGAGAGACGCCACGGTGGAGCCATGGACGACACCAAGGACCTGATGTCGATCGGGGAGTTCTCCGCCCGGACCCGGCTCAGCGTGCGCATGCTCCGTCACTACGACGAGCGCGGCGTGCTGACCCCCGCGTCGGTGGACCCCCGCACCGGGTACCGGGGCTACGCCCCGGCCCAGGTGGCCGACGCGCTGCACGTGCGCCGGCTGCGCGACGTCGGGTTCTCCGTGTCCGCCATCGTCGCCGTCCGGGCCGCGACCGGCACCCCCGCGTACACCGAGGCGCTGGACGCCCAGCGCGCGGCGCTCGAGGAGGAGGCCGCGGCCGCTCGCGGACGGCTGGCGCTCATCGACCAGCTGATCTCCCACGAAGGAGCCACCATGTCCGGCATCACCGTCACCCGCACCACCGTCCCCGCCACCACCGTCGTCGCCCTGCGCGGCACCGTGCCCACCTACGCCGACGAGGGCCGGCTGTGGGCGGCCCTCGTCCCCGAGCTGCGGGCCCAGGGCCTGCAGCCGATAGGTCCGGGCGGCTGCATCGAGCACGTCCCCGAGTACGTCGAGCGCGACGTCGACGAGTCGATCTGGCTGCCGGTGGCCCCGGGCTCCACGGCCTCGGCGCCGCTGGAGGTCCTCGAGCTGCCCGAGCGCGCCGTCGTCGTGGCGCGCGTCCAGGGCCCCTACGAGCTCATCGGCGAGGCCCACGCCCGCATCCAGGAGTACCTCGAGGCCGAGGGGCTGACGGCCGCCGCGACGTCCGCGGAGGACCCGGTGGAGGCCAAGGTGTTCAACCGCTACCTCTCCGACCCGAGCACGACCGAGCCCGAGGACCGGGTCACCGAGGTGTGCGTCCCGGTCCGCGGCTGACCGCCCGCGGCGCCCGACCGCCGGGCGCCCGGCCTCCGGCCCTCCGGGGGACGGGCGTCAGGCGCCGACGGGGCCGGTCCCCGGGTCGTCGCTGCCGCGCCGGCGCAGGTAGCGCTCGAACTCCTTGGCGATGGCGTCGCCGCTGGCCTCCGGCAGGTCCGCGGTGTCCTGGGCCTCCTCGAGGCTCTCGACGTACTCGGCGACCTCGGTGTCGGACGCCGCGAGCTCGTCGATGCCGCGCTCCCAGGCGCGGGCGTCCTCGTCGAGGTCGCCGTGCTCGATCGGGCCGTCCAGCAGCTCCTCGAGCCGACCGAGCAGCGCCGAGGTGGCCTTCGGGGAGGGGGTGTGCCCGGCGTAGTGCGGCACCGCGGCCCAGCACGACACCGACGGGATACCGACCTGCTGCGCCGCGTCGGACAGCACGCCGACGATGCCGGTGGGCCCCTCGTAGGAGCTCATCTCCAGGCCGTGCCGGTGGCGGGTGTCCTCGCTGTCCGAGGTCGCCGTCACGGGGATGGGCCGGGAGTGCGCGACGTCGGCCATGAGCGCCCCGAGGGTGACGACCATCGAGACGTCGACGGCCTCGGCGAGCTCCATGAGCTCGATGGCGAAGGCGCGCCAGCGGAAGGAGGGCTCGACGCCCTGGACGAGCACGGCGTCGCGGCCGATCGAGGTGTTGCGGCAGACGAGGACGCGCGTGGTGCGCCAGCTGATCCGGCGCTTGCCGCCCTCGGCGACGACCCGCGGACGGTTGACCTGGAAGTCGTAGTAGTCCTCGGGGTCCAGGGCGGCGACGACGTCGGCGTCCCACACCTGGGCCAGGTGCTCGACCACGGCGCTCGCGGCCTCCCCGGCGTCGTTCCAGCCCTCGAAGGCGGCGATCATCACGGGGTCGCGCAGCTCGCCGATGTCCTCGAGCTCGATCACGGGCATCCTCCTGTCGGGCGGTACGGAGACCACAGTACGGCTCGTTAGGCTGGCGACCCATGAGCCTCCCCGCTGCGGTCCTCTGGGACATGGACGGCACCCTCGTCGACACCGAGCCCTACTGGATCGAGGCGGAGCACCGCATCGTCGAGGAGCACGGCGGGACCTGGTCCGACGAGTTCGCCCACCAGCTCGTCGGCAACGACCTCATGGTCTCCGCGCGCTTCATCCGCGAGCACTCGCCGATCACCTGGGAGCCCGAGCGGATCGTCGACGAGCTGCTGGCCCGCGTCGTCGCCCAGGTGCGCGAGCACGTGCCGTGGCGCCCCGGCGCGCGCGAGCTGCTGGCCGCCCTGGGGGAGGCCGGCGTGCCCTGCGCCCTCGTGACGATGTCGTGGCGGTCGCTGGCCGACGCCGTCGTCGCGGCGCTGCCGGACGGGTCGTTCGCGGCCGTCGTCACCGGCGACGAGGTCGAGCACGGCAAGCCGCACCCCGAGCCCTACCACGCGGCCGCCCGGCAGCTCGGGGTCGACCCGGCCCGCTGCGTGGCCATCGAGGACAGCCCCACCGGCGTGCGCTCGGCGGTGGCGGCCGGCGTGCCGACGCTCGCGGTCCCGCACGTCGTGCCGGTGCCCGACATCGACGGGGCGGTCCGGGCCCCCGACCTGGTCGGGATGACCCCGCAGGGCCTCGGCGACCTCGCCCGGTCACTCGTCGTCGGGTGAGGCGGCGCCCGAGCGGGCGGGGTCGAGGGCGATGAGCCCCGCGCCGTCGGGCAGCGGCGGGGGAGTGCCGCCGAACTCGGGGCAGAACTGCTGGAAGTCGCACCAGCCGCACAGCTTCGAGGTGCGCGGCCGCCAGTCGCCGCTGCGGGCGGCGCGGACGACGGCGTCCCAGATGGCCCGGACGTTGCGCTCGACGGCCAGCAGGTCGCGCTCGTCCGGGACGTAGCGGACGACCTCGCCGTTGCCGAGGTAGACGAGCTGGAGCATCCGCGGGACCTCGCCACGCAGCCGCCACAGCACGAGGGCGTAGAACTTCATCTGGAACAGCGCCTTGGCCTCGAAGGCCTCACCGGGGGAGCGGCCGGTCTTGTAGTCGACGACCCGCATCGCGCCGTCGGGGGCGACGTCGAGCCGGTCGACGTACCCGCGCAGGGTCAGCCCCTCGATCTCGGTCTCGACGTAGAGCTCGCGCGCCTCGGGCTCCAGGCGGGTGGGGTCCTCGAGGCCGAACCACTGCTCGACGAGGCCGCGCGCCCCCGCGAGCCAGGTCTCCTCGGTGAGGGCGTCGTCCTCCTCGACCATCGTCGCGAGCTCGGGACGGTCCTCGACGAGGGCGCGCCACCGCGGCTCGAGGAGGGCGGCCGCGGCCGTGGGTGTCCGCTGCGCGGCCGGGAGCTCGAAGAGGTGCTCGAGCACGGCGTGCACGAGGGTGCCGCGCGCGGCCGCGGGGGACGGGGGACCCTCGAGCTTGTCGATGGTCCGGAACCGGAAGAGCAGCGGACACTGCTTGAAGTCCGCGGCACGGCTCGGCGACAGGGCGGGGGTCATGCCGCACACCGTAGGCGGGGCCGCCGACACGGTCACGCCGCCACCCCGGCACCCGTCCGTCACGGTGCCGTCGACCCGCCGGGGGGCCGGGTCAGTCGTCGGGGGTGTAGCCGAGGTTCGGGCCCAGCCAGCGCTCGGCGGTCGCGAGGTCCCAGCCCTTGCGGGCGGCGTAGTCCTCGACCTGGTCCCGGCCGAGCCGCCCGACGACGAAGTACTGGCTCTCCGGGTGCGCGAAGTACCAGCCGGAGACCGACGCCCCCGGCCACATCGCCATCGACTCGGTGAGGCGGACCCCGGTGCGCTCCTCGCCGCCGAGGAGCTCCATGAGCGTCTCCTTCTCGGTGTGGTCCGGGCAGGCCGGGTAGCCGGGCGCCGGGCGGATCCCGCGGTAGCGCTCGGCGATGAGCGCGTCGCTGTCCAGCCGCTCGTCGCCGGCGTACCCCCACAGGTCGGTGCGCACCCGCTGGTGCAGGCGCTCGGCGAAGGCCTCGGCCAGCCGGTCCGCCAGGGCCTCGAGCATGATCGCCGAGTAGTCGTCGAGGTCGGCCTTGAACCGGGCCAGGTGCTCCTCGAGCCCGAGACCGGCGGTCACCGAGAAGGCCCCGACGTGGTCGCGCAGGCCGGTCTCCTTGGGCGCCACGAAGTCCGACAGGCACTTGTTGGCCACGCCCTCGCGGTGGCGCCCCTGCTGGCGCAGGCCGTGCAGGGTTGCGCGCACCTGGTCGCGGTCCTCGCCCGTGTAGACCTCGAGGTCGTCGCCGACCGCGCTGGCCGGGAAGATGCCGACGACGCCGCGCGGCGCCAGCCAGTGCTCGCGCTCGATGCGGTCGAGCATCCGGCGGGCGTCGTCGAACAGCGAGCGCGCCTGCTCCGAGGTGGTCGGGTTGTTGAGCACGTCGGGGTAGCGGCCGCGGATCTCCCAGGCGAGGAAGAACGGCGTCCAGTCGATGTACTCGCGCAGGTCGGCGACCGGGTAGTCCTCCCAGACCCGGGTGAACTGCGGGGTCCGGCGGGTCCGGCTGCCCTGCGGCGCCGACCAGCGATCGCCCTCCTGCTGCGCGAGCAGGTGGGGGCGCACCGGCCGGTGGCCGGTCCAGTCGAGTGCGGGCGCGTTGGCGCGCGCGGTCTCCAGGTCGACCAGCGGTCGCTCACCGGACTTCGCGGCGTGCCGCGTGCGCAGCGAGGCGTACTCGGCCGAGACCTCGCCGACGAAGTCGTCGCGCTGGGTGTCCGAGAGCAGCCGGCTGACGACGGGGACCGAGCGCGAGGCGTCCTTGACCCAGACGACGGGCCCGGAGTACTGCTCGTCGACCTTGACCGCCGTGTGCGCCTTGGAGGTCGTCGCCCCGCCGAGCAGCAGCGGGACGGTGAATCCCTGACGCTCCATCTCGGCCGCGACCCGGACCATCTCGTCCAGGCTCGGGGTGATGAGGCCGGAGAGCCCGATGACGTCGGCCTTCTCCTCGCGCGCGGTGTCGAGGATCTTCTGCATGGGGACCATGACGCCGAGGTCGACGACGTCGTAGTTGTTGCACTGGAGGACGACCCCGACGATGTTCTTGCCGATGTCGTGGACGTCGCCCTTGACGGTCGCGGTGACGACCTTGCCCTTGGACCTGCTGCGCGCCGCCTCGTCCTTCTCGGCCTCGATGTACGGCACGAGGTGGGCGACGGCCTTCTTCATGACCCGCGCCGACTTCACCACCTGCGGCAGGAACATCTTGCCGGACCCGAAGAGGTCGCCGACGACGTTCATCCCGTCCATGAGCGGGCCCTCGATGACCTCGAGCGGGCGGCCGCCGGCCTCCTCGATCTCGGCCCGCAGCGCCTCGGTGTCGTCGACGACGTGGTCGTCGATGCCCTTGACGAGCGAGTGCGTGATCCGCTCGCGCAGCGGGAGCGAGCGCCACTCGTCGGTGCGGGCCTCGGCCTGCTCGCCGTCGGAGCGGAACTCCTCGGCCAGCGCCAGCAGCGCCTCGGTGGCGGCCTGGGGGTCGCCGGTCCGGTTCAGCACGACGTCCTCGATGGCCTCGCGCAGCCGCGGGTCGAGGGTGTCGTAGGGGACGAGCGCGCCGGCGTTGACGATGCCCATGTCCATGCCGGCGCGGATGGCGTGGTAGAGGAACACCGCGTGGATGGCCTCGCGGACGGCGTTGTTGCCGCGGAAGCTGAAGGAGACGTTCGAGACCCCGCCGGAGACGCTCGCGTGCGGCAGGTTCTGCGAGATCCACCGGGTGGCCTCGACGAAGTCGGTGCCGTAGGCGGCGTGCTCCTCGATGCCGGTGGCGACGGCGAAGACGTTGGGGTCGAAGATCACGTCCTCGGGCGGCATGCCGACCTCGTCGACGAGGATCCGGTAGGCGCGCTCGCAGATCTCCGTGCGGCGGGCCAGGGTGTCGGCCTGCCCCTGCTCGTCGAAGGCCATGACGACGACCGCGGCGCCGTGCTTGCGGGCCAGGCGGGCGTGCTCGACGAACGGCTCGACGCCCTCCTTCATCGAGATGGAGTTGATGATCGCCTTGCCCTGGGTCACCTTGAGGCCGGCCTCGATGACCTCCCACTTGCTGGAGTCGACCATGACCGGCACCCGGCAGATGTCGGGCTCGGAGGCGACGAGCTTGAGGAAGCGCTCCATGGCCGCGACGCCGTCGATCATCCCCTCGTCCATGTTGACGTCGATGACCTGGGCGCCGCTCTCGACCTGCTGGCGCGCGACCGACAGTGCGGTGCCGTAGTCCTCGTCGCGGATGAGCCGGCGGAAGCGGGCCGAGCCGGTGATGTTCGTCCGCTCGCCGATGTTGACGAAGAGGCTGTCCTCGTCGACGACCAGCGGCTCGAGCCCGGACAGCCGCAGGGCCGGGGTCAGGACGGCGGGCTCGCGGACGGTGCCGGCGTCGACGGCCTTGGCGATGGCGGCCACGTGGTCGGGGGTCGTCCCGCAGCACCCGCCGACGACGTTGACCAGCCCGGCGGACGCGAACTCGCCGACGACCTCGGCCATCGAGTCCGGAGACTCGTCGTACTCGCCGAAGGCGTTGGGCAGGCCGGCGTTCGGGTGCGCGGTGACGAAGCAGTCGGCGAGCCGGGCCAGCTCGGCGACGTAGGGCCGCAGCTCGGCCGCGCCGAGCGCGCAGTTGAGCCCGACGGCGAGGGGCCGGGCGTGGCGCACCGAGTACCAGAAGGCCTCGGTGACCTGTCCGGACAGGGTGCGCCCCGAGGCGTCGGTGATCGTCCCGGAGATCATCACCGGCCAGCGGCGCCCGTGCTCCTCGAACAGCGTCTCCAGGGCGAAGACCGCGGCCTTGGCGTTGAGGGTGTCGAAGACGGTCTCGACGAGCAGGACGTCCGCGCCCCCGTCGACGAGGCCGCGGGCCTGCTCCAGGTAGGCCTCGACGAGCGTGTCGAAGGTGACGTTGCGGGCCGCGGGGTCGTTGACGTCGGGGGAGATCGACGCCGTGCGGTTCGTCGGTCCGAGCGTCCCGAGCACCCAGCGCGGACGGTCCGGGGTGCGCTCGGTGGCGGCGTCGCAGGCCGCGCGGGCCAGGGAGGCGGCCGCGACGTTCATCTCGTACGCGAGGTCGGCCATGTCGTAGTCGGCCAGGGAGATGCGCTGGGCGTTGAAGGTGTTCGTCTCGACGAGGTCGGCCCCGGCCTCGAGGTAGGCGTCGTGGATCTCGCGGATGACGTCCGGGCGGGTGAGCGAGAGCAGGTCGTTGTTGCCGCGCAGGTCGCTGCCGTGGTCGGCGAAGCGCTCGCCGCGGTAGTCCTCCTCGGTCAGCTGCCGCGCCTGGATCATCGTCCCCATCGCGCCGTCGAGGACGAGGACCCGCTCCCGCAGGGCGGTGCTCAGGGCGTCGGTGGCGTCGGGCCGGTGCTGCTCGGTCACGACTGTCGGGGTCCTCTCGCGTCGGTGGAACGGACGGCGGTGGGCAAGGGATCAGTATGCCGTCCGGCTCACGTAGGGTCCTGCCATGTCCACCTCGCCGCAGGCCCCGGCGGGTGCGCTGCGCATCGGCGGAGTCTCGGGGGTGCCGGTCTACCTCGACCGCACCTGGCTCATCCTCGGCGCGTTCATCGCGTTCACCGGCTACCGCGCCGGCGTCGAGCGCGGCACCGGGTTCGCCGTCGCCTACGCCGCCTGGCTCGTCGTCGCCATCCTCCTCGCGGTGCTCGGGCACGAGGTCGGTCACGCCGTCGTCGCCCGCGGCCTCGGCTTCCGGGTGCACCGCATCGTCGCGACGCTCTGGGGCGGGCACACCGCCTACGACGGCACGGGCGCCACCCCCGGCCGCACGGCGCTCGTCGCCCTCGCCGGCCCGGCCGTCAACGGGGCCCTCGCCGCGCTGGCCGCCGTCGCGTACGTCTCGCTGGCCGAGCCCGCCGCGACCTTCGCCTGGTCCTTCGCCCTGCTCAACGCGCTGCTCGCCGGCTTCAACCTCCTGCCCGGGCTGCCCCTGGACGGTGGCGCGGCGCTGCAGTCGCTCGTCTGGGCCGTCACCGGCCGCCGCGACCTCGGCCTCGTCGTCGCCGGGTGGATCGGGCGGGCCGTCGCCGCGGGGCTCGTCGTGTGGTTCGTCCTCCTGCCGGTGGTGCGGGGCGGACGTCCCGACCTCATCGACGTCGTCGTCGTGCTCGTCATGGGGTGGGTGCTGTGGACCGGGGCCACGGCCGCCATCCGCCGCGCGCCCGTCGAGCGCATCGTCGACCGGGTGACGGTCGGCGACACCGCGGCCCGCGCCGTCGTGCTCCCGCCCGACACGACGCTGGACGAGGCCCGGGCCCACCCGGACCTCGTCGTCTGTCTCGACGCCACGGGCCGCCCCACCCTCTTCCTCGCCCAGTCGCCGGGGGAGGACCCGCCCGGCTCGACGCCCATCGCGTCGGTCGTGCGGCGGCTGCCGGACGGCAACGTCGTCGAGGCCGGGCCGGCCGACGGCCTGGCGCCGGTGCTGCGGGCGATGGGCGAGTCCGGTGTCGGCCTCGTCGTCCTCACCCGGGGCGGCGAGGTGTGGGGCGTCACCTCCGCCCAGGCCGTCGACGCCGCGGCGAGGCGGGACCGGGCGCGCACCTAGACTCGCCCGCATGACCGCCACCGGAGCCGACCGCCGCCGGGGTCCCTTCGCCGAGGGCGACCGCGTGCAGCTGACCGACCCCAAGGGTCGCCTCCACACCATCACCCTCGCCGCCGGCAAGCAGTTCCACACCCACCGCGGGCACCTCGCCCACGACGACCTCGTCGGCCGGCCGGACGGCTCGACGGTGACGAACACCGCCGGGGTCGAGTACCTCGCCCTGCGACCGCTGCTGTCGGACTGGGTGATGTCGATGCCGCGGGGCGCCGCGGTCGTCTACCCCAAGGACTCCGGCCAGATCGTCATGATGGCCGACGTCTTCCCCGGCGCCACCGTCGTCGAGGCCGGCGTCGGGTCCGGCGCGCTGTCGATGTCGCTGCTGCGGGCCGTGGGGGACACCGGGCGGGTGCTGTCCTTCGAGCGCCGCGAGGACTTCGCCGACATCGCCCGCGGCAACGCCCGCGAGTTCTTCGGCGGCGACCACCCGGCGTGGACGGTGACGGTCGGCGACCTCGTCGAGTCGCTGCCCGAGGCGGTCGACGCCGGCAGCGTCGACCGGGTCGTCCTCGACATGCTCGCGCCGTGGGAGTGCCTCGACGTCGTCGCCGACGCCCTCGCGCCCGGCGGTGTCCTCATCTGCTACGTCGCGACGGCCACCCAGCTGTCGAAGGTCGCCGAGGCGATGCGTGACCACGGCACCTTCACCGAGCCGCAGGCGTGGGAGTCCCTCGTGCGCGGCTGGCACCTCGAGGGCCTGGCCGTCCGCCCGCAGCACCGCATGCACGGGCACACCGGCTTCCTCGTCACCACCCGCCGCCTGGCGCCGGGCGTCACGCCGCCGCTGCGCAAGCGCCGGCCCGGCCGCGGCTACGTCACGGTCGAGGAGGCCGGCGATGAGGACTGGACGCCGGAGGGCGTCGGCGAGCGGGTCCCGTCGGACAAGAAGGTGCGCAAGGTGCGCCGTTCGGTATCCGGGACCTCCGCGCCCTGACCAGGTCGGGGAGTTATCGTCGGGTATGAGCACCGACGAGCCCCGTGACCAGCAGGGCAGCCGCGAGCGGCTGGAGGCCGAGCGGCGCTCCCTCGAGGCCGAGCTCGCCGCGCTGCGGGCCCGGGGCGAGGCCAGCCCGGCGCAGATCCGGTCGATGGAACGCGACCTCGCCTCGCTCCGCTCCCAGATCGCGACGCTGTCCGCCCAGAACGAGCGCCTCGTGCGCACCCTGCGCGACGCCCGCGAGCAGATCGTCACGCTGAAGTCCGAGGTCGACCGGCTGGCTCAGCCGCCGGCCGCCTACGGCACCGTCATCGAGCTGTTCGAGGACGGCACCGCCGACATCCTCACCAGCGGCCGCAAGATGCACGTCGCCGTCAGCCCCTCGATCGAGTCCGCGGACCTCGCGCCCGGCCGCGAGGTCATGCTCAACGAGGCGATGAACGTCGTCGCCGCCCACGGGTACGAGACCGTCGGAGAGGTCGTCCTGTGCAAGGAGCTGCTCGAGGACGGCCGGGTGCTCGTCGTCGCCCAGGCCGACGAGGAGCGGGTCTGCCGGGTGGCCGCCTCGCTCGCCGACGAGGTCGTCCGGGCGGGTGACGCGCTGCTGCTCGAGCCGCGCTCGGGCTTCGTCTACGAGCGGATCCCCAAGGCCGAGGTCGCCGACCTCGTGCTCGAGGAGGTCCCGGACATCGGCTACCAGGACATCGGCGGGCTCGGCGGACAGATCGAGGCCATCCGCGACGCCGTCGAGCTGCCCTACCTGCACCCCGACCTCTACACCGACCACCAGCTGAAGCCGCCGAAGGGCGTCCTGCTCTACGGCCCGCCCGGCTGCGGCAAGACGATGATCGCCAAGGCGGTCGCCGCGTCGCTGTCGCGCAAGGTCGCCGAGAAGGAGGGACGGGAGCCCGGGAAGTCGTACTTCCTCAACATCAAGGGCCCCGAGCTGCTCAACAAGTACGTCGGCGAGACCGAGCGGCACATCCGGCTGATCTTCCAGCGCGCCCGGGAGAAGTCGAACGAGGGCTACCCGGTCGTCGTCTTCTTCGACGAGATGGAGTCGCTGTTCCGCACCCGCGGCTCCGGGGTGAGCTCGGACGTCGAGACGACGATCGTCCCGCAGCTGCTCGCCGAGATCGACGGCGTCGAGGGGCTGGAGAACGTCATCGTCATCGGCGCCTCGAACCGCGAGGACATGATCGACCCCGCCATCCTGCGACCCGGCCGCCTCGACGTGAAGATCAAGATCGAGCGCCCCGACGCCGAGTCCGCGCGCGACATCTTCGCCAAGTACCTCACCGTCGGGCTGCCGCTGCACCCCGACGACGTCGCGCAGAACGGCGGCTCCGACGACGCCACCGTCCAGGCGATGATCGACGCCGTCGTGCTGCGGATGTACAGCGAGGAGGAGGAGAACCGCTTCCTCGAGGTCACCTACGCCGGCGGCGACAAGGAGATCCTGTACTTCAAGGACTTCAACTCCGGCGCGATGATCCAGAACATCGTCGACCGGGCGAAGAAGATGGCCATCAAGGACCTCCTCGACACCGGCCAGCGCGGGCTGCGGGTCGACCACCTGCTCAGCTCGTGCACCGACGAGTTCCGCGAGAACGAGGACCTGCCGAACACGACCAACCCCGACGACTGGGCGCGCATCTCTGGCAAGAAGGGCGAGCGGATCGTCTACATCCGCACGCTCATCAAGACCAAGGAGGGCTCCGAGCCCGGCAAGTCCATCAGCACCGTCGCCAACACCGGCCAGTACCTCTGACCCGGGCTCCTAACTTTCTCGCCTGATCCCGGAACCTTTGGGTTCGCCGGAGTTCGGTGAGTGCGCGAACCCGAACCTTCCGGTGCGCACCCCAACCTTCGGGTTCGCCGGGGTTCGGTGGGTGCGCGAACCCGAACCTTCCGGTGCGCACGTCGACCTTGGGGTTCGCCGGGGTTCGGTGGGTGCGCGGACCCGAACCTTCCGGTGCGCACGGCGACCTTCGGGTTCGCCGGGGTTCGGTGGGTGCGCGGACCTGAACGTTCCGGTGCGCACGGCGACCTTTGGGTTCGCCGGGGTTCGGTGGGTGCGCGGACCTGAACCTTCCGGTGCGCACGGCGACCTTGGGGTTCGCCGGGGTTCGGTGGGTGCGCGGACCTGAACCTTCCGGTGCGCACGGCGACCTTCGGGTTCGCCGGGGTTCGGTGGGTGCGCAAACCCGAACCTTCCGGGATCAGGCGAGAAAGGTGAGGCGGGGGTCAGGCTTCGAGGGCCTGCCAGGTGTCGGAGCCGACGATGCCGTCGACGACGAGGCTGCGCGAGCCCTGGAAGCTGCGCACCTTGCTGTCGGTCCCGGACCCGAAGACGCCGTCGACGGTCGTCGAGAAGCCCTTGGCGGTCAGGCACGTCTGCACCCCACGGACGGCGTCGCCCGAGGAGCCGCTGCGCACGGTCACCACGAGCGCGGTCCACGTGTTCGTGCCGACGATGCCGTCGACGGAGAGCCCGCGGGAGGACTGGAACGAGCGCACGACGCCGTCCGTCCCCGAGCCGAAGATCCCGTCGGCGCTCAGGGAGTAGCCGCGCTGGCGCAGCAGGTACTGCGCGGTCCGCACCCGGAAGCCCGAGTCGCCCTGCCGGACCGTCGTCCAGTGGATGGGCTCGGGGTTCGGCGTGCCGCCCCCACCGCCGATCGACGCCGCCAGGGTGGCCAGCCGCGAGTCGCCCGGACCGACGTTGATCTCGAAGTGCATCTCGTCCTTGCGCGAGGAGTAGTCCCCTCCCCAGCGCACGACGCCGTTGCACCGGGTGAGGATGGTCCGGATCGCCGACACCTGCGCCGAGCTGAACGTGCCGACCGCGCCGAGCGGGTGGTCCGGGGCGTTGCAGTCGATGGCGGTGCCGCTGGAGTGGTTGGACAGGGTGGTGCTCCCGGAGATCTCGCGGTAGCTGTGACCCCAGCAGCCGGGGGAGTAGAG
>NZ_SAYU02000041.1 GCF_004025965.2 Phycicoccus flavus | reverse complement strand
CGGCGGCCCCGGCGCCGCAGGCCCCCACCCCGGCCGCACCGGCCCCGGCGGCTCCGCAGCCGGCCGCGCCGCAGCAGCCGGCGGCCCGCGAGGGCGGCGGCAAGCCGGGTGGTCCCCGTCCGGGTCCGCGCACCCCGCGTCCGGGCAACAACCCGTACTCGACGAACCAGGGCATGGGCCGCTCCCGCGAGTCCGCCCCGCGTCCGGGCAACAACCCGTTCGCGCAGAGCCAGGGCATGCCGCGTCCGCAGAGCCGTCCGGGGCCGCGCCCCGGCGGGTCCACTGGTCCGTCCGGACCCGGCGGGCCCCGTCCCGGCGGGCCGCGTCCGAGCCCCGGCATGATGCCCGACCGCAGCGCGGTCGGTCGCCCCGGCGACCGCCCGGCCCGCGGCGGTGGCCGTGGTGGCCCCGGCGGCGGTCCCGGCCGCGGTGGTCCCGGCGGTGGCGGCGGCTTCGCCGGTCGTCCCGGCGGTCGCGGTGGCCGCGGCAACACCCAGGGCGCGTTCGGTCGCGGAGGCGGCCGGCCGCAGCGTGGGCGGAAGTCCAAGCGCGCCAAGCGCCAGGAGTTCGAGCAGATGCAGGCGCCGTCGATCGGTGGCGTCACCGTCCCCCGCGGCGACGGCTCCACCGTCGTGCGGGTCCGGCAGGGCGCGACCCTGTCCGACTTCGCGGACAAGATCAACGCCAACCCGGCGGCCCTGGTCACGGTGCTGTTCCACCTCGGTGAGATGGCCACGGCGACCCAGAGCCTCGACGAGGACACCTTCCAGGTGCTCGGTCAGGAGCTCGGCTACGACATCCGGATGGTCTCCCCGGAGGAGGAGGAGCGCGAGCTCTACGACTCCTTCGACATCGACCTGGAGTTCGGGGTCGAGTCCGAGGACGACGACGACCTCGCGGCCCGTCCGCCGGTCGTCACCGTCGTCGGTCACGTCGACCACGGAAAGACCCGGCTGCTCGACGCCATCCGCAACGAGGACGTCGCGGGCGGCGAGACCGGTGGCATCACCCAGCACATCGGCGCCTACCAGGTCCACCGCGAGCACGACGGCACCGAGCGGGCCATCACCTTCATCGACACCCCGGGTCACGAGGCCTTCACGGCCATGCGTGCCCGTGGTGCCAAGGTCACCGACATCGCGATCCTCGTGGTGGCGGCCGACGACGGCGTGATGCCGCAGACCATCGAGGCGCTCAACCACATGCAGGCGGCGGACGTCCCGATCGTCGTCGCGGTCAACAAGATCGACGTCGAGGGTGCGAACCCGCAGAAGATCCGCCAGCAGCTCACCGAGTACAACCTCGTCGCCGAGGAGTACGGCGGCGAGACGATGTTCGTCGACGTCTCCGCCAAGCAGGGACAGAACATCGACTCGCTGCTCGACGCGGTGCTGCTGACCGCCGACGCCGCGCTCGACCTGCGGGCCAACCCCGACCGGGACGCCCGTGGTGTCGCGATCGAGGCGAACCTCGACAAGGGCCGCGGCGCCACGGCGACCGTGCTCATCCAGTCGGGCACGCTGCGGGTCGGTGACGCCATCGTCACCGGCGCCTCCTACGGTCGCGTCCGGGCCATGCTCGACGAGCACGGCCAGAACGTCGAGGAGGCCGAGCCGTCGCGTCCGGTCCAGGTGCTCGGGCTCTCGTCCGTGCCGCGGGCCGGCGACACCTTCGTCGTCGCCCCCGACGACCGCACCGCGCGGCAGATCGCCGAGAAGCGGGAGGCCGCGGACCGGCAGGCGGCGCTGGCGAAGGCCCGCAAGCGGATCTCGCTCGAGGACCTCAACGAGGCCCTCGCCCAGGGCAAGGTCGACACCCTCAACCTCATCCTCAAGGGTGACGTGTCGGGTTCGGTCGAGGCCCTGGAGGACGCGCTGCTCCAGATCGACGTCGGCGACGAGGTCGACCTGCGGATCATCGACCGCGGCGTCGGCGCCATCACGCTGAACAACATCAACCTCGCGATGGCCTCCGACGCGGTCATCCTCGGCTTCAACGTGCGGGCCGAGGGCCAGAACGCCGACGTCGCCGACCGCGAGGGCGTGGAGATCCGGTACTACTCGGTCATCTACCAGGCGATCGAGGAGATCGAGCAGGCGCTCAAGGGCATGCTCAAGCCGGAGTTCGAGGAGGTCGAGCTCGGGTCCGCCGAGATCCGCGAGATCTTCCGGTCCTCCAAGTTCGGCAACATCGCCGGGTCGATCGTCCGCAGCGGCGAGATCCGGCGCGGCACCCGGGCGCGCATCACGCGCAACGGGGTCGTCGTCGCCGAGAACATCGAGGTGGCCGGTCTGCGCCGGTTCAAGGACGACGTCGTCGAGGTCCGCGAGGGCTTCGAGTGCGGCATCAACCTCGGGTCGTTCAACGACCTGCAGCTCGAGGACCTCATCACCACCTACGAGATGCGGGAGAAGCCCCGCGCGTGAGCGCAGCGAGGGCGTGGGGCGCCGACCGCATCTCGTCCCCCGAGATGCGGCGGGTCCCACGCTCAGCGTGGGCGAAGCCCCGCGCGTGAGCGGAGCGAGGGCGTGGGGCGCCGACCGCATCTCGTCCCCCGAGATGCGGCGGGTCCCACGCTCTCTGCGTGGGCGAAGCCCCGCGCGTGAGCGCAGCGAGGGCGTGGGGCGCCGACCGCATCTCGTCCCCCGAGATGCGGCGGGTCCCACGCTCTGCGTGGGCGAAGCCCCGCGCGTGAGCGCAGCGAGGTCGAAGCCGGGCGCCTGAGCCCCGGGCGAGACCCACGACCCACGCCGCGTACCCCCACGGGGGGTGCGCGGCGTGAGTCGTCCCCCGCTGCGCGACTAGGGTGGATGCCGCCCATCCGCCCACCGAGCAGAGGAGGACGCCGTGGCCGACGAAGCCCGCGCCCGCAAGGTCGCCGACCGGATCAAGACGGTGACCGCCGAGAACCTCGACGCGATCGTCAAGGACCCCGACCTCGGGTTCGTCACCGTCACCGACGTCCGCGTCACCGGCGACCTCCAGCACGCCTCGCTCTTCTACACCGTCTTCGGCGACGAGGAGCAGCGCGCGACCACCGCCCGCCTCCTGGAGGCCAGCAAGGGACGGCTGCGCTCCTTCGTGGGCAAGCAGCTGGGCATCCGGCTGACCCCCACCCTGGAGTGGGTGGCCGACGCCGTCCCGGAGAACGCCGCGCACCTCGAGGACCTGCTCAAGGAGGCCCGCGAGCGCGACGCCGAGGTGGCGCGCACGTCCGTCGGGGCCGCGTACGCGGGCGAGTCCGACCCGTACCGCAAGGAGCGCGAGCCCGAGGACCCGGGTGCCGACGCGGTCTGACCGCGCCCCCGGGCCTCGCCCGGCCCCGTCCCCGGACGGCGTCCTCGTCGTCGACAAGCCCGCGGGCTGGACGAGCCACGACGTCGTCGCCCGCTCCCGCCGGCTGTGCGGCACCCGCAAGGTCGGGCACGCCGGCACCCTGGACCCGATGGCGACGGGCGTCCTCGTCCTCGGCGTCGGCCGGGCGACCCGTCTGCTGACCTTCCTCGTCGGGAGCGACAAGGACTACACCGCCACCGTCCGGCTCGGGCAGGGCACGCTCACCGACGACGCCGAGGGCGAGGTGACGGGGGCCCCCGGCGCCGCGTCCGTCGACGACGGGGCCCTGGCCGACGCGCTCACCGCCCTCACCGGAGACATCGAGCAGGTCCCGAGCGCCGTCAGCGCCGTCAAGGTGGACGGCGAGCGGGCCTACCACCGGGTGCGTTCCGGCGCGCAGGTCGAGCTGGCCGCCCGCCCGGTCACCGTCTCCCGGCTGGAGGTCCTGGCCACCCGGTCCGCCGTCGCCGACGACGGGACGCCGGTGCTGGACGTCGACGTCGAGGCCACCGTGTCGTCGGGCACCTACGTGCGCGCCCTGGCCCGCGACCTCGGCGCCGCCCTCGGGACCGCCGGGCACCTCACCGCCCTGCGGCGCACCCGGGTCGGCGGGTTCACCCTGGCGCACGCCCACCCGCTCGCCGAGCTCGAGGCCCGGCAGGGCGAGCCGATGCCCGTGCTCCCGTCGGCCGACGCCGCCCGCGCCGCCTTCCCCCTGCGCGCGCTGAGCGCGGACGAGGCCCGCGCCGTCGGCCACGGGCAGCGGGTCCCCTCGGCCCGCCCGGGGCACCCCGGCCCGGTCGCCGCACTCGGTCCCGACGGCACCCTCGTCGCGATGCTCGACGAGAGCGGCGCCACCGCGCGGTCCCTCGTCGTGTTCGCCCCCGCGAGTTCGTAGAGTGGGCTCCGTGCACCGATGGTCCGACCCCGCCCGTACGCCCGAGGCCCTGCGCCCGTGCGTGCTCACGCTCGGCAACTTCGACGGGGTCCACCGCGGCCACAAGGCGGTGCTCACCGCGCTCGTCGAGGCGGGGCAGCGGCTGGGCCTGCCCACGGTCGCCATCACCTTCGACCCGCACCCGATCGCCGTCCTGCACCCCGAGCGGGCGCCGGAGATCATCGCGCCGTCCCGGATCCGGGACGAGCTCATCGCCGACACCGGTGTCGACGGCCTCCTGGACCTGGACTTCACGACCGAGTTCGCCCAGCAGACCCCGGGTGACTTCGTCCGGTCGGTCTTCGTGCGCGGCCTGGACGCCCGGTGCGTCGTCGTCGGCGTCGACACCCGCTTCGGCTACCGCAACTCCGGGGACATCGGGACGCTCGTCGACCTCGGCGAGCAGTTCGGCTTCGAGGTCATCGCGCTCGACGACGTCGGCGACGGCGAGCGCTTCTCGTCCACCGTGATCCGCCGGCGTCTGGCCTCCGGCGACGTCGCCGACGCGGCCCGGATCCTCGGCCGTCCCCACCGCGTCGTCGGTACCGTCGTGCACGGCAACCACCGCGGCCGGGGGCTCGGCTACCCGACGGCGAACCTCGGCCCGGACTCCCTCGGCCTCGTGCCGGAGGAGGGCGTCTACGCCGGCTGGCTGACCCGCCTCGACCTGCCCGAGGGCGAGCCCGACCGGACGATGCCGGCCGCGGTGAGCATCGGGACCAACCCGACCTTCGAGACCAGTGACCCGCGCACCGTCGAGGCCTACGTCCTGGACCGCGACGACCTCGACCTCTACGACGAGACGGTCATGGTCGAGTTCGTCGACCACATCCGGCCCACGCTGCGCTTCGAGAGCGTCGACGAGCTGACCGAGGCCATGTCCCGCGACGTCGCGCACTGCCGCGAGCGGCTCGCGAAGATCGTCCCCGCCTGAGCCCGGTGTGGCCGCCCGCCTGATCCGGTCGGCGCCGGCGGTGCCCGGGTCGTCGGGCGCCCGTGTCGGCGGGGTCTGGGCCCGGCACGACATCGGGCTGTTCGTCGCCGCCGGTGGCGCCTCGGTCATCGGGGCACTGCTCGTCTGGTCCGCGACGGAGCGGACCGCGGGCTCGGCCTACCTCGTGCGGCACCTCGTCACGGCGGCCGTGGGGCTGGCCGTCGCCGTGCTCGTCAGCCGGGCCGGCCGCGGCCGCCTCCGCTCGGCCGCCCCCTGGGCCTGGGCCGCGGCCGTCGTCCTCCTGCTCCTCGTGCGCACCCCGGTCGGCGCGACGATCAACGGGTCCCGGTCCTGGATCCCGCTGGCCGCCGGCTTCACCCTGCAGCCCGCCGAGCTCGTCAAGCCCGCCCTCACCCTGGCCCTCGCGGCCCTGCTCGCCGGGGCGCTGGACCGCGGCAGCGACCCCGGGCTGCGCCGGCTGGTCTCCGCCACCGCCCTCGTCGGGGTGCCCACGGCGCTCGTGGTCGTCCAGCCCGACCTCGGCACCGCCCTGGTCCTGCTGGCGCTGGGCTTCGCCGTCGTGCTCGTCGGCGGGGCGCCGCGCCGGTGGGTCGCCCTGGCCCTCGGTCTCGCGGTGGCGGCCGCCGTCGCGGCGTGGACGACCCCGCTGCTCAGCGACTACCAGCGGGCCCGGCTCACCGCTTTCGCCGACCCCACCGCCGACCCGCTCGGCGCCGGGTACCAGACCGCGCAGGTACGGCGCGCGGTCGGCGGGGGCGGGCTGTGGGGGCAGGGCTTCATGTCCGGGCCGCGCACCCAGGGCGGCTTCGTCCCGTTCCAGCTCAACGACTTCGTCTTCTCGGTGGCCGCCGAGGAGCTCGGCTTCGTCGGGGCGGCGGGGCTCGTCGTCCTCCTCGGGGTCCTCGTGGTGCGCGTCCTCGTCGTCGCCGCCCGCGCCGAGGACCCCTTCGGCCGGCTCGTCGGCGTGGGGGTTGCGACCTGGCTCGCCGTGCAGGTCGTCGAGAACGTCGGGATGAACCTCGCGCTGCTCCCGGTCACCGGCCTGCCGCTGCCGTTCGTGTCCTACGGCGGCACCTCGATGCTCGTCTCCTGGCTCGCCGTGGGGCTCGTCGACGCCGCCGCCGGGGACCCGGAGGTGACTCGCCGGTAGCGGCGGCGTTCCTCCTGAGGGAACGCTGTGACAAGATGCGTCGGACCACGCCACCGACGTCGAGGACGGTCCACTGATGCGCGCGACGCCGCAGATCCACACCCCCCAGGACGAGCCGGTCGACCACGGCATCCTCGAGCGACGCGCCCAGAGCGTCGGACACCTGTTCCGGGACCGGGTCGCCGCCTCCGCGGACCGGCCCGCCTTCCTCCACGCCGTGCCCTCGGGCGACGGCGAGGACTGGGTGACGGTGACCTGGCGCGAGGCCGACGAGGTCGTCCGCGAGCTCGGGGCGGGGATCATCGCCCTCGGGGTCGAGCCCGAGGACCGCGTGGCCATCGCCTCGGGCACGCGCTACGAGTGGGCGCTGGCCGACCTCGCGATCATGGTCGCCGGCGCGGCCACGACGACGATCTACCCGACGACCATCGCCGACGACGTCGCCTTCATCCTCAGCGACTCCGGCACCAAGGTCGTCTTCGCCGAGAACGCCGAGCAGCTGGAGAAGCTGCGCTCCATCCGCGACCGGGCGCCGGGCGTCGGCAAGGTCGTGCTCATGGAGGGCGCCCCGGACGGGGACGACTGGACGCTGACCCTCGACGAGCTGCGCCGGCTCGGGCGCGAGTACCTCGACGGCGACCCCGGGGCCGTCGACGCCCGGATCGACGCGACCCGCGCCGACCAGCTGGCGACGATCATCTACACCTCGGGCACCACCGGCCGGCCGAAGGGCGTGCGCCTGCCGCACAGCTGCTGGACCTACGAGGGCGCCGCGGTCGAGGCCATCGACATCATCCGCGAGGACGACCTCCAGTACCTCTGGCTGCCGCTGGCGCACGTCTTCGGCAAGAACCTGCTGACCCTGCCGCTGCAGATCGGGTTCGCGACCGCCATCGACGGGCGCATCGACAAGATCGTCGACAACCTCGCGGTCGTGAAGCCGACCTTCATGGGCGCCGCCCCGCGCATCTTCGAGAAGGCCTACGCCCGCGTCCAGATGATGATGGAGGAGGAGGGCGGCCTCAAGCTCAAGCTCTTCCGGGCCGCCAGCGACACCGGCCGGCAGGTCAGCGAGCTGCGCGAGCGCGGCGAGGCTCCCTCCGGACTGCTGGCCCGCAAGCACGCCGTCCTCGACAAGCTCGTCGGGTCCAAGATCCGGGACCGCTTCGGCGGCAACGTGCGCTTCTTCATCTCCGGGTCCGCCGCGCTGAACCAGGACGTCGCCCGCTGGTTCGACGGCATGGGCATGCTCGTCGCCGAGGGCTACGGGCTCACCGAGACCAGCGCTGCCTCCTTCGTCAACCGGATCCGGGCCTACCGGTACGGCACGGTGGGCTGGCAGCTGCCCGGCATCGACGTGCGGATCGCCGAGGACGGCGAGGTCCTGCTCCGGGGCCCGGGCAACATGGAGGGCTACCACAACAACCCCGAGGCGACGGCCGAGACCATCGACGCCGACGGGTGGCTGCACACCGGCGACATCGGCGAGCTCGACGAGCGCGGCTTCCTGCGGATCACCGACCGCAAGAAGGACCTGTTCAAGACCAGCGGCGGCAAGTACGTGGCCCCGGCGGTCATCGAGTCGACCTTCAAGGGCCTGTGCCCCTACGCCAGCCAGCTCATCGTCCACGGCGCCGACCGCAACTTCGTCTCCGCCCTCGTCACCCTCGACCCCGACGCGATGGAGGGCTGGGCCGCGCAGCACGGGATGGCCGGCCGGCCCTACGCCGAGGTCGTCTCGTCCGACGCCTGCCGCGAGATGGTGCAGGGGTACGTCGACGAGCTCAACGCCGGGCTCAACCGCTGGGAGACGATCAAGAAGTTCACGATCCTCGAGCACGACCTCTCGATCGAGGACGGCGAGCTCACCCCGAGCCTCAAGCTCAAGCGCAAGGTCGTCGCCGAGAAGTACAAGCCCCTGCTCGACGCCCACTACTCCGGCTGACCGGCCGGTCGGTCCGGTCGCCGGGGGGTCCGGTCAGCCGGCGGGTGCGGCCTCCGCGGCGATCTGCTCGAGAGACCGCGCCGGCAGCACCCTGCCGTCGGCCAGGGTCAGGGTGAGCCGGACGTTGGCCATGCCCGTCCGCCGCTGCGGCCACCACGCGGCGAACCGGCCGTCCCCGAGCGAGGCGACGGACTCCCGTCCGTCCGGTGAGGTGACGACCACGCGACGGACGTCGGCGCCCGCCAGCCCACTGACCACGCCCCAGGCGTCGTCGTCGCTACTGCCCGAGCCGGCCGTGTCGACGGCGACCCCGTCCGGGGCCGGGGGGAGGACGCGACCCATGGAGGTGCCGCCGAAGGCGCCGCCGTAGTGCGAGCCGAACAGGCGGAGCAGCAGCGGCGGGTCCTGCAGCAGGCAGTCGCCCGTGAACCCGGCACCGTCGGTGAGGACGACGAACCGCCAGGCCCCGCGGCGGTCGACGGCGACCGCCCGGCTGCGGCGCAGCGCCTCGGCCCAGGGGTCGCCCTCGGCGGTGTCGAAGCCCTTCGGGCCCAGCAGGTCCTTGCAGGCGTCCCGTGCGGCCGCGACCTCGCCGGGCGACACCGAGATCGGACGCGGGGTCCAGGCCGCCGCGGCGGACTGGGTCCGGACGACGCCGGGGACGACGAGCGCGGAGGCGGTGAGCGTCACGACGGCGGCGAGCACGGCGAGGACCCGGAGCCGGCGCCGGCGGGGGAGGGCGGGCAGTGCGCGCACGGGGGTCGAGGGGTCGGAGGCCAGGACGCGGGCGAGGGTGGCGTCGGCGCGAGCCCGGGCCGCGGCGTCGAGGTCGCGCGGGGCGGGGTCGAGGTCGTCGAACGCCGCCCGGGTGACCGGGTCGAGGTCGGTGCGGGTCATGACGGGCTCCCTTCGGTCAGTGGCAGGTGGCCGCCGGTGGCGCGCTCGACGAGGTCGAGGTGGCGGTGCAGGTGGCGGCGGGCGCGGGTGAGGCGCAGCCGGAAGGCGACGGGCGAGATGCCGAGGACGGTCGCCGCCTCGGTGGAGGTGAGCCCGTCCCAGTAGGCGAGGGCCAGGGCCTCCTGGTCGGTCGCGGCGAGGCGCGGCCACGCGGCGGCCAGGTCCAGCCGCCGGGCGAGGACGTCGGGGTCGCCGGTCCCGGGGGGCCCGGCCGCGAGCGCGGGGTCGGCGAGCCGGACCGCCAGGGCGTCCCGTCGCCGGTCACCCCGCTGGGCGCCCATGAGTGTGCGCCGGGCGATGCCGAAGATCCAGGCCCGGGCCTCACCGGGGTCGGCCGGCAGGTCCTCCAGGCGCCGCCACACGACGAGGAAGGTGTCGGCGACGACGTCCTCGGCGTGGCTCGGGTGCACGCGCCGCGCGGCGAAGCGCAGGACGTCGTCGTGGGCCGCGGCCCAGACCTCCCGGAACCGGGCCTGCGCCCGGTCCTCCTCGTTCCCCTCCGGATGTCCCATGCCCCTCCATGTCCGGTCCCGCCCGGAGTGTGTCACCCCTCCCGGTCTCGTCGGGGATCAGTCGGTGACGAGGGGGACGAAGCGGTAGGTGCCGTGCTCGGTGACCTGCGCGTCCTCGGGGTCGGCGTCCGGCGCGGCGGGGCGCACCACCCGCAGCATGCGACCGTCGACGGGGACGACGAGCACGCCGCCCGGCACGAGCTGACGCAGCAGCGGCCGGGGGAGGGTACGCGCCATGGCCGAGACGAGCACGCGGTGGAACGGCGGCTCGCCGGGGAGGCCGAGCACGCCCTCGCGGGCCCGGCGGACCTCGGCCCACGGCACACCGGCCGCGCCGACCGCCGCCGACGCCCAGCGGACCAAGGCCGGCACCCGCTCGACGCCGACGACCACCCCGCCGGACCCGGTGAGCTCGGCGAGCAGCGCGGTGCTCCAGCCGGACCCGGCGCCGACGTCGAGCACCCGCTGTCCCGGCCGCACGTCGAGCAGCTCGAGCATGGCGCGGACGGTCCGCGGTTGGCTGTTGGTCTGCCCGTGGCCGATGTCCAGCGGCCCGTCGCGCCCGGCGTCACCGACGACCGCCCGGGGCAGGAAGCGCTCCCGGGGCTGGGCGTCGAAGGCGACGTCCAGCGCCCCGGCGGGCGTGCGGCTCACGAGCCGAGGTCCGCCAGGGCGTCGGAGACGGCGCGGTGGAACGTCGGGTAGGCGAAGACCTGCTCGCGCAGCACGGCGGTGGGCACCCGGGCGTGGACGGCGGTCGCGAGCATCGAGAGCACCTCCCCGCCCGTCGGGCCGGCGGACGTGGCGCCGACGAGGTGCCCGGCCGCCGCGTCCTCGACGAGCTTGACCATGCCCTTGCCCCCGGGTCCGTGGATCCAGCCCCGGCTGCCGAGCGCGGTCGTGAGGCCCACGCGGACCTCGACGCCGGCGTCGCGCGCCTGCTGCTCGGTGAGGCCGACGGCGCCGACCTCCGGGTCGGTGTACGTGACCCGCGGGACGGCGTGGTAGCTCGCCCAGGGGCCGTCGCTGCCGGTGAGGTCGCGGACGGCGATGCCGGCCTGGTACATCGACATGTGGGTGAAGGCACCCTTGCCGGTGATGTCGCCGATGGCCCAGAGCTTCTCGCCGGCGCGCATCCGCTCGTCCACCTCGACCGAGCGTGCGGCCGGGTCGAGCCCGACGGTGTCGAGGCCGACGTCCGCGAGGTTCGGGCGGCGGCCGGCGGCGACGAGGAGCCGGTCGGCGTCGAGGGTCAGCTCGGTGCCGCCGGCGTCCGTGACGACGACGGCGAAGCGGCCGTCGGCCTCGCGCACCGAGCCGACGGAGGCCCCGGCGAGCACCTGGATGCCGTCCTCCGCGAACGCGCCGGCGACGACCTCCGAGGCCTCGGGCTCCTCCAGCGAGAGGATCCGCGGGGCCGTCTCGACGAGGGAGACCCGGCTGCCGAAGCGGGCGAACGCCTGCGCGAGCTCGGACCCGATGGCTCCGCCGCCCACGACGACGAGCGAGGCGGGCGCCTCGGTGGCCTGCAGCGCCTCGCGGTTGGTCCAGAAGCCCGTGCCGGCCAGGCCGTCGACGGGGGGAGCGGCGGGCGCGGTGCCGGTGTTGAGGACGACCCCGGCCGAGGCGACGAACCGCTGCCCGGCCACCTCGACGACGCCCGGGCCGGCCAGCCGTCCGTGCCCGCGGACGAAGCGCACGCCGGCGTCCTCGAGGCGCTGCACGGCGACGGCGTCGTCCCAGTCGGTCGTCGCCTCCTCGCGGATGCGGCGGGCGACGGGGGTGAAGTCGGGGGTGGCCTCGGCGCTGCCCGCGAGCGTCGCCACGCGGCGGGACTCCTCGAGGCTGTTGGCGGCCCGGATCATCATCTTGCTGGGGATGCACCCGAAGTACGGGCACTCGCCGCCGACGAGGCGCTCGTCGATCCCGACGACCCGCATCCCGGCCTTCGCCGCCTCCGTGGCCACTGACTCGCCGCCGGGCCCGAGGCCGAGGACGACGAGGTCGACGTGCTGATCTTCGCTCATGCCGGTAGCCAAGCACGTCGGCGCAGGTCACGCACCCACCCGGCGCGCTCCGTCATCCCCTCGTGAGGTCCCCTCGCCGCCGGTGAGGCCGGTTTGGGTGCCCGCGGGGCCGCACCTACCCTGGGGGGATGTCCGGAGAGTCCGTCTTCCCCGCCCTCGAGCCGCTGCTCGAGCGCGTGAGCAAGCCGATCCAGTACGTCGGCGGCGAGCTGAACTCCACGGTCAAGCCCTGGGACCTCGCCGGGGACGCCACCGTCCGCTGGTCGCTCATGTACCCCGACGCCTACGAGGTCGGCGTGCCGAACCAGGGCGTCATGATCCTGTACGAGGTGCTCAACGAGCGCGAGGACGCCCTCGCCGAGCGCACCTACGCCGTGTGGCCGGACCTCGAGGCGCTGATGCGCGAGCACGGCGTCCCGCAGTTCACCGTCGACGCCCACCGCGCGGTCGGCGACTTCGACCTGCTCGGCGTGTCCTTCTCCACCGAGCTCGGGTACACCAACCTCCTCACGGCGCTGGACCTCGCGGGCGTGCCGCTGCACGCGGTCGACCGCACCGACGAGCACCCGGTCGTCGTCGCCGGCGGTCACGCCGCCTTCAACCCCGAGCCCGTGTCCGACTTCGTCGACGCCGCCGTCGTCGGCGACGGCGAGGAGGCCGTCCTCGCCATCACCGACATCGTCGGCGAGTGGAAGCGCGCCGGTCGGCCCGGCGGACGCCACGAGCTGCTCCTGCGCCTGGCGCGGACCGGTGGCGTGTACGTCCCGCGGTTCTACGACGTCGACTACCTGCCGGACGGGCGCATTCAGCGGGTGGCGCCGAACACCCCCGGCGTGCCGTGGCGGGTCAGCAAGCACACCGTGATGGACCTCGACGCCTGGCCCTACCCGAAGCAGCCGCTGGTCCCGCTGGCCGAGTCGGTCCACGAGCGGATGTCGGTCGAGATCTTCCGCGGGTGCACCCGCGGCTGCCGCTTCTGCCAGGCCGGGATGATCACCCGCCCGGTGCGCGAGCGCTCGATCACCGGCATCGGCGAGATGGTCGAGCAGGGCCTGGCCGCCACCGGGTTCGAGGAGGTCGGGCTGCTGTCGCTGAGCTCGGCGGACCACTCCGAGATCGCCGACGTCACCAAGGGCCTCGCCGACCGCTACGAGGGGACGAACACCGGGCTGTCGCTGCCCTCGACCCGGGTCGACGCGTTCAACATCGACCTGGCCAACGAGCTGACGCGCAACGGCCGCCGCTCCGGGCTGACGTTCGCGCCCGAGGGCGGGTCGGAGCGGATCCGCAAGGTCATCAACAAGATGGTGAGCGAGGACGACCTCATCCGCACCGTCGCCGCGGCGTACGGCGCCGGGTGGCGGCAGGTCAAGCTCTACTTCATGTGCGGCCTGCCGACCGAGACCGACGAGGACGTCCTCCAGATCGCCGAGCTCGCCAAGCGTGTCATCGAGACCGGCCGCGAGGTCAGCGGCCGCCGCGACATCCGGTGCACGGTGTCCATCGGCGGGTTCGTGCCCAAGCCGCACACGCCGTTCCAGTGGTCCGCCCAGCTCGGCGCGGAGGAGACCGACGCCCGCCTCGCCAAGCTGCGCGAGGCCATCCGCTCCGACAAGCGCTACGGCCGCTCCATCGGCTTCCGCTACCACGACGGCCAGCCCGGGGTCGTCGAAGGGCTGCTCTCGCGCGGCGACCGTCGGGTCGGCCGGGTCATCGAGGAGGTCTGGCGCGACGGCGGCCGCTTCGACGGCTGGTCCGAGCACTTCGACTACGGCCGCTGGATGGCCGCGGCGGAGCGGGCCTTCGCCGGCGGGCCGGTCGACGTCGCGTGGTACACCACCCGCGAGCGCGAGGAGACCGAGGTCCTGCCCTGGGACCACATCGACTCCGGGCTCGACAAGGAGTGGCTCTGGCAGGACTGGCTCGACGCCCTCGACGAGACCGAGGTCGACGACTGCCGCTGGACGCCGTGCTTCGACTGCGGCGTGTGCCCGCAGATGGGCACCGACATCGAGATCGGGCCCACCGGCAAGACCCTCCTCCCCCTCACCGTCCTCGGCTCCGGCCGCGACCGCATGGCCGAGCACGCCCACTGACCCCCGCTCACCCACCCCGACGCCCCCCGGAGCCGGCGGACATTTCGGGGTGACCCCGAAATGTCACCGAGGCCGGGGTTCGTTTCCGGGGTCTCGGTGACAAACCGGGGTGATGTCGGTCTCGACCCGGGGCCACGGCCGGTCGCCGGCCTCGGCAGCCGCCCCTGGCCTTGACATTTCGGGGTGACCCCGAAATGTCACCGAGGCCGGGGTTCGTTTCCGGGGTCTCGGTGACAAGGCGGGGTGATGTCGGCCGTGGCAGGGGCGACGTGGGGGGTAGGGGGTCGGGTGGTCTCGCCCGGCTGGCGGTAGCTCGACGGGTCGGGTGGTCCCGGCGGGTTGGCGGCTCGTCGACGGGGCGGGGTGACCCCGCAGGGTGGGCGGCGGGTCAGGGGAGGGTGACGTACTGCCCGAGGAAGGCGCGGGCGTCGGGGGTGTCGAGCCGGTAGTCGGTGTTGGTCGCGCGGCAGATGGCGTCGCCGGTGATGGTCGTCGCCGCGACGATGTCGGTGTCGCCGAGGAAGTTCGGCCCGCCGGAGTCGCCGTAGCAGGTGCCGCCGTCGCCGGTCGCCGCGTTCATCGACAGCCGCAGCCACGCCGGGGTGACCGCCCGCAGCGTGCCGCGGCTGACCATGCGGACGTCGTCGTAGAGGAACGCGTGCCCGCCGGGGCCGCGGGTGACCTCGTAGGCGCCGTACCCGACCGAGGTGAAGGACTGTCCCTGCCGCAGGTCCGACAGCGACCCGGCCGCGGGCAGCCGCGCCGGCGTGATGCCCGTGACCGGCTCGTCGAGCACGACGACGGCGATGTCGTGCGGGTCGTTCTGGGCGCTGCCGTAGGCGGCGTCGGCGTGGAAGGTGCCGGAGTACGTGCGGTCGCCGTCCTCGTAGGCCGAGGAGAAGGTGACCCGCACCGACGCGCCGTCGTCGTCGCAGTGCGCGGCGGTGAGGAAGACCGTCGGGCTGACGAGCGTCCCGGAGCAGTACACCCAGGTCCCGTCGGAGTAGGCCGCGTCGGCGACGAGCCCCCCGACGCTCGGGTGGCCGTCGCCGTCGGGCGCGCCGCCGGTGATGGCGGAGGCCGGGGCAACCGCGGCGAGCGCGAGCCCGCCGGCGGTGACCAGGGCGATGGTGAGACGACGTAGCACGGCGGTGCTCCTCTGCGGTCGCTGACGGGGCGGACGGGTGCCGACGACGGGACGCTACTCCGCGCCGAGGCCGCGGCGAGCGGAGCGGACGGGTCGATCGCGGAAGGCGGTGGGGACTGGCGAGCCGAGCACGGTGGTGTGGACGGGTCAGTCGCGTACGGCCGAGCGGACGGGGGTAGCGGCGAAGAGCAACGCGGACACGCCGGTCGCGGCGGGCAGAGCGAACGGGTCAGCCGCGCGGACGGGTGGGGACGGGCCAGCGGTGCAGGGTGGTCCGGACGGGTCATCGGCGCAGGGTGACCTCGACGGGTCAGCCGGGTGGGTCGCGGTGAGGCCGCATCAGCCGCGCAGGCCGGTGGGGACAGTCAGTCGCGCAGGGCAGTCCGGACGGGTCAGCCGCGCAGGGCGGTCCGGACGGGTCAGCCGCGTAGGGCGGTGAGGACGGCCTCGACCCGCCGGGCCCGGGTGGCGGGCTGCTTCGCCCCCAGGACGGACTCGGCGTGCCGGCGCTGCGCGCTGTGGCTCAGCGCCTGCCAGGCCGCCGCCGCCCCTGGTGACCCGGCGAGGGCGGCGGCGAGGTCGTCCGGCACCTCGACGGTCCGCGGCGCGGTGTCGAGCTCGACGCCGACGGTGTGGGTCTCCCCGGCCGCGATGCCCGCCGCGCCGCGCACGGCCGCGCTCGCCCCGAGGAGGAAACGTCCGCCCATCGACGCGATGCTCGTCCGCCAGCTGTGCCCGGCCACGGTGGCGACGACCTTGGGCCGCCGGCCGCCGCCGAGCGCCTCCACCACCTCGTCGGGCACGACGAAGCCCGTCGTGCTCCCGCCCGTCGCCTCCAGCTCCGCCGTGAACTCCATGACCGGAGTGTGCAGGACCTACGGTGGCGAATTGGGCGAGAACGCGTACCGGGTCGAGGTGCTGGACCCCGGGCGCGACGCGGACCTGGCCGACCTCGCGGCCATGCGGACGGCGTGGACGCGCGAGCAGTCCGACGCGGCCGAGGACGGCTTCGCCCGTCGGCTGGGGGAGTGGTGGGAGGCGCAGGCGGGGTCGCGGCGCCTCTGGGTCGTGCGCACCGGCGACGCACGGGCGGTCGGCATGGCGAACCTCCAGGTCTTCGACCGGATGCCGCGCCCCGGGACGCCCGACGCCCGGTGGGCCTACGTCGCGAACGTCTGGACCGACCCCGCCCACCGGCGGCGCGGGGTGGGCCGGCTGCTCGTGGACACGATGCTCGCCTGGTGCCGTGAGGAGGGGATGGTGCGCGTCGTCCTCAACCCGAGCCAGGTCTCCCGCCCGCTCTACCGCTCGGCCGGCTTCCGGCCCGC
Organism: Phycicoccus flavus; assembly: GCF_004025965.2. Lineage (GTDB taxonomy): Bacteria > Actinomycetota > Actinomycetes > Actinomycetales > Dermatophilaceae > Phycicoccus > Phycicoccus flavus. The sequence goes on along the minus strand of NZ_SAYU02000041.1, from coordinate 20,405 downwards.
GGACGACCTCATGGTCCTGGAGCTGCGCGCGGAGCGGTGAGGGGCTCGCTCCCGCCCGACCGCCCGTCTCGGCGCAGACCCGGGCGGTCGGCCCGTGGCGCCGCCCACATCCCGTGGACCCGGCGCCGCCCGCTTCGCCAGGATGGGGCCCGTGGACCCCGCACCCCGGCCGCCGACGCACGTGACGCTGCGCTTCCTCGCGGCCCCGACCGACGCCGGCCACTCCGGGTCGGTGGGCGCCGGCCGGGTGCTGGAGTGGATCGACAAGGCCGGGTACGCGGCGGCGGCCGGCTGGAGCGGCACGTACTGCGTCACGGCCTACGTCGGCAACGTCCGCTTCACCCGCCCGGTCGAGGTCGGGGACCTCGTCGAGGTGACCGCCACCGTCGTGCACACCGGCCGCACGTCCATGCACATCACCGTCGACGTCTCCGCGGGCCAGCCGCGCACCCGCGCCCTCGAGCCGGCCACCCGCTGCCTCATCGTCTTCGTCGCCGTGGGGGAGGACGGCCGCTCCACCCCCGTGCCGCCGCTGGTCCCCACGACCCTCGGCGAGGAGCTCCAGCAGCAGTGGGCGGTGCGCCGGGCCGAGCTGCGCGCCGAGGTCGAGACGGCGATGGCCGGCCAGGAGTACACCGACGCCGGCACCGCACCGCGGGTCACGATGCGCTTCCTCGCGGCCCCGACCGACGTCAACTGGGGCGGCAAGGTGCACGGCGGCATCGTCATGCGGTGGATCGACGAGGCCGCCCACGTCCTCGCCACCCGGTGGACCGGCAGCGCGGACAACGTCGCGATCTTCACCGGCGGGGTGCGCTTCTACCGGCCGCTGCGCATCGGGCACCTCGTCGAGGTCGAGGCGCGGCTGCTGCACACCGGGCGGACGTCGATGCACGTCGGCGTCCACGTCCGCTCCGGGGACCCGGCCGGCGGCGCCGACGCCCTGGAGCTCACCACCTACTGCCGCACCGTCCTCGTCGGCCTGGACGCGCAGCGCCGCGCCCGGCCCACGCCCGCGTGGGTGCCGGCGAGCGCCGAGGACCGGGCCCTGGACGCCCACGCCGTCGAGCTCGTCGCCATCCGCGACCGGTTCGGAGACTGACACTCCGCCGGACGGCTGCTGGAGGTGCGCTGGGCGTCCGGTGCGCACCGGCCGCACACCCATTGACCCCGCCGGGCCGTGCCCGGCGCGCGGGTCACGCGCCTCGTGACGATCGTCATGGGTGGAACCCGCCGCGCCGGGGTTCAGTGAACGCGGCTGCCACCGCAGCCACCGCCGAAGTCCTGGAGGCCTCATGTCCCGTGCCCGCAGAAGTGCGCTGGCCGTCGCCGGCGTGCTCGCGCTCGGTGCCACCGGCACCGCCGCGGCGTCGGCGACCCCGGCCCAGACCCTGCCCGGCAGCGTCCCGTCCTGGGCGACCGCGGCCCACCGCACCGGCGCGACCGCGCCCTCGACGTCGGTGACCTTCCGGGTCTACCTCGGCTACCGCGACCCCGCCGGCGCCGCCGCGTACGCGCAGGCCGTGTCCACCGAGGGCAGCGCCGACTACGGCCACTTCCTCACCCCGCAGCAGTTCCGCGCCCGCTTCTCGCCCACCGCCCGCACCGTCGGTGCCGTCTCGGGCTGGTTGCGCCACGAGGGCTTCTCGGTCGGCAGCGTCCCGGCCAACCGCAAGTACGTCGAGGCCACCGGCACCGCCGGCCGGGCCGCCGCGGCGTTCGGCACCTCGTTCGCCCAGTTCCGCGTCGACGGGCGCACGGTCCGCGGCAACACGACGCCGCTGCACGTGCCCGCGGGGCTCACCGGCGTCGAGGCCGTCGTCGGGCTCGACGAGAGCCAGACCCTCGCCCACGCCGACAAGCTCGCCGACCCGCCGGCCGGCTTCCGCAACGCCCGGCCCTGCTCGGAGTACTGGGGCCAGAGGACGGTGCAGAACACGGCGACGCCCGACGGCACGACCCTGCCCGACAGCCCGAGCACCTTCGCCCCCTGCGGGTACGCCGGCTCCCAGCTCCAGGGCGCCTACGGCCTGAAGGACTCCATTGCGAGCGGGACGGACGGGCGCGGCGTCACCGTCGGCGTCATCGACGCCTACGCCTCGCCGACCATCCAGTCCGACCTCGAGACCTACTCCCGTGCGCACGGGCTGCCGTCGGTGCAGGGCCACTTCCGCCAGGTCGTCGCCCCCGGCACCTACCAGCACCCGACGAACCCACGGCACGACCCGGGCGGCTGGGCCGGTGAGGAGACCCTCGACCTCGAGGCCGTCCACACGATGGCTCCGGGCGCCGACCTCGTCTACATCGGCGCGCCGAACAACTACCGCGACCTCGACGCGATCATGAACAGGGTCGTCGACGGCCACCTCGCCGACATCGTCAGCAACTCCTACGGCTACGGCGGCGAGGCCCTGCCCCGCGGCTACATCGCGCCCCAGCTCGACACCCAGATCCAGGCCGCCGCCGAGGGCATCAGCCTGTTCTTCTCCTCCGGCGACAGCGGGGACGAGACCGGCGGCGTCGCCGGGGCCACCCCGACGCCGGACTGGCCGGCGTCCAGCCCGTGGGTGACCGCGGTCGGCGGCACCTCCCTCGGGGTCACCAGGAGCGACCAGCGGCTGTTCGAGGTGGGCTGGGAGACCGCCCGCAGCTCGCTCGACCCGGCCACGACGACGTGGGGCACACCCACCTACCTCTACGGCAGCGGCGGCGGGACCTCCCGGCTCTTCGCGCAGCCGTCGTACCAGAAGGGCGTCGTCCCCGACTCGATCGCGACGACCTACGGCGGCGGCGCGATGCGCACCGTGCCCGACGTGTCGGCCCTCGGCGACCCCAACACCGGGATGCTCGTCGGCGAGACCCAGGCGTTCTCCGACGGCACGTACTACGACGAGTACCGCATCGGCGGCACGAGTCTCTCCTCGCCGCTCTACGCCGGGATGTTCGCCGACGCGATGCAGCGGGCCGGCCACCCCTACGGCCTGGCCAACCCGGCGCTCTACGCGGCACGGGGCAGCGGGACGCTGGACATCACGACGGCGCCGCTCAGCACCTACCCGGGCACCGTGCGCGTCGACTACGTCGACGGCGAGAGCGGCGCGGGCGGCTACCGGTACTCGGCGCGGTACTTCGACGCCGACCACTCACTCACCATCCACGTCCGTCCTGGCTACGACGACGTGACCGGTGTCGGATCCCCGGACGGCGGCGCCTGGCTCGACGCCGTCTCCGGGTACGGCGGATGACCTGTCCTCCTCCGCCGCACGACGGATGACCTGTCTGCATCCGTCGACCGACGGCTGACCTGTCCTCAGCCCGTCGATCCGGTGGCCGGTCCGCTCCCCGCGAGCGGACCGGCCACCGTGCGTGTCCGGACCCGGTCGCCGCACCGGGTGCGGCCCGGGGCAGCCCGCCTCGTAGCCTGGCGCCATGGCTCGTCAGCGCACCCCGGAGGGCCCCCCGCCGCCGCCCGCGGTGCAGAAGCTGCGCATCCGGTACGCCAAGCGGGGCCGCCTGCGCTTCTCCTCGACCCGCGACTTCTCCCGAGCCCTGGATCGGGCGCTGCGCCGCGCCGGCGTGCCGATGGCGTTCTCGGCGGGGTTCCACCCGCACCCGCTCATCTCCTACGCCAACGCCGCGCCCACCGGCACCGCGAGCGAGGCCGAGTACTTCCAGATCCGCGTCACCGAGCGGGTCGACCCCGCGGCCGTCCGCGAAGCCCTCGACGAGGCGCTGCCCGACGGCCTCGACGTCGTCGACGTCGTCGAGGCGGGGCCCGGGGCGCTCGCCGACCGGCTGGAGGCCAGCGAGTGGCGGATCGTCGTCCGCGGGGCGGACGCCGACGAGGTCCGTGCCGCCCTGGCCGCCTACCTCGCGTGCGAGCGGGCCGAGACCACCCGGACCTTCAAGAGCGGACCGCGGACCTTCGACACGCGCGAGGCGGTCCTGGACGCCCGGGTCTGCGATGTCGACGAGGTCGGGTGTGCGATACTGCGCGTGGTCGTACGGCACACCACACCGTCCGTACGCCCCGACGACATCCTGACCGCTCTGCACGCCGTCACGGGGTTCGCGGCCCCGGTCCCACCACTGGTGACCAGGCTCGCGCAAGGCCCGCTGGTCGAGGCAGGGGACGGGGTGGCCGATCCGTTGGCCGCCGACCGGGAGGCCGTCGGCCCCGGTGGGTGACGCGCCGTCCGCGCGAGCCCGCCCCGGGGTAGCTGCCGACTTCCGTGTGGGGCTCGCCCCGCACGATCCGATCGCACGCCGCGGTCGACGGGGTCCCGCCCGCGGGACCGGTGTGGACGTCGGTCGCGGGTGACGAAAGGGGCCGACATGGCTTCCGAGAACGACCCCGCCGCCCCCGAGGCCAGCGAACCCCCGACCCTCCCGGTCGACGCCACCCCGGCGGCCGGCGACGACACCCCGCCCCCCGCGAAGAAGCGCGCTCCTCGCAAGCGAGCGACGAAGAAGGCCGCCGCCCCCGAGGCCGCGCCCGCCGACACCGGCGCCGCGGCCGCCGCCGACGAGCCTGTCCCGGACACCGCCGGTGACACCGCGGCGGACGTCGAGGCCGTCCCGGCGAAGGCCGCGAAGAAGGCGACGAAGACCGCCCGCAAGGCGAGCACCCGCAGCCGCAAGAAGGCCGCCGAGCCCGCCGAGTCCGCCGCCCCCACGTCGGAGGTCGCGCCCGAGGAGGCCGCGAGCGAGGGCGCCACGCCGCCCGACGAGGCGCCGCAGGAGGCCGTGCCCGCGAAGAGGGCGCGCCGTCGCGCCACCCGGACCGCCGCCGAGGCCGCTCCCGTCGAGCCGCCCGCGGCCGACCCGTTCGCCCCGCCCGTCGCGGCACCGGCGCCCGTCGCCGCTCCGGAGGTCGAGGACGAGAACGAGGACGAGACCGACGCCCCGGCCGCCGAGGCGCCCACCGGCGCCCCCGGCCTCGGGCTGCTCTTCCAGGCGCCGGAGCCCGCGCGGGCCACCCGCCGCCGGGCCAGCTCCGCCGCCGGCGCCCCCGCCGAGGTGCGCCCCGAGCCCGTCGAGACCGAGCGTCCCGCCGTGGACGACGAGCCCGCCGCGGCGACCCCCGACGACGACGACACCGACACCCGCGGCGACCGCGAGGCCGGCGACGGCAGCGGTGACGACGAGGCCGGCGGCTCGCGTCGCCGGCGCCGGGGCGGCCGGGGACGGCGTGGTCGCGGGAAGGGCGACACCGGCTCCGACGGCGAGGAGTCCGGCGAGGGCTCCGACGACGCCCAGGGCGGCGGCCGCTCCGGCGGCCGGCAGGGCCGGCAGGCCAAGGGCGGCGAGGACCGTCAGGGCGGCGAGGCCGAGGGCCGCGGCGAGACCAGGGACGACGACGAGGGCGAGTCCGGCTCGTCCAGCCGGCGCCGCCGGCGTCGTCGTCGCGGGTCCTCCGGCGCCGACGGTGACGACCCGCCCGGCACCGTCACCAAGGTGCGCGAGCCGCGCAGCGACCGCGACGAGCCGACCGCCGTCAAGGGCTCGACCCGGCTCGAGGCCAAGAAGCAGCGCCGCCGCGAGGGCCGCGAGGCCGGCCGCCGCCGCACCGTCATCACCGAGGCCGAGTTCCTCGCCCGCCGCGAGTCGGTCGAGCGGACCATGGTCGTGCGCGGCCGGGACGGCCGCACCCAGATCGGCGTCCTCGAGGACGGCGTCCTCGTCGAGCACTACGTCTCCCGCGAGACGACCGCGTCGATGGCCGGCAACGTCTACCTCGGCCGGGTCCAGAACGTCCTGCCCTCGATGGAGGCGGCGTTCGTCGACATCGGCAAGGGCCGCAACGCCGTCCTCTACGCCGGCGAGGTGAACTGGGACGCCGCCGGGCTCGAGGGCGGGCAGGCCAAGCGCATCGAGAACGCCCTGTCCTCCGGCGACACCGTGCTCGTCCAGGTGACGAAGGACCCGATCGGGCACAAGGGCGCCCGTCTCACCTCGCAGATCTCGCTGCCGGGCCGCTACGTCGTCTACGTGCCCGAGGGCTCGATGACCGGCATCTCGCGCAAGCTGCCGGACACCGAGCGCGCCCGGCTCAAGGCGATCCTCAAGGAGGTCGTGCCCGACGGCGCCGGCGTCATCGTCCGCACCGCGGCCGAGGGGGCGTCCGAGGCCGAGCTGACCGCCGACGTCGAGCGCCTCACCAAGCAGTGGGAGCGCATCCAGAAGAAGGCCGACTCCGCCCGGGCCAAGAAGTCCGGCGGCGGGGGAGCGCCCCAGCTGCTGCACGGCGAGCCCGACCTCACCATCCGCGTCATCCGCGACGTCTTCACCGAGGACTTCGCCTCGCTCGTCGTCTCCGGCGAGAAGGCCTGGTCGGAGGTCAGCGAGTACGTCGAGGACGTCGCGCCCGACCTCGCGCAGCGGCTCACCCGCTGGACCGAGGAGGGTGACGTCTTCGCCGCCCACCGCATCGACGAGCAGATCGCGAAGGCGATGGACCGCAAGGTGTGGCTGCCCTCCGGCGGCTCCCTCGTCATCGACCGCACCGAGGCGATGACCGTCGTCGACGTCAACACCGGCAAGTTCGTCGGCTCCGGGGGCAACCTCGAGGAGACGGTGACGAAGAACAACCTCGAGGCCGCCGAGGAGATCGTCCGCCAGCTGCGGCTGCGCGACATCGGCGGCATCATCGTCGTCGACTTCATCGACATGGTCCTGGAGTCCAACCGCGACCTCGTCGTGCGCCGGCTGCTGGAGTGCCTCGGCCGCGACCGCACGAAGCACCAGGTCGCCGAGGTCACCTCGCTCGGCCTGGTCCAGATGACCCGCAAGCGCGTCGGGTCCGGGCTCATCGAGGTCTTCTCCGAGCAGTGCGATCACTGCGCCGGCCGCGGCATCGTCGTCCACACCGAGCCCGTCGAGCGCGGCAACGGCGGCGACTCCGGTGGCTCGGGCCGCTCCGGCCGCTCGCGCTCGCGCGGCGGCCAGCAGCACGGCGGCAACGGCCACTCGTCCGGGTCCGGCTCCTCGAACGGCAACGGCCACGACGAGGAGCACAGGCCGAGCGGGCCGACGGCGGCCCAGATCGCCGCCGCCGCGCACGCCGCGGCGCTCAAGCACACCGACCAGACCGAGGTCGCGGACCAGGTGGCGGCCGAGGTCGCCGCCGAGGTGGGGCCGGCCGTCGCCGGCGCCTCCGAGGAAACGACGGGCGGGACCGTCCCCCCGGCCGAGGACGCAGCGAGCACCGGCTCCACGGCGACGTCGGAGCCGCCGGCCCCGCAGGCGGGGTCGTCGGACGCCGCGCCGGTGGCCGAGAGCTCGGACCTCGCCGGCCCGTCGGCGCCGTCCGCGCCGCCGTCGGTCGAGCCCGAGCCCGCCCCGGTGCCCGAGCCGGTCGCGGCCCCCGAGCCGCCGGCCGCCCGCCCGCGACGTCGTCGCGGACGGGTCGTCGCCCCGGCCGGACCGCCGCCCGGGAGCGAGCCGGCTGTCGTCCCCGACGGCGCCGGGTCCGACGAGGGCTGAGCGTCCGCGGCACCCGCCGTGCGATTTGGAGGGCCGGTCCGCGCGCCGGTACCCTCGGAGGTCGGTGCGCCCACCGAGCCGGTGTCCCGTGTCGTCCACGGGGTCGCTACCGGCCGGTCGCAGCAGGCACACCCGAACAGGAAGTGAGAACCATCGTGTACGCGATTGTGCGTGCGGGCGGTCGCCAGGAGAAGGTCTCCGTCGGCGACACCCTGCTCATCGACAAGATCGGCCAGGCCGGTGACGAGATCCGGCTGCAGCCGCTGCTCGTCGTCGACGGCGGCACCGTGACCAGCGACGCCTCCAAGCTCGCCAAGGTCACCGTCACCGCGGAGGTCGTCAAGGCCGCCAAGGGTCCGAAGATCACGATCCTCAAGTACAAGAACAAGACCGGCTACCGGAAGCGTCAGGGCCACCGCCAGCCGCTCACCCAGGTCAAGATCACCGCGATCGACGCCTGAGCCCGACGCTCTCCCGGACGGACAAGGAACCCAGACATGGCACACAAGAAGGGCGCGTCCTCGACCCGCAACGGTCGTGACAGCAACGCGCAGTACCTCGGCGTCAAGCGCTACGGCGGCCAGGTCGTCAAGGCCGGCGAGATCATCGTCCGCCAGCGCGGCACCCACTTCCACCCCGGTGACGGCGTCGGCCGCGGCGGCGACGACACGCTGTTCGCGCTCGTCCCGGGTGCGGTGACCTTCGGCACCAAGCGCGGTCGCAAGACCGTCAACATCACGCCGGCGGCCGTAGCCGCCGAGTGACGTGCAGCCGGGCGGACCGCCCGGCACCACGCACCACGTCGTGAGGGGCGGGCCGCGAACGGCCCGCCCCTCACGCATCCCACGAGCAGGAGCAGGATCAGCCATGGCGACCTTCGTCGACCGCGTCGTCCTCCACGTCACCGCCGGCAAGGGCGGGCACGGGGTCGCGTCGGTGCGCCGCGAGAAGTTCAAGCCGCTCGGCGGCCCGGACGGCGGCAACGGGGGGCACGGCGGTGATGTCGTCGTCGCGGTGGACCCGCAGGAGACGACGCTCCTCGACTACCACCACACCCCGCACCGCCGGGCCGAGAACGGCCGGCCGGGCGGCGGCGACGAGCGCAACGGCGGCGACGGCGCCGACCTCGTCCTGCCGGTGCCGGAGGGCACCGTCGTCAAGGACGCCCGCGGCCGGGTCGTCGCCGACCTCGTCGGCCCGGACGCCCGCATCGTCCTGGCCCGCGGCGGGCGCGGCGGCCTCGGCAACAAGGCCCTGGCCAGCCCCCGGCGCAAGGCGCCCGGGTTCGCGCTGCTCGGCGAGCCGGGGGAGTCGCTCGACGTCGTCCTGGAGCTGAAGTCGCTGGCCGACGTCGCCCTCGTCGGGTTCCCGTCGGCCGGGAAGTCCTCGCTCGTCTCCGTGCTCTCGGCCGCCAAGCCGAAGATCGCCGACTACCCGTTCACCACCCTCGTGCCGAACCTCGGGGTCGTCACCGCCGGCAGCGAGCGGTTCACCGTCGCCGACGTCCCCGGGCTCATCCCCGGCGCCAGCGAGGGCAAGGGCCTGGGCCTGGAGTTCCTGCGGCACGTCGAGCGGTGCTCGGTCCTCGTCCACGTCGTCGACTGCGCGACGCTGGAGCCGGGCCGCGACCCGCTCACCGACCTCGACGTCATCGAGGCCGAGCTCGCCGCCTACGTCCCCGACGACACCCTGGGCGGCCGGCCGCTGTCCGAGCGCACCCGCGTCGTCGTCCTCAACAAGGCCGACGTCCCCGAGGCTCGCGAGCTCGCCGAGATGGTGCGGCCCATGCTCGAGGAGCGGGGCCTGGAGGTCCACGTCGTCTCGGCCGTCGCCCACCAGGGCCTCAAGGAGCTGACCTTCGCCCTGGCCCGCCACGTCGCCACCGCGCGCGCCGAGGTCGAGGCCGCCGCGGCCGCGGCCCCGCCGCCGCGGGTCGTGCTGCGCCCGCAGGCCGTCGACGACAGCGGCTTCCGGGTCCGCTGCGAGACCACGTCCGACGGCGAGGTGTTCCGGGTCGTCGGCGAGCGGCCCACCCGGTGGGTGCGCCAGACCGACTTCAGCAACGACGAGGCCGTCGGCTACCTCGCCGACCGCCTCAACCGGCTCGGTGTCGAGGAGGCGCTGCTCGCGGCCGGTGCCGTCGCGGGCTCGACCGTGCTCGTCGGGCCCGAGGACGACGCCGTCGTCTTCGACTGGGAGCCGACGCTGAGCAGCGGCGCCGAGCTGCTCGGCAGCCCCCGCGGCACCGACGTGCGCCTCGAGGAGTCCGGGCGCAAGTCCCGGGCCGAGAAGCGCGAGGAGTTCCACGCCCGCAAGGACGCCCAGACCGCCGCCCGCGACGAGCTCGCGGCCGAGCGCCGGTCCGGGCACTGGTCGAGCGCCCGGGACGAGTGATGACCGACGACGCCGGCCGGCTGCGGCAGCGGGTCGCGCAGGCGCGCCGGCTCGTCGTCAAGGTCGGCTCGTCGTCGCTCACCAGCGCCGACGGCGGCGCCCTGGATCTCGGCGCCCTCGGTGCGCTCGTCGACGCGCTGGCCGCGCGGCGCACCGGCGGGGGGCAGGTCGTCCTCGTCTCCTCCGGCGCCATCGCGGCGGGCATCGGCCCGCTCGGGCTCGAGCGCCGGCCGGGCGACCTCGCCACCCAGCAGGCGGCGGCGTCGGTCGGGCAGGGGGCGCTCGTCGCCGCCTACCAGGCGGCCTTCGGCCGGCACGGGCTCACCGTCGGGCAGGTCCTGCTCACGGCCAACGACACGACGCGCCGCAGCCACTACACGAACGCCCGGCGCACCCTGGAGCGGCTGCTCGACCTCGGCATCGTGCCCATCGTCAACGAGAACGACACCGTGGCCACGCAGGAGATCCGGTTCGGCGACAACGACCGGCTGGCGGCCCTCGTCGCCGACCTCGTCGGCGCCGACGGCCTCGTGCTGCTCACCGACGTCGACGCCCTCTACGACGGACCGCCGTCCCGGGGCGGCTCGCGGCGGGTCCCGTTCGTCGCCGGGGCGGGCGACCTCGACGCGGTGACCATCGGCGGCACCGGCTCGTCGGTGGGCAGCGGTGGCATGGTCACGAAGGTGGAGGCCGCCGGCATCGCGGGCGCGGCCGGCATCCCCACCCTCCTCACCCGGCTGCCCGACGTCGCCGACGCGCTGGCGGCACAGGACGTCGGCACGGTGTTCGCGCCGGTCGCCGCGACCAAGGCCTCGCGCAAGCGGTGGCTGGCCCACGCGACGACGGCCCGCGGTCGCCTCGTGCTCGACGACGGCGCCGTCACCGCCGTCACCCAGCGGCGCACGTCGCTCCTGCCGGCCGGCATCACCGCGGTCGACGGGGCCTTCGCCGCCGGGGACGCAGTCGACGTGTGCGCCGCCGACGGCCGGGTCATCGCGCGCGGGCTCGTCAACTACGCCTCGTCCGAGCTGCCGCGCCTGCTCGGCCGGACGACCCGCGACCTGGCCCGCGAGCTCGGCCCGGCCTACGAGCGGGAGGTCGTCCACCGCGACGACCTCGTCGTCCTGTGAGCCCCCGCGGGCCGGACCCGGAGTCCCTGCCGCCGCTCGTCCCGCCCGCGCAGGACGCCGCCGTGCCCGCCTTCTGGCGCGACCTCGGGCTGCCCGGCCTCTACGACGTCCACGTCCACTTCATGCCGCCGAACATCCAGCGTGCGGTGTGGGACGTCTTCGACGCCCGGGGCCCGAAGATCGGGCGGCCGTGGCCGATCACCTACCGCGGGCGCACCGCCGACCGGCTCGAGCACCTGCGCGCGCTCGGGGTGCGGCGCTTCGGCGCACTGCCCTACGCCCACAAGCCGGGCGTCGCCGGGTACCTCAACGACTGGGCCCGCGACTTCGCCGCCGCCGTGCCCGAGGCCCTGTGGAGCGCCACCTTCTACCCGGAGCCCGAGGTCGCGACCTACGTCCCAGAGCTCGTCGCGGCGGGGGTCGAGGTGTGGAAGGTGCACGTGCAGGTCGGCGAGTTCCGGCTCGACGACCCGCTGCTCGACCCCGCGTGGGAGGCGCTGGCCGCCGCCGGCACCCCGGTCGTCGTCCACGTCGGGTCCGGCCCCGTCGGGAACGCCTTCACCGGCCCGGAGCCGCTGCGGCGGGTCCTCCACCGGCACCCGCGCCTCACCGCCGTCGTCGCGCACATGGGCGCGCCGGAGTACGCGGACTTCCTCGCGCTCGCCGAGCGGTACGAGCGCACCCATCTCGACACGACGATGGTGTTCACCGCCTTCTTCTCCGCCATCGACGGCGCCGGGCCGTTCCCCGAGGTGCTGCTGCCGCGGCTCGCCGACCTCGGCCCCAAGGTGCTGCTCGGCTCGGACTTTCCCACCATCCCCTACCCGTACGCGCACCAGCTGGAGGCGCTGGCCCGGCTGCGCGACCGCGAGCCGCGGCTCGACGACGCCTGGTTGCGCGAGGTCTGCTGGTCCACCCCGCACCGCCTCCTCGAGCGCCCGTCACCCCCCTGACGTCAACCCCCCAACCCCACCACCTCGCGTCCCCAGACCACCCCACGACCCCCAACCACCCCAACCACCCACAACCCCCAACCACCCCACGACGCCCCAACCACCTCACCACCCCCGACCACCCCACGACGCCCCAACCACCCCGCCGTCCCGACTTTCCCGCCCCATCCGGGTTCCCCGGGGTTCGCAAGGGTCGACCGGGTACGCGAACCCCGGACTTCCCGGATGGGGCGGGAAAGTCGAGGCGGGGGAGGGGGTCAGTGGAGGCGCTCGACCTCGAACTGCATCCGCGGGTTGGCGATCTCGTCCTGGCTCTGCACGAGCTGCAGCTCGCGGCGTCCGGAGTCCAGGGTGCGCTGGAGCAGATCGAACACCGACGAGACCGTGCGGCCCAGGGCCACCCCGGCGTCACCGGTCTCCAGCAGGTGCGCCGTGAACAGCGCGGCGGTCACGTCGCCGGACCCGTTGGCCTTGAGCGGCAGGTGCGGCGTCCGGACGATCCAGGCGCCGTCGTCGTGGACGGCGAGCATCTCGATGGTGTCCGCGGGCCGGTCGGGGCGCAGGACGCTCGTCACGAGCACGGTCGACGGGCCCATGGCGCGTGCGGCCTCGACCGACGCCAGGGTGGAGTCGAGGTCGCCGGGCTCGGTCTCGGTGAGGTAGCCGAGCTCGAACTGGTTCGGGGTGATGAGGTCCGCCTGTGGAACGACCTTCTCGCGCAGCAGCACGGGGATGGCCGGGTGGACGAAGCACCCGGACTTCGCGTTGCCCATGACGGGGTCGCACGCGTAGATGGCCGACGGGTTCGCCGCCTTGGTGCGGGCGACGGCGTCGAGGATGACGTCGCCGATCTCCTCCCCGCCCTGGTAGCCGGACAGGACGGCGTCGACCTCGCCGAGGGCGTCGCGCTCCTCGACACCGGTGACGACCTCGCGGACGTCGTCGGCGGCCATGAGCGGGCCGCGCCAGGCGCCGTACCCGGTGTGGTTGGAGAAGTGGACGGTGTGCACCGGCCACACCTCGACCCCGAGGCGCTGGAGCGGGAAGACGGCCGCCGAGTTCCCGACGTGCCCGTAGGCCACGGAGGACTGGATGGAGAGGATCGTCGTCACGGTCCCATCCTGTCACCGCGGGCTCGCGCGGCGGGTGGGCGACGACGCTCGGGCTCAGGCCCGGCCGGTGGGTGCCGGGCCGGGCGGGCCGTCGGCGGCGGCGAGGGAGGAGTTGTAGTAGCGGACGTCGTCGGTGACCTCGGCGCCGGCCCAGGGTGGGGGCTGCGCCGCGACGACGGCGGCCTCGTCGGCCTCGACCTCGGCCAGCACGAGCCCGTCGTGGCGACCCTCGAAGACGTCGACCTCCCAGACGAGGCCGTCGTGCTCGAGCAGGTGGCGACGCTTCTCCACCGTGCCCGACGCCTGTTCCAGCAGGACGAGGCCGTCCTGCACCGGCACCTCCCACTCCGACTCAGGACGGCCGAGCCCGGAGCGCGGGCCCTTGAGGGTGAGGACGGCGCCGGCCGTGCCGTCCGAGGTCTCGGTGAGGCGGATGCGCAGCGCATAGCCGGAGTTGGCGAACAGGTAGCCCTGGCGCATCGCGGTCCAGGGGCGACCCTGCACCACCGAGGGGTCGGTGACGAGGAACTTGCGCTCGAACTCGTGGGCCGGGGCGTCGGCGGGCGGCGTCATCCGGCGATCCTCCCAGCCGGCATGAGCGAGCGGACGACACGGTGGACCCGCGGACCCCGACGTGCCTGGGAACACGCCGGGCCGGCGCTGGACGTGTCGTCACCCCGTCGTGGAACCTTGCGAGCGGACGACACGGTGGTTGCCGGAAGCAAGGCGTGCTGTGAGACACGCCGGGCCGGCGCTGGACGTGTCGTCGCCCTGTCGTGGGGACGCTGCGAGCTGCGCCATGGCGTGTTGTGTGGTGAGGCCGAGGATGCTTCCGACGTGGGGCCCGGTTGCTGCCGGACGGCTCTGCGAACCGACGACACGGTGGACTCGCGGGCCCCGACGTGCTGGGGAACACGCCGGGCCAGCGCTGGACGTGTCGTCGTCCCGTCGTGGGGACCCTGCGACCTGCGCCAAGGCGGGTTGTCTGGTGAGGCCGAGGCTGCTCCCGTCGTGGGGGGCCCGGTTGCCCCCGGACGGCCCGCGAACCGACGACACGGTGGACGCGCGGATCCCGACGAGGCGGAGGACACGCCGGGTGAGGGCTGGACGTGTCGTCGGCCCGTTGCGGTTGGGGGCCAGCGGTCGACGTCGGTCTGGCTGGCATGCGGGCGGGGTGGGACGGGCGACGGTGGGCGCGCCTACCCTGGTCGCATGTCCGAGCGCGACACCGCCATCGACCCCGCCGACGTCGAACGGGTCCGCGTGCTCGCCACCGCGGCCCGCGACGCCGCACGCCGGCTCGCGCTGCTCTCGCGCGCCGAGAAGGACGCCGCCCTGCACGTCCTCGCCGACGCCCTCGTGGCGGCCACGGACGACGTCGTCGCGGCCAACGCGCTCGACCTGGCCCGCGGCCGTGAGCAGGGGATGGGCGACGGTCTGCTCGACCGCTTGCGGCTCGACCCTCCGCGCGTCGCCGCGGTGGCTCAGGCCCTGCGCGACGTCGCCGCGCTGCCCGACCCGGTGGGCGAGGTCGTCCGCGGGTCGACGCTGGCCAACGGCCTGCAGATCCGGCAGGTGCGCGTGCCGATGGGCGTCGTCGGCATGATCTACGAGGCCCGCCCCAACGTCACCGTCGACGCCGCCGGGCTCGGCCTGAAGTCCGGGAACGCCGTCGTGCTGCGCGGGGGCAGCGCCGCCGCCGACACCAACCGCGCCCTTGTCACGGTGCTGCGCCAGGCCCTCGCCGACGCGGGGCTGCCCGAGGGCGCCGTCGGCCTGCTCGAAGGCGGGCACGGAGCCGTGCGGGCGCTGATGACCGCGCGCGGCCTCGTCGACCTGCTCATCCCGCGCGGCGGCGCCGACCTCATCGAGGCCGTCGTCACCGGCTCCACGGTGCCGGTCATCGAGACCGGGGTCGGCAACTGCCACGTCTACGTCGACGCGGCCGCCGACCTGGACCGGGCGCTGGCCATCACCGTCAACGCCAAGACCCACCGACCGAGTGTCTGCAACGCCGCCGAGTCGCTGCTCGTGCACGCGGCGGTCGCCGAGGAGTTCCTGCCCAAGGCGCTGGCCGCGCTGTCCGGCGAGGGGGTCGTCCTCCACACCGACGCGCTCGCCACGCGGTCGGCCGAGGCCGCGGGCGTCCCGCACGACCTCGCGACCGACGAGCACTTCGCCACCGAGTTCCACGCGCTGGAGATGTCGGTGGGCGTCGTCGACGACCTGGACGCCGCGCTGGCGCACATCCGGCGCTTCGGGTCCGGTCACACCGAGGCCATCGTCACCGAGGACCGGGCCGCCGCCCGCCGGTTCACCGCCGAGGTCGACGCCGCGGCGGTCATGGTCAACGCGAGCACCCGGTTCACCGACGGCGGGGAGTTCGGCTTCGGCGCCGAGATCGGCATCTCGACCCAGAAGCTGCACGCCCGCGGGCCGATGGCGCTGCCCGAGCTGACGACGACCAAGTGGGTCGTCGAGGGGGACGGGCAGGTCCGCGCCTGAGCCGTCGGAACCGCAGGTCGGTGAGGCACCCCGCTCTCCGCCCTGACCCAGCCCGCTCGAGGGAGACGGCCAGGTCGGCCCCGACGACGCCCCCTGTTCCGGGGGGGAGGGGGGGTCAAGCGGTCGGACGGCCGGTCGGTGAGGCAGCCGGCCCTCCGCCCCGACGACGTCGCCCGGAACGTTTCGGAGCACCCCACCGAGGCGGGACGCCCGAGCAGAGGGAGCGGGTCTAGGCCCGGAAACCGCCGGCGCCGCGCGCGGGCGGTGGCTCGTCCGCGGTCGGGGCGAGGTCGTCGTCCGACCCGTCCTCGGGCACCGTGCGCACCGGGACGACGTGCGGCCGGGCCGGGACGGTGGGCGCGGTGCCGGCGTCGACCAGCGAGTCGTGGGCGACGAAGTACGTCGGCCGGGCCTGGAGGGCCGTGTACGTGCGGCCGACGTACTCCCCGAGGATGCCGAGGGCCAGCAGCTGGACGGCGCCGACCGCCGACACGATGACGACGGTGGACGTCCAGCCGGGCAGGGTGTCGCCGAGGAGCATGGCGACGACGGCGTAGACGAGGACGACGATGGCCGCGACGCCGCCGAGCAGCCCCAGCCACGTGGCGAACCGCAGCGGTGCGATGGAGAAGCCCGTGACGCCGTCGACGGACAGCCGCAGCATCCGGGCCAGGGGGTACTTGGACTCGCCGGCCGCCCGCGGCTCACGGCGGTAGTCGACCGAGGCGCTGGGGAAGCCGAGCGCGGGGACGACGAGCCGCAGCACCCGGTCGTGCTCGGGCAGGGCGTTGACGGCGTCGACGGTGGCGCGGGACATGAGCCGGAAGTCGCCGGCGTCGACGTGGGCGTCGACGTCGGACAGGGCGCGGATCGAGCGGTAGAACGCCCGCGCCGTGACGCGCTTGAAGGCGGAGTCGGTGGAGCGGTCCGAGCGCACGCCGTAGACGACGTCGACGTCCTCCTCACGGGCGACCTCGAGCATCCGGCCGATGGTCTCGGGCGGGTCCTGGAGGTCGGCGTCGATGGTGACGACGTACCGCCCGCGGGCCCGGGCCAGGCCGGCCGAGATGGCCGCCTGGTGGCCGGCGTTGGCGCGCAGCCGGACGACCCGCAGCTCGGGCCACTCGCGGCGCAGACGCTGCAGGAGCACCGGCGTGGCGTCGCGCGAGCCGTCGTCGACGCAGACGACCTCGTACGTGCAGCCCCACCCGGCGGCCAGGGGCCGCAGCCGCTCGACGAACAGGGGGATGACCTCCTGCTCGTCGAACATCGGGACCACGACGCTCAGCTCGACCTCGGACATGGCTCCAGGGTAGGCGGGGCCGCTGTGCGGGGCCCAGCATCGGCCGTGGAGGGCCTGTACACGGCGGAGGGCCCCCGAGTATGAGATTCGGGGGCCCTCACCGGCGGCACGGCCGCCGGCTGTGCGCGAGCCGGTCGGTCCCTGCGGCGAGCCGCACGAGGTCTGCCACGCGACGGTGGCGCCGCCCCTGAGGACGGACTTCGACTCGGGCCGTCGGCCGCGGCACCCGCACCGTCGCGCGCGGCACGCACCCCCGAGGAGGGGCGCGCGGCCCCTCCCGTTGCCGGGTGGGGACTTCGTCCCGTTATCCGATCGACCCACCCCCTGGGCCGAGCCGTACCGGATGCTCTCGCCGTCCGGTCCGACCCTTCGCAGCGGGCGTGGGGTCTGTTCTAGTCGCCGTCGGTGGCCGCATGCAAGCCGTTCGCAGGAAGTTTCCAGGGGCGCCACCCGGCTCGGCGCGTCGTCCACAGACCGTGGTGCTCAAACGGCCCGTCGTGCACAGGGCTGTGGACGAAATCCGTGGACAACCGGGACGGTAGGGTTGGGCCCCATGACGACGTTCGCCGTGCTGGTCGCCGCCGAGGAAGCCGGACACCGGGAGCTCCCGATCCCGCCGCTGCTCATCGGCGTGCTCGCGATCCTGGCCTTCGCCTTCCTCCTCGGGGTCACCTGGTCCTTCCGCGGCACGCACCACAAGTACGCCCCGCCGCCGCGTCGTGGCGGTCCCGTCCCCGGGGCCCCGCAGGGCACGGACGACGGGGCGCACTGGCCCGAGCACCCGGGTCACCACTGAGCGGCCCGCGGATGCGGCTCGGGGTGATGGGTGGGACCTTCGACCCCATCCACCACGGCCACCTCGTCGCGGCGTCCGAGGCCCAGGCCCTGCTCGACCTCGACGAGGTCGTCTTCGTCCCCACCGGGCGGCCCTGGCAGAAGGACGACCGCGAGGTGTCGGCGGCCGAGCACCGCTACCTCATGACCGTCGTCGCCACCGCGTCCAACCCGCGCTTCACCGTCTCGCGCGTCGACATCGACCGGGACGGCCCGACGTACACCGTCGACACGCTGCGCGACCTGCGCCGGCAGCGTCCGGACGCCGAGCTGTTCTTCATCACCGGCGCCGACGCCCTCACCCAGATCCTGTCGTGGAAGGACGCCGACGAGCTCTGGGACCTCGCGCGGTTCGTCGGGGTGACCCGGCCCGGGTACGTCCTCTCCGAGCTCGGCCTGCCCAAGGACCGGGTGACCCTGCAGGAGGTCCCGGCCATGGCGATCTCGTCCACCGGCTGCCGGGACAGGGTCCGGGCCGGCGAGCCGGTCTGGTACCTCGTGCCCGACGGCGTCGTCCAGTACATCTCCAAGCACCGCCTCTACCGAGGAGCACCGTGACCGCCACCGACCGCGCCCTCGAGCTCGCCCGCGCCGCCGCCACCGCGGCGGCCGACAAGCTCGCCACGACCATCACCGGCATCGACGTGTCCGACCAGCTCGCCCTCACCGACGTGTTCGTCATCGTCTCCGCCGAGTCCGAGCGGCAGGTGGGCTCCATCGTCGACGAGGTCGAGGACGTGCTGCGCGCCCTCGGCGCCAAGCCGGCCCGCCGCGAGGGCCAGCGCGAGGGCCGCTGGGTCCTCATCGACTTCGTCGACGTCGTCGTCCACGTCCAGCACGACGAGGAACGCGAGTTCTACGAGCTCGAGCGCCTCTGGAAGGACTGCCCCGCGGTCGACCTCGGCGTCGTCGGCACCGAGCAGGGCGGTCGGTGAGCCCGGCGAGTGCCCGAGACCCCCGCCGCGTCGTCGTCCTGCGCCACGGCGAGACGACGCACAACGCCGCCGGCATCTGGCAGGGCCAGCTCGACAGCCCGCTGAGCGAGCGCGGCGAGGCGCAGGCGGCCGCCGTCGGTCCGGCCGTCGCGGCGCTGCGGCCGACGCGGGTCGTCACCTCGGACCTCACCCGGGCCCGGCGCACGGGGCAGTCGGTGGCGACGGCGGCCGGCGTCCCCATCGCCGACGAGCCGCGCTTCCGGGAGATTCACGCCGGCGCCTGGCAGGGGCTGACGAGCGAGGAGGTCGCGGCGGAATGGCCGCAGGAGCGGGCGGCGGTGCAGCGCGGGGAGGACATCCGGCGCGGCGGCGACGGCGAGTCGATGGCCGACGTCGTGGCCCGGGTGGGCGCGGGTCTCACCGACCACCTCGCGGACCTCCGGGCGGGGGAGTGCCTCGTCGTGTCGACCCACGGCGGAGCCGGTCGGGCGGCCGTGGCCTGGCTCCTCGGGCTGGAGCAGCCGCTGGCCTGGCGGGTGCTCGGCGGGCTCGGCAACTGCCACTGGGGAGAGCTCGTCGAGGGACGCGAGGGATGGCGCCTGCGGACGTGGAACGCCTCCGCCGGAGACGGCTCACCCGACCCCACGATGCCGCCGCCCTGACCCGGCCCGCACCCTCCCGACCGGCGGGCCCGGGACGACCTGCGGCGGGCGAGCGCGGCGGCCGGGGCCGATTTGGGGGAGGGGTGGGGCGTGGGTAGACTCCACGACGCCCCCTCAGGGGGACACCCACTCGGGGCTGTAGCGCAGTTGGTAGCGCACCTCCATGGCATGGAGGGGGTCAGGGGTTCGAATCCCCTCAGCTCCACCGATCCGCACGGGGTCCGGACGTCACGTCCGGGCCCCGTCGTCGTGTGCGGGACCGGCCCACGGTCGGGAGCGGTCCACCGGGCGGAGCCCCCGAGGGCCCCCGCCGGAGGGCGTCAGGACGGCCAGACGCCGCTGCTGCCGCGGCGGTGGCTGCCCAGCAGGTGGGTGTCGACGAGGCCGAGCGCCTCCATGAGGGCGTACATCGTCGTCGGGCCGACGAAGGTGAAGCCCTTGCGCTTGAGCGCCTTCGAGAGCGCCAGAGACTCCGGCGAGGTGGTCGGGACCTCGTGCTGGGTGCGCGGGCGCGGGGTGTCGGCGGGCCGGAAGGACCACACGAAGGCGGCGAGGTCGCCGTCCGGGTCCTCGCGCAGTGCGACGGTCGCGGCGGCGTTGCGGACGGTCGCGAGGACCTTGGCGCGGTTGCGGACGATGCCGGCGTCGGCCAGGAGGCGGGCGAGGTCGGCCTCGCCGTAGCCCGCGACGACGTCGGGGTCGAAGCCGTCGAAGGCGACCCGGAACGCGGGCCGCTTGCGCAGGATCGTCGCCCACGACAGACCCGACTGGAACGCCTCGAGGGAGAGCCGCTCGAAGACGCCGCGCTCGTCGCGGACCGGCATGCCCCACTCGGTGTCGTAGTAGTCGCGCAGCAGCGGGTCCGTCGCCGCCCAGGTCGGCCGGGCCAGCCCGTCGGCACCGACGACCAGCCCCTCCCCGCGCGCCTCCCGGCCGGTGGCGGACGCCTCGTCGCTCATGACCGACGCAGGGTGACGACCGGCACCTCGGGCGGCGCGAGCACCCGGATCGCCGGACCCCAGGCGCCGGCGCCGCGGGAGGTGACGACCGTCGTGTCGCCGACCCGGGCGACGCCGTCGACCATCGGCTGCT
>NZ_SAYU02000040.1 GCF_004025965.2 Phycicoccus flavus | reverse complement strand
GCCCCGAGACGCGCCGGTCGGCCTTCTCGGCCAGGCCGGTCACCTCGATGACGTCGTCGACGTCGCGGGGGCTGCGGTAGCAGCGGGCGGCGCTGCGCAGGACCTCGCGCGGGGTCAGCAGGTCCAGGCCGCCGGTGGTCTGCAGGACGATGCCGATCCGGTCGCGCCAGGACCGCGGCGCGCCCTGCGGGTCGGTGCCGAGCACGGAGACCTCGCCGCCGTCCCGGGTGCGGAACCCCTCGAGGATCTCGACCGTCGTCGTCTTGCCGGCGCCGTTGGGGCCGAGGAGGGAGAACACCTCGCCGGGGTGGACGTCGAGGTCGAGTCCGTCGACGGCCCGGTGGCCGCCGTAGGTCTTGTGGAGCCCGCGGACGCGGATGGCTGCTGTCATGCCTCCAGCGTGCTCGGCGCCGGGGCGGACCGGGACGCCCGGCCGGTGGATCCGCCGTCCACCGACCGGTGGACGACGAGCGCCGCGAGCACCCCGCCGACGTGCCCGCCTCGGGAACCTCCACGGTCCCGTCCTCCCCGTGGGGCCCCCGCCCGACGATGATGGCGAGGCATGAGCCCCCCGACCGAGCCGGCCCTCGTGACCCTCGAGGGCGTGGACATCAGCCACCCCGACAAGGAGCTGTGGCCGGACGCCGGCGTCACGAAGGCCGACCTCGCCCGGTACTGGGTGGCCGTCGCCGACGCCGCCCTCCCCCACCTGCGTGACCGGCCGGTGAGCATGGAGCGCTTCCCCGACGGCATCGAGGCGGGCGGGTTCTACGAGAAGAAGCTGCCGTCGCACTTCCCGGACCACGTCGACCGGGTGACGGTCACGACGTCGGACGGCGAGCAGGACCAGGTCGTCGTCTCCGACGTCCGCACCCTCGTCCACCTCGCCCAACAGGCGTGCGTCACGCCGCACACCTGGCTGAGCCGTCGCCCGGAGCTGGACCACCCCGACCTCCTCGTCGTCGACCTCGACCCCTCGGGCAGCGACCTCGCGGCCGTGCGCCGCGCGGCCCGCGTCGTCGGGGAGGCGCTGGACGACCTCGGCCTCGTGCCGTTCCTCAAGACGACGGGGTCGCGCGGCTACCACGTCGCGGCGCCGGTGCGCCCCGACGAGGGGTTCGACGACGTCCGCGCCCTCGCCACCGACCTCGCCGGGCTGCTCGCCCGGCGCCACCCGGACCTGCTGACGACGGCCGCCCGCAAGGCCGACCGCGGCGAGCTCGTCTACCTCGACGTCCTGCGCAACGGCTACGGCCAGACCATCGTCGCCCCGTACGCGCCGCGGGCCCGGCCCGGCGCCCCGGTCTCGACCCCCATCACGTGGGACGAGCTGTCCCGCACCCCTCCCGACCGCTTCGACCTCGACGGCGTCCGAGCGCGGCTGGCCCGCACGGGCGACCCGTGGGCCGGGATGCGCCGCCGCGCCCGCGGCCTGGGCCGTCCCCGCGAGCGCCTGGCCCGGCTCCTGCGCTAGCCGACCGAGGCCGGTCGGTCCCCGAGCTCGCCGGGCACGGCGGCCCGGATGACGAGGCGGGTCCACGAGCCGAGGTAGACCCGGTCGTCGGGTCCGATCTCGGTCTTGCGCCCCACCGGCACCGGAGTGGTCGGCAGCCCGCCCGTGGCGTCGCCGACGAAGGTGCCGTTGGAGCTGTCGAGGTCCTCGACCCACCAGCGGGTGCCGTCGGTGGTCAGCTGGGCGTGACGGCGGCTGACCCCGGCGTCGGCGCCGCAGTCGACGTCGGGGTGGATACCCCGGCTGGCCGAGGCCCGGCCGACGAGGAGGGAGGTGCTACGCAGCGGGACGACCGCCGGCGGGCCCGGGGAGGGCAGCGGGTCGGGGCTGGACTGCCCCTCGTACCAGGCCGGGTCGACCCACAGCTCGGCCACCCACTCGCCCGGGAGCGACGGGGCCGGGCTCGCCACCGGTCCCGACCCCGTGGCCGGTCCCGACCCCGGCGTGGGGCCGGGCGACGGCACCGTCCGCCGGGGCATCGCGCCGGTCGTGTGGTCGTAGCCGCAGGCCTCGCAGAACAGGGCGTCCGGGGCGTTGGGGGCTCCGCAGTGCGGGCAGGCGACGCCGCCGGCGCCACCCGGTCCGGCCGCCGGCGCCTCCGCGACGGGGGCACCCCCGGCCGCGGGCCCCGCGGCCGTCCCGTCCGCCGGGGCCGCCGGGACGGCCAGGCCGCACACGTCGCAGTAGTCGTCCGCCCGGCTGTCGTGACCCGCGGGGCAGCGGCTCACCGGCGGACCCGGGTGGTCTTCGTCGACGCGGTGTCCAGCTCCATCTCGGCGGCCTTGTCGACGCTCCGCTTGAGGCGCACCGTCCCGGTCTCCTCGTCGTCGATGTCGACGACCTTGCGCAGCCGCGAGGTGGCCTCCTCGTTGCCGGTCTCCGCGGCGAGCTGCACCGCGCGGCCGAGCTTCGTCGTCGCCGTCTCCTCGTCGCCGACCGCCTTGGCCGCGAGCCCCTCCTGGATGACCTCGGCGAGCTCGGCCTGGCCGGTGTAGTGCGCCACCTGCTGGTCGATCCGGGCCGTGAGGGAGTGGTCGTCGGACCACGTCGCCTTGACCAGGCCCTGCGCCGCGGCCTGGCCCCCGACGACGAGCTGGACGCGGGCGGCCAGCTGCTCCTGGCCGATGTCCTTGGCGGCCAGCCGCACGCTCACGTGGTAGTCGCGGGACTCGTCGGCCCAGGCGCCGGTCGGGTAGTCGCCGGTGAGGTCGTTGACCGACGTGCGGCGCGCGGTGAGGTCCTCGACGGTCGGCGACACCTGCCGGACGAAGAGCACCTGCGCCCCGAGCGGCGCCCAGACCCGCAGCTGCGCGTCGGGGACGCCGCGGGACATCGAGGCCTGCATCATCGCCGCGAACTCGGCCTCCATCGCCTCCGGCGTGGGAATGATGCCGATCGTGCCGAGCAGCGGCTGGGCGATCCGGCGGACCTCGCTGACCTTCCAGTCGACACCGACGCCGCGGCAGTCGCACTGGAAGAGCCCCTCCGCCCGGCGGACGGCGGCGTCGAGCACGTGGGTGGCCTCGTTGTTGGCGCCGTCGGTGAGGAGGATGGCGTGGCGCTGCACGACCTCGGGGACGGAGCGGAAGAGCACCCCGGTGAGGTCGAGCCAGGTGGCCATGGCGGTGCCGCCGCCGGAGGTGAGGGCGGCGACGGCCCGGCCGGCCTCGGCGCGGGTGCGGGCGTCCATGCGCACCATGCCCGGCCCGGACTGCACGTGCGGGTAGGCGAGGAAGGCGGCGCCGTTGCCGGAGACGACCGCGAAGTACGTGCCGTCGACGATCTGTCCCAGCGCGGCCTGCGCGGCCCGGCGGGCGGCGTCCATGGCCGTGGTGCCCATCGACCCGGAGGTGTCGATGACGATGATCTCGCCGGCGTCGCCCCCCGAGCCCTGGCCGGCCGTGCCCGCCCCGGTGCACGTGACCGACACGATGGCGCTGACGTCGGTGCCGCCCACGGGCAGGAACTCGTTCTGGTAGACGGCGGCTGCGAACTCAGCCATGGTCCTCCCTCACCTCGCTGTCGGCCCATTGTGACCCAACCCGGGCCAGGGCCACCGTGACGTTGTCCCTCCCGCCCTGCGCGCAGGCCCACTCGACCAGCGCCAGGGCGAGACCCTCGGGGTCGGTGACGCCGGCGGCGTCGACCTGCGCGCGCAGCGCCTGCGGCTCCGACGCGTAGTTCCAGAGCCCGTCGGAGCAGACGAGCAGCCAGCCCGGGCCCTCGACCCGCGCCGAGCCGACCCGGGGCCTGACGTCGGGGGCGTCGAGCCCGAGCCACCGGACGATGGTGTGCGCCGTCGGGGAGCGCTCGGCGTCGGTCCGCGGGGTGCCGGCGTCCACGAGCTCCTGGGCCAGCGAGTCGTCGACCGTCAGCTGGACCCCCGGCCCGTCGTCGGGCAGCAGGTACGCCCGCGAGTCCCCGAGCCCGGCGTACCGCACGGTGCCGCCCTCGAGCACGGCCGCCACCCACGTGCACGACGCCGGGTTGTCCGAGCTCGGGTCGCTGTTCGCGATGACGGCGGCGTTGGCGGCCGCCGCGGCGCGGCTGAGGACGGCCGCGGCGGCGGCGTCCTCGCTGTCGGCGGTGCCGAGGCCACGCGGCAGCGGCGGGACGAGCACCTCGAGGGCGGCCCGGGCGGCGGCCAGGGAGGCCGTGTCGGAGTCGGCGGAGGACGAGACGCCGTCGCAGACGACGAGCACCGCGCGGCCGCCGTCGGGCGTCGGGTCGGCGAAGAGCGCCATCGCGTCCTCGTTGCGGGTGTGCCGCACCCCGCGGTCGCAGACGCCCGCGACCCAGGGGGCGGGGCTCTCGCGGTAGTGGTCGCGCGGGCTCGGCGCCTTGGTGCCGCACGTCGTGCAGTAGAGGTCCGGGCCCACCTCGCCGCCGCACGCGGCGCAGGGCCGGACGGCGGGCTCGGGGGCGGTGACGCGCTGGCGGTTGGTCGGCCGGCTGATGGGTCCGGCCTCGTCCGGCTCGTGGCGGGGCACCGGCGCGGAGGGGTCGGTGCCGGCCAGCGGGGCGCCGCAGCCCTCGCAGAACCGGGCGCCGGGGGTCACCGCCGCGCCGCAGGTCGGGCAGGCGGTGGCGGTGTCGGTGCTCACGTGAGGCTCCAGTCGCGGACGGCGTTGGCGCGGTCGACGAGCTCGACGCGGCGGCCGGCGTCGGGCTCGTCGCGGGCCAGGGCCCGCAGGTGGCCCTCGACCGCGGTGCGCAGCGAGGACTCGGTGGCGGCGTGGCTGCCGACCGTCCCCGTCGGCGAGCCCCCGCCGGAGGTCACGGCCTCCAGGGCCCGCTCGAGGATGCGCGCACTCAGCAGGTTGCGCTCGGCGTCGAGCATCCGCACGCTCTCGATGCTGCGCATGGCGTCGTCGAGCGCGGCCAGTCCGGCCGTCGGGGTGTCGATGAGGACCTCGGCCCGCAGCCGGCGGGACTCGACGAACCCACGGCTCGTCGACGGGACGAGGTCCAGCGCCGTCACCGCCCCGCGCGAGTCGCCGCGCGCCGCGCGCACCCGCGCCATCCCGAAGGCCGCCGGCGCCACGTAGGCGGCGTCGGTGGCGGCGCAGGTCCCGTACAGGGTCTCGGCCAGGTCGAGCCGGCCACCGCGCTCGCAGGCCAGCGCGAGCGCCAGCTTGGGGGCGAGCTCGCCCGGCACCTGGCGGTAGACGGCGTTGAAGGCGGCCTGGGCGTCGTCCCACCGCCCGGCGGCCAGGGCCGACAGGCCGCCCACCCACAGCGCGCGCCAGTCCCACGGGTCGGCCTGGAGCAGCGACGACGTCGCGGCGGACACGCCCGTCGCGTCCCCGGCCCGCAGCGACTCCCGGGCCCGGGCCAGCCACACCTCGGCGGTGTCCTCGGGGGCCGCGGCCAGCTCGCGCAGGCGCTCCTCCGGCTCGCCCGGGGCCAGGCTGAGCAGCCAGGCGAGCTGCGGGTCGGCGGTGTCGGGCCGCAGGTCGGGCAGCTGGTCCCAGTCCAGCCGGGACGTGGCGACCGCCGGGGTCGCGAAGTACTCCGAGGACGCCGAGGTCAGCGTCGTGCCGTCCGAGCCCCGGGCGACGACCTCGCGCAGCACCCCGAGCGCCTGGCCGCGCATCTCGTCGGCGGAGACGAACCGGTCCGCGGGGTCGGGGGCGCAGGCCTTGGCGACGAGCCAGTACAGCGAGTCGTTGTCTCGGAACACCGGGGTGGTCACGGGGTCGGGCAGCGAGTGCAGGTGACGGCCCTGGTAGCCGGTGAACTCCAGGACGAGGACGACGAGGGTCCGCCCGACGGTGTAGAGGTCGGAGGCGACGCTCGTGCCGACCTGCGGCACCTCGGGCGCCTGGTAGCCGACCGTGCCGTAGATCGCGGAGTCGTCGTCGTCGATGCGCCGCACGCCGCCGAGGTCGATGAGCTTGACCGCGTCCCCGACCTGGACGAGGTTGTCGGGCTTGAAGTCGCAGTAGGCGAGGCCGAGGTCGTGCAGGTACTGGAACGCGGGCAGGACCTCGACGACGAAGGCGAGCGCCTGGTCGACCGGCAGCGGGTCGTACGCGCCGCCGGCCGCCCGCATCCGCTCCTTGAGCAGCTGCTTGAGCGACCGGCCGCCGACGAACTCCATGACGATGTAGCCGGCGTCCTCGTGGGTGACGAAGTTGAAGATCTCGACGATGAGCGGGTGCTCGACCTGGGCCAGGAAGCGCTGCTCGGCGATGGCGGCGGCCAGGGCGTCGGGGTCGCCGGAGTTCAGCAGCCCCTTGAGGACGACCCACCGGTCGGAGACGTTGCGGTCCCGGGCCAGGTAGATCCAGCCCAGCCCGCCGTGGGCCAGGGCGCCGGCGACGAGGTACTGGTTCGCCACGAGCTCGCCCGGCGTCAGCTTCGGGGTGAAGGAGTACGGGGCGCCGCAGGCGGGGCAGAACCCCTCGGGACGCCCCGGCCGGTCACCCTGGGACCGGCCCACGGGGCCGCCGCAGCTCGCGCAGGACCGCTTGTTCTCCGGGACCTGCGGGTCGGTGAGGACGGCCCGGGCGGCGTCGACCGCGGCCGCCGGGGGCACCGAGGTGAGCCCGGCACCGAGCCGCGCCGCCCGGGTGCGCGTCGACCCGGTGCGGGTGCGGGTGGTGACGGTGCTGCCGGAGGCCGCCCGCCGCGACCCGATCGCCGCCGAGTCCAGCCGGCTCGAGGAGGTGGCGACGGACGCGGCCGAGTCGACGCCGGCCGGCGTCTCCCCGGCGCCGCCGGCCGGGGAGGCGGCGGGGGCGCTCGCGGCCGCAGCGTCGCCCGCCGGGGTGCCGCAGACGTCGCACCAGCCGTCGAGGAGGTGCCCGGAGCACCCCGGGACGGCGCAGGCGCTGCCGTCGGCGCTCGGGGCGGCGGAGGCCGCGGGTGCGGGCGACCCGGACGCGGGGGTGGCCGCCATCCCGCAGACGTCGCAGTAGCCGTCGACGACGCTGCCGGTGCAGCCGGGCTGGGTGCAGGTGCTCATGCCGGGTCCTCCGTGTCCGCTCGGGCCGCGCCCTCGGTGGCCGACCAGTCGACCCAGGCCTGGAACGCCTCGACGAGCCGGTGGGCGACGGGGATGGGCGCCGGCCGCCGGTCCAGGACCTCGCGGGCCGTCCGCTCCGCGCCGACGACGTCGGGCAGGTGGCCGACGCCGACCGCCGACGCCTTGGCGGCGTAGCCGTCGAGCCGCGAGACGAGCTCGTCGCGCTCGGCGACGGCCGCGGCGTACCGGCTCTGCGCCAGCGACATCGCGGCGTCGACCCGCTCGAGCCGGGCCAGGTACGCGGTGAGGTCGGACTCGGCCGACGGGACGGGGCCGAGCATCGACACGTCCGGCACGGCGTGCCGCGGGGCGGGCGAGACCGTGCCGACGGCCTGGCGGGCCAGCTGGGCCAGGGCGCCCTGCCGGGCCTCGAGCCCGGCCAGCTGCTCGGCGGCCCGGGCCACCTGCTCGCGGGCCGAGCGGCGCTGCGCTCCCCCGACGATGAGGTCGCGCTCGACGCGCGCGGCGTCGTTCTCCAGCGGACCGAGCAGCCCGCCGACGTCCCCGCCGCGACGGGCCCGCTCGGCGACGGCCTCGGTGCGCTCCACGAGGGCGTCCAGGGTGCGCTGCGCAGCGGGACGGGACTCCACCGGTTCGAGGGCCACCTGGTCGCGCAGCCGGTCCAGGGCGACCCGCAGGTCCGAGACCCGCCGGGCGTGGGCGTCGGCGGCGGGGTCGAGCGCCAGCCGGCTGCGCAGCTCGCCGGCCAGGGCGTCGGAGAGCCGGCAGGCCTCGGGCAGCGACAGGGCCAGTCCCCCACCGCCCGCGACGCCGCGCTCCTGCAGCTGGCCCCAGACGAGCACCGACAGCCGGTCGCGCTCGGTGGCGCCGACGCGGCCGCCGTCCCAGGTGGCGACGAGCAGCTGGTGGCGGTCGGACGCCGCCTTCCACAGCGCCATGGACAGGGTGAGGTCGTGGGTCAGCTCGTCGGCCCGCTGCGCGGCGAGCGCCGCGGCGTCGATCTCGTCCAGCTCGGCCCGCCGCAGCCGCAGCCACTCCTCCAGCGCCGCGAGGTAGGTCTGTGCCGCGGCCGGCTCCAGCGGCTGCCCGAGGCGCCCGGGAGCGAGGGGGGCGGTGGCGCCGCTCACCGGGTCCGTCCGTACCGCAGCACCGGGGGCTTCGGCGCCGGGCCGAGGGTGTCGGCGAGCCAGCGGTCGTAGTCCGCGGTCCAGCTGCCGTCGGTGCGCCGCGTCTCGAGCACGCCGTTGACGAAGCGGACGAGGTCGACCCGGTCGGCGTTGACGCCGATGCCGTACGGCTCGGCGGTGAAGGCGTCGCCGACCACCGTCGCGTAGGGGTCCTGCGCGGCGAGCCCGGCCAGGACCGTGTCGTCGCCGGTGATGGCGTCGACCTCGCCCTGCTGGAAGAGCGCGAGGCAACCGGTGTGGTTCGCGGCCGGGACGGCGACCGCCTGCGGCGCCCGGGCCCGCAGCGTGCTCAGGCTCGAGGTTCCGCTGGGCGCGCAGACCCGCACCCCGGCCAGGTCGGCCAGGCCGGTGACGTCGGAGCCCTCCTTGACGAGCAGCTTCTGGCCTGCGCGGTAGTACTCGCCGGAGAACGCGATCCGGGTCCAGCGGTCGCAGGTGATCGTCATCGTGCGGACGACGACGTCGACCTCGCCGGACTCGAGCAGCGGGAGGCGGTCCGCCGCGGTGATGACCCGCAGCTGGACGTGCCCCTTCGCGGTCCCGAAGATCGCGGCCGCGACGGCGTCGACGAGGTCGATGTCGAAGCCCTCGATGCGCCCGGACAGCGGGTTGCGGGAGGCGAAGAGGTAGGTGTCGGCGGACACCCCGGCCACGAGACGCCCGCGGTCCTGGATCGTCTTCATCGTCGAACCGGAGGGCATCCTCCCGGGCGCCGGCACCGCCCCCTGCGGGGCGTAGGACTGCAGGGCGTCGTCGCACTGCGGCGCCTGGCTCGGCGCCGCGGTGCTGCCGCCGGACATCGCCGACGGGGTCGGCGGGGCCGGAAGGGGCGTCGGGGCGTAGCCGCAGCCCGCGACGAGCGCGGCGACGGCGACCAGGACGGCGGTGAGCCGGCGGGTTCTCATGCGTACTCCCGGAGCCGGACGGTGAGGCCTCGCCACGCGGACGCGGCCGCGGCGAGACCGAGGAGGACCCAGACGACGGCCGCCCCGAGCAGCTGCCAGGTACCGCCGCGCAGCGCGGCCGTGGCGTCCCCGGACGCCTGGGAGACGAGCGTGGCGATGGCCGAGTCGAACTCGGCGAAGGCGGCGGTGGCGCTGTCGGGCCTCCCGCCGGTGGCGAGCCGCACGGCCTCGTCCCAGTTCCCTCTCTGGTCGAGGTCGACGATCTCGGCGTGCCGCTCGCGGTAGCGCTGCCAGGCTTCCTGGGCCGTGGCGTCACCCGCGGCCTGCAGCGAGGTGTCGACCCGGGCCGCGGCGGCGGTCCAGGCGTCCTCGAAGGACTGGCCGGAGCCGCGCGCGATGAGCCGCAGGCTCTCGTCGGACTTCGCGTCGTTGCCGGCGGTGCGGGCGTCGGCGCCGTCGACGACGGTGGCGTAGGAGTTCTGGCGGACCACCGTGTTGTCGGAGGCCCGGGTACCGGCCACCGCGACGGCGGCGACCGTGGCCGCGACGACCGCGAGGGCCGCCACGGCGAGCCCCACGTTGACGCCGCGGCGGAACCGCCCCGCGAGCCACTGGTTGACCACGAGGAGCACCGCGAGCGGCACCAGGGCCACGAGGACGAGCAGCACCGGGTGCTGGCCCCCCATCGCACCCTCGGCCCGGTCGGAGTTGGCCGTGACGAGGGCGTCCGTGAGGGGGAGGAGGTCCGAGCGCAGCATGCCGCTGGCGTCGCGCAGGTAGGCGCTGCCCACCGGCAGTCCCTGCCGGTTGTTGGCCCGGGCCAGCTCCATCGTCGAGGCGTAGTCGAGGACGTCGGCGTTGAGCCGGGCCAGCACCTGCTGGTCGGCGGGCTGCGCCCGCGCGGCCGCGGCGATCGTCTCGGTGACGGAGGTGAGCGCGTCGTCGTAGGCGGCCCGGGAGGCCGGGCTCTCCTGGCCGCCGACGAGGAAGGCGTTGGTGGCCAGCGCGTCGGCCCGCAGCAGGTCGGTCTTCACCGACTGGGCCCGGATGAGCTGTTCGGTGTCGGCGGCCGCCGCCCGGTTGGCGGTCCAGCCGAGGACGAGGAGGAGCGCCGACAGCGCCGTGGCGAGGAGCACGACGGCGGCGGACAGCGCCCGCAGCCGGACGAGGGCGGCCGGGGTGGACCCCATCGTCAGCGGACCCAGGAGCGCCACGCCCCGGGGAACGGTCGGCGTCGACGCGTGCCGACCCTGCGGGGCGGGTGGGGCCGGCGCCGTGCCGGCCGTCGGGGCCGGGGCGGTCTGCTGCGTCACGGTGCGGCCTCCTCGGGGACGACGAGGTCGTCGGGGTCCAGCCCCCGCAGCGCCTCGACGGTCGGCTCGTCCACCTCGCGCAGCCGCCAGGCGTGCCGGCCGATGGCGCCCTCCAGGACGTTGCGGGCGAAGCGCCCGTTGCCGAAGGACTGGCCGCGGGGGGTGGCGGCCAGCAGGGTGCGCAAGCGCTGCTCGACGGCGTCGCTCACGTCGTAGTCGGCGTTGCCGGCGAGCAGCCGGAAGATGGCGACGAGCTCGTCGTCGCTGTAGTCGGCGAACTCGATCGTCGTGCGGAAGCGGCTCTCCAGCCCCGGGTTCTGGGCGACGA
Organism: Phycicoccus flavus; assembly: GCF_004025965.2. Taxonomy (GTDB): domain Bacteria; phylum Actinomycetota; class Actinomycetes; order Actinomycetales; family Dermatophilaceae; genus Phycicoccus; species Phycicoccus flavus. The sequence goes on along the minus strand of NZ_SAYU02000040.1, from coordinate 30,195 downwards.
AGACGGCCATCGGCAGCGGGTAGCCGGCCACGACGACGACGAGGTCGTCTCGCCGGTCCTCCATCTCCTTGACGAGGGTGTCGACGGCCTCGGTGCCGTACTGGTCGCCGGCCAGGCTGTAGGCCTCGTCGACGAAGAGCACCCCGCCGTCGGCGGACGCGACGACCTCGGCGGTCTTGAGCGCGGTCTGCCCGACGTAGCCGGCGACGAGCTCGCTGCGGTCGACCTCGACGAGCTGTCCGGACGACAGCAGCCCCAGCGCGCGGTAGATGCCCGCGACCAGGCGCGCGACGGTCGTCTTGCCGGTGCCCGGGTTGCCGGTGAAGACGAGGTGGCGGGTCAGGGACGGCGTGCGCAGCCCGGCGGTCTCGCGCTTGCCCTCGATGCGCAGCACGGCGACCTGCCGGTGGATCTCGGCCTTGACCTCGGCCAGCCCGATGAGCCCGTCGAGCTCGGCGAGCAGCTCCTCGAGGCTGCGGGCCGGCGCGGCCTCCTCGGCCGGCGGCGGCTCGGCGGGGTGGGCGGCGGTGGTGGCGGACGGCAGCACCGGCCCCTCCGGACGGGGGTCCCCGGTCGGCACGGGACCCGGACCGGTCGCGGCTCCCAGCCCGGGGAAGGCGCCGGCGGCCCAGTCGTCGAGCCCGTCGAGGTCGAGACCGCCCGGCCGCTCGACGGGGCCGGCCGGCGCCTTGCCGAGGGCCGCGAGCTGCGCCCCGGTGGCGGTGGCGGCGTTGCCGACGACCCGAGGCGTCGGCTCGCCGAGCCCGGTGGCGGCCGCGCAGACGGCGGCCAGGGCCCGGCCGTAGGCCTCGGCCAGCGGGCGCGAGGTGCCGGCCAGGCCGCTGAGCAGCGGGGTGGGCGCGGCCCGCCAGCGGCGTCCGCGGGAGGCGGCGCGGGCGAAGTCCTCGGCGCCGCGGCGGGGGTCGGTGGCGGCGGCCCAGTCGACGAAGGCGCCGCGCGCGGCCTCGGCCACCGTGGCCGCCAGCGCCTCGCCCTCCGCACGCGCGGCGGCGACGTCGAGTCCGGCGCGCTCGGCGGCCGTGGCCAGCGCCGCCAGGGCCGCGGCGAGCGGCGGCTGCGGGTCGAGGGTCATCACGGCTCCAGGTCCAGGACGGTGCGGGGGGCGGCCGGTGGGACGTCCGGCGCCGGGTCCGCGGTTCCGCCCGCCGCCCCGGGCGTGGCCGGGGCCCGCAGGTCCAGCGCCCCGCCGGCCGCCGGCGCGCCGAACCGGCTCTCGAGGAAGAGGCCGTGGGCGACGAGCGCCTGGGCGTCGGCGTGCACCGCGGCGTCCAGCATCCGCTCCATCGTCGCCGCCAGCAGGTCCAGCTGGTCGACGAGGACGAGCAGCGCGCTGCGACCGTTCTCGATGGGCCGGGTGTCGGCCCACGCGCGCGGCAGGCGCAGGTAGCCGCCGACCGTGCCCGGCAGGTAGTCGGTGGCCGTCGCGACGACCGCGTACCCGTCGGCGCTGCCGACCCCGAGGTCGGGCAGGCGGGGCAGGATCGCGCGGATGAGACGGTCGACGCGGGTCACCCGGGCGCGGACCAGGGCCGGCGCGTGCCCCTCGTCGAGCATCGTCGCCAGCCGGTCGAGGGCGCCGACGATCTCCGCGTCACCCGGCGGCGCCGGCGCCGCCGGCGACGACGCGTCCCCCGAGCGAGCGGCCAGCCACTCGCGAAGCCCCACTCCGGATCACCGACCCGGGGTGTTCCCGAGGTCCAGGTCCTGCGCGCCCCGCTGGTCCTGGGCCTGCACGCGGGCGAGGTACTGCGTGGACTTCTCGACCTCGGTCTCGAGGACGCCGATGGTCTGCGCCATGGAGTCCAGGGCCTGGAGCTTGAAGGCGTCGATGGAGTCCATCGTCGCGTAGATGTTGCGGAACGCGGCCTGGAGCTCGTCCATCCCGAGGGTGGAGGAGGCGGCCTGCTCCTGGATGGCGGCGGAGTTGTCGCGCATCATCTCCGAGGTGCGCTCGATGAGACCCGACGTCGTGCGGTTGAGGGCCGTGATCTGGTCCAGGACGAGCTTCTGGTTGCCGAGGGCCTGCGCGACGATGACCGCCGTCCGCAGGGCACCGACGGTCGTCGTCGTCGCCCGGTCGACGCCCTTGATGAGCTCGACGTTGTTCTTCATGACGATGTCGATGGCCAGGTAGCTCTGGATCGAGACCGCCAGCTGGGTCAGCAGGTCCTGGTGCTTCTGCCGGACGTAGAACAGGACGTCCTGGCTGAGCGCCTTGGCGGCGTCGGGGTCGGACATCTCCAGCTCGGCCACCCGTGCCGAGACCCGCTCGTCGAGCCGCTCGGCGATGTAGACGTACTGGTTCAGGCGCCCCATCGCGGCCCAGAGGTTCGTCTTCTCGAGGTTCAGCGCGACGTTGTCACGGGTCAGCTCGTCCTGGCCGCTGCGCAGGCTGTGCAGGATGCCGTCGAGCTGGCTCTGGGCGCTCTGGTAGCGCCGGAAGTAGTCGACGACCTTGTCCCCCCACGGGATGACCCCGAGGATCCGCCGGGTGCCGGTGACCTGGCTGGGGTCGAGGTCCTCGACGGTGCGGCGCAGCTCCAGCAGGGTGCGGCCCACCGTCGACCCCTCGGCCAGGCCGCCCTCCTTCAGCGCCCGGACCGGCTGCTGGAGGAGCCGGTTGGAGGTCTCGGCCGCCTTGCGGATGTCGGCGTCGCCCATCGTGCGCACGACCTCCGCCTGCTGGGCGAACTCGGGGCTGCGCGGGGCCGCGGCGGTGAGGGCGTCCATGAAGGTGTCGACCCGGGCGTCGAGCGCCGGGACGGCGTCGGCCTGGACGGCCGGGGCCATCCGCGGGGCCTGGGTCGTCGTCACCGGCTGGGACGGGGCGGGGGCGCTGAGGGTCAGCACGTCCTGGGGCGGGGCGAGCGGGGCCGGTGCTGCGGCCGCGGCGTCGTCGGTGCTCATGGGCGGCAACCTTCCTCACGGGGTCGGGCCGGTGCGACGCCGGTCAGGCGCCCCCCGGTTCCGCCGGTCCCCCGGGTGGGGTCGGCGGCTCGGCTCCACGGTAGGTCCCCGGAGGGGTCGTCGTCTCGCCCCCGGAGCCGAAGTCGACGCGTGGCGCGGTGCGGGAGGCCTCCTCCGCCTCGAAGTACTCCGCCCGCCGCACCCCCGCCATCCCGGCGACGAGGTTCGAGGGGACGGTCTCGACCGTGGTGTTGAGGTCGCGGACCGTCGCGTTGTAGTAGCGCCGCGCCGAGGCGATCCGGTCCTCGGTCGAGGCGAGCTCGGTCTGCAGCGCGAGGAAGCTCTCGTTCGCCTTGAGGTCCGGGTAGGCCTCGACGACCGCGAGCAGCCGGCCGAGCGCCTGCCCGAGAACGGTCTCGCTCTCGGCCTGGGCGGCCGGCGACTGCCCCGGCGACATGGCCCGGGAGCGCGCCGCGACGACCTCCTCGAGGGTGGTCCGCTCGTGCGACGCGTAGCCCTTGACGGTCTCGACGAGGTTGCCGACGAGGTCGTGCCGGCGGGTGAGCTCGACGTCGATCTGCCGCCAGGCCTCCTCGACGAGGTTGCGCAGCCGGACCAGCCGGTTGTAGGTCACGACCCCCCACCCGAGGACGGCGAGGACGAGGACGACGAGCACGACGACCGCGACGATCACGGGGCCTCCTTCGGTCAGGCTGAACGAATCCTAAGGGCGTCACGCCCTGGCGCCTTGACAAGCGCCCCGCTAGGCTCCCCGACCACCACACGATCCCGGACCGGAAGGCCCGCATCATGGAGACAGTCGTCGTCGGTGTCGACAACAGCGACGCGTCCACCCGCGCGGTGGAGTTCGCCGTCGAGAGAGCGCAGCGCAACGACTGGAAGGTGGTCCTCGTCCACGTCGTGCCGTGGTCGCCCTACTCCTTCCAGACACCCAGCGAGAACGAGCACCGGGCCGGGGAGAAGGAGCGCGAGACCGCCCTGGCCCGCGAGCAGATCCTCGACCCGATGGCGGACATCGCCGAGAAGGGCGGGGTCCCCCACGAGGAGCTCGTCAAGCACGGCAAGCCCTCGGACACGATCGTGGACGTCGCCGGCGACGCCTCCGCGGTCCACATCGTCGTCGGTCGCACCGGCGACGGCGGCCTGCGCGAGGCCGTCTTCGGCTCGGTCGCGAGCCGCCTGGTCCAGCACGCCCATCTCCCCGTCACGGTGGTGCCCTGATGAATCCCGTCGAATGGTTCAACGACCTCTCCGAAGGCGTCACGAACACCGTCTTCTACTCCGTGAGCATCGCGGGCGCCGACCTGCCGCTCATCGTCGTCTGGCTCGTGGTGGCCGGCGCGTTCTTCACCGTCTGGCTCGGCTTCATGCAGGTCCGCGGGCCGAAGCTGTCCATCGACCTCGTCAAGGGCAAGTACTCCGACCCCAACGACGCCGGTGAGGTCACCCACTTCCAGGCCCTGGCGACCGCCGTCTCCGGCACCGTCGGCCTCGGCAACATCGCCGGCGTCGCCATCGCGATCTCGCTGGGCGGTCCCGGAGCGACGTTCTGGATGATCCTCGCCGGCCTCCTCGGCATGGCCACGAAGATGGCCGAGTGCATGATGGGCGTGAAGTACCGGCGCCGGCACGCCGACGGCAGCGTCTCGGGCGGGCCGATGTACTACCTGCGCGACGGCCTCGCCGACCGCGGCTACGGCACGGCCGGCAAGGTCCTCGCAGTCCTCTTCGCCATCTTCATGATCGGCGGCGCGGTCGGCGGCGGGAACATGTTCCAGTCCAACCAGGCCACCGCGCAGATCGTCGCCGTCACCGGCGGTGAGGACTCCTTCCTCGCCGACGTCCCCTGGGTCGTGGGTCTCGTGTTCGCGGCCCTCGCGGGCGCCGTCATCATCGGCGGCATCAAGAGCATCGCCCGGGTGACGGAGAAGATCGTCCCGTTCATGGCCGTGCTCTACATCCTCGCCTGCATCGTCGTCCTCGTCTGGAACATCTCCTCGATCCCGACGGCCATCGGCTCGATCTTCTCCGGCGCCTTCAGTCCCGAGGGGGTCGCCGGTGGCGCGATCGGCGCGCTCATCGTCGGCTTCCAGCGCGCGGCGTTCTCGAACGAGGCCGGCCTCGGGTCCGCCTCCGTCGCGCACTCCGCCGTGAAGACCGAGGAGCCGGCCACCGAGGGCTTCGTGGCCATGCTCGAGCCGTTCATCGACACGGTCGTCATCTGCACGATGACGGCGCTGACCATCGTCATCACGGGCGCGTACACCAACCCCGACGCCTCGGAGCTGGGCGGCGTGGCGCTGACCTCGAACGCCTTCGAGACGGTGCTGCCGTGGTTCCCGACGGTGCTCGCGGTCGCGGTCGTGCTCTTCGCGTTCTCGACGATGATCAGCTGGTCGTACTACGGCATGAAGGCGACGGGCTACATGTTCGGCGACAGCCGGCTCGCCGAGAACGTCTTCAAGGTCGTCTTCCTCGTCTTCACCGTCATCGGCTCGGCCGCAGCCCTGGGCCCGGTCATCAACTTCTCGGACTCGATGATCTTCCTCATGTCGCTGCCGAACCTCGTGGGGCTCTACATCATGGCCCCGGAGATCCGGAACGTCATCTCCAGCTACTTCGACCGGGTGCAGTCCGGTGAGGTGCAGCAGGTGGCCGAACCGGTCCACTGACCCGGTCCGCGGGCCGGGCGCCTCCCACCGCCAGAAGGAGGCGCCCGGCCCGGTGGGGTCAGGCCAGGCCGAGGTCCGCGAGGCCGTAGACGTGGCGGTACTCCAGGCCCGCGTCGGCGAAGACCTGCGCCGCCCCGGTGTCCCGGTCGGCGATGGTCGCGACGGAGACCACCGTCCCCCCGGCGTCCTGGACCGCGCGGGCGGCGTCCAGCGGGCTGGCCCCGGTGGTCGAGGTGTCCTCGACGACGAGCACGCGGCGGCCCTGCACCGAGGGGCCCTCGATCCGCTGCTGGAGGCCGTGCGCCTTGCCCTGCTTGCGGACGACGAACGCGTCGAGCCGGCCCCCGGCGGCGGCGCGGGCGTGGAGCATCGCGGTCGCGACGGGGTCGGCGCCGAGGGTCAGGCCGCCGACGGCCTCGAAGTCCAGGTCGGCGACGAGGTCGAGCATCACCCGGCCGACGAGCGGGCTCGCCTCGCCGTCGAGGGTGACCCGGCGGAGGTCGACGTAGTAGTCGGCCTCCTTCCCCGAGGACAGGGTCACGCGGCCGTGGACGACGGCCTGGTCGCGGATGATCGTGAGGAGCCGGGAGCGGTCGGCGGAGATGTCGGTCACGGGTCCCACCGTAGAGCGCACGGCGCTCGGCGCTCTCACCCGTCCCGGCCGGGACGCCGCGCAGCGGCCCCGGGCCGGGGTCAGGACCGGACGGCGCGGACGGCCAGGCGCTCGGCGACCCGGGCGAACTCCTCGCGGACCTCGCGGTGCTCCGAGGACTCGGCGATCCGGGCGGCGGCGAGGGCCGCCCCGGCGAAGAGCAGCCCCTCGTCCAGCCCGCGGGTGTGGGAGGGCGCCGGCCAGCGGCTGGGCCAGCCGACGACGCACCAGTGCTCGACCTCCTCGGCGATCCCCGCGCCGCGGGTGGCGGCGGCGAGGCCCTGGAGCAGCCGCGCGCCGATGACCGCCTCGTGCGGCATCGGGTACGGCAGGTGGGCGACGACCTCGCCGACCCGGTCGACGAGCCGCTCGTGCACCCGCCCGCGCTGCGGGATCGCCGCCCAGGCGTGCGGCGGGATCGCGGTGATGAGCGCGAGGAACCTCCACGGCCAGTCCACGCGGGTGTCCCCTTCTCGATGGACGCGCACGAGTGTCGTCATGTGGGGAAGGAGCGGGGCCGGGGACGAGTGATACCTCCGCCGAGGGTGGACCTCAGTCGCGCCGCCGGCGGCGCTCGAGCAGCCGCATCGCCCCGCCGCGTGTCAGCGGACGCGGCAGCGCGCGCAGGGCCAGGCTCGCGGCCTTCCACTGCGGCCCGGGCACCGAGAGCACCCGCCCGGCGGCGAGGTCGGCGAGGGCCTGGCGCGCCACCTCGTCGGCGTCCAGCCACAGCCCCGCGGGCAGCCCCGGCACCGACATCCGGGCCCGCTCGTGGAACTCGGTGCGGGTGAGGCCGGGGCACAGGGCCGTGACGGTGACGCCGGTGCCGTGCAGCTGGCTCGCGAGCGACTCGGAGAAGACGGTGACGAAGGACTTCTCGGCCGAGTAGGTGCCGCCGGCCATGAACCCGGCCACCGAGCTGACGTTGAGGACGGCGCCGTGGCCGCGCTCGCGCATCGCCCGGCCCGCGGCGTGGCAGGTGAGCAGCACCGCCCGCACCATGACGTCCAGCGCCGCCTCCTCCTGGGCGACGTCGTTGTCGAGGAACGGCCGGTGCATCCCGAAGCCGGCGTTGTTGACGAGGACGTCGACGGGGCGGTCGGGGTCGGCCAGGCGGCGGCAGACCTCCTCGGTCTGCTCCCGGTCGGCGAGGTCCGCGACGAGCACCTCGATGCCGACGCCGTGCGCCGCCCCGAGCTCAGTGGCGAGGCGCTCGAGGCGGGCCCGGTCGCGCGCGACGAGCACGAGGTCGTGGCCGTCGTGGGCCAGCCGGGCCGCGAGGGCGCGGCCGATGCCGGCCGAGGCGCCGGTGACGAGGGCGGTGCTCACGCCGGTCCCCCGCCGGTCCGCTCGCGGTCCGGCGCGAGGAAGTCCCCGAGGGCGTCGAGCACCGCACCGGGCGCCTCCTCGGGGCAGAAGTGGCCGCCGGGCACGGCGTGGCCGCGCACGTCGGTGGCGTACCCGCGCCAGACGTCGAGCACGTCGTAGGTGCGGGCGACGAAGCCCTGCTCGCCCCAGAGCACGAGGACCGGGCACTCCACACGCTGCCCGCGGGAGGCGCGGTCGTGCTCGAGGTCGACGCCGAGCGCGGCCCGGTAGTCCTCGCAGCTCGCGTGGACGGTCTCGGGGGTGAAGCAGCGCACGTACTCGGCGACGGCGTCCTCCTCGAACGAGGCCCCCGGGGCGGACCAGCGGCGCAGCGTCTCGCGGAGGAACCACCCGGGGTCGCCGCCGATGAGCCGCTCGGGCAGGCCGTCCTCCTGGGCGAGGAAGAACCAGTGGTAGTAGCCGGTCGCGAAGCGCTCGTCGGTGTGCTCGACCATGTGCAGCGTCGGGGCGACGTCGAGGACGGCCAGCCGGGTCACCGCCTCCGGGCGGTCCAGGGTGAGCCGGTGCCCCACCCGGGCGCCGCGGTCGTGGCCGACGACGGCGTAGGTGTCGTGGCCGAGCGCGGTCATGACCTCGGCCACGTCGGCCGCCATCTCGCGCTTGGAGTAGGTCTCGTGACCCGCGTCGCCGGGCGGTGCGGCGCTGTCGCCGTAGCCGCGCAGGTCGGGGGCGAGCACCTCGTGGCGGTCGGCCAGCCCGGCGGCGACGCGGTCCCACATCCGGTGCGTCTGGGGGTAGCCGTGCAGCAGCAGCACCGGCGGTCCGGACCCGCGCCGCGTCACGTGGAGGCGGGCGCCGCGGGTGTCGACGTCGAGCTCGTGGACCGTCGTGCCGCTGCCGTCCGTCATCCCCGCAGGATGGCACGCCGGACCGGCGTCGGCGCGCGTCGTTAGGGTGAGGCGCGTGCGCATCGCCACGTGGAACGTCAACTCCATCCGCTCCCGCATCGACCGGCTCGAGGCCTGGCTGGAGCGCTCCGACGTCGACGTCCTGTGCGTCCAGGAGACCAAGGCCAAGGACGAGCAGTTCCCCCACGAGCGGCTGCGGGCGCTCGGCTACGACGTCGCCCACCACGGCACGAACCAGTGGAACGGTGTCGCGGTGCTCTCCCGGGTGGGGCTGGAGCAGGTGCAGGTCGGCTTCGACGGCGACCCCGGCTGGGGCGACCCCGTGGCGGCCGAGGCGCGCGCCATCGGCGCCACGTGCGGCGGGGTGCGCTTGTGGTCGGTGTACGTGCCGAACGGCCGCGGCCTGGACGACCCGCACATGGAGTACAAGCTCGCCTGGCTGGCGGCGCTCAAGGAGCAGGCGGTGGGGTGGGCCGCGGACGGGTCGCCGGTCGCGCTGTGCGGCGACTGGAACATCGCGCCGATGGACGAGGACGTGTGGTCGATGGAGTACTACGCCGACAAGTCGCACGTCAGCCCCGGCGAGCGGGCCGCATTCAGCGCCTTCCTCGAGGCCGGCTTCGTCGACGTCGTGCGGCCGCACGCCCCGGGTCCCGGGACGTACACCTACTGGGACTACCAGCGCCTCGCCTTCGCCAAGCGACGCGGCATGCGCATCGACTTCGTCCTCGGCTCGCGCTCCTTCGCGAACAGGGTGGCGGGCGCCGCCATCGACCGCGAGGAGCGCAAGGGCACCGGGGCCAGCGACCACGCCCCCGTCGTCGTCCAGCTGGACGACTGAGGTCCGGTTCGCGGCCGGGGGCTGACGAGCGTCGGGGCCGCGGGTTACGGTGCCGAGGTGAGCAGGCCACCGCACGAGAACGTCGCGACGGTGCTCGTCGACCCGGCGGTCCTCGGCGAGCTCGAGGTCGCGCTCATGCACCTGGACCTGCGGGTCTGGCCGATGGCCACCGCGCCCATCTGCGTGGACGGCCCGCGGGCCGCGGTGCAGTACCGCCGCCGCACCCTCGTCGCCAAGCGCGGCGCGTGGGACGACGCCGAGCACTGGACGCCGGTGTGGGTGTCGTTCGGGGCGTCCTGGCGCGAGGGCGCCGAGCCCCTGCCGTGGTCGGCGCACGCCGCCCTGTGGGACGAGCTCGCCCGCTGGTCCGGGCACGTGCACTACCGCAAGTGGCTCACCGGGGTCCCGCCGCTGGAGGTGCCGGTCGGCGTCGACGGCGCCGGGACCGGGCCCCGGGCCCGCCGCCGCGCCTGAGCGGCGTCACGCCCGGTCGTGCAGCGTCACGTGGTAGCCGTCGGGGTCGGCGAAGGTGAAGGTCCGCCCGAACGGGCCGTCGACCGGGGCGGAGACGATGGCGTGACCGTCGGCCACGAGCGCGTCGTGGATGTCCTGGACGTCGGTGGCGTGCAGCCAGACCGCGGCGCCGACGCCGGGGCGGTCGCCGGAGTCGAGGTCGGTGCCGGGGACGACGTCGCGCAGCGCGAAGGCGATGGGGCTCGTGGCGAAGACGACGGCGTGCGGGGGTCCGTCGGTCCGCCGCAGGCCGAGGTAGCGCTCGTAGAACGCCTGGGCGGCGTCGAGGTCGCGCACCTGGAGGGAGACGAAGTCGGGTCCGGTGACGGGCATGGTGCTGCTCCTTCTGTGCTGTGTCAGTTTGTTGACACAACGCACTCTATGTCAGGCTACTGACATGGAGCAACCCGGTGTCGACCTCGACGCGTCGGTCGGCTACCTCCTCAAGGAGGCCTCGAGCGCGCTGCGGGCCGCGATGGAGGAGGTGCTGCGGCCGCTGGGCATGACGGTCACGCACTACTCGTGCCTCGAGCTGCTGGCCCAGCGGCCGGGGCTCTCGGGCTCCGAGCTCGCCCGGGGAGCGTTCGTCACCCGGCAGTCGATGAACGTCCTCCTGCGCTCGCTCGAGGACCAGGGGCAGGTGACCCGGCCGGCCGCCGCCCCGGTGGGGAAGGTCCTGCCCACCCGCCTGACCGACGACGGCCGCGCCCTGCTCGCGCAGGCCAGCGCGGCGGTTCGGGCGGTCGAGGTGCGGATGCTGTCGGGCCTGGACGAGGGCGAGCGGGCGAGCGCGCTGCGGCTGCTGCGCACCATGGTCCGCTCGCTGCACGACGACGCCCGCGCCGACGGGCCGCCCGGCGGCTGAGCGCCGCCGGTCAGACCTGCTCGCGGGGGCAGAACCACGTCGTCCGGCCGCCGACCGTGGCGCGGGCCATCTCGGCGCCGCACCGCGGGCAGTGCCCGTCGCGGCCCCGGTGCCCGACGATCTCCAGGGTGTGCACCCCGCCCTGGCGGATCGCGGTCCGGACGGCGGAGCGCAGCCGGCGGCGCAGCTCGTCGAGCTCCTCGGACGTGAGGTCGCCCGACGGCCGACGCGGGTCCAGCCGGGCCTGCCACAGCACCTCGTCGGCGAGGAGGTTGCCGACCCCGGCGACCGTCGACTGGTCGAGCAGCCGGGCCTTCACCGGCGCCGTGCCCCGGCCGACCCGCTCGCGGAACCCGGCCCGGGTGATCTCGGCGGCGTCCGGGCCGAGGGCACCGATGTCGGGGTCGAGGCGGACCCGGCCGAGCCTGCGCACGTCGAGCAGCCGCAGCATGCCGCCGCCCTCGAAGGTCAGCGAGAACCGGTACCACTCGGGCTTGCGCGGCCGCCGCCGCTGCCGCCGCGAGCCCTGGTAGTCGCCGCCCTCGTCCTCCCCGTCCGGCCCGGCGACGAGGATGCGCCCGCTCATGCCCAGGTGGATGCCGAGACTGGGCGCGTCGCCGCCGAGCTCGCACCAGATCGACTTGCCCCGGCGGTTCGCCGCCACCAGCCGGTGCCCGACGAGGGCGTCGCGGATCTCGCCCGGGCCGTGCGGCCGGCACTCCCACGCGTCGGTGTCGTCGACGTCGACGATGGTGCGGTGCAGGCCGGACCGCTCGATGACGGCACGGGCGGACTCGACCTCGGGCAACTCCGGCATGGCCCGATCCTCGCGGCTGGGTCGCGGGCCGGGCATGCTGGGGTGATGACCAAGGCCGTGCGTGTCCAGGTGTCCGGCGAGGTCCAGGGCGTGAGCTTCCGCGGGTACGCCGCCCGCGAGGCCGTCCGGCTCGAGCTGCGCGGCTGGGTGCGCAACACCGACGACGGCGACGTGCTGCTGCACGTCGAGGGGCCGTCGAGCGACGTGGACGAGATGGTGGCCTGGTGCCTCGAGGGCTCACCGGAGGCGTCCGTCGAGGAGGTCGACGTCGCCCCGGACGAGCCTACCGCGGCGGCCACCTTCGAGGTCCGCTACTGACACCACGTCGGGGCGGCGCCTCGACGCGGGCGAGACGCCGGGTGCGCGGCGCCCGTGGCCGCGCGGGGGCGGTCAGTCGCGGGTGAGGATGCCGGCGGCGTAGGACGCCTGCCCGACGTGCTGCGTCGCGTCGTTGAGCGCGCTGACGAGCCGCACCCCGAGGGTCACCGGCGGGTCCCACTCCTCGTCGACCACCCGGTCCAGGTCGGCGTCGGTGAGGTCGCGCAGGGCGTCGGCCACGAGGTCGTGGGTCGCGTCGAAGTAGCCCCGCAGGTTCTCGGCCGAGGTGCGCACGGCGAGGACGTCGTCGTAGGACATGCCGTAGCCGTGGGCGCTGGCCGGGAAGGGCAGGTCGAAGCGCTCGGCCCAGCCCTGCGAGGTCCAGACGACGTCGCGGTCGAAGGCGTCGGCGACATGGGTGTCCAGGACCCGCGTCAGGTGCCAGACGAGCCAGGCGACGGTGTTCGCGCCGTCGGCGGGCGGGGTGGCCAGCCGGTCCTCGGGCACGTCGTCGAGCAGGCCGTGCACGGTCTCGCGGACCCGGTCGAGGGCGTCGAGGAGGAGGTCGCTGGTCGTGGCCATGCCGGTGACGCTACGCCAGCCCGCGGACCGCGGTGCGCTCCGGGGCGGGCCGGTCCGCCGGCGGTCCCCGGTGGCCGAGGGTCAGGGCCAGCAGGGCGCCGAGCACCGCCGCCACCTGGGCTCCCCGGAACACCGAGGACACCTGGAGGACGGCCGCCTGCCGCAGTGCGTCGAGGTCCCCGGGGTCGGGCAGCGCGGCGACGGCCTCGAAGTAGCGGTGCAGGCCGACGGCGGTGAGCAGGGCCAACCCGACGACCATCCCGACCATCCGGGCGACGACGACGAGCGCCGAGGCCGCGCCGTGGCTGCGCTCGTCGGACTCGTCGAGGGCGGCGTCGTTGACCGGCGCGACGACGAGCCCCAGCCCGAGGCCGACGGTGCCGAGGACGACCGCCGCCTCCCAGGAGTCGAGCGGGCGGGCGGTCGGGTCGGCGGCGAGGAACTGCAGCCCGACGGCGGCGAGGGCCAGGCCGGCCGCCGCGACGACCCCCGGGCCGACGACGCGCAGCAGCCAGCCCCCGGCCAGCGCCCCGACCGGGACGGCGACGAGGAAGCGGGCGAGGACGAACGCGGCCTCGGTCTCGTCGGTCGTGAGGACGAGCCGGGCGAGCAGGGGCACGTCGACGACGACGGCGACGAGGGCCACCCCGGTGAGCAGCGACACCACGAGCGCCCGCGCCAGCCGCGGCCGGACGAGGCCGCGGGGGACGAGCGGCGCGAGCGACCGGCGGTGGTGCACGAGGTAGGCCGCCGCGAGGACCGCGGCGACCGGGAGCAGAGCGTACCCCAGCGGGCCGACGACCTCGGTCTCCGGCTGGGCGGCGGCGAAGGTGAGGACGACGCAGCCGAGCGCGCCGCCGACCAGCGCGGCGCCCGGCAGGTCCGCCCGGCCCAGCACCGACCAGCGGCCGTGCATCGTCGCCGTCAGGGCGGCCACGGCGAGGACCAGGGCGAGCACCCCGATCGGCGTGGCCACGCGGGAGCTCGCCTCGCCGAAGGGGACGAACGGCACGCCGAGCGTGACGCTCGTCGCGAGCCGCTCCGGGGCCGCGAGCGCGAGCCAGCCGGCCGCGGCGGCGAGGACGGCCAGCGCGGTGGGGACCGCCCGTGGACGGCGGAGCCCGGCGGTGCCTCCGGCGAGGAGGACCCCGCCGGCGAGCAGCACCCCGGCCAGCGCGCCGAGCCAGAAGATGGCCCGCCAGTCGGCGACCGCGAGCACGGCGGCCCCGAGCACCGGCCCCAGCACCGACCCGAGCTCCTGCACCGCCCCGACGACCCCGAGCGGCACGCCCCGGCGGCCCGCGGGCCAGAGGTCGGCGACGAGCGCGAGGGTGGCCGGCACGAGGCCGCCGCCGCCGACGCCCTGGACCACCCGGCCGGCGACGAGCACGTCGAGCTCGACGGCCAGCGCCGTCACCGCCGAGCCGACGACGAAGACGGCGAGGCAGCCGAGCAGCACCCGGCGCCGGTCGACGAGGTCCGAGAGGCGCCCGACGAGCGGCAGCACGGCGACGTACCCGAGGAGGAAGCCGGAGACGATGGGGGTGGCGCGCTGCAGGTCGTCGATGCCGACCCCGACGCCGCGCATCATGTCGGTGAGCGCGAGGACGACGACGTAGGTGTCGGCGGCGGCCAGGGCCACCGCCACCGACGCGACGGCGAGGAGGGCCCTAGGGGCGGGTGATCTCAACCGGGACGCCGTAGTCGCTGAGGGTGGCGGTGTACGTCGAGTCGGTGTCGCCGAAGAAGGGACCGGCGATGACGGCGGTGCGCAGCTGGTCGTCCTCGGTGAGGCCGTACGTGACGTCGAAGTCCTCGGTGCCGTCGCCGAGGTGGAACAGGTCCGAGACCTGCTTCCCGGGCAGCGTGCCGGTGATCTCGGTGAGCACGTCCCCGCCGGCCCGCTTCTGGCCGCCGAGGGCCGGCGACTGCGTCTGCGGCAGCAGCCCGGGCAGCCCGGCCTCGGGGTCGAAGAAGGTCGCCGGGTTCGGCGCGTTGAGGGTCGACAGGTCGAACTCGCGGTAGTCGGGGGTGAACAGCTTGAGGTAGGTGTCCTCCCCCACCGCGATGACGTCGACCGTCGCCGCGACCCCGCGGACGGTGCCGGTGATCGTGCCCTCGAACTTCGGCTCGGTGGCGCTGACGACGCCGTCGCCCGTCGCGGCCGACACCCCGTTCTCGGTCTCGGGGACGCCGGTGCTCGTCAGCTCGAAGGTCACGTCGCCGGCGTCGGTGAGGACCTTCTGCGCGGCCGCGAGCCGCTCGGCGGCGCTGCGCGGCGCGGGCTCGGGGTCGCCCCCGCCCGTGCAGCCGGTGGCGAGGAGGGTGAGGGCGAGCAGTCCTCCGGCGAGGATCGGACGGCGGCGCATGGCGGTCAGGGTAGCCGCGATGCGCCGCCGTCCCCGGACGATCCGGGCACTCGGGCACCGCCCGACCCCCACCGAGCCGGGTGACATTTCGGGGTGACCCCGAAATGTCCGGCGGGGTCAGGTGAGGGTGAGGGTGTCGGCGGGGGCGTCGAGGCCGACGGTGACGGTGTCGCCGTCGCGGACGGTGCCCGCGAGGATCGCCGTGGCCAGCCGGTCGCCGATCTCGCGCTGCACGAGGCGGCGCAGCGGCCGGGCCCCGAAGGCCGGGTCGTAGCCGCGCTGCGCGAGCCACGCCTTGGCGTCGTCGGTGACGGTGAGGTCGACCCGGCGGTCGCGCAGCCGCGCCCCGAGCTCGTGGACCTGGAGGTCGACGATCCGGGCCAGCTCGTCCATGGCCAGCGGGTCGAAGACGACGACCTCGTCGAGCCGGTTGAGGAACTCCGGCTTGAACGCCTGGCGCACCGTCGCCATCACCGCCTCGCGCCGATCGCCGACGTCGCTCGTCGGGTCGACGAGGAACTGCGAGCCGAGGTTGGAGGTCATGACGAGGATGACGTTGCGGAAGTCGACCGTGCGGCCCTGCCCGTCGGTGAGGCGGCCGTCGTCGAGGACCTGGAGCAGGATGTCGAACGTCTCCGGGTGCGCCTTCTCGACCTCGTCGAGCAGGACGACGGAGTACGGGCGGCGCCGGACGGCCTCGGTGAGCTGGCCGCCCTCCTCGTACCCGACGTAGCCGGGCGGGGCGCCGATGAGCCGGGCGACGGCGTGCCGCTCGGCGTACTCCGACATGTCGATGCGGACCATGGCCCGCTCGTCGTCGAAGAGGAAGTCCGCGAGCGACTTCGCGAGCTCGGTCTTGCCGACGCCGGTGGGGCCGAGGAAGAGGAACGAGCCGGTCGGGCGGTCGGGGTCGGCGATGCCGGCGCGGGCCCGGCGGACGGCGTCGGAGACGGCCCGCACGGCCTCGGTCTGGCCGATGAGCCGCGAGCCGATGATCGACTCCATCGACAGCAGCTTCTCGGTCTCGCCCTGGAGCAGCCGGCCGGCGGGGATGCCGGTCCACGCGGAGATGACCTCGGCGATGTCGTCGGCGCCCACCCGCTCCTTGACCATGAGGTCGGCGGACGCGGCGCTCTCGGCGGCCTGCGCCGCCTCGAGCTCGGTCTGCACCGCCGGCATCTCGCCGTAGCGGACGGCGGACGCGCTGCCGAGGTCGCCCTCGCGCTCGAAGCGGTCGGCGCGGGTGCGCAGGTCGTCCAGGCGCGCCTTGAGGTCTCCGACCCGGTTGAGGCCCTGCTTCTCGGCGTCCCACCGCGCGGTGAGGCCGCCGAGCTCCTCGGTGCGCTCGGCGAGGTCGGCCCGCAGCCGGGCGAGCCGCTCGACCGAGGCGTCGTCGGTCTCCTGCTGCAGGTGCAGCTCCTCCATGCGCATCCGGTCGACGGCGCGGCGCAGCTCGTCGATCTCGACCGGGCTGGAGTCGATCTCCATGCGCAGCCGGGAGGCGGCCTCGTCGACGAGGTCGATGGCCTTGTCCGGCAGCTGCCGTCCGGTGATGTAGCGGTCGGACAGGCTGGCGGCGGCGACGAGCGCGGAGTCCTCGATCTCGACCTTGTGGTGCGCCTCGTAGCGCTCCTTGAGGCCGCGCAGGATGGCGACGGTGTCCTCGACGGACGGCTCGCCGACGAAGACCTGTTGGAAGCGGCGCTCGAGGGCGGCGTCCTTCTCGATGTGGCGCCGGTACTCGTCGAGCGTCGTCGCGCCGACGAGCCGCAGCTCGCCGCGCGCCAGCAGCGGCTTGAGCATGTTGCCGGCGTCCATCGCGGAGTCGCCGGTGGCGCCGGCGCCGACGACGGTGTGCAGCTCGTCGATGAAGGTGACGACCCGGCCGTCGCTGGCCCGGATCTCCTCGATGACGGCCTTGAGGCGCTCCTCGAACTCGCCGCGGTACTTCGCCCCGGCGACCATGGCGCCGAGGTCGAGGCTGACGAGCCGCTTGTCGCGCAGGGACTCGGGGACGTCGCCGTCGACCATGCGCTGGGCGAGGCCCTCGACGACGGCGGTCTTGCCGACGCCGGGGTCGCCGATGAGGACGGGATTGTTCTTCGTCCGGCGGGAGAGCACCTGGACGACGCGGCGGATCTCGGCGTCGCGGCCGATGACGGGGTCGAGGCGGCCGTCGCGGGCGGCCTGGGTGAGGTCGGTGCCGTACTGGGCGAGCGCCTCGCCGGACTCGGCCGGGGTCTCGGAGGTGACCTGCCGACCGGCCCGCAGCTCGGTGACCTTCGCCTCGAGGTCGGCGGCGCCGCGCTTCTCGACGGCGGCGAGGTGGCCGGTCTCGGCGAGCGCGAGCAGCAACAGGTCCAGGGCGAGGAAGGTGTCGCCCTTGGCCCGCATGAGCGTGTCGGCCTGCTGGAGGACGGCGAGCGCGGACCGCCCGAAGGTGGGGGCGGCCGCGGCGCCGCTGGTCGTCGGGAGGGCGCGCAGGCGGGCGTCGGCCTGGCCCAGCACGTGGGCCGCGCCGGTGCCGGCGGCGGCGAGCAGCGCGTCGGCCAGCGGGGTGTCCAGCTGGACGGCGGCACTCGTGAGGTGGTCGGGGGTGATCTCGGCGTGGCCGGCGCCCTGCGCGGCGCGCTGGGCGAGGGCGAGCGCCTCGGCCACCTTGGTCGTGGGCTTCAGCTCCATCGCGGAGGTCTCCTGCTCGTGCGAGGTCTACGGGTCACCTGGTGCAACACTCACCAAAGTTGAGCCTATTCCACTCAACGCAGGGAGCACCGCCGGGGCCCGCCTCGGCGGGTGGGGACGCGGCGTGGGTCGGGCGCGGGTGGGCGTCAGCGGGGGTGGGGGTCGTACCAGCCGCCGTGCTCGGCGACGAGGGCGGAGAAACGGTCCTCGAGTCCGCTCTCGACGGGTCCGGTCTCGTCGGCGACGTTCTTCTCGCGGACGTAGACGCCCCACTCGTGGTCCTCGTCGTCCTCCTCGCCCGCCAGCGCCTCGCGGACGACGCGGACCTCGGTGAACCCCTCCTCCGCGAGCTCGTCCGCCACCTGCTCCGCGACGTCGCGGTCCGGGAACACGAGGAGGTGCTCGGTCATGCTCGCAGTATGGCCGAGCCCGCGCCCCCCTGGGGAGATCCCCCCGAGGGGGTCAGCAGGTGGCGGAGAGGGACAGGCCGCGGGCGGAGTCGGGCCGCGGCGACGCCGTGGCCGGCCGCTTCGTGCGCGACGGCGCCGGGCTGGCGGTGCTGTCGGGCCGCGGGGACGAGGCGGCCGGTGGGCGCAGCGCGGCACGCACCAGGCGGTGGATCTTCCGGTAGCTGGGGTTGCCCGGGTCGACGACCTGGTCGGTCAGCGGCAGCGAGCGGATGGAGCCGCCGGACTGGATGCGGTCGACGAGCTCGACCCAGGCGGGCAGCTGGTCGGTGGGGATGTCGACCGAGAGGTTGCCGCGTACGGCCTTGGCGATGGCCGGGTAGCGGGCGAGCAGCCGGGCCGGGTCGGCCTGCTGCAGGACGGCCCCGGCGACGCACCGCTGCCGGCGCATCCGGCTGTAGTCGTCGCTCGTGGCCCGCGACCGGGCGTACCAGAGGGCGTGGAACCCGTCGAGGTGCTGCCGCCCGCGGTCGATCCACTCGTGCTTGTCCGACGTCCACGCGAACTGCCCGCTGGGGGTGAGGTGGCACGAGACGCACACCCGCTCGGTGACGTCGATGTCCACGCCGCCCATCGCGTCGACGAGCTGCTGGAAGCCGTCGAGGTCGATGACGACCGAGTGCGAGATGTCGAGCCCGGTGACCGCGCCGAGGACGTCGACGGTGGCGGTGCGCCCCGGGTTCACCCCGCGGGGGAAGAGGTCCGGGTGGTCCTCGGCGAGGGTCCAGATGCCGTTCATGAGGCACTGGTCGCCGCAGTCGTACCCGTTCGGGTAGAGCCGGTGCAGCGGGTCCGAGGCGGGGATGGGGACGTTCTCGAGGTTGCGCGGGATCCCGACGAGCAGGGTGTCGCCGGTGCGGGTGTCGATGCTCACGACGACCATCGAGTCGGTGCGCACACCGGTGCGGTCGGGTCCGGCGTCGGACCCGAGGAGGACGAGGTTGACCCGTGGGATCTTCGCCCACGGGTCGGCGGCGGGCGAGGGCGCGTCGACGGGCGCCGGCGCCGGCCGTCCGGGGACCTCCTCGACCGGGCCCGGGGTGGAGGCCGACGCGAAGACGTCGGTGACGAGGCCGGCCTGGACGTCGAGGTAGCGGGCGGCCGTCATCGCCGGCAGCGCGACGAGCAGGCAGCCGGCGGTGGCCGCGACGCCCTCGAGGACGACGTGGCGGCGGTCGCGCGGCGCCCACGCCAGCACCGCCGTGAGCACGATCGACCCGACCCAGAGCACCGCCGCCACGCCGACGACGACGGCCAGCGCCTCGAGGGCGCCGGGGTCGACCGCGAGCCGGAGCAGCACATCCTGCGGGCCGCCGCCGGTGAGGAGCCGGACGGCGACGACGACGATGCTCACCCCCCAGGCGGCGACGAGGACCCCGCCGAGCGCCCGCCACGGCGAGCTCAACAGCCCGGCTCCGGGCACGACGGTGCCGAGCGCGACCTTCCGGTAGAAGCGCGGAACCCTGGCGTCCTCGCCCTCGTGCACCCTGGCTCTCTCCCGCTCGGGCGAGCGTGTCGTCGACGTCCTCCGATCTCGCCACGATACGCCGCGGATCGGCGCGCCGGAACGGTCCGGACCTGCGGGAACACGGGCGGGCACCCGGCGGCGCGCGGTCGTGGTCGAATGACGGGGTGAGCCCGCGCCCCGCCCAGCCCGCCGACCGACGTCGCCAGGTGGCCGTGACGGTCGCGGAGGTGTTCTGCGTCGTCGGCACCCTCGTCGGCCTCGGGGTCATCGGCACCCGGGTCGAGGAGTCCGCGGGCGGCTCGCTCGCGGCCGACGCCACGCTCATCGCCCCCGGCGGCCCGGCGTTCTCGATCTGGACGCCGATCTACCTCGGCCTCCTCGGCTACACCGTGTGGCAGTGGCTGCCTGAGCAGGCCACCGACACCCGGCACCGCTCGACGGGCTGGCTCGCCGCGGCGTCGATGGTGCTCAACGCCGTCTGGCTGCTCGTCACCCAGCAGGGCTGGGTCTGGGTCAGCGTCCTCGTCATCGTCGCCCTCGCCGGCACGCTGTTCGTCCTCGTCGACCGGCTGCACCGGCGGCCGTCCTACGGGGTCGCGGAGTCGCTGCTCGTCGACGGCACCTTCGGGCTCCACCTGGGCTGGGTGTGCGTCGCGACGTTCGCGAACGTCTTCGCCGCCCTCGCCGGCAGCGGGGTGACGCTGGACGGGGGCACGGCGGCCGTCGTCGTCACCGTCGTGGTCCTCGCGGGCGTCGCGGCGCTCGGGGTGTGGCTGAACCGCCGGTTCGCCGGCCGCTGGTCGGTGGCGCTGGCCATCGCGTGGGGGCTCGGCTGGGTGGGGTGGGCCCGCCTCGCCGACGAGCCCGCGTCGGTGGCCGTCGGCCTCGCGGCGGTGGTGGCCGCGGTCGTCGTCCTCGGCGGCAGCGCCGGGGAGCGCACGCGCCTCGCCGCCTGACCGCCGCCTCGGCCCGGGTCCCCGGCCTTCGACGGGGACGCGCCCGGACCGCCCGGGGGGTTCCCGTGGGCGGCCCGACCTGTGCATCGTGGGGTATGGACAGCACCTCGAGCCGCCCCACCCACCTCCGACCGTCCCGCCGCAGCGCCCTGGGCGTCGCCGCCCTCGCCGCCGTCGGGGCCGTCGCCCTCCCCGAGTCGGCCCTCGCCCGACGCGCCCCGCGCGCGCCGGAGACCGTTCCCCTCCCCGACGGCATCCGGCCGGAGGGCATCACCTCCGGGCCGGGCACGCGCTACTACGTCGGCTCCCTCGCCGACGGCCGCATCGTCACCGGCGACCTCCTCGCCGCCACGAGCATGCTCCTGCTCCCCGGGGCCGAGGGCCGCCAGCTGCGCGGTCTCTTCTGGGACGGGCGCTCGAACCTCGTGTGGGCCGCCGGCAACGTCGGCGCCGAGGCGCACGTCTGGGCGGTCGACGGCAGCACCGGCGCCGTCCGCTACGACGTCGTCGTGCCCGGCGGCGGGTTCCTCAACGACCTCGTCGTCACGGACACCACGGTGTGGGTCACCGACTCGCGCGTCGACCGGCTCACCGCGATCGCCGTCGGCCCCGACGGGATGCCGACCGGCGCGGCACCGACGTACCTGCCCCTGACCGGCGAGTGGCCGGGCTACGACGGCAGCAACCTCGCCGCCAACGGCATCCGCGAGCTGTCCGACGGGATGCTGCTGCTCGACCACAGCAGCGCCGGCGGGCTCTGGGCCGTCGACCCGGGCACCGGCGTGACCGCGGCGGTCCCGGTCTCCGGCGGGCCCGGCATCACCGGCGGTGACGGCATCGAGCTGGACGGGAACACCGCCTACGTCGTGCGCGGCAGCGGCCAGAACGAGGTCTCGGTGCTGCGTCTCACCGCGACCGCCGACGGCTGGACCGCGCGCTGGCGGGGCCGGGCCGAGGACGAGACGCTCGACGTCCCCTCGACCGCCACGCTCGCCGGCGGGTGGCTCTGGGCGGTCAACGCCCGCTTCGGGGTGGCCGACCCCGGGTCGGCCTCGTACTGGATCACCCGCCTGCCCGCCCGCTGACCGCGGAGGGCGTCCGGGCCGCGGCTCGCACGCCCGCACGCACACACAGGACAGCGCGGCGGCCGGGTCGACACGGCCGCCGCGCTGTGTTCCGGGGTCAGCTCTCCCGCGCGCCGGCGGACCCACGCAGGACGGCTCCGCGGCCCACGTCGTCGGCGAGGGTCGCCTCGCTCTTGCGGATGCCGCGGTCGTCCCGCAGCGGGAGCTGCACGGTCTCCTCGGCGGGGATGCCGGCCTGGAGCTCGCGGCCCCGCTCCAGCTCGGCGTCGAGCTCGGCGCCGAAGAGCAGGGCGAGGTTGGTGATCCAGAGCCAGAGGAGGAAGACGACGACGCCCGCCAGCGAGCCGTACGTCCGGTCGTAGTGCGAGAACCCGGTCACGTAGACGCCGAAGGCCGCCGACGCGAGTGCCCAGACGCCGATCGCGAACAGCGCGCCGGTGCTGACCCAGCGGAACCGCTGGCGGACGTTCGGTGTGGCGAAGTAGAGCAGCGCGACGACCACGGCCACGGCGACCAGGACGACCGGCCACTTCGCGACCTCCCACACCAGCACGACGGTGGAGCCGAGCCCCAGCGCTCGGCCGACGGCGGAGGCGACGGGGCCGCTCACGACGAGGCCGACCGCCACCAGCGCCACCAGCGCGACGGCCGCGAGGGTCACGAGGAGCATCTGCGGGCGCAGCGTCCAGGCGGGACGCCCCTCGCCGACGTCGTAGACGACGTTCATGGCCCGCCCGAACGAGGCGACGTAGCCGGAGGCCGACCACAGGGCGGCCAGCAGCCCGATCCCGAACGCCGTGCCCGCCCGGTGGGTCTGGGCCAGGGACATCAGGACCGGCTGCACCGTCGTGGCCACCGAGCCCGCCCCGACGTCGCGCAGGATGCCGGTCAGGGTGCGCACGGCCGCCTGGCCCTGCCCGACGAGACCGACGACCGAGACCAGGGCGATCGCGGCCGGGAACAGGGAAAGGACCCCGTAGTAGGTCAGCCCGGCCGCCAGGTCGGTGCACCGGTCCCGCGAGAACTCGTGCACCGACCGGCGGATGACGTAGAGCCAGGCGGGCCGGCCCAGGTGGCTCCGGGCCACCGGGGCCCGCGGGATCGTGGAGGTGGTCATGACGCGCTCCTCCCGGGTGGGATGGCGCCGTCGGGCGGCGGCGTCGATATCGACGCTGCTCCCGGTCCCGGGGAACCCGCTGGACTCCGGCTGTGCGCCGGCGATGAACCGTCGAGGAGCCGGCGTCGAGCCGGCCGGGGTCAGCGGAAGACGCGGTCCACGGAGGCGAAGGCGCCGAGGGCGTGGTCGGCGCGGAAGTGCGCGTGGTCGCGCCGGACCCGGTCGGCGGCGTCCATCGCGAACGCCAGCATGTCCTCGAGGAACAGCTTGGGCGGTCCGATGGCGTCGAGGATGAGCGGCTCGATGTCGACGTCGCGCTCGCCGGCGTCGTCGGACAGCGCGTGCGCGTGGGCGAGGGTCTGCCCGCACAGCCGCGCGTACTTCCTCCACGCCTTCGTCGACAGCTCGTCGAGGTCGATCTCGTTCTTGTACGGCGAGCGCTCCCGGGTCATGAAGCTCATGTCCTCGTGCTCGACGTGGCCGAAGAACACGTCGCCGTTGACCAGCTGCACCCGGGCGGCCTCGGTGATGCGCTCGCCCGTCCCCTGGATGCCGAAGTCGGTCGGCGGCACGAGGCCGTCCAGCGCCGAGCGGCGGGCCTGCTTGAGCTCGATGATGACGTCGTCGCTGCCGTCCTTCGTCGGTCCCTCGACGAGGACGTAGTAGCGGGTGAGGCCGAGCGACGCGGTGCCTTGCCCGATGCGGGCGGCGACGTCCTTGACCTTCATCTCGCCGGCACGCGGCGGGACGGTCATGCCGCTCTCCTCGACGAAGCGGTTCAGGACCTCCTGGAACTCCTCGACGCGGGTGGACTCCGGGACCAGCTTCTTGCTCGCCCTGAAGCCCCGTCCGTACTCGTCGTGGTAGTCCTCCTTCAGCCACTCCGCGCGGGCGTTGAGGGAGTCCTCCAGCAGCGTCTTGACGATCTTGGGCGCGTTGTCGATGCGCAGCTGGTGGTGGGTCTCGTCGCCGTCGCGCGCGAAGCGCGACATGCCCTCGACGTAGCCCTTGATGAACATCTCGGCGATCCTGCGCTGCTTCTTGCGACCCTTGCCGCCCTCCTCCTCGGCGCCGAGGATGAACCCGACGGCGCCGCGCTTCAGGTCCCAGGTGAACGGGGCGTAGTAGGCCTCGTCGAAGTCGTTGACGCCGAAGAACGGGACGTTGTCGGCGCTCGGCATGACGCCGAAGTTCTCCGGGTGGACGTCGCCGAGGCACAGCACCGTGGGCATCCACGCGTCCTCGCCGGCCATGTCCCGGTAGAAGAGCAGGGCGGTGCCGCGGAAGAAGGAGAACAGCGAGCCCGACAGCTTGTCGAACTTCTCCTTCGCGTCGTCCGAGGCGGAGGCGATGCGCGACTGGTGGTCCTCGCGGATCGTCTGCCGGACGTGGATGCGGCGGTCGTGACCGTCGATGTTGCGCGGCAGCGGGACCATGTCGCCGCCCGCGCGGGCCTCGGCCAGGCGACGGAAGGCGTCGAGGCGGGAGGCCCCGTCCCGGTCGCCCATCGCCGTGTCCCGGGTGCCGCGGGACGTCGCGGGGGCCCGCTTACCCGAGGTGGACGGCCCGGACGACCCCTTCCGACGCGGGGCCGACTTGTTCGGCGCCGCGGGGCTGCTCTTCTTGGTCGTCGCCTTGGGTCCGGTGCGCGCCGTCGTGCCGCGGGAGGCCGCCGACGTCCTCTGCGTGCGGGAGGCGGTCTTCTTCGTCCCGGCGGTCTTCTTCGCGCCGGAGGTCTTCGTCGTGCCGGAGCGCGACCGCGCGGTCGAGGTCGCCTGCTTGCGGGTCCCCGACGTCCCGTCCCCGCCGGACCCCGACGCCGACGACCCGGGCGCGGCCTTCGCCGTCGAGCCGGTGGACGTCTTCCGGGCAGCACGCTTCGCGGGGGGCATGGGGCCTGTCTACCAGCCGGTCCCGGGCGCCGGGCGGGATCAGCGGCGGTGGGGGCTCCACACGACGAGCGCCTGGCTGCGGGTGGTGCGCGGCCGCTCGCCGAGCCGGGAGGCGTACACGTCACCGGTGGGGCTCACCGAGAACACCCGGGTGGTGCGGCCGGAGCCGGCCTGCAGCGCCTCGACCTGCGCGGACAGCTCGGTGACCCGGGCGCGGAGGGCGTCGACCCGGTTCTCGAGCTCGAGGATGCGGGCGATGCCGGAGAGGGAGACGCCCTCCTCCTGCGACAGGCGCTGGACCTCGCGGAGCAGGGCGACGTCGCGCTGGGAGTAGCGCCGGCCACCGCCCTTGGTGCGCGAGGGGATGACGAGGCCGAGCCGGTCGTACTGGCGCAGGGTCTGGGCGTGCATGCCGGCGAGCTCGGCCGCGACGGAGATGACGAACACCGGGGTGTCGTCGTTGGGCGCGAACGCGGAGAGGTCGAGTCTCGCCATCGGGGAACCTCCGGTCAGGTGCCGGCCTGCTCGAACAGGCCGGCACGGGGGTCGCTGTCGCCGTCGGCGTCACGCAGGGTCTCGACGGCCTGTCGCGCCTCGTCGGTGAGGCGCTGCGGGACGAGCACCTGCACCTTGGCCAGCAGGTCGCCGGCGCCGCCGCCGGCCGGGACGCCACGACCCCTGACCCGCAGCACCCGGCCGCTCGGGGTGCCGGGGGAGACCTTGACCCGCACGCTGGACCCGTCGAGGGTCGGGACGCGGACGGTGGCGCCGAGGGCGGCCTCGGCGAACGTCACGGGCAGGTCGAGCGTGAGGTCGTCCCCGGAGCGCCCGAAGACGGGGTGCCGGTCGACGCTCACGGTGAGGATGAGGTCGCCCCTCGCGGCGCCGGGGTCGCCCTCCCGGCCCTTGCCGCGCAGCCGGATCCTCTGGCCGTCGCGGACTCCGGCGGGGATCTTCGCGGTGACCCGGCCGCCGTCGGCGGTGGTGAGGGTGACGGTCGAGCCCTCGACGGCGTCGCGGAAGGGCAGCGTCGTGCGGGCCTGCACGTCGGCGCCGGGACGCGGACCGCGCGGCGCGCCGTAGCCGGCCCCGCCGAACGGGTCACCGCCGCGGCCGCCGGCGGCCGCGCCGCCGAACATCTGCGCCAGGAGGTCGTTGATGTCCTCCTGCCCGCCGGCGTGGCCGGACCCGGGCTGCTGGAAGCGCACCCGGGTGCCGCCACCACCGGCGCCGCCGAACGCACTGAAGATGTCCTCGAAGCCGCCGGTACCACCGCCCCCGCCGCCGGCCCCGGCCCGGAAGCGGGCGCCACCCCCGGCCATCGAGCGCACGGCGTCGTACTCCTGCCGCTGCGTGGGGTCCGACAGCACCGCGTTCGCCTCACCGACGTCCTTGAACCGCTGCTCGGCGGCGGCGTCCCCGGCGTTGCGGTCCGGGTGGTACTGCTTCGCGAGCCTGCGGTAGGCCTTCTTGATGGTCGTGGCGTCGGCGTCCTTCGGGACGCCGAGGATGGCGTAGAAGTCCTTCTGGAACCAGTCCTGGCTGGCCATCGGCGTCTCCTCTCCGTCGCGGGGGTGGGTCAGGCGGGGTCGGCGACCGCGACGCGCGCCGGCCGCAGCACCTGCTCACCGGCACGGTAGCCCGGCTGCAGGACGGTGACGACGGTCGTCGCCGAGGCGTCGGCGGGCAGCTCGTCGTCGTCCGCGGGCCACGGGGCGTGCATGAGCGCCTCGTGCTGCTGCGGGTCGAACGGCTCGCCCTTGCCGCCGAAGCGGGTCAGGCCGTACCGGCCGAGCGTGCCCTCGAGCTTGTCGGCGATCCGCTCGAAGGGACCGCCCTCGAGGTCGCCGTGCTCGCGCGCGGCGTGGATGTCGTCGAGCACCCCGAGCAGGGACTCCAGGACGTCGCGGACGGCGCGCTCCTGCACCGCCGCCCGGTCCCGGTCGACCCGGCGCTTGTAGTTGACGTACTCGGCCTGCAGCCGCTGGAGGTCGGCGAGCCGCTCGGCCGCGAGCACCGCGTCGGCGGAGGCCCCGGCATCCGGAACCTCGGCGTCGGTGTCGGCCCCGGTGTCGGGCTCGCCCTCCACCACGGCGTCGTCCTCGGCGGCGGGCGGCGGGGCGGCGCCGTCACCGGCGGCCTCGCCACCGGTGACGCCCTCGCCCTCCGACCCCGGGCCGGGGGCGGCCCCGGACTGCTCCGGGGCCGCCTCCTCGGCGCGGACCGGCTGGTCGTCGGCCGTCCCGGTGTCCACCGGGTCGTCCCTCGACTCGTCGGTCACTTCGTCTCCTTCGGGTCCTCGTCGTCCTCGACGACCTCGGCGTCGACGACGTCGTCGTCGGAGCCGCTCCCGGGCTGCGTGGTGCCGTCACCGGCCTCGCCGCCCGGGACGTCGCCGGATTCGCCCTGCTCGGCGGCCGCGGCGTACACGGCCGCGCCCATCTCCTGCGAGGAGGTGTTGAGGGCGTCGATCTTGGCCTGGATGTCCTCGGTGGAGGCGCCGCTGTCGGGCTTGATGGCCTCCTTGAGCGCGGCCAGCGCCTCGTCGACGGGCTTGCGGTGCTCGTCGGACACCTTGTCGCCGGACTCGGAGAGGAACTTCTCCGTGCTGAAGACGAGGGACTCGCCCATGTTGCGGGCCTCGGTCTCCGAGCGGCGCTTCGCGTCCTCCTCGGCGTGCGCCTCGGCGTCCTTGACCATCCGCTCGATCTCCTCCTTGGACAGGGCGGACCCGCCGGAGATGGTGATCTTCTGCTCCTTGCCGGTGCCGCGGTCCTTGGCGGAGACGTTGACGATGCCGTTGGCGTCGATGTCGAACGTCACCTCGACCTGCGGGACGCCACGGGGGGCCGGGGCGATGCCGGAGAGCTCGAAGGTGCCGAGCGCCTTGTTCTGCTGGGCGATCTCGCGCTCACCCTGGAAGACCTGGATGAGGACCGAGGGCTGGTTGTCCTCGGCGGTGGAGAAGACCTCGCTGCGCTTGGTCGGGATGGCCGTGTTGCGCTCGATGAGCTTGGTGAAGAGCCCGCCCTTGGTCTCGATGCCGAGCGAGAGCGGCGTGACGTCGATGAGGAGGACGTCCTTGCGCTCGCCCTTGAGGACACCGGCCTGGAGCGAGGCGCCGAGCGCGACGACCTCGTCCGGGTTGACGCCCTTGTTGGGCTCCTTGCCGCCGGTCATCTCCTTGACGAGCGCGCTGACGGCCGGCATCCGGGTGGAGCCGCCGACGAGCACGACGTGGTCGATCTGGTCGACCGAGACGCCCGCGTCCTTGATGACGTTCTCGAACGGCTGACGGGTGCGGTCCAGCAGGTCCTTGGTCATCTGCTCGAACTGCGCCCGGGTGAGGTTCTCGTCCAGGTGGATCGGGCCGTTCTCGGACATCGAGAGGTACTGGAGGGAGATGTTCGTCGAGCTCGCCGACGACAGCTCCTTCTTCGCCTGCTCCGCGGCGTCCTTGAGGCGCTGCATCGCGATCTTGTCCTTGGCCAGGTCGACGCCGCTGTTGTTCTTCACGGTCGTCAGGAGGTGCTGGACGATGCGGTCGTCCCAGTCGTCGCCGCCGAGCTGGTTGTCACCGGAGGTGGCGCGGACCTGGATGGTGGAGAACCCGTCCTCGGGGTCCTTGCCGACCTCGAGGAGCGAGACGTCGAAGGTGCCGCCACCGAGGTCGAAGACGAGGATCTGCTCGTCCTCCTTGCCCTTCTCCAGGCCGTAGGCGAGTGCCGCGGCGGTGGGCTCGTTGACGATGCGCAGGACGTTGAGGCCCGCGATCTCGCCGGCCTCCTTCGTGGCCTGGCGCTCGGCGTCGTCGAAGTAGGCGGGGACGGTGATGACGGCGTCGGTGATGTCCTCGCCGAGGTAGGACTCCGCGTCCCGCTTGAGCTTCTGGAGGATGCGGGCGCTGATCTCCTGCGGGCTGTAGGTCTTGCCGTCGATGTCCGAGGTCGCCCAGTCGGTGCCCATGTGGCGCTTGACCGAGCGGATGGTGCGGTCGGCGTTGGTGACGGCCTGACGCTTGGCGATCTCGCCGACGAGGACCTCACCGCCCTTGGAGAAGGCGACGACCGACGGGGTGGTTCGCCCGCCCTCGGCGTTCGCGATGATCGTCGGCTCGCCGCCCTCGAGGACGGCGACCGCGCTGTTGGTGGTTCCGAGGTCGATACCGACTGCACGGGCCATGGGGGTGCTCCTTGCTGTGCTGATGGTGAGGAGTTGAGTGGTCTGGGCTCAAGGTAGATCGAGCGGACGACCTTGCGCAAATCCGCGGGACCAAACTTGCGTTCACCAGGCTCAACCTGTGGGGCGCGGGCGTTGTTCCCGCACCGCGGCCGTCGGCCCAGGACCCCCGCGGCTAGCGTGCGGGGATGACCGCGTGGCAGGTCGGCCCGCCGGGAGCCGAGGACGAGAGCCGGTGGCGGCAGCTGTACGCCGGCTACCTGCAGTTCTACGGCCGTCCGGTCACGGGCGCGCACCTGGACCTCGTCTGGTCGTGGCTGCACGACCCCGTTCACGTACTCCGGGGGCTGCTCGTGCGCGACGGGTCGGCTCCCGCCGCGGGGCTGGCCCATCTGCGGCCCTACCCGCGCCCGCTGCTGGCGGGCACCGGCTGCTTCCTCGACGACCTGTTCGTCGACCCCGCGGCCCGCGGAGGCGGAGCGGCCACGGCGCTGCTCCACGGGGTCCGTCAGGTCGCCACCGACGAGGGCTGGGGCGCGGTCCGCTGGATCACCTCGGAGGACAACCTGCGCGCGCGGGCGACCTACGACCGGGTCGCGTCCGCGACCTCGCTCGTCACCTACGAGATGCCCGCACAGGACGAGTGAGCGCGCCGAGGCGTCGTGGACTCACCGGCGTCGGGCCTCCGGACCCGGTCCCGGCTGGCAGTGGGGGCACCACCAGGTGCGCCGGTTCGCGGCGTCGCCGGGGATCTCGGCGGCCACCCGGACCGGTCCGCCGCAGCGCAGGCAGCCCTGACGCACCCGGCCCGTGACCCAGTGCTCGCTGCCGCGGCGGGAGGACCCGGTGGTCACCTGGTAGGCGCACGGGACGGTGGCCGAGCGGTGCAGCATCGTCGCGGCCCGTTCGACGAGCGCGGCCAGGTCGACGTCGCCGACCCGCGTCCAGGGGCTCACGCCGGCGAGGAACGCCAGCTCGTTCGCCCAGAGGTTGCCGAGCCCGGCGACGCGGCGCTGGTCGAGCAGGGCGCTGACGACCGGCAGGTCCGGGTCGGCGGCCAGGCGGCGTACCGCCTCGACCGCGTCCCAGTCCGCGCGTAGCGGGTCGGGGCCGAGGTGGGCCAGCAGCCGCCCCTCGTCCGGGGTGCGGACGAGGTCGAGGTCGTGCAGGCGCAGCCCCCACACCGTCCGGTCGTCGTCGAGGCCGAGGACGAGCCGGACCTCGTGCATGATCCGGCCGGGGAGGCGGCGGCCGGGCCGGGTGACGGACCACTCGCCGTCCATCCGCAGGTGGCTGTGGAGGGTGAGCCCGGCGTCGGAGCCGTCCTCGTCCCCGAGAGGGCCGAACCGGGTGAGGAGGTGCTTGCCGTGGGTCTCGTGGTCGAGCACCTCCCGGCCCGCGAGGTCGGCCGTGGCGAGCCGTGGGTGGCGCAGCTGCGAGCGCACGACGACGTGCCCGGTGAGCTGCCGGTCCAGCCGGCGCGCGAGCCGGTACACGCTGTCGCCCTCGGGCACGGCACCATCCTGCGACCGAC